>DAVD01000028.1:8259-37689 GCA_002505405.1 Candidatus Poseidonia alphae | reverse complement strand
TGCTCCTTATCTATTGGTCCAGTTCAGAAGCCATCGGTTCACGTTGGTTAGCGATGGATCCGAGTCACTTTGGAATTTCCAAAACACGCTTGGACCATGAGGGCAGAAAGCGGCGAATTCTCATTGCAGATTGTTCTTGCTTGGGAGCAAATGCGCACTATGGAGTGAATCCAATTGACGGATATAGCATGATGAGGTTCGCAGGGATCTGTGAATCCAAAACAGACAGGAATCGTTTGATGGAACATGTCCTTAGCAACAGAATTTCGGATGTCATCGTTACTGGCTGCGACGGTGTACCATGTCCAAAGCGATTGAAGGATAATTTCAATGCGCTCGGTACGAGCCTTCGTGGCTTTGACCTGATGGGGCTACAGAATCATCGACCAGGAATCCCCTTGCGGCCACAATTGGATTTTGAGTTGAGCCTTGTATCGCTTAACGACCCGTTTCCAGAACATGGCATGCCACGAAGACTCATTCACCTCATGAAAGAAAATTCCATATTACCACAGGAAATTTTGTTGCGTGAAGATGGACCATTGGGCTGGTCAACGTTTGCGATGGATGAAACCCTCCTTGTACGAATCGAGGCAGAATCGAAACAATGGAGCCCTTTGACCCGTCTTTTGTTGGGCACTGCATAATCACTACAGCCCCACTCAGTAGCAACGAACGTTGAAACATAAGTTCCCCATGCGATAATCATGCAGCGATGGCTGACCCTTCTTGCTGCTGTTGCCTTCATCTCAATAGGTGGATGGAGTTTCATTAACGAAGATGTTGTTGACACGTGGATTATTGAGCGGAATTTTATCGAAAACTCAAGCACAGAAGAACTGGTTGGGCTTCAACAAAATGAATCTTGGTTGGTCCTAATTGTTGATTTTGAATCCTATCCTGCAAATGGAAATTGGGGGGCTGATGAGGCTCGAAATCTATTGAATACAAGTGCCTCTGATTACTTTCATCAAGTTTCCGGAAATCGGACTACGGTGAGCCTTACGGTATATCCAGAAGTGATTCGCGCTGACAATGATTTAGCATATTATGGAAGCGATTCATCAAATCGTGATGTTGACGCGATTGGGAATTTCATGCCCAAAGAACTTGCACGAGAATCCATTGAAACCGTTTCTAAATCCATTGATTGGGAACCTTTTGACCTCAATGGGGACGGTACAGTTGACCGTTTGTTGATATTGCATACATCCAAGGGACAAGAAGAAAACCCTTCCATCAAGAATAGAATATGGAGTCATTTCACGCAATTCGACTCGTCGATTAATACGGGAAACGGACATTCAATAGATCATTACACAATGGCGAGCCTCCAAACCGGAACAAGCGGTATCGGTACGATCATGCATGAAATGATGCATCAAATGGGGGCGGTTGATCTTTACCCAGTCCATGATGACTCGTCGTTTCAAGCCTGGAAAGGTTTGGGAGATTGGGACGTCATGGCGAGTGGAAATTGGAACGGAGGGGGTATGTGGCCTGCCCTCCCTAGTGGAGGAATTCTTGACATGATTGGAGCTAACCGCACCGTTGAACTTGATTTAACATGGCCAAATCAAAGCCCATCACCGTGCATTGGGCCTACCGTGACACTGCAGGGAACCAGCGCTTCGGGAGAAGTATTGATGGTTCCTATTGGCCCAGATGAATCCATCTACATCGAACTTCGGACAGATTCGGGATACGATAATCGACTACCAGGAACAGGAATTCTCGTGACTTACCTTGACAGGTCGGCAGGCGATATTGGCCGAAACGAGGTCAATACAAATCCTAATTTCCCTTATTTGATGGTCATTGAAGCTGACGGCCAACAAGACCTCGTTAGCGGAACCAATGAGGGCGAGCAAAGTGACTTGTTCATCAACGGTTCAAAATTTGGTGCTGAAGGTATTCAGATCCGAACTCATGATGGAATTTTGGTGGGATGGACTGCATCAATAACGGGAGATCATAATCAAAACATTACCTTCTCATCAACCAATTGTTCACCATCCTTTGTATTGGATTTACCAGATTACAGTGCCACTGTGTTACCAAATGCTACCATTCCGATTGACATTGATCATCCGGGACCGTGCACGAGTACCCTCATATCGTCCGATGGAAGAGTTGTTTCACTTGTGCAAGACACCGGAGACGAAGATGGGTTTTATCTGAAGTTCTCACAGTCAGGAATGGCGAATTCCTTAACGGTCATAGAAGGGCAGTTTCAATGCGGTGAAGCGGGGAGTTATCATCTGCAATATCCGGTATTGACCCTTAACCGAATACCGATTCAATCCACGTTCAAAGACAGCATCTCGTCAGAATCAAATTCTACAATTTCCGTGCCGGTTGATTCTATTGGGGAAAACAATCAACGTATTTCTGTTGAAATAGAAGGTCCGCTCTCTCGTATCGCTGAAGCAGAAGAATTCGTCATTCTCAGTTCGGACGGGTCATATGCGCTTGAAATTCATCCCAACGGCCTACTTAGCGACAATATGTTGGTTCGTGGCGAACTTGTGTTAACAACAGAAGAAGGTGGAGAATGGGTCATCTCTGTTGAATTAAGTGCTTCGAGTGACGATGATGTATTGCTGTCTGAATGGCGAACGCCAGGCCGTGCCCTTGGACTTGCTGCAATACTGATCGGAATCTATCTCACCTTGGGGCTGCGTCCAAAACGTCCCTCTGGACAACCAAAAGAGCCAGCACCATTGGAGGCTGAACAGAATCAAGAAAGAATTGTTGCATCCGAAACCCTTGACCCGTGGGGAAGGCCAATCGACCAAATCAGCGATTCATATTCCGATTGAACGACGGATGTTGAGGAAACTCCAAGTTGCTTCGTCAGGGATTGCACAAAGCCACCGCTTATTCACGCCTTCCGCGAGTCGAACGGAAAGGCATACACCTTCCCAAGTCTCAGCAGCCATACCAACAGGTTGTACAAGCCACGGTGCGTGCTCAGTGTTGATTTCGGTTTCATAAACTCGCCATTTGCAGCCATATTTGAACCCTGGCCGTAGCAGTAAACGTTGTCCAGCGAGATGTTGATACAATGAATCTGAAGGGTCCTTATGTGCGAGAAACATGTATTCTTCTTCACGTAGGTACCTTCCTGAAAGATGTGGAATCCCAAATGCAGGCAACACCCATTTCAAATCGTCTGAGATGAAATGGCCTCCTTCAATAGCAACTGCTTGGTTGAGAAGGCGTTCGAGCTGATGGTTTTCCTCTTTATCTAAATCAAGGGGAATTCGTTGATCACCCACTGGTAACTCATGGGACAGCATGTATACCGTGAGATCCAATTCGTCATCCATGACGCACAATTCTGGCCGATGCCCCTGAGAAATAACGGTTTCAACCCAATTCTGAAGTTCATCCCAGTTGATTACATCATGTGTTCTTTGAAATCGAATTTGGCTAAAACCATCATGTTTCTTCCAAGATTCATGACGCTGCCAACGCACGGCCCATGTAGCGGGATGGAGGTTTGAATATCGGTCCTTAAGGTGCGATACAGGTACAACGAGTTCTCCTCCGTTTCTCATCACATCCATAACAATGACACGGGACAAAACAGATGGGTCAGCAGCAAGTTGTTCACCGAGCCAATCACCGTCCCCTGGAAGAGGTACATGTCGGTACCAATGTGAAAACATCACCTCTTCAACAGAGAGAAGGATTCCTCCGTCTTTGGTCAATTGGCCCAGGGCACTTTTTTGATGAAGTCGTTGAGCAAGTGGAGACGGTAGGTACCATAGCCCATCCATAGCGGTTGGACGAGGGTGAGGTTTCGCAGGTGGGGCATTGGCTGACAACGACGAACCCAATGGACGGGTAGTACGAACCCTTGGCGTGTATGTCCGTTCCCCACGCCCCATGATTATCCCACCGACTGCCTCCATTTGATTTCGTCGCCTAGAACCGATTGTCCTATGTGCTACAACCGCGTGAGCAAAAACAAGCGGGGTGAGAAGATGGTTGATGGCTACTTAGGAACCCTCACGACCGAACAACGTTCGCTCTTACATTTGCTCAATCAACGGTTGCCCAGTGGAGGCTGGGAAGCCCCAGCGGTTCTGACACAAGCAGGAATCTCTGCTGCTGTTCATGTCCAACGAAAGCATATTCCCAGAACCCTAAAACGAATGGAAAAAAATGGGCTTCTCAATGTAGAACAGCGTCACATACCGGGTGGCAAACAACGTAAACGTGTCTACACGCTCACCGACACTGGAACTCAACGGGCAGAAGAACTTCGGGAACAGTTCCTTCACAAGATCGTGACTCATGAGTCACAAGAGGTGAAACTCGGCTCATTGTGGGATACAACATCGCCTCTTCTTGAATTGCTTTCTCATGTTGATGAAGGAATGAACTTCTTTCAAGATGCCCTCGTATCCCCCGTATCCAACCCAGAAGGCATGGCCTCTCTGGATGCTCAATATGGAGAAGAATTGGTTCGCCGAATGTTTGCAAGGGCGTGGGAAGACGGAAAAATCACCAGGGATGAACAATCATTGCTCAATGAAGTCGTAGAATTCTTAGGGATGCATCCAGAGCGTGCCCGCAGACTTTCGAACGAGGCAAGGAAACAACTCAAAATCCCACCACCTGAAGAAGTCTACTTTGACATGATCTTACAGGCCCTTGATGACGGAGAAATAATGTCGGAAGAAGTCGCATTGCTTGACACCTTTCGAATTGCATTTGGAATTGATTCCGTCACCCATAACTCATTATTGGATCGAGCCCGAAACATGCCCGTTGTTTCAGAACACTACCCAACCTATGCTGAAGCCGTAAAAACAGCATATAAGGATAAAATCATCACGATGGACGAGCATGCCATTCTTCTAACATTGAGAAACCAATTGAACATATCAGAATCTGAACACGACCAAATCATGAAGGATTTGAAAGGACAATAATCGCTTGGAGTGAATGCTATGGGAATGACTGATGAAGAAGCGAGGCTCCACGATGTACTATCGGACCTCAAAGGACACTTGCGTTCTGACGATGATGCAAAGATTGTTCTAATCGGCGACGTGATGATGGATTGCTACATTCACGGCTATGCGAATAACCTCAATTCACGTGCCCCAGTCCCCGTATTGAGAGAAACATCCAGAGAAGAGGACGTCGGTGCTGCGGCGCACGTTGCAAGGGGACTGAAGTCCATGGGTATGACAAGCCATCTCTTCGGTGTCGTTGGTGACGATTCAGCAGGGCTGAGCATTATTGAATTGCTGGAGGCAGAAGGTGTTTCCACCGATGGTATTGCCATCATTGAAGACCGAATCACAACGGTGAAAACACGCATGCTGGCATCAAGAGAAAGTCTCATTCAGGAAGAACAACTTCTCCTTCGTTGGGATATTGAAGAAGACGCTCCGGTACCTCTTGATGCGTCAGAGGCTCTCTACGAGCAGGCTGTAACAGATTTGGAGGGTGCGTCTGCACTCATTGTTTCTGATTATGGTCAAGGCGTCGTCACGGACCAAGGGTCAGAACTACTGTTTTCTAAAGCCAAAGAGATGGGATTGCCTGTGATTGCAGACCCTAAACTTACGGGGTTGCATCGCACTGAAGGCGTGGATTGGATTTTGTTTCAACATCAAGGTCTGGAACTTATGCGCCGCAGAGTTGGAGCATCAACTGGTGCTGAAGCTGCTGAAAAATTGATTCAACAGTACAATTGGAATCACGTCGTTGTCTTGTCGGGTGAGGCTGGAGTCACCATATACTCCAGGGACTACGATACCGTTCATGCACCTTGCGGACTTGTAGATTTAAGGCAGATGATTGGACTCATTGATGCGGCTGCTGTAGCCATTGCATTCTCATTATCAAGAAACCTTGACGTGCAATCTACTGCCTTGCTCGCAAATGCAGCGTGTGAATGTATTCTTGCAGCTGAACGAACCGACTCGTTCGTACTAAGTCGAGAGGATTTAATCCATCGAATTGGTGAACAAGTTTGGAATTTACAGGTATCCAAACGCTGAGGTGGTTTCGTGAGTGCATGGCCATGGCCAACGACTGCTGATGTTGCCCTGAGAGCATTTGCCCCATCCTACGAATCTCTACTCATAGAATCGGCATTAGGAGTACAGACCTTATTGGCCTCACCAGAAGGAAATATTGCAGCACCAAATCAGATTCGCCATTATGGTGAATGGCAAATTCAATGCAAGCACTCACCCCATGACAAAAGCATGCTATTGGTGACATGGTTAGAAGAAGTCCTTTATCGACAAGAGATACACAATCAATGGTTTCTTGATGGCGCTGTAAAGATTGAACAACATGATTCTGGACTTACGGCAATCGTCCAAGTCACATGGGTGCAAGCCGACCTCATTGAACGAGAGTTGGAAATTAAGGCCGTCACAACACACAAACTTGCAGTAGAGCGAGTGGCTGAGGGAGCAATCCTTCAACCACCTGATCCAGATGTACCAGAGTTTCAAGGACCTGGCTGGTACTGTGATGTCGTGTTTGACATATGAGTGGGAGTGCCTAGGGTGGACGCTCGTTCAACGAGGCCAAGTCCGCAAGCTTCCTCCATCCCGGCACCCCACAGCACCCATGGCTCCGGGTAGGGCTGCTCCGTTCCCGGCCTGACCTAATCCCCCGGTTATTCAGTTCCCGTTTCCTTCCGGATACGGTTCATGACACCCGAGTCATGTGGGGGCGAGACATCAACGTCCGCCTACGGGAACCTCAAAGCCGCTCTCGCCGCCCCAAGGCGTTCAGTCCACCATAACGACGCTTTGTGGTACAGGGTACGCCGAGCTCCCCACCTATCCCATCGGGCCCTGCTGCCCAGCCTATATGAAATCAGCGTCAGAGAAGATTATTCCAAATCTGCTTCCTCTTCATATTTGGAAGGGCATGAAGTCTTAATCGTGCTGGCATCTAAGACGTAGGTTCCATCCTCAAACAAGAGTACTCCTTCAGCATAGACCGTACGATTATCTCCTAAACCGTTTGAAACAGCAGCATCCGTGTATCGTATCTGGAGCGTGTATGAATCACCCTCCAAAGTAAATACCATCGTACCGTTATCGATACTGCCATCGAGTACTTCTCCACGAACTGCGACTTCATCACCGACGTGAGAATCAGGATCAACCATAATCTCGTCAACGGTTCGGGTCGGAACAGGGGCTTGGACGAGTACGGTGGCGAGCAGACCCAAGGTCACAATGGCTCCAACGGCCATAATTCGGGTTCGCCTTGACCACATGTATCTTTCACCTCTATCTCCCTTAGAAACCCTTTCAAAGTGACCTTGTTCCAGATCCCACCGCTTCGTTCACCGTTGAAAACTCTTGCAGGACAAGATGTTTATGGATTCCATGAACGACGGATTTTGTTAATGATGGTCCCTCAAAAACAAATCCACTGTATGCTTGAACCAAAGAAGCCCCTGCTCTAATTTTCTCCCATGCATCGTCTGCAGACATGACGCCTCCAACTCCAACAATGGGCCATTCACCCTTTGTCATTTTGCTCACAATACGGATCATCTCGGTTGAACGGTTCATTAACGGCCGGCCACTCAAACCTCCAGTCTCAGCAAAAATTGAATCTTCCTTGGCTGATTTACCCTCTGGCCGGACCAGCGTAGTGTTTGAAAGAACGATTCCGGCTGCCCCACTCGAACGTGCAGTTATGACGACATGCTCGAGTTGTTGGTCGGTTAAATCAGGCGCCACCTTGACAAGAATTGGTTTCTCTGTCCCTGCAGGTGCTAAGTCCTGGTTGACGATGTGACAGGACTCCAAAATACGCATCAAACCTTCATCGTTTTGAAGTTCTCGGAGATTGGGCGTATTAGGAGAGGAAACGTTGACAACAAAGACGTCTGTATAATCCCAAAGCGCACGCATTGTTGCTCCATAATCCTCATGGGCCTCATCCAGTGGTGTGATTTTGGACTTACCAAGATTGACCCATAGAGGGACCTTTGGAGCACCATATTTGGCGAAGTGTTGGGCTAAATTAATGGAGATTTGTTCTGAACCTTCGTTATTGAAACCCATTCTGTTAACGAGAGCTTGTGTGGCGTCCGCACGGAACATTCTTGGTTTTGGATTTCCTTCTTGACGGTGTTGTGTTACGCCGCCAATCTCGATGAACGCAAGACCTGTGGACTCCCAGCCACGCAACGCAATAGCATTCTTGTCCATACCTGCCGCCAGTCCAAAGGGATGGGAATAAACAGTCCCAAACACCTCAACTGGAACGGTTTTACGCGGTTTATACGCTAAACGAAGTGCAGAACGAGTCAGTGGGTTATTCGAAAAGAGTCTCAGCAACTTGAGGCTCCGGAGGTGAGCCCGTTCGGAATCTTGGAATTTGAGCAGTGGTCGCCCAAACCAACGGTAGAACACGCCCATGTTGGGGACTCAAGGACACCATCTTTCAAGACTTGCCTCTTATTGGACCAAATCATGCGAATCACCGACCCAGCATGGCCTGCTGTTCAAGAAGCGGCCAGGATGATGCTGAGAGAGGATGTTGCCTCCATAATGGCGCCAAAAGAATTCCATGACGCATTGCGGGAACTTGTTCTCAAAATGGGGGATTCTATGGCTGCACGACAACAGTTCCCGATGGTAGCCAATGTTGAGCAGGACGTCGTCATGATCACACCTCGTGTTCAATCCGAACCAAACCCCAAGATGTATTGCGGACTCGAGAACATGACACAATACCCGGAGACATTGTGGATTCCTCATGCTGCAAGTGCACTCATGGAAACACTGATTCAAACCATGCATGATTTGTTGGAAGCGGGCTATCCCGGGTGCCTTGGATGCGGCGGGCCCGGTGCTGAAGAAGCGTGGGATGAAACCGCTAGCCGAAAGCGAATGAATCTGGAATCTTGATTACAAACCAGTGATGAAATGTATCATTTCATGCACGTGAAAGCAGCCATTGAAATGGTAAAGGAGGGTTCAAGTATGGTCGTCGGCGGCCCTATTCCATATGTCTATTGTCATCATTGCCGAGAAGCCAAGTGTTGCACAAGACTTAGCCAACGTACTCGGGGTCGGTAAAAAGACAGACACACACTGGGAAAGTGATGATATCATCATCACATGGGCCATCGGTCACCTGCTCCAACTCAAATACATGGACGACTACGATGCTGCGTTCAAAGATTGGCGAAAGACCATCGACCGCCTTCCATACGTCCCAGAATCGTTTGAGTACAAGCCAATCGGCGGTCGAAGCCGGTCTCAACTTTCGGCCATCATGAAATTGATCAAGAATAAATCCGTCACAGAGATTGTTAACGCCTGTGATGCTGCACGGGAAGGGGAGTTGATTTTCCGGACGATTGTCCAACATTCCAAGGTCAAAACCCCAGTGTCACGAATGTGGATGCAATCAATGACGTATGACGCCATGAACACCGCTTTTGAAAATCGGAAACCGGGTGCGGAATACCAAGCGCTCAGCGATGCCGCATATTCCCGTAGTTATGCAGATTGGATCATTGGAATGAACGGTTCCCGTGTCGCCAATACCTACCTTCCTCGTAAAAAGAGCGAAAAGGCACCCAATTCCCTCGGACGAGTGCAAACCGCAACCCTTGCCCTCATTGTTGACCATGAACTCAAGGTTCTCTCCCACATCCCAATGCCATTCTGGCAACTGAGTGGAACCTTCAGTGCCGGTGATGCGACGTGGACTGCACGATGGGAACGAAACGGACACAAAGATGACCCACTCCAACCTGAAAAGAAAGCTCACCGCATAACCGAAGCCTCTGAGAAAGCAGAAATCGAGAAGGCACTCGCATCGGGGGCCTCCGTGAACACGTCAGAAGAGGACAGGACCAAGAAAGAACAACCCCCTCTCAATTTTGACCTAACCAACCTCCAGAAGCGTGCTAACGGTTTGTGGTCGTGGTCGGCAAAGCGAACGTTGGGCGTTGCTCAAGATTTGTATGATAAGTTCAAATTGACGACCTACCCTCGAACAGACTCTCGCTACCTTCCAGAAGACATGCATGAAACGGTTGCGAAAACCCTTGACAAACTGTCTGCGCAAACGGCCTATTCACCTCATACCAAGCGATTGGCGAAAGACGGTCTGAAGAATGCTGGCCGGAATTACAACAACAGCAAAGTGAGCGACCACTACGCCATCATACCAACTGGCCAGGAGCCATCCGCATCCTTGTCTGGAGACCATTTGAAACTCTATGATTTGATCGTGAGGAACTTCCTCGCATCGTGGCACCCACCGTCTGAATGGAAGGTTACTAAGCGTACAGCAGAGCTTGCTGGACATGTGTTCCATAAGGAAGTTGAAACGCTTGAAGTTCCTGGATGGAGAAATGTGGTTTCAAAGAAGAACAACGTGCCGGATGGCTGGGGCAACCTACCGGGAAACCCGTGCGTTACAACATTGGATTCACACGAATTTTCTGAAGAAAAATCTAAGCCTAAAAACAGACTCAAGGAAGCAAGTCTCCTGCAACTTATGGAGCATGCAGGCAAGCATATTGAAGACGATGAACTCGCTGATGCGATGAAAGAAAAGGGGCTTGGAACACCTGCAACACGAGCAGATACCATTGAGAAACTGATCGACCGAAATTACATTCGTCGCTCTCGTAATGGAACCATCAGTGCCGCCTCCCATGGTATCCGTATGATTGACGTCTTGCGAAGAATACCCGTCGAGTGGATCACTTCTCCAGAACTCACAGGAGAGATGGAAGCCTCACTTATTGCGGTTCAACGTGGACAAGAACCCATGACCATTTACATGGATAAAATCGTTGACCGTACCCGAGAGATGGTTGAAAAAATTCGTGACCATGACCGTTCCACACTCTACCTCTCAGAAGAACCAGTGGGGCAGTGCCCAGCCTGCCAGGGGAATGTATTGGAGAACACCCTAGCATACCAATGCGAACAGAATGAAGGGCGGGACAAAGGGTGTGCTTTCGTATTCTGGAAGGACACATCCGGTCGCTGGTTTGACCGCACAACTGCTTCAAGACTTCTTTCTGATAAGAAATTGGAAGACCTCCACGGATTTTTCAGTCAAAGAGGCGAGGGCTACGAAACCACGGTGGAACTGAAGAATGATGGCAGAGTTGCATCCAAAGGAAGCGGTGAATCAACTTCAAGTTCTAGCGATGCTGAACTTTGCCCGTGTCCAGTATGTGACCACGGGACCATTCGGGTCACGGAACTTAACTATGCATGTGACCACGACGAGTGTTCC
Organism: Candidatus Poseidonia alphae; assembly: GCA_002505405.1. Classification (GTDB taxonomy): domain Archaea; phylum Thermoplasmatota; class Poseidoniia; order Poseidoniales; family Poseidoniaceae; genus Poseidonia; species Poseidonia alphae. Next base: position 26,412 of record DAVD01000028.1, on the reverse strand, counting down.
TTCAGAGGACTTCAAAAGGAAATGTGCAAGCGACCAATCTCGCAAGAAGAAGCACTCACCATATTCAAAAACGGAAAGTCAGAACTTCTGGATGATTTTACATCAAAACGTAATCGACCGTTCAGTGCCTTCTTGGTTCTTCAGAAAAATCGTGTGGCCTTTGACTTCCCACCTCGCGGTGCACCTGCTGATGCCAAGAAATTCGAAATCGTCCCTGGTGTTGTAGGCATCTGTCCAAAGCACAAGGCCAACATCGTTGAAACCGAAACACACTATACTACGGAAGATTCCAGTACACAGTGCAAAATTCACATCTTGCGGGCTATGTCGAAGCGGGACATCTCTCGAGAAGAAGCTAAAACACTGGTGGAAGCGAAAGAAGTAGGTCCCTTTGAAGACTTCATCTCCAAGAAAACGGGCAACCCATTCACATCAATCCTCTATCTGAGGAAAAATGAAACGGTTGCTTATAAATTCGCTAAAAAGTGAACCAATCCACACAATCCTGTGGTAAGATTCAAGCGAGGGGCGCGATGACAATTCACCATGGAAGAGCACCAGTTCGATGTTGTCATCGTGGGTGCTGGACCAATCGGAGGACGAGCAGCAACCTTACTCGCCGGTGAAGGATTGCGCGTTCTGATGATCGAAGAACACAATGAAATCGGTCGTCCATTCCAATGCGCCGGTCTCGTCACACCGTCAGCGATGAATGCCGTTGGTGTTCATGAAACCGTACTTGAAGAAGTGGATGGTGCCTTAATCCACGGACCAAGTGGTACTTTGGTACCCGTAGGAACAGAAGGAACGCTACGAACATACGTTGTATGCCGAAAGCGATTTGATCAAGCCGTTGTTCAACAAGGAATCGAAGCTGGCGCCCATATATGGGTCAATACAGTTCCGACAGCCGTTGAGGTATTCCCAACCCACTGCCAACTTCAAGTCAAGAGAAATGGAACGCTTCACCAAATACGCACAAAATTGCTCATTGGGGCAGACGGAGCCCACAGTTGGACCAGACGAACGTTCAAGATGGGCCACCCCAAGGAACTGATGATAGGTTTCCAAACCGAAGTTGTTGGTTACAAGGGCCGAGATCGATGGCTCGAAATGTACAGCGGTTCAGAGATCGCACCGGGATTTTTTGCATGGGTTATCCCTTCAGGATTTGGAACCCATAGAATCGGTATATGGTCAACTGCTAAACATCTTGCAGGACGGAGCATTGAATCGTGTTACGATGATTTGCTCCATCACCCCTTATGGAAGGAACGTTTTGAAGATGTTAAAGAAGTTGCAAGATATTGTGGGCCAGTGCCCTCTGGAATGGTGAAGAAGCCTGTCAAAGACCGAGTGATCCTACTGGGAGATGCAGCAGGAATGGCCAAACCTACGACAGGTGGGGGAATAGGCCCTGGGTTCCACCAGATTCAATCCATTCTTCAGCCACTCACAAAAGCCATTCAAGAGGATAACCTTTCCCAGGCTCATCTTCGAAGCATCACCAAGAAATCTTGGGACGCTATGAAAAAGGAACAGGACCGAGCACGAGCGCTACGTAATTTGTTGGTTAGCGATTGCACAGATGATGCATTGGACAAGCATTTTGCTAACTTTTCGCACCCCGATACATTGCAACTCATCAATGAAATCGGTGATATCGAAAAACCTGTTCCCCTCGGTATGGCCCTACTAAAAAACGTCCCAGCATTTCGTAAATTAGCCCTGCGTGCTGGTGTTAAATTATTGCTTTCTTGAGGTGTTGTTGTGTCTGATTTGATCGAAGAGCAACGCATCAGATACCCTCCATTTGAGCCGAACCGATGGCGCCCTGAAGCGCTTCCAATAGCCGAACATCTCGTCACCATAGGGTCGTTTGATAGCAAGGACCTTGCGTTAGAGGAACTCCATTCACACTGTCCAACGTTCAAATTGGGTGAGGAAGATTCATGGATGATTGAACGACGATACAGATACGAAGATGAAATTCTTAGCGCCGTGCAAGATGAACCTTGGTTGGAATCTAATAAGTTTCCAAGAATCGTAAAACGACAACGTAGAGGATGGTACTTGATCCCCAATCCGATCCACAACATTTTGAGGAGATTCATCAACTCCGTCGTCATAGTTCTCCTGTTGAGTCTTGCTTACCTCACAATTTCACCACTTTTGATGTTCTTTGGCGTACCTGTCTATGGATTGGAAAGTGTACGTTGGGGGCTGCTTGATTATCCAATTCTCGCAACAGTGGTTGTACCGCTTCTTTTTGCACCCCTCCTCATTCGTGTTCTCGCAAATCTAATTGAACTCCGACGACAAAACACATTTCTTCGGCGTAATTTAGAATTTCCTGACATCCAGTTTATGAAGACCAGCGTTTCAAATGAACAGTTGTCAATTGACCTCAAATTTCCAGAATGGGATGCTGGATGGAGACATGCAGATGTCACCTGGCGCGTTGGGATCCTCCCACCCGCCCGTGAATCGTTGCTCGAAACCCTTGGTCGTAGTACGCTACGTCAACCACCACCTGGACTCTCAACAGAACTCCCTCATCATTGGGAAGCAGGACTTGACGATGGCACTGCAGGTGGTGAAGACGCCCCCATGGAGTTGCAACAAGTGAAGGGTGGCCTTTACCTACGCCCAATGCGAATCATGGCTCAAGGAAGCGTTCAACGTTGGAAGGAGGGGGAAACCATTGAATTGTCCCCTCCTGAACCGTTTTGGCCAGGAACGGTCAGCAGTCCATTGCTCCGAATCCATTGGGAATGTATCGTTCGTATTGAGCGTGAAAAAGGTGGGGCATTGTTGTGGGTGCAACCATTGAAGGTTGCTCATCATTCCTCGACCGAATTGAATTTGAGAACCCTACCGTTGCATGATGGGCGTTCTGAGTCCGACGTCATTTCATCAACACATTGATGGACGGAAAGGCACTCCAAGCGTCATGGACAAGCACCGTCTATCCGCCATATTTTTTGTATCACTGATGTTGATCTCGGGATGCCTAAGTGGAGCAGAACCCGAACCAATCATTGAGGAAGAGGTCATCAATACCTACGAAATCAAGGCATCATGGGCACTTGCACCCGCTACCATAACCATGGGAGAGGTCGCCACCTTTCTCGTTAATGTAGAACGAATCGGTGCTGGTGAGTTTGATGTCACGCCATCTGTTCTTTCTCCGACATTCTCCTCCGTCCAAGAACTCACATGGGTTCAACAAACAGACGGGTACAAGTTATCCTTCCCCACTGAATCTGTTGGTGATTATATTATTCGGTTAACATTCGCCAACATTGGAGAAAGTTCAATGGTACCGGAAATTGAATCTCTTGTTCACCTTCTTGAAGTCATTGAGCCAGTTGAAGAGGCTCCGATCATTACGGCTCCAGCCCGTATTGTATTGGAACAACCCGATGTACTATGGTTTGAGGGTTCAGTTGAACATGACAGCCCTACAACCTGTTTGCTAACCTACACCATCAATGACGGCACTACAGGTTCTTTGGGATTGACTCCTGATTTTACCTGGAAGAAACTCATGGACTTTACTGATTCAACTGAAACTCTCACGATAACAACCCATGCGATCTGCGGTCAATTCACCCAACTGAGTGACACATTCGTGACTCAGGTCGTGATTGAAGGAGCTGGGGATGACGAGGATGGAGATGGAATACCAACGGTTGACGACAACTGCCCACAAGGAATTGGAAAAGATGAGGGATGGGTGTCAAACGAGGCGACAGATGGTGACCGTGATGGATGCAAAGACAGCAGTGAAGACGAAGATGATGACAACGATGGAATCCTTGACGCCCATGATCAATGCCCTGGTTCCTATGGCTGGTTGAGTACACCTAGCGCAGATTATGATTCCGATGGATGCCATGATGCTGATGAAGACATGGATGACGATGGAGACGGTGTATTGGACGCCGACGATCGGTGTCCCGTTGGACTGCTTGGATGGTCATCAAATGATTACAGTGATTGGGACGGAGATGGATGTTCTGACCTCGACGAAGATGATAATGATGACAACGATGACTTTGTTGATATCAACGACCAGTGTCCCAAAGGTACCATTCTCTGGCAGACAAATTCAACCTCCGACTGGGACCAAGACGGATGCAATGATTCTACAGAGGACACCGACGATGATAACGATGGCGTTAACGATGTGAATTCAACCGGTGCAACATTGGATTTGTGCCCGCAAACTCCTCTTAATTCTACAACGGTAAACGAAGTGGGATGTGCTGCAGTTCAGCGAGATACAGATCAAGACGGGATTAACGATGAAGCCGACCAATGCGAGGGAACCCCGTCCGGCTTGAATGTTAACACGGTCGGATGTGCTGACCTTGATGGAGACGGAGTGTTTGCAAACGTTGACCTCTGCCCGCAATCCCCCGAACGCTGGACCGTCGATACACTCGGGTGTGCGGTCGTTCAAATTCCAGTGAATTGGACCAGTGCATCGGCCTTGAGCGGACCGATGCAAACCGTCCCTAACTTTTCATTTCCTACATTAAGCGGAACATACAGTTTCCAAAACGAATGGAGCGGGCAAGATGTGTACATGTTCATGTTCAAGTATACCGATTCAAGCGGGTCTTCAAATTCAGCGACGTGGGGTCAAAACCCAGGAAAGTTCATCCGCAATCTGCCTGAAAACATGCACCTTTTCTATGGTTCATTCGACAACTCATATCACAATGATGTCATTCAACAGCGCAGCAGTGTTCTTGCAGGCCTAACTGCAACCGAAGAAGAACAATGGAACGACAGAATACACTACATCGACGTTGATGCAAGCAATCTTGGAGGTGGCTTGGGCCAAATGATTTCATCATTTAACAACCCGTTTTTCATGGGAATTGACAGATTTCAACTCTCCCGGGAAACGGGGTCCCTGTATGCATGGACATCTCAATCAAATGACCCGTTTCATCTGTCCCATGAGCCCAATCAATGGGTCGCAGAATTCCCTGTGAAAATCCGTGAACAAGACCCGGGTGTTCACGCCATTGATGTCCTTGATTTTCAACGCCATACCGGTGGCTGGGGTGGAGGATTCTCTTCTTTTACGAATTCTACCTTTGATTTACCAGATGATATTTCGACCTATGACACGTTGGAAGTGTATCACGAACATGCTTGTTATGAACGGAAGAATCGATACCAAAACTCTGACCAAAGTTATGGAGGATGTCACGAATGGGATTATTTAGCAAACCTCTACATTTGCGATGCAAGCAATTCATCAAAGTGCAACACAGAAATCATGAGGTGGATCACTACCTATGGCCGAGAAGGACAATGGCTCACTGATATTTCTCCATATTTGTTCATGATTAACGATGGAGAAGAACGTCGTTTCAAGTACGGAGGAGCAAATAAAGGGGACTTGACCGTTACCTTCCTGTTCAGTAATTGGGGAAGCGGCGAACGGGCAATCAATGCAACCTATGCATTCAGTGGCGGGCAGTTTGACGGGACCTATAACAACGAGTCCAGATACGACCGACAGCTCAATTTCACCACGCCTTCTTGGGCGACAAAAGTGGAAATCGTAGCCACCATCACTGGCCATGGTTTTGGAAAGGATAACGCTAATTGTGCCGAATTCTGTGACCATCAACATTACTACACGATGGGGTCAAACCAAATTCATGAATGGCATCCTATCGTTTACAGTAACGAAGGTTGTGAAAATGAGGTTCGTAACGGTGTAGTCGCGAACCAATTTGGCTCATGGCCATTTGGAAGGGCAGGATGGTGTGCCGGTCAAGACGTGAAACAATGGACATACGACATTACCGACTGGGTGGACAACAGTACAGATAACAACAACCACTTGGTCTACAGGGGCTATTACAACGGCCAAGAATACGTGCCGTCAGACGGTGTTGGTAACGGTCAACGAAACATTCGTGCCGTGATATGGGTCGTATACTACGGACCTACGACATCTTAGATGCATCAGGTGTGGGTGCTGCCATCACGTTGGGATCCACGGCAACAAGGGTCGTATTCAACGCCAGATAGTCACTGTCTCTACGTTGTGGGATAAAGCCTGCTCTCCGGATGGAGTCTTGAAGTTCAATTTCGGAGGCTTCCAATTTCTTTGTTCCAGATGCCGATACAACATTTTCTTCCATCATTGTTGAACCAGCATCGTCAGCTCCTCCAAGTAAGGCCATTTGTGAAATTGCGAGACCCATGGTGGGCCACGATGCTTGGATGTGTTCGATGCTATCCAGATAAAGTCGGGAAATCGCAATGTGGCGAAGGTATTCAGTTGATCCTGCACCAAGGGTGTGTTTGTTTTGGCCCTTGTTGCGCTTTCCAAAGGTGTTTGTCTCCAGTTGAACTGGCCACGCAATAAACGAAGTGAACCCTTTCCCATAGTGTTGCAATGAAGCATCCTGGAGTTCTCGAATTCGGGCCATGTGTTCAACGCGCTGAGCCATTGATTCTCCAAACCCTATGACGTTTGTTGCACTGGTGGTGAGTCCCAACGATTGGGCTTCCTCCATGACCCTTAACCAATTTGAAGGATGTCCTTTTTTGGGGGAAACATCGCTACGAACATTTTCAACCAACATTTCTGCCCCACCGCCAGGAAGACCGTGCATTCCAGCTTTTTTCAAGAGTGTAAGAACTTCGAGCGTAGACATCTCTGATACCTCGGCAATGCCTTCAATTTCAATAGGACTAAAGCAATCCAAATGAACGGTCGGGTGTTGTTTGCACAAGTGAGCAATCAGGTCTGTGTACCATTTGAAAGGCAAATCTGGATTGACTCCTCCTTGCATTAGGATACGAACTCCACCAATGGCTTCAAGTTCGATAATGCGATTGGAGATTTCTTCAAAGGTTTGAGTGTAGGTTTCTTCGTGATCAGGCGGTCGATAGAATGAACAAAATTGACAATTGATTGTACAGACATTCGTGTAGTTGATATTACGGTCGATGAGATACGTGACCTTCCCTTCAGGATGCATCGCTAGTCTTCGTCGGTGAGCTGCCTGCATAAGAGCATGCAACGGTGCAGTCTCATAGAGCAACGTTGCTTCTTCTTCTGTTAAACGGAGTTGGTTAGCATTCGCAGGTGTCCAATCCTGCTGCCGCTCCAGTACCACCGACCAGTTCATAGAATCCCCTCACGACAAAGGTTGACCGACGATGGATTGTATGTCGTCTACTGTTTTCGGACATGCTTCGGTCAATACAACCGGTCCAGTTTCAGTTACCAAGACATCGTCTTCAATTCGAATGCCGATGTTTGCATATCGTTTTGGACAATCGACGTCAGGTCGCCAAGCACCGAAATACAATCCCGGCTCAACTGTAAGACACATCCCGGACTCAAGGGTTCTTGGAGTACCGCCTGGTTTGTACACTCCAACATCATGAACATCAAGTCCAATCCAGTGACTGGTGTTGTGCATGTACCAGTTGCGAAGTTCCCCATCTGTTGGGTCCAGAGCCTCGTCGATGGTCTGCGAGATGATACCAAGTTCAATCAGTCCTTCGGCCAGGACCCGGCGTGCTTCGTCGTGAGGGGCGGTGTATGCATTTCCAACTTTACAAGCAGCAATAGCAGCTTCTTGGGATTTGAGAACAAGACTGTATATTTCGGTTTGTGCCTCTGTAAACGTTCCTGAAATGGGCCAAGAACGAGTAATATCGCTGGCATAACCGCGGTATTCGGCCCCAGCATCAATCAGAATGACCTCTCCATCTCGACATTCGTCGTTGTTCACCGTATAATGAAGAATTGTAGCATTTTCACCGCAACCTACGATGGATGGGTAGGCCCACCCAGAGGCTCCTGCATAGGAGAAGAATCCCTCAATGATGGCTTGTAATTGACCTTCATTAACGCCATTTTTGCTGTGCCTCATGGCGAGTTCATGGGCGAGGCTTGCTACTTCACTGGCGTACTTCATTTGTTCAATTTCAGATGCTGATTTACGCAATCGCAATTCCGCAAGGAGCGAGGCAGGGTCTTGAACAACAAAGGGGCCGGTTCCAAAGTGCTGGCGAGCTCGATCTCGACGAAGGATTGCCGAATCTACCAGTGCGTCGAGGTGAACATTGATGCCTCCACGATGAAACACTCGTTTGCATTCGGGGAACCAAGCACTGAGGCATTCTTCCAATTCAGAACTGGGATAAGCCTCATCAACAGCGTAGTGAGCAAGAGCCCCTTCAACACCAGGCCGACGTCCCTCCCAAATTTCCTTGAGGGTATCCTTGGGTTGGACAAACAAACATGTTTTCCAAGTTCCTTCATCGAATCGAAGAACTACCGATGCCTCTGGGTCAAACCACCCTGTAAGATAGAGGATATCGCTTGAAGTTCTGAACCGGTAGTGGACATCGTTCGAATGGACTGCTTCTTGTGGTGCAGCAAGAATGAACAAGTCGTCCTTCTTAAACTGCGAAGTTAGTCGGTCCTGCCGTTGCTTGTATTCTGCTAACGGTGTTGGTGCGGGCTGAGGGGGCAACCGGTCCATTGCATCAGCGAACATGACTCATCCAAGAGCCGAGGCTTCTTCAATCGTTGCATCATTCAAACCTTCATCCACCACTTCTGCCGGGGATGATTCAACCGGGTTGGAAGCAGACCATTTTGGTAATGATACCGTTTCATCTCTTCGGAAAACGAGGTATGTAATCAAGCAAATTGCTCCAAATAAAACCAGACCTACAAGAGCGACTACAGCCATGTCCGGTCCCGAAGAAGCCACACGATCCTCAGATTGAATTTCCAACAGAATTTGGGTGGAGTTCGTCGACCCGTCATCATCGAAAACGATGAGTTCAATCGAATACGTGCCTGGTGATTTAAAATCCTCAAATGAAAGCGACTCCACTCCACGAATTGAGGTCGAAGAGTCAATAATCCACAAGTAATCAATGGCTTCATTGTCGTAGCTGTCCGTTCCTTGGATGGTCCAATTTCCACGCTCGGTCATCTGAACCATCTGATTATTTGTAGCCGTTAGACCATCAATAGAAATGACTGCAACGGGTGGTTGATTGAAGATGCTGAATTGAATCTTTGTCGAATTCATGTTCCCCGCTTTATCCCTCCCGGTTAATTCCAACGTATATTCACCGGATAGACTGAAGTTAAGGATAAGATGGCTGGAATCAATGAGTTCATCCGTGAACGGAGCTCGAATTGACCCGTTTGGTAGCGTAATGGTCCATGTTTCTTGAATTCCCGCCCCTGTATATCCGTCAATCGTTTCTGAAAATACAGATAATTGTTCAGACTCGCCTGCCGAGGAATCCATATTGATTTTCAAAGATGGAGGTGTTGCATCATGGATAAAGAACATAGTTTGCTCAGGAGAGGTACGTAACAGGTTATCCTGGGCAAAAAATGAAAACTTCCAGATACCTTCCTCATTGTTGACCAATGAGGAATTGAGTTGAACAGATACTGTATCGTCTTGAAATTCCGAAGGAAGGGTCATGGTATTCCCTTCATCCAAGCATACTCCATACGGTGCCTGGCAAACATTGGCTTTGAGTGTGGTCCCATTCAAATTACCGCTTGGCGTAATGAGACTGAACTCAAGATTTCGGTCTTGAAGAAGATTGAAGGGTACACTTGACTGAGCGTCTACCTGAGAAGACATTTCCCCTTGGCTGGAATCCAGCAAAGATACATTCATCACCGAACGGAATTGGTGTTGAAAGTTTGCCGGCAATAGGACAGGTTCGTGGTTGACTGAACCTATGTAAACGAACAATGGGTGGACGTGTGTCCCTCCATCGGGATCGGGAACTGAAATTTCCATAACACACGTGCAATCATAACCGGAAACGTTGACCGATAAGTTCCAAGAATACCCTTCGGCTGTTGGAAAAACAGCCGTTAGGAATTCACCGTGCGACAGTAGTTCTAGTCCGTCCAGTAGATTGTAGAGGTTCCATTCAGTATTTTTTAATTGAAAAAGGGATTCACCCGATATTTCCAACGTATCCGTCACCTTGAGACCCTGCTCTTGGTCAAAAGTGAACACAACGGGATGACCGTTATTGCTCCCATGACTTGGTCCATGGCTCGCTGATGAGATGGGTGTTAATGACAGACAGAACATCAGTGCAATCAGCAAACAGCATTGTGCTTGAAAGGCACTTTTGCGTGTTCGATTCATGCATTCTCCCTGAAGCCATCAATCCGAGAAGGGGTCGCACAATTCACCCTGGCCAGGATAGGATACAGGGTTTCTTGGGTTGGTGTCCCATTTGTACTCACAGAAGTTAACGTGTCCATCACCATCGGTGTCAACCATTCGGTCATTACCATCGAACGGATCAAATTGGAAGTGGTACTCCCAACCGGTAGCCATTCCATCGTTATCATGGTCTTGATAGTAGACTTCTGGGCCGTCGTTCCAATCATCACCATCGGTATCGTTGGTAATTGGATTTGTACCGTTCTGCATTTCCTCTAAATTTGTGTAGTTCTCTAGATTATCGTAGAAACGTTGACCGTCCGGCGAATCCGGATCGATGTTGCATTCGGAGTTGGTTGTATCGTTGTATCCTGGGCAATATCGCTTGATGAGGCCTGAACGATTGAGTCCGTCCATGTCAGGGTCTTCATTTCCGTCATCAATACCGTCAAGGTCGCTGTCTGGCATGGACGGGTCCATGACACCACGGGCACCGTATGCACCGATCGTTTCATTGTCAACAAGTCCGAGTTCCAGTGCTTGCTGCGAGTAGTAAACTTCCCACCCATCTGGTAGAAGGTCGCCGTCTGAATCATCATCCACCGGGTTGGTGTTCCATCGGTCTGGAGCTTCTTGAGCGTTGGCCAACGTATCGTTGTCAATGTCAAAGGTATCATCCTTTAGTGAATCAAGTGAAGGGTCAAGGGCCCACCGACCATTGCATCCATCACACAGTGAGTTGCTCGGCATTTGGAAGCCTGTGATGTTCATCTCATTGACTTGGAATTTGGGTTCAAGCGCAAATCCTCCGAGCCAATTCTGCCAGACATATCCTCCGGGTTGCATGGTGCAAGAGTTGCTCTGAGAGGCATCGCAACCAGGCCGCTCCCACGGGGAGGTAGCGACCCAAAGACTGTGAGAATTGGTATTGTCTTCAGCAGATTTCACTTGCATCTCCCATCCGTCCAGCATTCCATCGGAATCTGTATCATTGAGAAGGGGATTTGTAGGGTTCTGGAAGGGACGCGGTACGAAGAGAACTTCATGGCCGTCTACGAGCCCGTCGTTATCGGTATCTGAGTTGTTAGCATGGGTGAGGAAGTTATCTTCACCAGCAATGACTTCTTCACCGTCTTCGAGTCCGTCGTTGTCTGTGTCAAACATACAAGGGCTCGTGGAATAGGCTTCCCCTTCCCACATGAAATTGTCTCCAGATTCCTGCAAGTCACTGAGACCGTCTGAATCTGTATCTGGGTTGGATGCATTGGAGCCTCCACCGTTGCATGCGGATGAAAATTCTGCAAAGTCACTCAGTCCATCGGCATCGGTGTCGTACAATCCAGGGTCAGATGTAACCCATGTGGGTTGAACTCCCCGGTTGACAACAAGAATCTCCCATCCCATTACTTCGATTCCGTCGATAAGACCGTCTGCATCGGTATCGGCATTGAGAGGGTCTGTACTTCGTCCGTCAATCACGCCGTCGCCGTCACGGTCGTTAGCTTCGTATTCCATAACATTGGTGAACCGTTCTTCTTCTTCAACGATGGATGCCCAAGTGAAAATTCTTGAATCGATGGATTGGCCAACTTCAACATTGATCGAATAAACATATCCAGAAACTGGGGCGGTTAGTGCAACAATTTGTTGATTTCCTCCACCGAGTGTGATTCGAGCACGGACCACGGTTTCATTTTCCTCCACAAATTCGTTCAGAGCAACATCAATTCCATGAACGACCGCTGTGTTTTCGAGTGTTGCATAGACAACGTTACCGTCTTGGTCAACATCCCATCCATCACGATCTGGGTCATCGTCTCGGTTGTTACCGTCTCTAGGATTGAGCCCGTTACTGGCTTCCCAGCCATCGGGCATATCGTCAAGGTCGGTATCAAGTCTCCATGGAGATGTGAAGTTTGTTGGTCCAAAAATTTGTGCGACTTGGTATTCCTCCACGTTGTTCATGCCGTCTTCGTCCCAGTCGTTGTAACCGTCGGAAGCATTAGCAGGGTCCAATACATAGGCAGGATTTGGAGCACCCATCAAAGGGTCTGAATAACAGAATTCAAATCCGTCAGGCATTCCGTCTCCATCCGTATCCCAGTCAGATGGTCCGTTTAGTAAACCGTCACCATCCATGTCAAGAAGGAACCAACTGCGTTCTTTTCCGTAGAATGGACCAACGTGTTCGTTAGCAACTTCGAGGCCAACATTGCAGTTCTCACCGAGATCGGTGAACATCAATAATGTAGCATTTGCAACTTCCACAATGTCGTCGATAAGATCCATATCAGAATCTTTTTCTGTCGGATTCGTTCCATACGATTCTTCTTCAAAGTTTGCGAGTCCATCGTCATCGCTGTCAAGGACCATGTCACAGGAATGACGATCATTTGAAGCGAGGTCATCCCACTCGGGCATGCCATTCTCTCCGTTAAATCGGCTCTCTAAGGCATCTTCCATGGCTCCGTCGAGGAGAATGCAATCCCAGTTACCATCAAGCGGGTTAAAAAATGTCACATCACCGCCAGGGGTTTGGCGAACCATCGTGTATTGAGATTCCCAACGGTCGTTCAGTCCATCATTGTCAGTGTCAGCACGTTGTGGGTCTGTTCCCAATTCTTGTTCTGCTTGATTCGTTAGACCGTCTTGGTCAGGATCTCCATTTGGTCCTTGATTGGGGTCTGGCCATGAATCACTTTCATTTTCAATGGAAGCATCTTCAGTTTCGTCGGTTTGAGTTGGATCGACTTCAAGGTCTTCGGAGTCTCCATTATCGAGGGGGTTCAGGCCGTGTTGAACTTCCCAACCGTCTTCCATCCCGTCATTATCCGTATCCTTATCATTGGGATCGGTACCGTATTGAGTCTCCTCAAGCCGGTCTGAAAGACCATCTTCGTCCGTGTCCTTTGAATCGGCGATTGCATCGGTATCTCCACGCAAATCGTCTTCAACTGCTGATTCAAAACCACCGATGTCCTCACTGGTTTGAAAGAAACCGGAAACACCAACGAAAAGGGAACCGAAAATCAATGTTGATACAATTGCAACATAGGCCATTTGATTGTGTGTTAAGCTCATTTGACATACCCCGCACATCTGTGCAACCCTTCCGAGTCGTCGTATCGGTTATAGTACTTGACCACAGATGGGCAATTTGAACGACTTGAAATGGACTCTGCGTTAGGTTTCTTAGGAATATTCTACCTTGCGTGGATGCAATGAAATTAGCGCAGATTCATCCCTAAAAACGACTTCTGCACTGCAAGGTGCTCCATGAGCCCTCTCCCACATTGCAATCAGCAGACCGAGAGTGAACCCTGGGAGTGGGGAATGAAGGTTCATGCGGACCGAGGGAGTGGAGCCCATTTCGAATGTTTCTATGTTGACGATGCCTAGCCCGCGGGAAGTAATCCGCGTATTGATGTGAGATTCCCAATCGAGTTGAGTTTGTACAAAGATGATGTAATTGGAAGCTTTGAACATTGAAGATGATGATGCAGCGAGAGCCTTTGTCATGGAAGATGGCGTTTCATCTATCCCTGAGACATGCAACGATTTAGGCCACTTCTGGTCCGGGTGAAACGGTCGTCCAAGAACACCGTTATAGAGTCGGTAAAAGACTGAATTTGGTACAAAAATAGCACGCTCTTGGCCCATAAAAAAACCAAAGGAACGGGGTTCAAGGTCATGGTCAAGAGGGAGGGTCGTAAGAACTGGAAGTGTTTCTTTTGGGACCCATGGTGGAGTCATGGCCTTTGGCGCAAGAGGTATATCATCTAACTTTTCATTGTATTCAAGTTGAATGGATTCGGAATGAAGTTGTCTCCACTCCATCTGGTACCTCTTAGCGTTTTTATGTTCATGGTGAGCCAAAGCAAAACCTGCACTCAAGGCGTCATGACAGGGTGACTGAATTCGTGATTCGAGGGGCATGTGCACACCCCAACCCATCTCAATCCAACGTCGTTCCATTCGTTCAAGAACCGCTGCTCTGCCGAACCATTTTGGAATCGTATACAGCGAATTCATTCCCAAATGATGTTCCTCATCATCGCTGGCTGCATAGATTAATTTTCGACCAATAGGTGCCTGGAAATAGGATTCAAAACAACTCCACCATTCATTGAATTCGTGAACACCGAACAACACCACAGTTGACCCATGAGAATCAATGATCGTTCCTGAATCCGTGAGAAGAAATTCCGAATGAAGTGGAAACGATTCACCGGCCATTCAATCGCACCTCAAAGAGGATATCCACTTCTTCCGTCTTCATTGAAACAATAACGAATGGTTTGGAATTGGGACTTCAAATCTTTAACATCAACACGCACCTTTGATGGGTCTTCACCATGAATCAAGATTCGAGCATAAAAACGGGCAACATCTTGCATCTCATCAGGGGTGAAGCCAACTCGGGTTAATTCTTGAACGCCCAGGCGTAAACCTGAGGGCGTCAACGCCTTGGTATCCCCGGGTAACATGTTCATGTTGGTTACGATTCCACCGTCTTCGAGCAACTGAGCGGCCTTAGTACCTGCTCCAGAATCTGCATCTCCATGACGAGTTAGGACTTGGTGTGATGCAGTGTAACCACGACTTTCCGCCAACACATCAAATCCTTCAGCTGCGAGTGCTTGAGCAAATGCTTTCGCATTACGAACCGTATCTCTTGCATAGGCTGCTCCGTATTCTTGGAATTCTGATAGGGCCATGACCTTACCAGCAACGTGATGAAGATGATAAGACGAACAAACCCCAGGGAATATAGCGGTGTTTAATTTCTTTTGAAACGCTTCATCCTCTGAGGAGGAGAGGAGGAATCCTCCTTGTGGACCTGGAAATGTCTTGTGGCTTGAACCGGTCATGACATCTGCACCTTCTCGGAGCGGATCTTGAAATTCTCCTCCGGCAATGAGGCCCAATACGTGGGCACCGTCGTACATCACTTTGGCTCCTACTTCTTTCGCAGCATCCGCCATTTCCCTCAGTGGTGTTGGAAACAAAAATACTGATTGTCCAAATAAAGCGATTTTAGGTTCTACTTCTCGAATGACTTTGCATGCCGCCTCAACATCAGGTTCCATGCGGTCCTCGTCCCAGGGATAAGTTGTCAAATTCAGGTCCCTCAATCCAACTGCTCCCATACGAGCATGAGAAATGTGTCCACCATCAGCGGTAGAAACTCCGGTAATTGCATCTCCCGGCTTAGCCAGTGCCTTGAGTGCGCCAATATTGCTCACCGTGCCTGAGACCGATTGAATGTTGGCAAATGAAGCATTAAAGACTGACTTTGCGAGGCGAATACCCAAAGACTCGATGGTGTCAAAATCGTCGCACCCTTGATAGTACCGCTTTCCGGGGAGGCCTTCGGCGTACCGGCCATGGAGGTCGCTGGAAACAATGTCCTGGACCATTGGTGACACAATGTTTTCCGAAGCGATCATGCCTAAGCCATCACGATAAAGGCGCCCACTTGATGTTACAGCGTCCAAGACGGTTTTCCCGTTGGCCCAATTTTCTTTGGATGGTGTCCATGCACCCTGAGAGTTGCCCATAACGAACACACATCATCTACGGTCTTTGAATTGATTGCAATGAGAACTTTAGGAAAAATATCATTCACATTCGACCGGGTCGCCTGTTAGGAGGCCCACCTGGGCGGTTTTCGCTCCGAATGGTGTTTCGTGGAATGATGCGATCACTCATGGTATCCTGTTCCTTTCCTTGGGCGGTTGCATTCAAATAATTTCCACTCTTTTTCTTAATGTAATTTGCACGACCTCGATAGGCGACTGGACCGATGAAACGTTCCAACATGGGCCCCGGTTCGTCGTGCTCTTTTGGACGCTTTAACCACCAAGCTTTGCCCAACGGTTGAACCCGAGGAGGGCGACCTTTAGCCATTGAAACTGCTCTGCGCTTGAGTCGACCCTTGACCTTCTTTTCAGACTCTTTAGGCAGTCGGTCCTGCAACCAAGCCGGCATACCAATGTCCAATACCACTCCGTTAACAGAAACCAGTATACCGGACAAGAGAAGGTGGTTTCCTATCGGGATATTGCTTTCATTGGGAGTCGCCTTAAATCGCTTCATTCTACGAACATATTTCATCATACCACGCTGATCACGATGTTTGATTAAATGCTCTTGCTGCATCATAAACCTACGGTAACTGAAGTGCAAAAAGAGCAAGATTAGGAGTAAGGCAGCACCTTCGTTTTTACCCACCTCTTGGTAGGTGAGTATACTGATAACAAACCAAAGCGGGACCATTACAAAGAACGTGAATATGATTGAGAGTGGACTTGCCGAATAACGAGGCGGCATCAAGTGTCGGGTTGCTTCGTGTGCTGCAATCATTACGTTTGCAGTGATGGCTTCATCCAAACCACCCTTGACGGCCAAACCTGCAAAAGCGTTAACTGGGGCAGCATCAACCCATCGCCTTTTCTCCTTTTGATCGCTAAGAAGGAGTGAAACCTCAAGATGTTCTTTACCTTTCTTACCGTATCCAAATATAACCGCCAAGGCCATGACACGGGGGTCTTTGGCGTCGCTCTTGATGAGTTCATCCAAGACTGATTTAGCATCATGCCACTCACCTGTATCCAAGAGGCAAAGAGAAACTGCAATACGGGGGCGTACCCCAAGCGGGTCTTGACGGACGAGGGTAAGAGCCAATTCCAAGGCCTCATCGTATTTCCTTTGGGCCCTCAACAACGCCACCATGGACAGTTGGCCGATCAGAGAAACTCGATCCTTATGCATGCTCAGTTCCTTTGGCTGAGGGTTCCAATAACGCATCATGTTTTGGAGCATTTGCAAGTGGTCAATAACAGAATTGTTTTCCCAATCCCAAAGGTCATCTTCTGTTACGGTTCCATTCCATGGATCCAGCCATTCGCAGACGAACGAAAGAAGTTCAGGTTCATCGTACCCCTCGGGCTGTTGAAGGCCGTGAAGGGCTTCACGGGCGGCATCAAGTCGTCTCAAAGCCATGTAGCCTGTGGCGATGATCATCCTGGCTTCATCATCGTCCCCACCTGCTTGTGCGAGAAGTTTACGACTCTCTTCAATCGCTTGCGGCCAAAGTCCACGGAGTGCCTTTTCCCACATTGAAGCGCGGGATTGTTCCTGCCGAATCAATGCTTGGTCACCGGGGAAGTCATGCGTTTGGACCCGGATCAACAAATCAATGTCTTCATTGTAAGCCGCTGTTTCAACCATCTGTTGAAGGCGATCTCCACCCTCAACCTTCACCGCACCTTCTCGTCGCTCATCAGGGTTGAGGTCAAAGCGAAGTTTTCGGAGAGAGCCGAAACGAACAATCGACAAGATCCATGTTACCATAAAAACAGCTTGACCGACTCCGATAAACAGCCAAACAGTGAGCAGGCGCATTTCTTCATCAAATCCTCTTCCTTCAAGCCAAGCGGTCATGGGCATTAACGAACCAAATTCTTTGTAACAAACGAGGACGAGTAAGAGTACAGTATAGCCCGAAAAACCGGCGAAAGCAAAAATCAATTGACGAGCCTGAGCAGACTTTTCCGTCCGAATCTCGCGAGGTGTATCCAAGGTAACTCCAAACAGTCCACCGAAGGTTTGCCCCCCGAGAATCAGGTTACGTGTGAGTTCAAAAATGAAGGCAAGACCAACAATTGCGATGTTCATTGTAAGGTAAAGCGAGAGGAATTGGGGGAGTGCTTTAATAAATTCCCAGTGGAATAAAAGTTCTGAAATCAAATCGATACGAACGAAAATTGAATGTCCAATGATTCCTCCATAATTCAACACCTCTTCAGCGTTTGTTGGTTTGTTAAGCATGACATGCAGCACCGTCACGATGCCATTTAGTGCAGTGATGGGCATGGTGAGAAGGAATAAAACGAGGATGAATGAAAACGTGCGTCCAACAAAAGATGGGATG
>DAVD01000028.1:0-8095 GCA_002505405.1 Candidatus Poseidonia alphae | reverse complement strand
TACAATGAGGGTTACGATGATCAGGAGTGCCATTGTGATTACTCTTCGGATGAAATCATTCGTTTTGGATGCCTTCACTTCCCTTGTTCTCCTTCCGAGGAGTTGTCCGTTCAGCGTCTCCCATGGCGAAATAATTACCGGAACGAGAATCAGTACACCAATGACGTAGAGGTTGACCTTGTAGAAGTTCGATGGGTCAAACATTAATTCTGCGATGAGAAGCAGGACACCAGTCAACCCCATCATGTAGAGAAGCACGCCATAGCCAACAAGCCCTTCTTTGAGAAGGAGGCGGGAATCCTTCAAAGTGCGTGTGATACGATGTACCTCGTACAAGTCATCATCAATTTCGAAAGCCACTTGGAGGCTTTTAAGTTGTTGTGGTATGAACCATCGCCGAACAAGAACTGCTACAAAAATTGAAGTCAGAAGGGGCCATAGAAGGCCCATTGAAAATCCTTCAGTTTGCGTGACTGATACTGCAGAAGCTGTGGGAATGAACAAAAATGCGAACAAGGCCGAAACGACCCCAATCATCGCAATCCTACGCGCTCCCATACCTCGGGGGCATTGAGTTGATTCATCAACTCTTCCGCTACGGGTTCCTCAAATTCGTGTTCTCTCTAAAAATCTCTCAATTCGGTCAAACGCCTCTTTAAGGACATCAACAGCAGGAAGGTACACCAATCTAAAGTGTCCTTTCCCGAGTTGTGGAGAAAAACCACTTCCATGAACAAGAAGAACATGTTCTTCATGGAGCAGTTCAAGGACGAAATCTTTGTCGGAATCCGACCATTTCTCATCGGTAAGTCGCACGAACATGTAAAACGCACCGCCAGGGGATTCAACTTCAATACCAGAAATCGAGTTAATTCGCTGGATGCAATAATCCCTTTGTGCTTCTACTTTTGAACGGTACTCCACCATCCATGATTTGTCACCAGTCAAACCCGCTAAAAATCCTATTTGTGCAGGCGTTGACGCACATAACCTGGAACGGAGGAGTCGCTCTATGCCATCACGAAGGTCGTTCATTCGTCCTTTCGGGTCGTGGAGAGCCATGTATCCAATACGCCAGCCTGGTGCATAGTATACTTTGGACACACCGTTGAGAACAATAACGGGGAGTTCGCTGTTTCTGCTCGCAACCGAGACATGACGGCCGGTAAAGTCCAATCCATCGTAAATCTCATCAGCAACGATCACGCAGTTTGGATAGTTTGCTGCAATTGACATCAAACGGTCAATGTCCTCAGCCCCGGAAACAGTTCCGCAAGGATTGTTTGGATTAATGAGGACCAAGAGTCGAACATCATCGTCCATTTTAGACTCAATATCATCAAAATCCAAGTTCCAACCGTTTTGATGCTGAAGTTTGTATTCAACGGTCGTTGCCCCGTACATCTGAGGATACGCCATGTATGGTGGATAATGAGGGCCGGGCGCGAGTACCTTTGTCCCCTCTTCCAAGATGGCTGCAAAAATTATTTGCAATGCTTCGGTCACCCCATGGCAGACATAAATGTCCTCTGCACGAGCATCCCACCCTTTGTGCTGTTCATCCCTTGCAATTGCCTCACGCAATTCTGGGAGGCCATATGAGGGAGAATATCCGTTTCTTCCATCTTGAAGTGCTTGAGCATATGCATCCACCATATGCTGAGGTGTCGGAAGCCCAGGGTATGCAATCGGATCCCCAATATTGAGTTTAAGGATACGATGACCTTCCTCCTCAAGTTTGGTTGCAGGGACCACAACATCACGAATGGCATACTCAATGTTAGCCGCTCGCTTTGACACAGGCACTTGGTTGGACATGGGGCTCAACATTCCTAAACGATGACGTTTCTTCAACTTTCAGTGCTTATTCGCTGATGGTGGCCCGAGAAAGCCCTGCCATCCCAAGAACTTCTTCAAAGTACACTTCATCAACCGGCTGGACGGACAGTCGCTGACCTTTTCGGAGAAGTGGCATACCCTCAAGCCTCGGATTCGCTTTCATATCCGGCAGACTGACGATGGTTTCAAATCCAAGAACAGGTGCAATATCGATCATAAACCAGCGTGGGTTTTCGGGCGTTGACTTCGGGTCAAAATAATGGCCATCCGCATCCCATGATGTGAAGTCAGGATATCCTTCATTCACGACCTTGGCGACTCCAGCGACATGAGGAGGTTTGGTATTTGAGTGATAAAAGAGGACCAAATCATCGACCTTCATGGAATCTCTCATCATGTTTCGAGCCTGATAGTTCCGAACTCCATCCCAATGCGTCTGACCGTCTTCAACAAGTTGCTTGTAAGGGTAGACATGAGGTTCAGACTTCATCAACCAGTAGTTCATGACGTTCCGTGGAACAGGAGGTCTATGGAATGCTCGCTCACCAAACATCGACGACATCATCAACAAGCGAGGCATCCATGACATCATCCAGTACGTATGATCCGTCTTGAACCAATCCAAGTCGCCTCGCCATACCGTTGGCTCCACCAACCGCACCAATACCCATTTTCTCTAGCGTCACGAAGATTGCAGGCAAAAGAATCAGCGCACTTGCTGCAGCCACCCATAGAAGGATCAAGATGACGGTGATGAACGGTCGTATTTCTGGAATGGGAATATCGTAAGCTGCAAACATGCCCAGTGACGTCACGACAGCCGCTTCAAACAATGACATCCCTGTACCGACAGCCGCACTACGTATGGCTTGGATTCCTCCTCCTAATTCTCGAATGCGGTTTGATATGTGAATGGAAAAGTCAACGCCTACGCCGACAAGGATGGAACCGATCATCACCGTTACAAGCGATAACGGAACGTCCATGCGCCACATCACAAGCCACTGCAAGGCAACTGTGGCGATAACGGGTGACGTCGTCCAAATTGAATACCTCACATCACGGAAAACGATGGCGAGGGTAATCAGTGTAAGAATGATGGCGAAGCCGAGAGAGGTCCACTGGGACCCAACAATCAGCCGATTCACTTCAATGGCTGTTGCAGCCACTCCAGTAAGGTCTTCTGCTGTTTCTCCAAAGTCACCTCTGAATGAATCTGTATTCTGGTTAACAACCTCAACACTGCGAGCCGTATCTGCTACAGGAATGAACGGCATATCTACATAGATGAGGGAACGGCTGAAATCATCGCTAACGAAAATCTCACGAGTTTCTTTTGTAAGAGATGCATAGAATACATCAAGGAGGAAAATTTGAGATTGGCGAGAACCCGGGAGGCCGAATTCACTCGGGTCGGTTAAGAGGTCCCAAAACGAGGTATTGATGGCCAAATTGTTGCCGAGAAGGACTTCGGACAAATCCTTGAAATCATCGCATTGCTCTTGCGCAACAATACACGGTGTTTCTTGAATGAAAGCATTAGCTTGTTCGCCTGAAACACTTGCTTTCACACCAGAGGATTTCATCAAAAACACAACAGATACGGCGGTGGTATTTTCAATACCGTTGAGTTTAGATTCAAGATTATCAATTTTCTTCAGCATAGCAGCTGGGTCATCGTTGGATGGGTCACCGTCTCTGATATCACCACTCACGTTGGCGTTGATGAGGACCATACCGACTTGACCCGCCTCAAATTCCTTGCTGTATTGCTTCATTTTAACAACGGAGGACTCACCTTCAGGGGCCATTCCAAGGAGGTCAATGTTTTCTTCAACATTAGCTCGGCCAACGGTGGCTGAAAGAAGAATAAGAAGCAGGAAGACGCCGATGACACCCTTATTGTATTTCACAGGAACCTCAACCAGAATGTCAAAGGCTCGCAGCGGAGGATGTTTAGGCTTCTTGAGGTCGAGAATAAGGGTTAAGTTCGGTACCATAAACATGGTCAAAATATACACAATGACAATTCCTGCAGAGAGGGCGATACCTACGGTTTGGATTGGAGCCATCGGAGTGAATACAAGAGATATGAATCCGATAACCGTGGTTACGGCCGATAAGAACACAGCTTTTCCAGTTGAACTCATGGACGCTCTCATCTTTTCTGAACGCGTTCCTTCTTCTTCTGCATACCGGTTGGTGATGTGGAGACCGTAAGAGACCCCCAACGCGAGTAAAATGGGCCCTACAATAATCACCGTCATCGTGACTTCATAATTCGTAGCACCGATCAGACCTAACGTCCAAAAGACGGCGCATAACGTAGGCAACCCAGCGATGATGAGTACTTTCAAACCTTGAATTGGACGCATACCTGTCAAACCTGCTTGCAATAAGTCAGAGTGGAAGAGGAACAATCCGATAGCAACCAATACGACGGCCATGGGGAAGATTTCCCAGAACAAACGGAACGAAAATTCCGTAACGGCGTTGGTGATAGGAACAGGACCGGTCAAAACCATTGAGAGGCCGAGGTCATCCCAATTGCACAGACTGTTATCAGCGGGAGTTCCATCATCTGAAAACAAACAAGGACGGTCCTTTGATGAAATGTTGTCAAGAATAAATTGAGTGTCAGCGATAATGTCCTTTGCTGGCCGTTCCTCAGTGACTGCAATCGCCATGATCGCTCTGTCCAGCAAACCATCAGGCGTTCCGTTTTCTCCACCAGCGATGTCCCGAGCGAGCTTGTTTAATCCCGAACTGGGAGAACCGTCTTCCTCGTACATCTCTTCAACGACAAGGTCAATGGTGGTTTGACTCGGAATCTCATACGAGCCGCCAAATTGTTCATCGGTGAGTTCGAGGGCGTCGTTGAGTTGTTCGGCAAGACCTGCAGTAGCACAGTTTTCTTGGCCAGTTGCACAGCCAAGGTTTCCAGCCTCGGTAACCAATGCCTCACGAATTCGGGGTGCACTTGAGTTGACCTCTTTGAGGACCGTTGAAAGCGATAGAATGTAAATGACGTCATCTGAATCATCGGAAAGGTATGGATTTAAAATATTCTCAACATAACTGATTTCTTGTAAAATCCGTTGATCGGTTATGTTTTGATTGTCAGATTCAATGTAAACTACCATGACGTTAGTGGACCAATCTTCCTCGACCTTGGCCAACAATTTGGCAACTTGACTTCCGTCAGGAAGGTAAACTTCCATATCTCCATTGACGTTGAGAGCCGGGTTGTTCGGGTCCTGATCAAAACGCGTATCATCAAGGAATCCAGATTGAGTGACAAAATAGACGGTGAGCAATAAAAATACGAGAACGGTTGGAATTGGGAATCGAGTTATTGCGCCAGTAGCCCCTGATTTCTGCCACTCTCGTTTCATCCGCTTCGGTGCATCAAGAACAGCGTCCATTCCCCGTTTGGAATCCATCGTTTTGAGTTGCCCAACGACTTGATTGCGTAAATTTCGCATTTTTTCACTGCTGGAGGTTCGTCCATCTGTGGCAGGTGTGGAATCGTCTTTCTTTCCCATCGGATTCACCCCTCGCTTAGCCGAGGCGCCCTTCATTGAAAGCCTTAACCACCAAATGATGATACGGAAACCTGTATACGTTCTTTCAAAATGATGCGAGGGGTTCAAATGAGGACCGCCACAGCGCAGATTGGACCCCCTTATTCACCGAGACGGGGCCAGGTGAGGCACATGCCATCTCCAGCATTACCAGAAAAACGATGGTCAATTGACCTAGAAAAAAGCATTCAAGAGGCCCATTATGCAGACAACGCGCTGTACGCGAAACGTTATGCATTCAACCCCGATTCAGGGAAGGAACTCTTCGTAATTGACACGCCTCCACCTTACCCCTCAGGCACCTGGCACATTGGAGCGGTAGCACAATATTCGATGATCGATGTCATCGCCCGGAGTCAACGCCTCCTCGGCAAGGAAGTCTATTTCCCATGGGGCGTTGACCGAAATGGTATCAACATAGAATTTGTTGTGGAAAAGAATACCAAGCGAAAAATGAAAACATACGACCGTGCTGAATTTTTGGAACTGTGCAAAACGACCATCGAGGAATTCACAGAAGCCATGCGTCACACTGGAAAGAGGGTTGGTCTTTCATGCGATTATGAACGTGAATACCTCACTGATGCGCCTGACTACAGAAGCGTCACTCAATCCATTTTCGTTGAACTGTTCAAGAAAGGTGACGTCGTAGAAGACCTCCGCCCGAACATTTACGACCCTGTTGAAGGCACAACAATTGCAGACGCTGAAGTTGAGCGACTCCCTCGAAAGACCAAACTTGTTGACGTTCGTTGGATATGCGAAGACGGTACAGAATTGGTGATCTCAACAACTCGACCGGAGATGATCTGTGCTTGCGGTGTCGTGGTAGTCCACCCTGACGATGAACGATATGCCCATCTAATCGGACAGAAGGTCACCCTCCCCTTGGAAACAAACGGCAGGGAAAAGACCGTCAATATCATGACCCACCCCTCGGTGAAGTCCGATTTTGGAACTGGAATCCTCATGGTGTGTTCATTTGGTGACCAAAACGACGTTGCAGTGTTCCGTGAACTCGGCCTCACTCCATTCCAGGCCATTGATTTGGAAGGGAAAATGACCGATGTTTCGGGACCTCTTTCCGGTATGAAAGTCATCGATGCTCGTCATGCAGCTATTGAAGCACTTGAAGCCCAAGGAGACCTCGTTCAAGCCGTGGAACGAAACCAAGATATCCCGGTATCTGAACGTGGAAAAAACCCTGTAGAAATTATCCTTTTGAAAGAGTGGTATGTTCGGCAGACTCACATCCAAGACAAAATGAAGGAGCATGTTGATGAAATCGAATTCCACCCACCTCGCAACCGACAATTCCTCTTGGACTGGATGGACAACATCAGTATTGATTGGCCGATTAGCCGTCGGCGTTGGTACCATACTGAGATCCCCATTTGGTACAGCGAGGATGAGTCAAAAGTCATCGTACCTCCGTCAGGAACTTATGTCCAGCCTTGGAGGGAAGCACCCCCTACTGGAAGTCGAGTTCTCGACCGTATGAGCCGTGAAGACCTCGGTTCTTATCAGGACCTTGAGGGGTCACTTGGTCACGTAACTGGAGAAGAAAAAGTGTTTGACACATGGATGGATTCATCCAACTCAAACCTGTTTGTGAGTGGTTACTTGAATCATCCAGAGGTGTTTGAGAAAGCATTCCCAACTGCATTTAGGCCACAAGGCAAAGAAATCGTCAGAACATGGTTGTACTACACCCTCTTGAAGTCCACATTGGTCCTTGATCAACCGGGTTTCAAACATGTTTGGATCGATGGGCTCGGAATGGACCCATGGGGCCGAAAAATGAGCAAATCATTAGGGAACGGGATTGATGCCGATTCTGTCCTTGAATGTGGAGCCGGTGGGCGAACAGGTTCATGGAAGGTCAAAGGACCCGATAAGACAGTCAGTCTTCGGGCAAATAAAATTGGAAGTGAATGTTTCCGCCTCTGGAAAGCCTGCGATGCACAAGTTGGTGATGATTTCCATATCAATCCTGAAGAGATTGAAAAGAAGTACTTTGGAGTCCTCACCAAACTGTTCAATGTTGCTCGCTTTGCGTCTCAATTTGATGTTCCAGGAAATCTCGATGAAGAACCAGAACATCTTGAACCTGAAGACCGATGGGTACTTGCTGAATTCCAACGCACCATGAATACAGTTGAACAAGCATGGGCCGACTTGGACATCTACACGGCAACTCAAGCACTCAAGACATTCGGAACCGGCTTGCTTCCAAGTCATTACCTCGAGATGGTCAAGTCAAGACTCTACGATGACGATACCGCTGCCGCATGGACTCTGCACCGAGTTGTGCGAGATTTCATGGCGGCCTTTAGTCCGGTTTGTCCATTCTTCACGCACCACATCTCACAAACCGTCTACGGCAACTCTTCAGTGGATGTTGATGCGTTCCCTCCGCAAGCATTTACAGAGGTCGCAGCAGGTACTCAAGAAGGTGAACGACTTTGTAAATTATCCACAGAACTTCAAGAATTCAATGGACATGTATGGGGTGCAAAGAAAGAAGCTGGCACCTCCCTCAATCAACCGATTCAAGGCATAGAAGTCCCCGAATCACTCGCTGAGTTCAACGGCACCCTCACAAGAATGCACAAGTTGGAATGACCTCATTCATCCTCTTCAAACAGCATGGTTTGTTTTGTTTGAGGTAT
>DAVD01000021.1 GCA_002505405.1 Candidatus Poseidonia alphae | reverse complement strand
CGAAAAGGCGGCAAGGAGGCTGGTTGCTTCGTCGATGAGTCCTGCTTGGAGCAAGGCGTGAGCCGATCGAATGGTCGCTTCGAGTTGAGCTACTCGGGTTTGGGGAGTGGAGACTGGTACGTCCGCCACCAATCTTGAGTCCGTACCCCGCGAAGCGTGGACGCCGACCTTGTGGTGATTTGGAGTCCGAACTTTTCTGAACCGATCCAACCATTCAGGCTGAGCCGTTCCATCCGTTGTTTGCAACAGGAACTCTTGTTTTCCCTTGGCATGATGGACAACTGACGATTGAGTTTCCACCCTTCATGAGTATTGAAAAACCCCGTGATTAAAGGACTTAACTGATTTGTCAGGACGACATGGAATCAGTCACGTCGAACAAGAAGTGCTGCTCCAAGCAACCTCCGACTTGTGATTTATTTCATTCTACATATGCGAGCGAATGTAACACGAACCCAACAAAGGTTAAATTCGTAATACTTGCTAGATAAATTATGCTGGGGGGAACTAAAACTGCCGTTTTGGCGGCTGTGGTGATTCTAAGTGTTGCTCTTTCAGGCTTTGTTGACAATTATGATTCCTCAAGCGGTAATTTTTTTGATGAGGAAAGTCAAACATCAAATATTTACGCTCGCAATGGTACCAATTCTACCAACACCGGAGGTTCACCTACCTACAACGCAACACTCCCGCAGATTTGTTGGGACGTTTCAGATGATATTGAAATAATAATTGAAATGACTGGATTAAACGAAACTCAATGGGTTCTAGAGTGGGAAATTACCGATGTGAATGGAATGGTTGATGCCAACGCACCCTCACTTTCTGTGAATTCCACAGGACAGGTCAACTACACATGGTCTTACCCTGCGTCAGCATTAGCAAACGGTCAAAGATATGAAATAATGTTAAATCCAGCGGATTCTCAATTAAGTAATATTGTTCCGAACTCTCCTTTTTATTATATGATCGAGATAGGATGTAATTACACCTCCAATGACCTGTCCCAGTGGAATATTTCCCAGGTTGCAGGTTTTTCTGGGTCGGATAGAATGGGGACGCATTCTTCGGTTGTCGTAGATTCTGCTGGGCAAATACATGCAGTGTATAATAATCAGTCTTGGTCAGGATTAATGTACGCCACATACGACACAAAGTGGGGGTGGCTGGAGGAAAGCATTGTTGATGGAATTGAACCATTTTTCATGTCGCTTGCCGTTGACAGCCAAGATCATATTCACGTAGCTTTTGCCAACTGTTTAACCCCATTCAGCGATTGTGAGTTACACTATGGGAACGATATTTCTTCTTCATCTAGCTTTACCACGTTGCCGAAATATGGGGCTACTAATTCAGGACTCTACACATCGTTGGTTTTGGACGCAAGCGACACTCCACATATCGCCTTTGTAGATCGCTCCGACTGCAGCAATGATAATTGTAGTATCAATTACATGACCCTCAACGGGACAGCATGGGAACGATTTATTGTGGACGATGATAGAACGGTGGCTCCAAGTGATCTTCAAATTCACCATGGGCACAATGGAACAACCTCTGTGACTTGGTTTGATGACCAAGTTCCCGGTGGCCCTTTAGTTCTGAGCACGTTATCTGGCAGCCAATGGAGTGAACAGAACTTGGTTTTGAGTGAAACTCAAAGCGGGGATTTAGTCTCATTCCCATTTCATGACAGTGCTTATGATCTAAATGCGAATCTTCACTTATCGCACTATAATGAAACAAGTAGAGACCTTGAGTACACATTCATTGACAATGCCTCTACAACAACGATTGTTGTTGATGCGATGGGGGATGTGGGCCGCGAAAATACAATTCTCATCGATTCATTGAACAATCCTCATATCGTTTACCACGATACAACAAACTCTGCTTTGAAAGTGGCCAGTTTAATTGATTCAGCATGGATTGTCTCCAATGTTGATAATTCATCAACATTTGAATCTTCTTCTGTATATTTAGATTCAAATAATATTTTACATATTATCTATTATGATTCAACGAATCATCATCCAATGCATGCAAAGAAACAGTTACAAACTTCAGTGCAACTTAATCCATCCGAATGGAACATTTCACCTAGCCAAGGACCAGCTGTCGGAGGAACTGAAGTCGTTGTAACCGGTAGCGGATTTTCTTCGTTGATCGTTGATGAAATCCGAGATAATGATGTAGAGGATATGAATGCGACTTGGTCAAACACTCTAATTGGCTTTGATATGTCATTAGTGTCTTCAATCCTGGATGAGGATGGACACGCTCATCTTTCGTACTATGATAGTCTAACCACGAATTTGGTGTATGCTACGAACAAAAATGGTTCATGGGTTAATTACCTCATTGACTCGGACGTAAGTGGAAACGGATTATCTTCTAGCATAGCGATTGATTCCAACGGCACCGTTCACATTTCTTATATTGACGGTGATGCGCTTTTCTACGTGAAGATTGAAATCTCGGGAACAATTTCATCTTTCGGTATAGATTTCGGCACAGCCCCTACAATGAGACTTCCAAGACTCCAAGTTGATTCACTTAACATGCCTCATATCGTGTATTATGAGATGGGAATTGGATTAAGGTATGTGACTCGAACGGATTTTGCTACACCTTGGACTGATGTGTTAGTTCATGCCACAGAGGTTCATGAACTCGAATTTCAACTTGATTCCAACGACATTCCACAGGTGGTTTACACATGGGGTGATGATGTTCTAGTCAATCACGCCAAAAAGGCCGTTGGGAATTGGACATTATCTAGTCTTCCATTTGGTATGCATGTTGAGCATCTTGCCTTCGCTCTTGGACCTAACGATGATCAGCATGTCATATTCCGTCATGATGATACGTATGATTCTCGTTACCAATACAGCTGGAACAATTCAACGTGGACCTCTTTTGGATTAACCTCTGAGCAAGACGATGCAAAGTACTTTGATATTCAAATAGATTCACTGAATCGAACTCACATCACGTTTGATGGTAGCGACTCTTCAAGCAGTAATGCTGCGGGTAGTGTACATAGAGTCATAGATCCGCTTAATATTTCAAACTCATACGCTGTACTGGGAAACAATTGCCGACTTCTGGAACTTGATGCAGATGACAATATTCATTGTTTCTTTGAGAATGCTTCTGATTGGTACCACGGAATCAGCATTAATGGAATCAGTAACCAGGTCAATGTTCAGGTTGGCGATTATGGCAATGTCACAGGTTTTGTTGAAAGTGATTCAACCCTTATCTTCACTACTCCAACTGGGCTTGGCAACGAAGGGGGACTTGCGGAAGTAGTTGATATCACTGTGTGGTCAGTGAATAATATCGGGTATGCAATGAATTCTGCTTTCACTTTCGTTCCTTCCGTTCCCGATAAGGATACCGACGGAATTCCAGATGAGAACGACGATTGTCCAGATGATGCAGGCAATTCGACGATAGACCAACTCGGATGCCCTGACTTTGATGGAGACGGTTACAGCGATTCGGGGGACTTATTCCCTTCAAACCCAAGTGAATGGTACGACACTGATGGAGATGGAACCGGAGACAACAGCGATGAATTCCCCGAAAATTCCAATGAAACATCTGACTCCGATGGCGACGGTGTTGGAAACAACGCCGATGCCTTTCCAAACGATCCCAATGAGTCTTTCGATTCTGACAACGACGGTGTAGGAGATAACGCTGATGCATTCCCTAACAATGCCAACGAAACCGCTGATTCCGATAACGATGGTTTAGGTGACAACGAAGATGAGTACCCATTCATCAACAACTTCATGGATTCAGATGGAGATGAAATTCCCGATTTATTCGATGATTTCATCAACGACCCAACACAATGGAGTGATTATGACGGTGATGGATACGGTGATTACTCCGAAGGAAACAATTCTGACGCCTTCATCAACAACGCGTCCCAATGGTCCGATACCGATGGTGATGGATATGGAGATAACTGGGGTAACTCAACGTGGAATCAGACCCGCTTGTTCATTTGGCCCGGACAGTTTGTTGAAAATGCTGTTCTAGCGGATCATTGTCCGACTGAGTTTGGCAATTCCACAGCAGACGGCTATTTTGGCTGCATTGACATGGACGGAGATGGAATTGCTGATATATACGACGACTTGATTCAAGATGAATCAGAAATGGAAAACCAATTCAATGAAACAAACGAAACTGAACCTGTTGATTCTGATGGAGACGGGGTCAAGGATTTATTCGACCTCTGCCCGAATACTGTTCTAGATGGCTATGTTGACATTGATGGATGTTTATTCGACAACGATGGTGATGGAGTTGATGATCTCAAAGACGCTTGCCCTGATACGAAACCTGGTGCCTCGGTTAACGTGAACGGTTGCATTATCCCAAATGATGAGCCCCAGAGTTTCATTGAATCACTAAGATCTGGAGACCAAGGGGCGGTTTTACAAACGGTAGGCATTGGTGCAGTATTGATCGCCATTCTTGGATTCTTACAGACTAATATGGTCGCAGCGCTGCTTCCAGATTCTGTTCGATGGCTTCGCGTATTGAAAGGTGATTCCAAACTGAATAAGGAAGAAATAAGAGAATTGGAATATCTGAAGTCACTTGTTCAAACCTATTACCAAGATTACGAAATGTTACATGATGAATTGTATCAACTAAAATCTGAGTTGACTGCTCGCTATACAAACAGCGAGATTAAGAAGGTTACAAGAGAGAAACTAAACACACTCATTTCGGATTTACTTGCTATGGAGGCTGGAGAATTGAACCGCATTGCACATAACGATGCCTTCTTCGGTTTAGGCGGTGCGCTTTCCACAAAAGAGCGTGTTGAGTACCTCGAGCAAGACGCGTTGATGCGTTTCGATGACAATGTGGTTGGTGTCGAACAAGAATTGGAGTCCACCCAAACCCTCAGCAGCCATCCTTTGAAAGAAGTGAAGGGGCAAATGAACGAAACCGATGGACACGAGTATCTCGAACATCCATCTGGTAGTGGTTCATGGTATTACAGAAACCATTCAACTAACGGATGGGAAAAGTGGAAGAACTAATTTGTCGTTTTTCCGGACGACATGGGTTTTGACTCACAAGCAACCACCTCAAAATCGTTAAAAAAAAATGGATGTTCCCTTCATACATGGAAGCGAACGAGTGTTTCATCGCCAGCGTCGGTAAAGACTGGCACAAAATCTCCAACTGCAACGTCCACATGAACGTCAAGCGTCGTCTACAGCGCACGGTCATTCGTGGTGCTGAGGGCGATGATCTTCTTGATGAGGGTGCGGAATCAGCCGAGTACACCATCACCGGAAGCATGGGGATGGATGAATTCAAACAGATTTTGGCCATCTTCCGTGGCGGACAGCCGTGGTTCCACGATCCGTTCGAAGAGCGTCAAATGAAAGCGCTCTTCTTGTCCATCGATTATGACAGTGCCACCGGTGAGTACGAGTTCATTCTGATGGAAGATGCTGAACAAGCAGAAATTAAATCTTAAGGAGGTAGATTCATTGCGCGCTTTGTGTCTTGCACTGATTGTCTTTTTCGCTCCATTGGCCGTATTACCTCCATCTACACTAAATCTATTTGAACTTGAGGAGGGTGTGAATTGGCAGACTCCCGCCTCTTCAACGCCATTAGTGAACGTGAGTGTTTCAAGTTCGGCGGGGTATTTCTTGTCCTCTGGTTATTATCATGCATGCTCAGCATCAAATCAATCAGAATACTTGACATGTTGGGGGAAAAACACGGCAGGCCAGCATGGGGATGGTACAACTGTCGGAATAAGCACGCCAGTTGAGAGCCTTTCCTTGAACGGTCCAATTATTGATTTGGACTCTGGGTCGTCTTCAGCAGATTCAGGATTTACTTGCGCCGTCAATTCAATGAACGAATTGTATTGTTGGGGTTCGAATCAAAAGGGACAATTGGGTCTTGGAGACTCCACACCCTCCACGACTCCATCAAGAATTGTCTTGGAATCAAATCTCGGTGCAGTAAAGGTTTCTACCGGATATGGGCACGCCTGTGCAGTTGCAACGGATGGGGCCGTAAAATGTTGGGGATGGGGCACCGATGGCCGTCTCGGACATGGGGGCAATGGGGATCGAAACATCCCCACAACAACCGCATCACTTGGCCCAGGTAGAACTGCTCTTGATGTGAGCACATCTTGGAGTCATTCATGTGCGTTGTTGGATGATGGGAGCGTTGTCTGTTGGGGTGAAGGTGGGAATGGGAAACTAGGTAATGGAGGTACGCAAACAAAATTATCTCCCACGCCAGTCACAGGGTTTGGACCATCAACTCCTGTGAAGCAAATTAGTTCTGGTCTCGAACACACCTGCGCGCTGTTGGTGAACGGATCAGTAAGTTGCTGGGGTAATAATGCGTATGGAGCGCTGGGCCGAGGTGGAACCAGTGGAATCAATACTCAGCCTGCGCTAGTAGTCGGCCTTGAAAACAAAAACATCGTATTCATTGATGCTGGTTATCATTCGACATGCGCCGTTGAAGATACAGGCAATGCATATTGCTGGGGATGGAACAATCATGGACAACTTGGGGATGGGACATTTACGTCACGGACACAACCCGTTGAAGTCTTGTCACTTGGTTTCAACAGGAAAGCAACTAAAGTCAGCACAAATTTTCGGCACACTTGCTTTTTGTTGGATGATGCATCTGTGAACTGTTGGGGCGATAACTGGCTTGGAGCACTCGGTGACGGAACATTTACCGATTCCTATTTGCCTCGAGTGTACGCTAACCGGACGGTACCATCACCGAAGGTTCAATCCATCGTTGAACAACAACAATCAGAGGTTTTACTCGATGGAGAAGTGTTTGAATTCATGGATTCATCATCACTCTCAGTCTCACTCGAAACTCCACTGGGTATGTCGTTTGATTCAACGACGATGGTGCTCTCTGGAAAACCCGAATATTCCACAAAATCCCAGTGGGCCATTACGGTGTCTGATACGAATAGTTCTCAATCAGGTCACTATACTCTCCAAATTCTCCCGGACACCGATTTGGATTCAATTCCTAACGTGGACGATCTTGACGATGACAACGATGGAGTGCCGGATGAACTGGATGCCTGCCCAACCCAAGCCGGAAATTCAACATTAGATGTTATCGGTTGTGTGGATTCGGATGGCGATGGCGTTTCTAACAACGGTGATGCTTTTCCAAATGACAGAACCCAACAAACAGATGCTGATCAGGACGGTTACGGCGACAATTCCTCCGGTACACTGTCAGACAGCTGTCCATCTCAATACGGATTATCCCTTCGAGGCGGCATGTTTGGGTGTTCGGATGGCGATGGTGATGGTTGGGCTGATTCCATTGATGCTTATCCCTCTGAAATTTCACAATGGAACGACACTGATGGTGATGGTTACGGCGACTCTATCATTGGATTTGAGGGAGACGCCTGCCCCACGAATTATGGGAATAGTTATCGAGACCGATACGGGTGTATTGATTCCGATTCGGATGGATGGTCTAACGACGGGGATGCATTCCCGAACGATGCTACACAACATGCAGACCAAGACAACGACGGCTACGGCGATAATCAGTCAATTGGAGCAACGCTCGTTGATGCCTTCCCAACCGATGCAACTCAATGGGTTGACATGGATGGTGATGGTTATGGTGATAATCCTTCAGGCAATCAAGGCGATGTCTTCCCCAACGACCCGAATGAATGGTTCGACACAGACACTGACGGTGTAGGAAACAACATCGATGCCTTTCCCTTTGACCCGTCACAAACCAATGACAGCGATGGTGATGGATTTGGTGACAATCAGCGAGGAACAGGAGCTGACAAATTCCCGGACGATGAAACCCAGTGGTCTGACATTGACGGCGATGGCTACGGCGATAACTCCGAAGGAACCACGCCGGACGCCTTCATTGCCGACCCAACGCAGTGGTCCGATGTTGACGGTGATGGATACGGAGACAACCCGACAGGACGCCAAGCAGATGCCTTTCCCAATGACCCAACACAATGGCTTGACCAAGACGAGGATGGATATGGTGACAACCAAAGTGGCAACAATCCCGACCCTTTCCTGTTTGACTTTGACAACGACGGGTACAACGACTCAATTGACCCCTTGCCAAAACTTGCCAGCCGGGGCGATCTCGACAATGATGGCGTACCAGACGAGGATGATTTATTTCCCGAAGATTATCGTGAATGGGCGGACGCTGATGGAGACGGTGAAGGTGATAATGCCGATACAGACGATGATAACGATGGTTGGCCGGACTCGGATGAAGTTCGCCAAGGTACTGACCCTTTTTCCAGCAGCAGCCAACCAGTAGATTCCTTTGAATTGGTAATTCCTGGTACGGCCATTGGCTTGGGTGCTTGGGACCTCATTGGTATGTTTGGCGGGATTCCTCTTGCCTTCTGGATTCTCTTTGGATTCGTTACACGAAATCAACGAACGGCCAAATACGAAACGATGCTTCGTGAATCAAATTCTCGAGATGAACTTGAAGACGTTGCACGTCAATGGGAATATTCCCTCATGCTTCGTCTTCTCGGGCCGCACCAAGGCATCCGACTTGAGCGGCTTCGGGCGGAACTTGACGATCGGTTTGAGTCCCAAAATCAACGGTTGTCATCTATCGAAGAGGAATACATTGACCACACCCACCTTGTTGAGGATGAGTTGGTTGATGAATCAAAACAACCTCCTTCTCTTTTCCAAGACGAATTGGAAGCGGCCGCTGAGGCCCCTCCAGACAAGGACACACCCGCCCAAGAAACCGATGAGAGTGGTTACGAGTGGGTCACCGACCAAAACGGCATTTCATACTACCGCCCAACTGGGAGTGGAGTGCCTTGGGTCAAGTTTGAGAATTGAGTTCCTGCTTAACCAGGACCTTTGCCAAATCTGGTCGCTGTGCTTCGATCAGCGTGCCGATTGCATCCAGTATTGAGCGACAGTCGCAGCCCTGTGCGACTCCCCAGATTTTGAACGTGGTAATGCTTAGATGAAGGGGGTTAAAGTGTTTATTTTATCATATTCCCAAGGATTCTCATGGTCTCATCCTGCCTGCCATGAGCCAAACAAGAACTCTATGAATCACGCCTTTCAAGGGTCTCTGATTGAGTAATTTCCGAAAGCCGATCTCTAGGTTTAGTTTCCGCTTGTGATATGGTATGTCAATATTTTGAGATAATTCAAACATCATCCGCAGTGCATCGTTCGATCCAAAGGTTTCCTCATCCAATTTGAGGTACACCTCACCTTCATCTGAAAGCAGAATCCGCTCATCCTCACTGATGTACCCCCATGCCCGATAGTTGAGGTATGACGAATCTCGAACGCCAACTCGCAAGGCTGGTTCAGGTGGACGGAACGTACCAATGTCGTCCTCATTCAACGGAACCAGTGGTCGTGTGTCTGCATCGTAGTCATCGGGTTGCTCGTTGAGGAGCTTCAATTTATCGATCAGGTCATCCGGCAGTTCGTCGTTCGTGTTTTTGCTCATGGTAGCAATCCTCCAAAGAATTCAACCAATGCTTTGGCGAAATCCACTTGGTCGCTTTTCGCCCGATTGTGGGTTTCGCAATACAGCGTGAGGTTCCAGATGCGTTGCGGCCCACCCAAAGAGAAGGGAATGAAACGGTGGTCGTACTGCAACCTCGTCGTTGCCCTGCATCGTTGCCCGAACTGGTCGATGTGGGTGCATCGCCCCCGATCTCGCAAGGCTACGGCAATCTTCACATCCTGTGGAATGTGCCTCGAAATCTCTTGATGGAGGATGTTGCGTTGGACGAATCGCATTGCCGTCAAGTAAGCCTCTTCACCTGCTTTGGCGATGATGCTCACTTCGTCACCCTCCTCCCTGAGCACGCTTTGCTCGACGGAACGCAACACCTGGTCAAACCGTACATTCCCTAAATTCGGGAGCATTGGAAGAGGTGGTTGAGTTGGCTGAACCACTGGTGAAGGAAGTGGTCGTGGTTGCTGAATCAACAACAAGCAATCTGGCATCCCTTCCCACGCCTTCAGTCGAAATCCGAGTCCACGAACGAGGTAGATCTGCGAAGAAGGTTGAGTCGCCTTTGGATTCAGTGGAACCATGGTGGCCATGGATTGACTGACCATGGCGGACCATTCCGCAACGTGCATGCTACGGCGAAATTTCCCTGATTTGACGGTAATTTTGCTGGCGTTTGTGGTGATTTGAAGCGATGCGAACTTGGCCAAAACATCACCACCTCTCTGCATTGGGCAATGTTCGGTCGAGATTCGACCGAACTTCGGTCAACGCTCGGTCAATCTTCGGTTGAACTTCGGTCGAAAAGGCGGCGAGGAGGCCGGTTGCCTCGTCGATGAGTCCTGCTTGGAGCAGAGCGTGAGCCGACCGAATGGTTGCTTCGAGTTGAGCCACTTGGGTTTGGGGAGTGGAGACTGGTTTATCCACCCCTACAGTCGCCAGCGGCAGCCCTAGACCCCACGATTCGCCCGGCTAGGATTCACGATAGACTTCAAAAGGGGCGAGCAAGTGGCCGCCTCATGGAAGAATTGGACAAAAGCGAAAACTACACCGTTCGAGATATTGGACTCGCAGAAAAAGGGTCGCTCCTCGTAGATTGGGCCCGTGCTCGAATGCCCGTTTTGGCCAAACTCAAAGCTGAGGCTGAACGCACCAAGCCCCTCGCTGGGATGCGTGTAGCTGGTTGCCTTCACGTGACCAAAGAGACCGCTGTTCTCATCGAAGCCCTTAGAGCCGCCGGCGCAGAGATTTCTTGGTCTGGCTGCAACCCTTTATCCACACAGGATGAAGTGGCTGCTTGGCTGGCCGAAGAAGGATTCTCCGTACATGCTTGGCACGGTCAATCTAACGACGATTTCTACTGGTGCATCGATAAAACGCTCGAATTCAAACCAACGCTCACCCTCGATGATGGGGCGGATCTAATTGTTCGCGTGCACGGTGAAAAATCAGAATATTCTGAAGGCGTCATCGGCGGAACTGAAGAAACCACAACTGGAGTCCACCGACTTCGCGCTATGGCTGCAGCAGGCGACCTACGCTACCCTGTAATCGCCGTGAATGACGCCATTACCAAGTGGGATTTTGACAACGTGTACGGAACCGGACAATCCACCCTCGACGGTATCCTCCGAGCAACCAGCGTTCTCCTTGCGGGGAAGACCTTCGTTGTCGCCGGGTTTGGCCATTGTGGAAGCGGCGTCGCTATGCGCGCCCGAGGCATGGGTGCGAACGTAGTCATTGCTGAAGTGGACCCTCTCCCTGCCCTTCGGGCCGTCATGGAAGGTTACCGAGTGATGCCCATGGATGAAGCAGCCAAAATTGGCGATATTTTCTGCACTGCGACTGGAATGGAAGACGTCATTGTTGGACGACACTTTGCGTCAATGAAAGACGGCGCCATTGTGTGCAACACCGGGCACTACGATTGTGAAATCAAGATCACCGATTTGGAAGAACAATCCACATCCGTTCGCACCATCCGTCAAGACAACGAAGAATTCCTCATGCCTGATGGTCGTCGAATCTTTTTGCTTGCGCGTGGCCGTTTGGTCAATCTCGCTGCAGCAGAGGGACATCCCTCCGAAGTCATGGACATGTCGTTCGCCAACCAGTTCCTCTCGTTGTGCCGCTTGGCCAAAGAAGGAGCCGGCATGGGCAACCAAGTCTACGACATCACCACCGAGCAAGACCAGGACTTGGCAACCACCAAACTTGACACGCTTGGTTTCAGTATTGACGTACTGACCGATGCCCAACTCGCCTATCTTGACGACTACTCCGTAGGTACGTGAAGAAAACCTCCAGAAATGTTCCGCTAGGAGCAAGGCTTGGTTTTGTTGGACGCCGCCCGTGGTTAAGCCAAGCGCAGGCTGATCGCCGACCACTTCTGTTGAGGTTGTATTGGGTGGGCATAAACCTGTAATGGCCGTGCAAGGCGCGGTTGTACTGTGGCCTTACTCGCAAAGAAATGATGGCCCTTTCACCTGATGTTGAACAAGCGAGGTGGTGTGGCTTCAAAGCGAACCGGGTCGTCTGTTGAAGGGTGGAGGAATTCCAAAGAATGGGCGTGAAGGCACACGCGATGGTAGGGGTCTGTTTCTGCCCCGTGCAACTCGTCTCCAACCACTGGGGTGGAGAGATATTGCATCGCCATTCGAATCTGATGTCTGCGGCCAGTTTCAATTTCAACCTCAACGAGTGAATTGTCTTCATTTTCTTTGAGAATTTGGTAATGAGAAATCGCTTCTTTGCCCTTGGGATGTTTGGAATTTACGGCCTTGACATTGAGGAATTTATCCTCCATTAACCACGTGCTAACCGTACCTTGTTTCGTTTCAACAACGCCCTCGACCAGCGCAAGATAAAGGCGGTGGACTTGGCGTTCCCCAAACTGTTCTTGGAGGTACTCCTTCGCAGATTTATTCTTTGCGAGAACCATCACACCAGAGGTTTCTTTGTCAAGGCGGTGAACGATAAAGCACCATGCTTTGGGATTGGAAAACCGAAGGTAGTCTACGCCGCGCGAATGAAGTGTATCAACCTCCAGTCGGTCGGTTGCAACGGACAGAAGGTGAGCGGGTTTGTTCACCACAAGGAGGTCTTCATCCTCAAAGATAACGTCAAGGTCCACTGGATTTTTTACAGTTGGAGGCGGGGTTTTGTCAAATGCTGCAGGCCGGTCAAGAACAACCACCTTTGTCCCTTTCACAACGGTTTCTTTTGCGCGATGTTCAACTTCGCCGTTCACTGTAACTCTACCTTGAGTAAGCATCTTGCGTAGTTTGGCAGAACTGGATTGGGGATACTGGTTTTTCAACACATTGAGCAGTGCTGCGTCTTCATTTACGTCTATTTCCATCAGATCACCTTACAGAACCAAGACGTCAATCCACGTTCCAACTTCACCCGATTGCCCTGGCTGTAACAGCGTTAAACCGTCCGCACTCGCTAAACTTTCGAGATTGCCTGAGCCTTGGTGCCGGGGTTGAAATGCTTCAATTCCTTGTTCGGTAAAGTGCAGGGTGACTCGGCGAAGTGTAACACAGTCCTGCGTTGATTTGACTGAATCTTTTAGTTGGGCACGGAGCTTCAACTCCACCGGCTCATCCGCCTGAAAGGCGTGGCGAAGATAGGGGGCAACGAGCATTCTGAACACGACGTGGCTTGATACTGGGTTGCCTGGAAGGCCAAACAAAGGTGTCTGATTCCAAAGGCCAAACAAAGGCGGAGAACCCGGTCGGATTTTCATTCTCCAAAAATGAAGGTCGCCTTCTTCCTCCATGATTTTTCGTACGAAGTCAAATTCGCCCATGGAGACACCGCCTGAAGTGAGAATGAGGTCGCATTCCTCTGATGCTTGTTGTAAAGTGGCGCGAAGGGCATCCATTGTATCGTTCACTGCTTCATAGCGAACCGCCTCGTGGCCCATCCATCGAACCAAACCTGCTAGGCCATAGGAATTTGACTCGTAGACTTCTCCGAGAACGAGGTCTTCCCCGGGTTGCTTGAGTTCATCGCCGGTAGAAAGGACGGCAATGCGAAGGGGTTGAAAAACTGGGATCGTAGGGTATCCCATGGTTGCACAGAGGCCGACCCGCGAAGGTGTAAGAACCACTCCAGCCTTGAGAGAAACTGTTCCTTGCTTGAGGTTCTCGCCTTGTTTTCGGACAAAGTGCGGCTTTGGTGCTTCAAGAAGCGTAACGGTATTGTTTTCTTCATCGATGGTGCATCGCTCAATTTGGAGGATTGAATCCGCTCCTTTTGGAAGCGGTGCGCCGGTCATGATACGGTAGGCTTTGTTCGGTTCGAGAACCCGTTCTTGCGCCTCTCCTGCCGCAGGTGCGATGCCCTGAATGGAATAGGTTTGAGGATAATTGACCTCAGGGTCGTGTTTGCAGGCGAAGCCGTCCATGCTCGAATTGTCAAAGGGTGGGTCGTCAACCTTGCTGGCGAGGTCTTCAGCAAGAATTCGCCCGTGACAATCGTCCAGTGGAACCTCTTCCAATCGCCGGGGGAGAGGGGTGCGGTTGACGATGTCCTGTGCTTCTTCGACACTGATAAAATACGGAACTCCCTCCATAAATCAAGCCATCAGTCGCTCATGTTTGAGGATGTGGGTAGACGGTAGAATCATGGTGGGGGTTTCAATCCACAAACATGGTTGATGGTGGGGCGGTGCGGGAAGCGATTCTCACCACCCTTCTCACCAGCGGCACTGCAACCGTTTTAGCGACGCTTATCGGTGTTCCTCTCGGCGCATGGTGTTCATCAAAAACCACATCTTTTTTTGATAAGATACGGGTTATTGTGACCGCGTTGTATGGCCTGCCACCGGTTGTTGTTGGTGTTTTTATTTACGCACTTCTTTCCAAATCCGGGGCCTTGGGCGCATTGGACCTTCTGTTCACGGTTGAAGCGATGATCGTTGCGCAGACATGCCTTATTCTACCGCTTATTTGGGGAGGTTCCTGGTCGGCTTTCGACAAGACTGCAAATCAGTACAGGGATACATTTGACACCCTTGGTGCCACCTCAAAACAGCGTTTATTGCTGGAGATCGGGTTGGCAAGAAACGGTGTATATCACGCGGTTGTCATCGGTTTCGGCCGGGCCATTGCTGAGGTTGGGGCCGTCATTATGGTTGGAGGGAACATTGCAGGAAAAACACGCGTCATGACCACGAGCATTGTCCTTGAGACATCAAAGGGAAACATGGACCAAGCATCGTTTTTGGGGATTCTTCTTCTCTTGTTTTCACTAACAATCGTAGCGTTAGCATCGTTTGTGCAACGGCCAAATGTTCGCCGAAGTCCTCCGTTAAGCGGAACTTCACCACCTGTTTTGATGCCCTATGACGGCCCCACAGAGCGAACCGTTTCAATGATGAGAGAAGGGCGTGAGATTCTCAAACCCACTCAATTGTCCCTAAAACCGGGAACAATAACTGTGGTTCTTGGTGAATCCGGTGCTGGAAAAACCTCACTGTTGAGGGCCCTTGCTGGCCTCGAGGGCGATGACGTCATTTGTGGCCATCAGGAATGTGTTTATGTTCCGCAAAAACCACTTCCATTGACGCTTTCTGTCGGTTTTGAATTGAATTTGGCAGCCAGCCTTTTTGAAAAATGTGAGCCTGCGAGTGCATATTTTTCCGAGAAGTTTTCACTTCACCAAAAACCTGAACGTTCGCCTCTTGGGCTTTCAGGAGGTGAAATGCAACGATTGATTCTATCTCGGCAACTTGGTTTTGCACCGAAGTTGTTGCTTCTTGATGAGTGCACGGCCAACTTAGGTTCCGCACAGGTCAAGGCCATTGAAACCGAATTAATGCGCCATCGCAAAGAGGGAGTTTGTATCGTTCTGGCAACTCACAATGTTCTTCAAGCGAAGCGAATAGCTGATACGATGGTAATCCTCCACGATGGTGTGCAAATCGAGGAAGACAGTCAACTTGCTCGCTCTTTACTTGCCGGGGAATGGTCGGGCTAATCGCTGGATTCCAGCGTAAAAAATGCAGGTTCGTCGTTGATGGTATAGTCTTCAATACGTTGCTGTCCATCACCAAGAAGATAGTTTAGAAACTCTTCCGCACCTTGACGTTCCATGTCTGAAACGAAAAGAAATGAATAAGGATTGAACAAAATTTCATCCGAAAATTCTGTCCGTTCAAGGGAAGTTTGTTGGGCGAAATTGAGCGCGGTTCCTCGATCTGAAAGCGTCGAGCAAGATTTTTCATCGGCCATGTTAATCGCTGCCCCCATGCCTTGACCGATTGAGTAGTACCACTCACCTTCTGGATGATAACCGTCTGCATCCTCA
>DAVD01000045.1 GCA_002505405.1 Candidatus Poseidonia alphae | reverse complement strand
CGGTCCGAAGAAGAGCGGCGGTCCTCCTGGCGGTCCAAAGAAGGGCGGCGGTCCATCCGGTCCAAAGAAGAGCGGCGGTCCTCCTGGGGGTCCAAAGAAGAGCGGCGGCCCTCCTGGTGGTCCAAAGCGCGGTCCGCCTCGCTGATAGGGTGAGCCTAAATGGCAAACTCAGAATTTGGTAACATCGGATTTTCAGGGAAGCTCCGACCATCACAAATTGCTGCGTCAGAGATCATCAAAAAGCAACTTGATGCTGGTGAAAAGCAACTTCACATTGTGGCTCCTCCCGGTTCAGGAAAAACGATACTCGGCCTCTATGTCTGGGCTGACCTCGTCCGTCTCCCCACCCTTGTTCTTTCTCCGAATTCTGCAATTCAAGCACAATGGGTGGCCCGTACATCTCTTTTTGATTTGGATGGGAGGGAGGAAGAAGTTGTTTTGTCCTCTCAAGTACCTGGACTGCTTACATCCCTTACCTATCAATCGCTGACAATGGTTCGCACAAAGGGTGACGACTTGGAAGCGGCAGCAACGGAACTGTGGATCGAGAAGTTAATGGAAATGGGTGAAGCCATCGATAGAGCTTCTGGACAAGCATGGATTGAGGATTTGAGCGCCAAAAACACATCATATTATGAAAAGCAAATGAAAGGGTTTCGGAAGAAAGCAAGAGATGCGATGTCGGAAGTCAGCGGTAGCATGTCCTGGCTCAATGCGAATTCACTCAAAGCCATCGAACGGCTGAAAGAAGCGAACATCGGCCTCATTATTCTCGACGAATGCCACCATCTTACCGAGCATTGGGGGAAGGTCCTGGTTGAACTCAAAGATGCCTTTGACGATCCTGTTATTCTTGGCTTGACAGCAACTCCTCCAAACCCTGAGGCTGTACAAGATGCTCAACACTACTCGGACCTT
Source organism: Candidatus Poseidonia alphae (assembly GCA_002505405.1). Classification (GTDB taxonomy): domain Archaea; phylum Thermoplasmatota; class Poseidoniia; order Poseidoniales; family Poseidoniaceae; genus Poseidonia; species Poseidonia alphae. The sequence goes on along the minus strand of DAVD01000045.1, from coordinate 43,204 downwards.
CTTGGTGATGTGGACTATGAGGTCCCAACACCTGCATTGGTCCGTGATTCCAACTTAGCCCCATACCAAGATTTGTGCTACTTTGTACGACCCTCCGCCAAGGAATTGGCTTACATAAGCGAGGCCGATGGTTCATTTTTATCAGTTGTCGATGAGATCTCCCAAGTTCGTGAAGATACTTCTCGAGCCTTACCGTTCCCGGATTGGCTGTTTTCAAATCTTGAATCAAAAACGATTCCCGGACGAGGTGTACTCTCTTGGAGAGAATTTGACAAAACCCTTCCCGATTTTTCTCAAGCTGCCCGTGCTTACCTTCCTCGCATCGGACGGAATTTACCCAAAGGTGTTCCGAGGGTTGCGGTGGGAGTTAACGACTTTAACGAAGCCTCACCGGAGATCGTACTTTTACGACCATTGTTGGACCGATACGTACGGTTTGGACTACGTCGTTCCGAACATGAAGCAGACCATCAACTGGCTGAAGACGTGACTGACCGGCTTCGCTTGCTTGGATATCAGATCACTGAAAGTGGAGCTCGGCCATGCGCATCACCTGTCAGTCGGATTCTCGCTTATGCTGCGGAAAAAACATCTGCACTTTCTGAGATTTTGAAGGTTGAATTTGAATCAATGGGATCGGCTTTACGTTGTGTGGTCGTAACAGATTTTGAGAAGACATCTTCTACTGCCCTCATTGAAGGAATTCATGATGATGAGGCCGGTGGTGCCATTGGCGTATTCAAGGCGCTTGTAGAGTGCGAAGTTGGAGACCAACTTGACCCTGTTTTGATGACGGGCAGTACCCTCTTGATCGACGACGACGTAAGTGAGCGATTTCTCATCAAAGCCCGTCAATGGGTCGCTGAACGCGAACTCAGCATTGAATTCAGGGATGAACCCTTGGGGCGATTCCATCACATTCACGGTTCAGGGGCAGACTGGGCGCCCCGATATTATTCTACAATGGTTACGGAATTCTTCCAAGAGGGTTTCACAAAGTGTTTGATTGGAACCCGTGGCTTGTTGGGCGAAGGTTGGGATGCATCCCGAATCAATGTCCTCATCGACCTTACAACGGTAACGACGAGCATGAGTATCAATCAACTCCGAGGCCGTTCGATGCGCCTTGACAAGACATGGCCAAACAAAGTGGCCAACAATTGGGATGTCATTTGTTTGGCTGAAGAATTCATCAAGGGATTTGATGATTATGACCGGTTCCGTAAGAAGCACACCAATCTCTTTGGCGTTTGCGACGATGGTTCTATAGAGAAAGGCGTGGGTCATGTCCATGCCGCTTTTACTGAACTTCAACCCGAAGGAATCAACGAAGGAATGGCAGTTCTGAATCAGGAGATGCTTGAACGCTCACGCCGACGCCCAGAGACTCGAACGATGTGGGGCATAGGTGAGCCCTTTTCAGCAGAATCCCGGAAGTCGTTGGAATTCAAGCCGAGCTCATCAGGAGATGGCGGTGGACTTGGGTTCCAATTCGGAAAGCATGCTGACCCGTGGACTGACGCTTCATTGAACCGTTCCATTATCACCGCCGTAGCCAATGCTATGTGGGACGCAGGACTGCTCCCTCGTGGAAGTAAACTCGGCGGAGGTGAACGGGGCGGAGGCTGGTATCGCTACTTCATTGAAGGATGTACACAGGAGGAATCCGATATGTTCGCTCAGGCCCTGAGTGAGGTCTTTGGAGGATTGGAAGATGCACGATACATCATTGGTCGCAGTTCAGTATTCTTTGATGAGACGTTCCTGTCAAAACTCCTTCCCGAAATGTTGGCCAAGTACCTCCGAAAGGGGCGCAATGAACTCGTCATGTATCACAGGGTGCCCTCATGCCTCGCAGTAAAGAAACAACATGCAAAGTGGTTTGAGGCGCAATGGAACGCACATGTAAGTCCTGGGCATGCTGTTTATGTTCACAGTGATGAAGGGAAGCAATTGCTTCAGCAAGCAAGAGATGGAGACCTCGTCTCTCATCATTCCCTTCATCTGAAAGATGTTTATCTCTGACTCAGCGTAATCCGGCTGCCTTTAGGGATTCTAGAAGGACTGTTCCAAGTTCGGATGGGTCCTTTGCACAAGCGATTCCTGCTGCTTCAAAGGCTTCAAATTTCTCTTCTGCGGTTCCTTTTCCACCCGAGATAATCGCCCCGGCATGGCCCATTCTCTTGCCCGGAGGGGCCGTTGCACCCGCGACAAATCCAACGATGGGTTTCGTGACGTTTTCAGCTGCCCATGCTGCTGCTTCTTGCTCGGCATTCCCTCCGATTTCGCCAATCATAACGATCGCTGCTGTCTGTGGGTCCGCTTGAAATGCAGCGAGGCATTCGATGAATCCAGTTCCATTGATGGGGTCTCCGCCGATTCCGACACATGTGGATTGGCCTTCATCGATGCTCATGGTTTGAGCGACCGCTTCGTAGGTTAACGTTCCAGATTTCGATACGATTCCGATTCGTCCTTTAGCGTGAATGTGGCCCGGCATGATTCCAATTTTGGCACCGCCACTTTCACCAGGGGTGATGATTCCGGGGCAGTTTGGCCCTATTAAGCGAACTCCAGGTCGGTTTTCAACATAAGCAACGGCTTTGACCATGTCAAGTGTCGGAATTCCTTCTGTGATACAAACGACCACACCTTCGCCTTTGACGGTATCAAAAGCATCTGCTGCTTCCATGATGGCTTCTGCAGCAAACGGTGGCGGTACGTAAATGACCGTTGCATTTGCATCGGTCGCTTCAATCGCTTCGAACATTGAGTTCCAAACCGGATAGGGTTTGCCTTGCAAATCAACCGTTTGCCCACCTTTCCCAGGAGTGCATCCACCGACAATGTTGGTTCCGTATTCGACCATTTTGTCAGCATGGAACATTCCTTGCTTTCCAGTGATTCCTTGCACCAGTACCTTTGCATCCTCTTCAATCCATATAGCCATTAAGCAACACCTCCAATCAATTCCACAATTCGCTGAGCACCCTCTGCGAGGTCATCTGCGGGATGAATGTTGAGTTCCGATGCGGCTAAGATTGCTTTTCCTTCGTCCACGTTTGTACCTGCGAGTCGGACCACCAACGGTACGTCCAAAGACAGAGCTTCAGTTGCTGCTATCACGCCTCTTGCGATGATGTCACAACGCATGATTCCACCAAAGATGTTGACAAGGATTCCCTTGACATTCGGGTCCTCTAGAATGATTGAGAAGGCTGTCTTGACTTGTTCTTCATTTGCGCCGCCACCTACGTCGAGGAAATTAGCAGGTTCTCCTCCGTAGAGTTTGATGACGTCCATCGTAGCCATGGCCAAACCAGCACCGTTGACAAGACATCCTATGTTTCCGTCGAGTTTGACGTAGGAGAGTCCAGTTTCCTTGGCCCGAATCTCAACATCTTCTTCTTCGGATAGGTCACGAAGTTCGTCCCATGCTTTGTGACGGAATTCGGCGTTTTCATCGAAGGAAATCTTTGCGTCCAACGCAACAATTTGGTCGTTTCCAGTTTTCACTAGGGGGTTGATCTCAACCATGGCGCAATCGTTGCTGACGAACATGTTGTACATTGATGTCAAGGATTTCATGAAGGATTTCAAGGCAGCCCCTTGGAGTCCGAGGTCCAGGCCAAGGTCACGCTTCTGATAGCCGAGGAGGCCCGCGTTTGGGTCCACAGATATTTTGTGTATTTTTTCAGGAGTGGTTTCAGCGACGTGTTCAATATCCATTCCTCCTTCGGTCGAGGCCATAATGAGAACAGCTTTGTTTTCACGGTCTACCAAAATAGCAAGGTAATATTCGTGGGCAATGTCGCATCCAGCCTCAACATAGAGGTTGTTGACGACCTTTCCTTCATCTCCCGTTTGGATGGTGACCAAGATATTTCCAAGGATGTTGCTTGCATAGGTTTGAACTTCATCTTTTGAAAAGGCGATTTTCACGCCTCCGTCCATCACATGTTCACGGTTTTCTGGGTTGTAGAGGGTACCTTTTCCTCTTCCACCTGCATGGATTTGAGATTTTACTGCTACGACTTTACTTCCGAGGGTGTCGTAAGCATTCAACGCCTCTTCCAAAGAGGTGCAGTGCACGCCTTCAAGCACAGGTACGCCATGTGCTTTGAGTAGGGCTTTTCCTTGATATTCGTGAATGTTCATAATGCTCTCCAAACTCAACCAATGGAAGGCCGTCTTTCAATACTTTGATGGAATCGTCAGCCGGTTGAGGAGAGGACGGGCTGCATTGATGATTCAAGAAGCGACGATTTTCTCTTTCGATGAGGGCATAAGGGCCGCGGCCTTCATAGCATAGTGGATGGACGGCGAGCCATGCAGGTCGTGGTTCTCGCCGGAGGTGTTGGTTCCAGACTCCGTCCATGGACCAACAGTGTCCCGAAGCCACTTTTGCCCATGCTTGACCGCACCCTCCTCGAACACGTGGTGAGTTCACTACCCTCGGATTTGGTGGATGAAGTCGTTGTCGCAGGAGGCTACAAGGTCGATATGATTGAAGCCTATTTTGACGAACATGAAGTTCCATTTGATGTTCGTATCGTACCCGAGAACAAGCCGTTGGGGACGGGTGGTGCACTTGGCAACTGTCGCGACGTTGTCAGCGGTACCTTTGCCTGCTTTAACGGGGACATCATCTCTTCATTGGACGCATCAGAACTTCTTGACCTCCACAAAAAGAACGAGTCAGTCGGTACACTCGGCCTTTGGGAAGTTGAAGACCCAACTCGTTTTGGAATCGTCGGTATTGACGATAATAACCGTATCACACGGTTTAAGGAAAAGCCTCAACCCGATGAAGTCTTTTCAAATCTCATCAATGCTGGCTCTTACATTTTCAATGACGATATCTTTGATTGGATGCCTGAAGGAAAGCATTCCATTGAACGCGATGTCTTTCCAAAACTGGCCGAAGAGGGCTTGCTTAGCGGGCAAGATTTTGATGGATATTTCATCGATGCAGGAACTCCTACTGCTTGGAATCAAGGTGCTAAAGCATGCATTGAACATGAACGGTTTAATCACGGCACGGTTCGTTCATCCAGTTGGTACGAACAAGGGGATGCACCTTCATCAGCCGCAGTTACGGATTCAATGATTTCAAAATCATGCCACTTAGGGACGGGGCGCATTCACCAGAGCAGTCTTTTGTCAGGCGTCCACCTTGGCGATGATTGTACCCTTGATGCCTGTCTCATTGGAAAAGACACCCGCATAGGTGCCAACTGTACGTTGAGAGGTGTTGTTGTCGACCATGGTTCAGTCATTCCATCAGGGACCGTCTTGGATGGCGGCCAATGGCCTCGCAGTGAAAACCAATGAATCGCTTGGTTTCGTAGATTTAAGTCTCAAACCTCAAATCCTCCATTGTTCACGGATGATTATGTCCAAACCGTTGGTTGTTGTGAATTTCAAGACCTATTCAAGTGCTTCAGGCGAGGCTGCCGAACACCTTTTTCAAGCAATGGAACGATTTAGTGAGGGCCCAGCTACCCTTGTTGCAGCCGTATCTGCATTTGATTTGAATGCGCTGTCAGCCGCTTCATCCTCAGTTGAAGTCTGGTCGCAGCATCTTGACCCAGTGGGACTCGGTGGCTTCACTGGATGGCTTGAACCACAAACCGCACGTTCTCGGGGCGCACAAGGTACTCTCATCAATCATGCAGAGCACAAGGTATCGATTGAACATGTAGCAAATCTTCTGGAGATGCTGCCAGAAGGTTTTCCAGTTTGTGCTTGCGCAGCCGATGTTGAAGAGGCCAAGGCACTTGCGAAATTAGGGCCAACGTACATCGCCGTAGAACCTCCGGAACTTATCGGGGGAGACATCTCAGTCACAAGTGCTGACCCTGCAATTGTTAGCGACACGGTTGCTGCTGTGAAAGCCGTCAACCCTGCTGTAAGGGTTCTTTGTGGTGCAGGCGTTAAGAATGGAACGGATGTTGCAACAGCGCTTGAACTCGGAGCAGATGGCGTTTTACTCGCCAGCGGAGTGACGAAAGCGAGCGATGTCGACGCCGTTCTGAACGACCTAATCGCCTACCTTTGAACCCTTGATTTGGCGGAGTTCTTGTTCCTTTTTGGCCTTCTTCAAACCTTTGGATGCTGGGCAGGTCGGGCGATACCTGCACCCGGTACAATCGCTTTCACGCCTTGCAAGAGGGAGGCTCTCCATCGTTGGGTCAGCAGAGATCCACCGTTTCATCCAATTCATCTCCAACAAATCATGTTGAAGCATCATCCATGCATCTCGGACACTGTTGGAGTTGGTCTGCACATCTCCTTGAATCCATTCACCTCCAACCCAAGTGAGGGTTCGAATTCTGAAATCTTCCACTCTGTCGGGTAGGCCGCGTTGATGCATGGCCCAGTGTACCATCAACGCGTCTTCTAGATCTCGGCTTGGTAGCGTATGGCCTGATTGAAATCTGAGCCGAAAGAGGGTCCACTTATGCTGATGATAAACGACGATGTCGGGAGTTGCGTAAAGGTTCAAACCACCGATTTGAATGCTGTTGATTCGCTCAAAGAAGGCCCATCTCCGAGGTTCTTTTGCCCATATGGGCTTGAGTAGATCAGTTTGCCTCAGACGTTTCAGTCGGTGGGAAATTTGGGCGGTGAGACCTTCTAAAATCAAAGAATCTGTGCGAATTCGATGCGTCCACACCTGTTCATCCATATGGGCCTTAATCCGGCGCAATGTGTAAGGTTCAGTCCACCTTTTGTTGTTGTAAAGGTCGCTCAATTCTTCCAATAGTGTTTTGCGAGCGGCCCTGATGGCGAGGTCTGAGAGTCGGTGGGTTGGTCTTCCTCTACTCGCTGTTGATGTTGAGGAGGATTTCTTGTTGCCATAGGCCACAGCCCACGCTCGAGGGCATTTACAAAATAAATCAAAACTGGTTTTACTCCAATGGTCAATGTTTGTTGACATATGGCGACGACCGCCATCAACGGTCATAACACCTGTTCATCAGAAGATTCCAAGCTCGAAAGCATTGATGGCGGTGTTAACTCCCACCCAAAGGGCCACAGGGAGCAACACCCATCCTACGAATTGAGCAAATACTTCTCCGCCAAACTTTCCAAAGAGGCGAGAGAATGGTCCGCCCCAGGAGGAAACAATACGAAGCATGAGAACTACAAAACCACCGGTCAAAACAAAGAGCATCATGAGTGCGAAGGCCATGAATGCTCCACCGAATCCAAGAAGAGCTGTTGCTCCAATTCCTTGTGGGAAAAGTGAGGGGAAACTGAGCCAACCAAACCACCCGAGCCAAACACCGAGCAATACATCTCTGTTGAGGTCAACAGGGTCTCGCCAATTCTGGAATGCTTTGGGGAAAAGAGAATGCATCAATTTACCGAGTGCGTCGGCCTCATAAGGTGAGCCCCGCTTTGCGGTGAAGAAACACATTTCGAGCATCCAAACCATCATCAGGATGTCAAGAATGAATCTTGCAGTCACGGCTACGGGCAACAACGTCAGGATGAGCGCTGGCAGATTGACGAGCAATATTCCTGCTCCTGAAGAGACGATAATCGAAGCCCATAGGAGTCCAGGGGGAAGCGGTTCTTCGGGAACTGTCCACTCTTCCCGTGGAAGTGCAAGGAACAACAAGAACATACCAGGTCCAATGATGAGACCAAAGTAAGATGCTGCCGACTTAGATCCTCCGGAGCCTATGGCGTCCACGGCCTCAACAATATCCAGCATAGCTGCCGACGATGGCTGAGAGAAGGTTACGTGCATGGCCGGGTCTACGATGACAATGGCGTCAGAACGCCCAGTGGGGAGGCTCTTGGCGAATTGACCGTCTTTGTCGAGATAAATGTCCCAAGAAGAATTCAATTGTGATTTAAGGGATGATACATCACTCATTCGCGCATCTTCTCCAGTAACGAGTTGAATCACCGCTACTCGTTCTCCAAGCTGGTCGATGCTTTTGTTCAGTTGAGTGGATTGCGTTAATCCATTTTCGGAACCGGGGAGGACCACACCGATCAGAACAGCCTCGTGTCCGTCAAGCAATTCACTCAACCCGATCTCATCACCAGCCAGGTTGACCAAAGGCGAATCAATGACCCTTGTCGTCGGTTGAATGACAGCGTCTGCACCTAAATTCGGAATTTCAAAGATTGTGGGTAACATCAACAAGGCCAGCGCCAATAATGCCGCAAGAATTGGTGCCGGTAGCAATAATCCACTTCGAAAGGCATTGATGATGTAGCCAGCAAGTGCGAGGAATGTTGTGATGGTCAGGAAGAGGCCCGCACTTGCGAATCCAGCATCGCCTTCACCTACCTCAAAACGCAGAATACCTTCTGCATGGCAGTCACTGTTCAAATCTCCAGCGATGGTTCGCAAGCAGAACTGAAGGTTCAAATTTCCAACGGGCAGTTTTTTTGCTCCCGACCAGGTGTAAACCGATTCATTTTCTCCAAGGTCCCGAACCATTCGGATTCGTCCAGCACTCGTTTCAACGAGCAATTCTCCATCCCGAGTGGACTTTTCTCGGTTGTCAAGTGGCCCCCAAATCTCCCACTTTTCATCACGAAGGTCATCAAGACCCCAGGGCAGATTATGTCTCAGTTCTACGTGGGCTAAACGTGACTCGTCGACAATAATACTGGCTTCTGGCTCGTAAAATACACCTTCCATGATGATGCCACCACTGTTGTATTGAAAGCCGCCCCATTGGACCCGAGCTTGCGTTCCAAGGCATTGGTGATGGATGTCCAGACTGAGGCCGATGGTGTCTCCCGGTGAAAGGTTCAATGATACGTTCTTCATCTCCCCAGAGAAATTCATAGCATCATTTTCAGCGACTCTGTCCACGATTTGAGATACTTCATCCGTATAGACTTCAGAGCCTCCCACAAACACGGAGTAAAACAGCGTTGTCGTGACTTCCCCCGGCGCAGGGGCTTGTCGAGTACACGATTGTGGGCCGGCTCCGCCATCAAGGATCACAGAGAAGTAAACACCCATCATGACATCTGCTTCAACAGGTTCAACCACAGGAGGGCTTTGAATGGAAAACACTGGAACGGGATTGGGAGTGACTCCTGTGGTGAATCCTCCGACGGCAGAATCCGTCTGCCCTCGCTGGAGGACGGCCGTTTCAGGGCTTGAACCCTCAAGGTACAAACGCTCATGATTGTTGATTTTCCATTCAACAAAACCTGCATCGAAGACCTCATCGTTCTCAGCGAGAACAGAATTTACCATCGATATTGAAAACATCAGGGCTACGGCTGCAAGAACCCATAGCCTTCGCCCCATGGTAAGACCAAAGCGTCTCGGTTCAAGAATCCAGTGGCCCTATGGAATTGCCTCAAAGGGGCATGCCGCTGTAAACCCACATCATCAGCACTCCGCCGGTGATGGCGAGTGCGTTGACAGAACCCTTGGTCAAATATCCTCGGTTTTCAAGCAATGCTCCGAGATAACTGTCGATCTGACACCCGAGCCACCCAATCACCGCAAGAATTCCACCAAGTCGTAATCCCTCGTTGAGAACTACGTCTCCAGCGGTTAGCGCCCATGCGGCGAGTGTTAGTACAGCTACGACCAATGAGCCAACGATGGCCGCAAGTTGTCCATTTGGAGAAAACCCTCCGTTTTCGCCCTGCCGGCATGGTTTGAAGGTCGTGATCATGCGCACTCTTGTGTCCATGCACCCAATTTCGCTTGCAAAGGTGTCCGATGCAGCAACGGCCACGGCGGCTCCGAACATCCAAATCCAGGCTTCGTAATCTCCACTTAGGTAAGCAAAAACACACATCAGGCCAGGGATTGCTCCATTGGCCACGACGTTGGTCCATCCACGGTGTCCATCATTGGATTCGCACATTCCAAGTTCTGATTTTTCCTCAAACCTCCATTTGGTGGCTTTGTGAGAGCAGACAAGGAATCCGAGAAGAATTAACAACCAAGTCCAATGCCCTAATCCACCGACAATAATTCCCAATACCGCAGCTGCATTTGCACCTTTCTTGTCAAGCATTCTCGCTTTTGATGAAACATAAAGGAGACCCATTACGAGAATGGAAGTAACAATCAAGTTACCAGCGTTGAGTCCACTCTCAAAGATATTCATGTTTTCCTCTCCTTGTTGGATACGGTGAGAACGACCAATCAGTACTCTTGGGACATCCGCATCCCTTTTGAATTAATGACCCAGTGATTCATCAAAATGGGCCATCTTGGGCATCCAATACAATACTTGGAAGCCACCTTAGAATAAACAGCCACAAGGTGGCGACCATGATTCCCAACCAAGAAAGTTGCAGGAATACTGAGAAAAGAGTATCGACGTCAGCAAGGAGTTTACTTACGCCCCATGAAGTTCCATTCCAAAGTCCATGGCCTAAAATCGCAGCAGCAATTCCTGCAGGGACCGTTTTTGGTAGGTTCCAGGAATGCTTTTCCAAACGACTCACGAACTTCATCATTCGATCTGAAGGCATGTTGGCCCATCCCGTTGTGGTTTCGGGTGTGCCGTTTTTATTGTACAAAACCCATTTTGCATTGCTTTTAGCCGTGACATAAGAGGAGCGATCACTCATCAGCGGAAGGTGATTTCCTCGGCCAATCCAGCAGCCGATGGCGTAGCCAGATAGACCCGTCCATAATGCATGGCCTGGGATGGAACTAATTCCTCGCAGCATGGCGGTGAAGAAGTAGGAAATACTGCTGTAGTCGCCAACCAGAGCCATTGAAATGTATTGTGCATTCTCAAGCAGAGCGAATCCGAGGCCCACAGTTGAGCCAACATAAAAACCGTGTTTTGGTGAAATAATGAGATGGCTCAATGCGAGGACAGCCAACGCTTTGCTCAACTCCTCTCCAATGGGCGCGGACAAGAAGAGGACAAACCCTTCACCCCAGGAACCCGGTTCCATCGCATCAAGTCCAACGAAGTTCAGTATCAAAGGAGAGATGAGGGAGTTGATGATGATCGCCGGAATGGTGGAAAGCATGCCTGCTGCTAAGATCCACTCGGCGTTTCTTCTGGAAATATTGATTCCAAGGTGGCGGCTGCTGATGGACCACCATGCAAAAACAGGTGCTGCAAAACCGATCAGCCAAGCAGGTAGGACGATGACCAGAGCAAGCAGGACGCTCAATGCATTTGGTCCAAAAAGCATCAATGGAAGCAGACATACCGAGGAAAGAATGACTCCGCCGAAAAACAGAGCCCAAAGATGAACCGGTCGAGGCATCTCGAGAGGCGCAGTTGAACGAAACAGATGATGGCGCACAAGAGTTGGAACTGGGGATTGGATCACGCTCCCACCTACGAGAATGTGTTGATGAACACCCTGCGGATGAGGTTCAGCAGTGATGCTGTGAGTCAACCTTGGCCGGCGCAGGTAGAAAAAAAGCATCAGGAATGGAGAGAGGCATATGCCTCCAATAAAGGTGTACAACGGTTCAAATGGCCCAAGAGTTCCGTTGATATCACCGTCAATGAAACCAGCTACGATGAGCACCGATATTTGTGCGATGAAAAAACAGACCAGTACGAGCCCGAGCATGGAACGAACGGTCTGCCAGGGTGTTGAAGCCTTCCAAACGGTAAGGTCGGATGGAATTGGAGTCAGGGGTATGGCCTGAACTTGCATTCTGGGTTGAAATCCTGGTTGAATAGCAACACCTCATGATTGTGAGTCCCGCTCAGTTCGCCCATCACTCGTCACTGAAAAACAGCATTCGGCAGAAGCATTCATCATTGCAGGATGTGGAACCAAGGGGTTCCCCCTCATCAAGGAATGGATGGGTGCGAGAAAACGGTGATTCATAAGCGAACAAAGGCGGCGGTAGATATGGTCCTCGAAGGATTGTTCGCCCCACGTCGTGACCACAAAGGCATGTCCACGCCAAGCAATGCCGCCCGTCTGTGGTTGCCGATGTGTCTGTTGAGCGTCGCTTACTGGTCCTGGGGTGTGACGGAAGGGAACCTTGTCGTATGGTTGTGTCTTACAACTTTCATCGTAACACCGGTTCTTTCAGTTGGTTGGTACTTGATCGGGATGGTCTCCAATCGCTATGAGCCAAAATACCTGATCGGAAAGGCTGAGCAAGCCTACCTCAACCGACTTGCACGTAAGAACCAGCAAACTCACTGATGGAATCCATAGGTCCAATCGTGTGGTGGGGCAAAGGTTTCCTTGATCGATCGAGGACTCACCCAGCGAAGCAAATTCAGTGGACTTCCAGCCTTGTCGTTGGTACCGCTTCCACGGGCACCTCCAAAGGGCTGTTGCCCAACCACGGCACCTGTTGGCTTGTCGTTGATGTAGAAGTTTCCAGCGGAGTAGCGAAGGGCATTAAGTGCAGTTTCAATGTGGGTTCGGTCAGTAGCAAATATAGAACCGGTGAGAGCGTATTCAGAGGTAGTATCGCACAACTCAAGGACGGCATCAAATTCTGCATCATCATAGACATGGACTGAGAGGACGGGTCCGAAAATTTCCTCAACCATGCTCTCACTTCTAGGGTCCTTGCATACAATGGTTGTTGGTTGGACGAAGTAACCAACACTGTCATCATACGAGCCACCAGTGACGATATCACAATCAGGGTTTGCTGTTGCTCGGTCAATGTAACCTGCAATGTTGTCGAATGACTTCTTGTCGATCACTGCTCCAAGGAAGTTGGTGAAGGTACGTGGGTCGCCCACGGTAATTTTGGCGACCTCTGCAACGTAGTCATCCTTGATGGCTGACCAAACGGACTTCGGAACGTAGGCACGGCTTGCTGCACTGCACTTTTGGCCTTGGAACTCGAAACTTCCACGCAACATGGCGACCAGAAGGGCGCGACGGTCGCAATCAGGATGTGCGACAATGAAGTCTTTACCACCAGTTTCTCCAACGATACGTGGGTATGAGTTCAAGGTCTCCAGGTTGTTTGCAACATCACGCCACATCTGACGGAAGACGCGGGTTGAGCCGGTGAAGTGAATACCAGCGAGTGCAGGATGACCCAAACACATGTCGCCAACCATACTCGCCTTGCCGGGTACGAAATTGATGACTCCTGCCGGCAAGCCAGCATCCATCATCAAGCGCATCAAGCGATAATTTGAGACGTATGAATTACGGGAGGGTTTCCAAACTCCAACGTTACCCATCAGCGCAGCACTGGAGGGGAGGTTTGCGGCAATACTCGAGAAATTGAACGGAGTGACGGAGAACACGAATCCTTCTAACGGGCGCACTTCGCTTGAGTTCCACATCGATGAAGGAGAGACGGGTGGTTGCAAGTCTTCGTAAATTTGGCGGCAATAGTCCGCATTAAATCTCCAAAAGTCAATGAGTTCACAGGCTGAATCAATTTCGGCTTGGTGGCATGTCTTGGATTGATTGATCATGGTTGATGCATTAATCTCTGCACGGCGAGGACCAGCGAGCAGTTCACTTGCCTTGAGGAAGATTGCAGCTCGGGCCTGCCAGGGCATGGTCGACCACATCTTATGTGCGTCAAGAGCGGTTTCGATGGCCGCCTTTACTTCCGCTTCTCCGGCCATATGGACTCGTGCAATAACGTGGCCGTGGTCGTGGGGCATGACCTGCTCAACGACGTTGCCGGTGAAGATTTCTTCACCGTTAATCACGCATGGAATTTCAAGAACTTCTGAGGATTGCCGCTTGAGTTCAACCTCAAGTTCAAGTCGCTCTTGGCTACCGGGAAGATAGCCAAGGATGGGTTCGTTCACTGGGGCAGGTGGCATGGGTACGCTGTTGACCATGATGTCCCGTCGTTACAGACGCCTCTTGAACATCACGGCGTTACAAGTTGGTTAAATCAGATAACTCATCGGTAAAGATGAGCGTGTTTTGCTCTAACTTTGGCGATTTTAGGACCAACTACGGCGGCGCAGTATCCTTGATAGGGATTTCTGGCGTAGTAGTCATGATGTTCTTTTTCGGCTATGACGAAATTCAACGGGGGTTCAATCGTAGTCACAATAGGGTCGTCATAATAGTCTTGCATGGATGCCGTTGTGGCTTGAGCAACGGCTCGTTGACCTTCGCTTAACGGCATGATGCAACTGCGGTATTGCGTTCCAATGTCGTTTCCCTGGCGGTTCAACTGGGTGGGGTCGTGAACCGTGAAGAATACTTCAAGAAGGGTCTCATAGGTGACCGTACTTGCATCAAAAACGACCTCAACAACCTCTGCATGGCCTGTTCTGCCGGAGCAAACGCCCTTGTATGTGGGATTTGGGTCTGGGCCACCGGCGTAGGCGGGTAGAGCTGATTCAACCCCATGTATGTCTTTGTAGGCCCCTTCAACACACCAGAAGCATCCGCCACCAACGATCATTCGTTCCATGGGTCAAGCACCGTCCAATAAGTTATGAACTCATGCTTTGTCCCGGAGATTTATATTGAATCATCTCGGTTTTTTATGGAATGCAGGTTCTACTTTAGAATGAAAAAATACACGGCTACTGCAGTTAGCCCTACAACGGCAGCAATCCGATTGTTTCTCAAGGCTTTAACGACTTCCTGGTCATGTTTTGGACATACTTTTTATTGATGAGCGTCTTGTTTTCGCAATCTTGAACCTCACATATTGATTCGGTTTTACTCAGTCGTGTTAGCATTATCAAAAGAATCACTTCAAGGATAAACGATACGATGAATATGTGCAGTGGAATATCTGATAAACTGGAGGGTATTATCCCGATGTCGAAGTTGAATAAAGAATAACTTACAAACAAGATTATGGTATTGACCAAGAATGCTTTCGTGGTCAAGAATCCTTGCTTTATTTGTGACGCTTCGTCCATGCGCGTTCTACTGAATCCGGTGGTATAACCATTGGCTCGAATTCATTCTCGGAGGCCTGATTGGATGCTCAAGATTATGAGCGGGGGGCTTTAGAGCCCTATGGGCGCATTTATGGCAATGAGGAAATACGGAGACAGAAATGTCATCGATTTGTCGGAATGGGGTAGGCCATTTGCCCGAGTCATGGCTCGTTATCTCAAGGAAAAACCGGTAACCGTCATTCAGGTCACCACCCTTCATCTCCTTCTTACGCTGTACTGTGCTTGGTTGATTCTTGATGGTTATCCGGTTCTTGCATGTTTTTTGCTGATCGTTAAGGGGGTCATCGATGCAGTGGATGGGGAGTTGGCTCGAATCCGTGAGCGACCGTCGCACGTCGGAAGATATTGGGATACCGTCGCAGACACGGTCGGTTTGATTGCCGTCATGGGGGCCTTTGGAACTGTATTTGGTTGGACTCTTTGGTTCACCAGTCTCATGATTTTAGCAACGTTATTCCAATACTCGCTCTTTAATCACTATTCAGTTTCAATGAGAGCGTTAGGTTCGGGTGATGCTACCAGTAGAATTGACGAACGAGTACGCCCAGTAGCTCACCCGTGGGAGCAACAACGCAACGTCAATATCTTCCATTCAGTGTATCTTTTGTTTTTTAGTTGGCAGGATAGAATGATCTCATGGGTTGCTGGAAAGGGTTCGAAAGGTTTAGGCTTTGAGTTGACCGTTTCATCGTTCCTTGGTTTCGGGATGCAATCCTTGCTTATTTTTGCACTTGCTGTGACTCAGAATCTTGATGATTTACCTGTGTTGGTCCTCGGCGTCAATTCGATTTTGATGGCTCTGGTTTTGCTGCGCAGTCGATTTTGAACGATAGCATCGTTTTCGTCATGTTGAGTGATGAGGGGCACAGCGTCCTTGTAATGAGCCCCCCTTGCATGTTAGAGATTCACTTGCATTGTAAAATAGAGTGGAACCAAGCCGAGATGGGCCCAATATGGTCGTTTACCGATGCGGTCTTTCCAAAGGTGATGTTGGGTGGGGTTGGCGGAACAGAGGCGTCTGTTGAAAAGCAATTCTAGCATACGATTACGAGGGATTCATAACTGGAACTTGGCCACCGTGGGGGTTGGGTCCAAGTGGGTCAAGATGATGCTCCAGATGTATCCAATGCCTCGTTCTTGTTCAGATGCGACCGTTGGATGAGACGACGTGTGATCAGCACTGCTGAGACGATGATTGAACCAAGCATCAGTTGTCCGATGAAGTCGTAGTCGCGGCCGACAACCCCACCGTTGAACAACAGAAAGTCCAACGAAAGCAATGCACCCGTCACCATAAGGGGGAACGAACCGTTGATGGTGAGCGTTAGTTGAGTCGGTGTTGCAATCTTTCCGTCGGTGATTGAAGTTTTGTTCATGGGATCGTAGAAGTGAGAAAACAACACTCCCAATCCTGCACCCAACATGTCGCTTACCAAATCGGTTGCAGTGTTCACGTATCCGCCTTGGTCGATTGTCTGGAAGATGGTCTTGCCGAAGAACTCGTACACTTCATACGCCACTCCAATGGCTACGCTGAGTGAAAAAGCAGTAAATGCAACAATTCCAAGTGAGAGCTGCCAACCGTTGTGCTCTGACATTCTCCTCCATCCAAGCGACCATGCGATTGCAATGGCTGTGCTGTTCATGCCGTGAACAAGCTTATCCCACCAAGGATGGACATGGTACATTCCGTTCACTCCATCTGCACACAACCATTGACCGGGTTGCATTCCGTCAAAACAGAATGGCCCCGGACCACTGTCAGCAGCACCTAATGACCCGCCAATGAAGTGCAACATTGTTGCTGAATAACCAATCCATAATGGTAAGGCGGGCATTTGTACGCGGCCATTCCAGAGAATGAACATGGCCAAAAGCGCCATAATCACTCCTCCGAAATTGTACCCGGCCCAAAGATTCAGCCCACGACTAAGGTTCCAAACAGTGAGGATGAGGCACGATATCAGCCAAGCCATCACGGGTGCTCTTTCGGGGATTCGCGCCCGATGAGTTTGCGCGTTCCCCTCCTGCATGGAAGCCGGTCAAGGACTTCGCTTATCATCGTTAACCCATTTGACGGTTGAATGTCATTATTCGATTTGTTTGAATCTCTCGCTAACAGGCACTGGTTTGGCCAACTGAACACATCTTGTACTGGGGTGAACCTAAGAGTATTTTCCCGAATACAATTCCTGACCTGAGGACCGTTAGTCCTATGTGGTAGGCCGTTGAGGGGGGCCTGTGAAGTCGCAGGCCCTCATTTTATCCTTGCTTCTTCTCCTCTCCTCGGCCTCCCTCGTCACTGGTATCGCATCTTCTCAGAACGTGTTGGTCACGAATTTAGAATCCAATGAATCCACAGAACAACCAACGGTTGTTTCCACCTACTCGCAAGCAGTTAGGTCTGCATTAGCCCGAGTAAGTGATATCTCACAGTACAGTTCCAGTGTTTTAGATGAAACGGTTTCATGGGTCGCCATTGGGCCAACTCCAGTCGGCGAATCACTTGCTCACCTCAACGGTGCTTGGCTGGTTACTTTGAGCGCCGGGTCAGGACTTGAGCGAATGCTTAGCATGAAAGAGCAAGGGTTAGTCGAAAGTTTCTATCCTTTGGTGGAACAAACGCATGAACCAAGGTGGATTCCAAATGATCCTAAATTTTCAGACCAATGGCACTTGGTCAACACAGGTCAATCCGGTGGGGCGATTGGAGAGGACGTGAACATCACGGGCGCATGGAACACCTACCGAGGAAACGGTGTTGTCATTGGAATCGTAGACGATGGCTTTGATTGGAACCACCCTGACCTTGATGACCACTACGAACCCACCTTAGATTACGACTATTGTGGTGATGACGGCGACCCAACACCCGCCTCGAACAAGGCCCATGGCACTGCAGCCGGAGGTGTAGCAGCAGCAGTTGGTAACAACAGTCTTGGTGTTTCTGGAGCAGCTCCCATGGCTGGCCTTGCTGGCTTACAGCTCATCTCTTGCAGCACCACCGATGTACGCGAAGGGGGAGCACTTTCACATGAACGGCAAAGCATAGACATCTACTCCAATTCATGGGGTCCAAGCGATAACGGCATGACCTTGTCTGGCCCAGGTCCTTTGATGTTGGCCGCTCTTGAAGGCGGTGCCCAGCAGGGCAGAGGCGGCCTCGGGAGCATTGTTACTTGGGCTGCAGGAAACGGATTGGACGATGACGATAACGCGAATAAAGACGGATATGCAAATCTTCGTTATACCATCGCAGTGACCGCTGTAACCTACAAGGGGGAGCAATCCTATTATGCAGAACCTGGCGCTAATATCTTGGTTGCTGCACCCTCAAACGGCGACGGTGAATCCATTACTACGACGGACATTGAAGGCCCGGGTGGATACACGTCAACGGATTATACTGACACTTTTGGCGGTACATCTTCAGCCACCCCTTTGGTTTCTGGTGTGATCGCCCTCATGCTTGAAGCCAACAGCAACCTTACATGGCGAGATGTTCAACATATTTTGGTTGAAACCTCCCGGAAAAACGACGCTAGTGACCCCTCTTGGACGACCAATGGTGACGGACACCTTGTCAGCCACAAGTATGGATTCGGCGTCGTCGACGCCTCTGCTGCAGTTACGCTGGCGGAGCAGTGGGATTCTAAGGGACTAGAAATCAACGCCTCCTCAGGTATGTCGACGGTTGACCTCGATATACCTGATAATTCGGGAACACCTCTGAATGTCTCGTTTAATGTGACCGACGCCTTGCATCTGGAGAGCGTGGACATTTACGTCGACATCGATCATACGTTTCGCGGCGACCTTGAAATGATTCTCACTGCACCTTCTGGGATGCAGAGTATTCTTTCAACAAAGCATGAAGATGCCAACAACAATTACGCTGATTGGCGTTTCTCAACCGTTCAACACTGGGGCGAGGACAGCCGTGGGGAGTGGATCCTCTCCATTGAGGATAAGGGAAATGGTGACGCAGGCACCCTGAACGAATGGGGTTTGGTTCTTTACGGGACCGAGCGAGATATTGACAGCGATGGCGATATGCTCACCGACGCAAATGAAACGAATGTTTACTTCACCGACCCGTTTGATGCGGACAGCGATGATGATCAACTTTCTGATGGAGATGAGGTGTTTAACACTTCAACAAATCCCAACAGTGCTGACACCGACGGTGATGGGTTGGATGATGGTACCGAAGTTCTCATCAATGGAACCAATCCTTTGCTCAGCGACACTGATGGGGACGGTTTGGATGATGGAACAGAAGTATTGATTCAGCTCACCGACCCCTTAGAACGCGATACGGATGGAGATGGATTGGATGATGGCACCGAAGTTTCAGTCAACTTCACCAACCCACTCAGTCAGGATACCGACGGCGATTTGTTGACTGATGGAGATGAAGTGCTGCAGTACTTTTCTGACCCTTTGACCTACGACCCCAATGCCGATGAAGATGATTTCTATTGGTTTGCTGATTGCAACGATAATGACGCAGAAATATATCCAGGTGCCCCAGAGCGATTGAACGGACTGGACGAT
Organism: Candidatus Poseidonia alphae; assembly: GCA_002505405.1. Taxonomy (GTDB): domain Archaea; phylum Thermoplasmatota; class Poseidoniia; order Poseidoniales; family Poseidoniaceae; genus Poseidonia; species Poseidonia alphae. Next base: position 23,789 of record DAVD01000045.1, on the reverse strand, counting down.
GGTTGTGACGGTCAGTGGGATGAAGGCTTCAACAGCACTGATGCAGACCAAGATACACTTTCGGATTTTGATGAATACCATGTTCATGGTACGATGTTCAACCTCGCAGATACCGACGGCGACCTCTTGAGGGACGATGAGGAATTGTTTGTTTACTTTACCGACCCGTTAACGGTCGACAATGATAGTGACGGCGATTCTTTTTATTGGTTTGAGGACTGCAATGATACCGATGCCAATCTGAACCCAGATGCCCAAGAAGACCTTGATGGAATCGATAACAATTGCAACGGAGTCGTTGATGAGACCTTCTTTGAAACGGACGCGGACAATGACTTGCTCCTTGATTACGACGAATTTACCAATCGCAGTACGGACCCGTTTAATCCTGACAGCGACAGTGATGGCTTGCTTGATGGTGAAGAAGTCTTGGAAACCCTCACCGATCCGTTGGTTCCTGATTTAGATAATGATAGCGATGGTTATCGCTGGTTCTTGGACTGTGATGACACACGTGCAAGCGTTGCCCCCGACCAGTTTGAGCAATGGAACGGTCGTGATGATGATTGCGATGGATTCGTTGACAACGGTGTCGACCGTTTGGCCCATGTTCTGCAAACCCCCGGCAACAGGACCTTGTTCATCAACGCTACAGGGGTTCCATTGGAATTGTTTGTTGACCTTGATTTGGCTGAGGAGGACCTTGATGGATTGGAATTGAACGTCCGATGGTCACGAAATGAAACGGCATTGGGGACGGGTCCAACCCTCCTGCAATCTTCTTTGGACTGCAACAGCCCCAACTCAACCTTTGAGAAAGAAATTTGCCGGTCTGAAGGGCAAACTCAGGGATATCAATACACGGCCACCGTTTCAGACCAGTACGGAAGTGTCAATGTCACTTGGACGGTTTACTATCAAGTGTGGCTACCGGAAGATACGGGTGCAACAACGCTGATTGAAGCCTACTCTGTGGCCATCGGACTTGGCGTAATCGTAATCATTCTCCTGTTGGTTTTGGTTCTTCAGCGACGCCGACCACCGGAAATCGAACAAATCTCCGTGGAACCCGTTCAAGCCTTCGCAGGTGTGCCTGCAGCCCCTGAATTGGACACTATCAGGTGACCGAGATTCGACTGGGATCGGTTTCACATCGATGATCAAATCACACCGACGACTTTAACCAAGATTCGCTTGTTTCGCTGTCCGTCAAATTCCGCATAGTGAATTTGCTCCCAAGTGCCCAAATGCAAGCGTCCATCACGTACAGGCATCGTCACCTGTTGGCCGAGCAATTGGCGCTTGAGATGGGCGTCGCCGTTGTCTTCACCCGTTTTGTGATGGTGGTATTCTTCACCAGAACGACCTTCAATGCCATGGAACGGAGCGACCTTTTCCAACCATTTCATGATGTCATGATGAAGGCCGTATTCCAAGTCGTTCACGTAACATGAAGCCGTTATGTGCATTGGATTGACAAGAACAAGCCCGTCTTTGATGCCGCTTTCAGCAACGATTCGGGCTCGCTGAGATAGAAGTGCATGCTTCGTTTCCATATTCAATAGAACTCATTTCAAGTCATAAAGTTTCATCCGGCAAATGCTGCACGAGTAAAATCAAGTGTTGATAAACTCCATATCGCTCGTTGATTCATGAACAAGGTCATCCTCATGCTCATGACTCTTGTTGTGCTGAGTAGCACTGCGTCCGCAGAGACCTACCGTGTATCTGGAGAGGCAACCTACTCGGACAACACTCCCGTAAGTTTTCACGACCTCACCGTCACATGCCAGCGAGGTGACTCGGAATGTTATCGCTACCAGGGCTCAGAGGCAATGACCGATGCCCAGGGCTCGTTTACGCTTGTGATTGACGCAGCAGATGAAGACAACGGTACCGAGATTCTTCTCACGCTCCGAGGTGAACAATTTAGCCACATTATTGACATCGATGTTTACAAGATGTCCACTGACAGTCGGATGATTCAAGACTTGCAATTGTCCCAAGAGCCTCCCATGCCCGGATTTGGTGGTGGCGCCGGATGTTGCTTGATTCTGTTCGCTTTGGTCTTCATCTCAACCTTGTTGCGAACCGTTGCGGGCTTGGCTACGCCTCGAGGCAGGGCAGCGTTTCAAGGGTTCAAGGAACCCAATTATCATGAATGCCCTGAATGCAACGCATCCATCGTTCAACATCAATTGGTTATGCATTTCATCACCGTGCATGATTACGACCCGCTTGAGGCCGGTGAAGCCACAGGTTTGGTATTGCGTAAATCATGGTCAACTGAAGAAGACTAGTCGAAGCGAAACCTCAAGACAACGGCCCCTGTTCAGGAGTCATGGGTCACCGCTGGCGCACACTCGCCCTTGTCCAGGTGTTGCTGTCCACAGTATTGCTGACCGGGTCCCTCTCACAAATGCAGACGCCTCAGGTTGAACCCAATGCTTGGCCAGAAGGAAGTGCTGCATATGACAACATGGTGGAGATGACCAACTTCGGCTATAGAAAGATTGACACCTCGGCAAATGAAAACGCTCGTAATTGGATTGCCAGTGAACTTGAATCCATGGGGTACGAGGTTGAACGCCAACCTTTTACAACCGAATTATGCACCAATTGCGAGAACATCGTGGTCACCATTAACGGTACGCTTGAGGACGAATGGCGCGTGATTGGGGCTCATCATGATGCGATTTGTTATTCTCCTCCGCCGTTGATTGGGGTCACCTATGCAACATGTGAAAGCAGTGGTGCCTACGATGATGGGACCGGTTCAGGTGCATTGTTGGAATTAGCTCGGACGTTTTCAAAGTGGGAACAACAACCGCTCCACACTTGGAAACTTGCCTGGTGGGATTACGAGGAATGGCAAGGCAGTGGAAGTCCAGAGGGAGGTGGAATGGGAAGCCTTCATTTTGTTGAGGAGCAAATTCCTAATGAAATCAATGTGACGTATGTTAACCTCGATATGTTTGCCCTCAACTGGCCTGTACCGACGCCGTTTGCAAGTCAACTGGCCGGTTGCGATGAAGATTACTGGACGCTCTACATGTTTACTTCCCCCGTGGACGATTGGTCGTATTATGAAGAACGTGGTCTTGTTGTGACCGATGAAATGCAAACCTTCGCTGAGTGGTTTCAAGGCCATTTGAAAGCCATCAATTCAAACCTCTCACACCCCGATGAATGGGTGAGGGTCATCGATGATACCAAAGGGAATTCAGACCATTACAATTTCATTATGAACAACCACACTGCAACCTGGCTTCGTGGTCAACATCAGTATGTACTCGATGAGGGTGACGCCTGTGAACAGACGCCGAAACATGCGCAAAGCGATTCAGTGACCACGATCAACACAATGGCTGGCGGGAGAGCAAACGTCGAGGCAGGCTTGCAAACCGGACTGGACATCGTAGCGACCATGGCGTGGTGGGACTACAATGCCGCTGCTCCGGACAATGAGGACACCTCGGAATCCTCGGTGATGGGGGCGCAAAGTACGGCCACCATCGTCGTCAGTCTTCTTGCTGTGCTCGGAATTGTCGGCATCTTATCCTACACGTACCTGCGCGTGGCCTCTGATTCCAACGAAGACTAAACGTCGGCATCGTTGTTCTTTTTCACGTTCGCTTGAGAACAAGAGGCTAAATGTGAAGTCACTGAGTGGGCAACCATGGGAGAAGTTGTTGTCTGCATTTCTGGGGCATCAGGTGCCGTATATGGGAAGCGACTCGTTGAAATTTTGACCGAGATGGGCAAATCGGTTCGCCTCATCGTGACCGACTCAGGTCGTTTGACGCTGAAACACGAATGCAATACGACTCCAGAGGCACTAGCAGAGGCCACGGGTTCCCTGCTTGAAGACGCCAAAAATGTCGGTGCTAAATCTGCATCCGGCTCTGCAAAAATCGATGCCGTGGTGATTTGTCCGTGCTCAGGAACGACCATAGGCAAACTGGCGGCTGGCATTTCAGACAACCTCGTGACTCGCTCTGCAATCGTCGCTATGAAAGAACGTCGTAAACTCATCATTGTTCCTCGAGAAGCACCCTACGCCACGGTACACCTTGAAAACATGGCTAAACTCTCAGCATGGGATACAGTCATCATTCCAGCCTCCCCTGGGTTCTACAATCATCCAAAAAGTATTGATGATTTGGTTGACTTCATCATCGCACGTATTCTCGACCAAATCGGCATTGAGCACGATGTCGGTAAGCGTTGGACCGGCGACGAAATTTGAATCCACGCCCTACCGCCGCATTCTTGAACAAGGAATGCGAGGCATGGCTGGGGCAGAACCATGACCGTACTAAGTTTCGAAGGGCTGACCGTTAACGAACTCAAAGAAATGCTCCGTGAGGCTGAACTGCCAGTCAGCGGGACCAAAGCCCAACTGATTGAGCGTTTGCAGGCCAACCTTCCCGGGGCGAATACCATCAGTTTGGATTCGGGTAAGGCTCTTTCAGATGGGGCAGAAATGGAAGGGGAAGAATCTGTGCCTTGGTACAGAGGTACGGAACTCCTTACTCCTCCTGCACTCATCGCAATCGGCGTCGCGGTCCTGATGGTCACCGCCATATTTGTCATTCAACCAACATGGCTTGGATTTGAACCGGATTACGAATATGAATTGATTTCCTATGATGCAGCACAGGCGAAGAATTACGCAGAAACACTAGTTTCCTATGGCCATCCCGAATGGGATGGAAGAATGAGCGGAACGGCCGAAGAAGCCAATACCTCCGAGTACATTATTTCTCAATTTGATGCCATGGGCATGGATACGACGCTTCATTCCTATCAAGTTCCGATGCATCACGTCAATTCTGAACCGAGCCTCCGAATTTGTGTTCAAGGCATTGGTGGAAACAGCCCTTGCGTGGGTCCAGGTAGTTTTCTCTCGACCATCACGGAATTTCAGCACCGTGTTGATTATGTCATTCAAGGCTTCTCTGGTCAATCTGAATACACTTTCCAGCAGGATGTTCAGTTGACATATCTTGGTAATGGAAGCGATGAAAGCCTATGGCAGTCGGCAACTGGAACCATCGGGTACGTCATCAACAGCGGAACAAAAACCGGTAACACTGAATTTTTCTCAACTGCAGCAGAAAACAACCTCGCAGGATTGATTCGTGTTAACAAGGACTACAACTGTGGTAAAATTGAGGGCAATGACTGCGTTCCTATCTTCAAAGGTACAGGTATTGACGCCGTTATGGAAGCCAACGGTGGTAGCATTCCAAGTGACATTCCATTCATCGCCATGTCCAAAGATGCTGGTGAAATCCTAGAAGCGGCAATTTTCAACGCCACCGGAGCAACAGGAGTGCTTGAAATGATCATGGATGTCACGAACGATCAAGAGCGAACCATTTACGTCCCATGCGGTGAAATCAAAGGTAAATCCTCTGAATTGGTCATTGTAGGTGGGCACCACGATACCGTTTACCATGGAGAGGGTGCTATTGACGATACTTCTGGAACGGCGAGCGTCCTTGAAATGGCGCGACAACTGAGCGATGTCGTCAATGAAACCGGTACGCCTGAACGCACTCTAAGGTTTTGCACTTGGGGTGGAGAAGAAGAGGGCCTCTACGGAAGCCGGGCTTACGTGTCTGCATTCCAGAACAGTTTGAAGGATAATCTCCGGTTGTACATCAATCTCGATATGAATCACGTCGACGCAGATTTCTCGGCCCGAGGCAACAGCCTCCGACTCTTTGGAAATACGCCGGAGGATATGGAGCACATTGAGCGCATTACCGACCTCTACAAGGATAAGCGAAGCGATGTTGCGGACCGCTACGACATTCAACTTGCGCTCTACAGGGGTGCTCAAGGCGAACCTGACGGAATGCCATACAATTCCGACCACGGGCCGTTTGTCTACGATTTGGGAGATGACATTCGAGGCCGTGCCGTCGTTTGCTACGGTAGTGGCAGCTGGGAATATCATACTTATCTGGACACTATGGATCGGTTCAACGAAGAGTCTCTTGGAGTATCCGTGACCATTTACGGGACCTACATGCGCTTCCTTGCCTACTCGGATTACTGAGCGAGGGATTCAAAGCAAGGCGACGTCTCGCTGTTGTATGGTCGCACCAAGTGCTTGGGCATCTCACATTCTGGTCAAATCCAAGAGTGAGGCCGTTCAGATCAAAGATAAGGTCGGGAAACTCAAGGATTTCCAGAAGTTGGCTCGGAAAAAGAGCACATGCCCATCAAGCCAGAAGGGCGGTGATCTCGGCTGGTTTCGGAGGGGGCGCATGGTTGCAGAGTTTGAAGAAGCCGTTTGGGCAACTCCAGTGAATACGGTTTCGACTCCGGTAAAAACCCAATTTGGCTACCATTTAATTTGGGTCCATGAGCGGGACGAGGAATGAGGGGATACCATGCAATGGCGTGTTGGACTTGAAGGGTACGAAGTTCGTGCTGCACATGGCTTTTATGATTTTGAACATCATGCACCCCAACCGTTTTGTTTTACCGTATGGGCTACCTTAGACGACAGAGATGATGTTTCAGAATTAGGTCAAACATTGAATTACGCAGACATCCAAATTACCATTGACAAAGTCATTCATGAAACCGACCAACCGATACGGCTGATGGAAGAAATGGCCCAGCAAGTCATCGCACTATTGAGCGAGCATACAGCCGTCAAATCGCTCTCTGTACGAATCGAGAAACCCAAAGCCCCCCTCCCCCATCCGGGTGGACTGCCCGTGATTGAGGTTTTGTGGCAGCGAACGTGAGCGATGCTTAAACGCCGCCCTGCCAACGGGGTTTCATGGTCACGACAGGGCGCGTCTATGTTCCCAGTGCCATTGAAGAGGGTGGGGCCGTGGTGGCTATGGGTTGTTTTAGCAGTCAAGAAACAGCCATGAACGTCCTCCGCTCCTTCCTCAAGAAATCTCATCAGGTCGTACTTGAACGAGCCAGCATCGCTGCTTGGGAAGTCGATGTTGTTGGAGATGATGCAGTCTCCGTATTGTCGGAGTTTGAGTGTAGAGTCTGCCCTGTCTGCCACCGAACAACATTTTGGTTGGATGCTCAGCGTTTCAAAGCCAATTGTTACGGTTCGGCCTGCGGGGCATGGATTGAGGAAAGCTCGATTGATCCTGACGTCATTGATTGTGGATGGCCTCCTACCCAATTCAGCGAACAGGTTGAGACCATTGGTGATGCAATGCGTTCCTTACGACGTATTGCCGCTAAGGCAGAAGCCGCCGGGACTGAACCGAGGACGACCCCGTTCCAAAACGAATTGCCTTGAATTGTTTATATCCCGTGACGGGTTTGTACACTCATGGAAGAACCATCAAAAACCGTCCTCGTTACTGAAAAAGACCTTTATTTGGACCAAGACGTTCATCCATTTGATGAATCGCAGCATTCACTCTCTGAACCTCACGCAGTCCTTGTTGACGGGATTAAGGGTACTGCTGCTGTGGGCAGTTTGGGAGGCTACAGCACCCGTCTTCGGATCTTGTTGGAGGAAGAACATCCCGACTTTGGAAAGGAGTTCCAAACCAAGTACTTCATGTTCAAAGAACCAGGAATCTGCCTTTGGGGCCACGATGGAAAGACCTTCAAGATTGAGAAGGTCCTCACTGCCTGAACATCATTCCTTGTCTTCACGCCCAGCTCTGTACGCAGCAATAACGGCTCGAGCGATGGCATCGGGGTCATTGTTGACTTGACTACCGACTTTCATGCCTCCCATAATTGAATCCCCCACCATAACCGAATCGGTTAACGAGAGTTTCTTGCCTTCCCGTTCCTCTTTTTCTTCTCGGTCAATTTCTTTGGTCAACGTGGTTTTACTGGCTTCAATTTCACCAATTAAGACATCTTTCTCTTGGACTTCTTCTTCCAAGGTGATGACCTTCGTTTTTGTTTCCTCAAGTTCTTCTCTCAAATCATGAGCCTCTTCAATCGCTTCTTTGAGTTGGGCATCAAGCGCCTCAAGGATTTCAGCAAATGTGACAGGTTCAGTTCGCTCTTCATCGGGTTCTGTTTGGTCTGTGTCATCGCTTGCTTCTAGAGGATCATCGTCTGTAACTTGTGGAGGTTCAAAACGCCAAATTCGCAAAGAGACCTTGAGGAAACCGGCAAAGAGAATCACTCGTACAAAAAAGTCCCCCCCCCCTAAGAGGAGCCCGGCAGCAAGAAAAGCCTGAAGAACTCGCAGAAGAGGCAGGTCTTCATCGGTTTGGGATGGTGAGGGTTCATGCTGAGCGGTCAACTCACCAGTGATTAATTTCAAACGCGACTCATTTTTGAGTTTCGCTATATTCAGATAGTTCATAGCACTGAGCACGAAGCCAAAGGAGTAAAGCAGCCCTCCAAAAAATAAGCCCACGAGTGATACTTTAGCATTCCAAGTGGCGGTATCGTCAAAGCTAATCCACGTGTAAAAGAAGAGCATTTCTTCACTGTAACCCCAAGCGAATATGACAACAAAAATTGTTGTGATAAGACCATAACCGGCCTGAATGATGAGAAACGCCGCAAATACGCTGTCCCTGATACTGCCTGAAGAAGCCAAAATAAAATCATCTTCTTCCAATAAGTTTTTCAGTTTCTTTTCTGTCAAGAAATAGGCAACGAGCCCAATGAGTCCAATCAAGCCAGCAGCGGCCTGTGGGCCAAGGAAAAAATCAAACAGAAGTTCAAACTGTGATGAATCCATACATCGGCCCTCACTCCAATTAGATGTTAATTCCCATTTATATGCTTCTCTGGATTATCTCTGATTTGAGACACAAGTTCAAAACAAAGTTTCCCAACTTGCCGACATGCCTGAAGGTCCCGAGATTCGTCGCGCTGCCGACCGAATTGGGAAGGCCCTCATCGGAAAAGAAATTGTTGGAGGCAATTGGCCCTATGCTTCCTTGGTTGATCGTACCCATCTCATCGAAGGCCAGCATGTCGTTGACGTGACCAGCAGGGGTAAAGCGATGTTGATCCGTTTTGAAAACGGCTGGACGATGTACAGCCACAATCAATTGTACGGTCGCTGGACGGTTCATCTTAACACCACTAACTACGATTCAAGACGCAGTCTTCGGGCTGAGTTCATTACCGAAAAACACGCAGTGCGATTGTGGTCTGCTACTGATATTGAATTGATGTTAACCGTTGAGGAGCGCGGCCATTCCTTCCTTGAACGACTTGGTCCTGACGTCCTCGATGACGGCACCACCGTTGAGGTGCTGGAAGAAAAACTGCGCTCAAAATCATGCTATAGAAAGAAGGCTGCAACGCTGATGCTTGACCAAAGGTCGTTTGCAGGTTTGGGCAATTACCTGCGCTCAGAGATTCTTTTTGCAGCAAGGGTTCACCCCGATGACCGACCTTGTGATTTGGGAGATGACGCCCTCAGACGATGGGCTCAGTGCATCAAAACAATCACGATGAGGGCCTACCGAGAAGGCGGGGTAACTGTCCCAAAAACTGTGGCTAAGGCCAGTAAAGAACGAGGAGAGCCAAGGCGCATGTGGAGGCATTATGCGTTTTGTAGGAATGAACGCCCGTGCCTTTTATGTGGCGAATTAGTACTGCGTTTACGCTACGCTGGTCGTCGATTGGACCATTGTCCGCAATGTCAACCGTCACAGCGATAGAGGGCGGGTAATGAGGCGAAGTACTGTAAGCACGAAGCCCAACAGGAATTCATGACCGAACCGATTCGTAGCCCTGATGGCGAATGGATTTGGTCCGGTTCAGCATGGCTTGCAGCCCCTCCATCGCTCGACCAAGGCGGCCTTGACAGCATTGAGGTCACCAACCGGGTACGTACGGCGGACGCCGTAGTTCCTTCTGCGAAAAGGTCGGCAGTCCCCCAAGTTTTGCTTAAAGATTCAGCCATGACCGGCAACATCACCATTCATCAATCCAATGCAGACGATATCGTTTCAGGAGTGATGGATGCCTTGGATTCCTTTGGATTGTCAAATCGTTTTGCCCCCGGCCGACTTACACGAAACCAATGCGGTCAAGTTCGGCAGGTGCTTGACCTCTCAGATTCGTTGAATGAACAAAATATCGAAATGGACCCTTACGTTGAATTGCGTCTTGGTGACGCTGCAGAACTTGCAGGTTGGAACGATGCTGCTCGCGTTCATTATGAACGGGCGATGAAACGTTTCAAATCCTCAGGTGATCGGAAGGGAGAAGCCCGCTCCTATCACGGTCTTGGTCTATTGGAGGAGCGACGCGGCGACTACAAACGCGCTGAACGCTACGAACGCGAAAGTCTTTCACTCGCTCGGGTTGCAAAGGATAAGGACACCCAAGCAGACGCACTAACTGGGCTTGGCCATCTCCTCAGCCAACAAGGTGCATTTGTGGAAGCGACTGCAATGTATCAGGACAGTTTGTCGCTTTACCGACAGGTTGGGGACCGTGTGGGTCAGGCCAATGCCTTGAATCACTTAGGCCATATTCCTCTTGTTCGTGGCGATGTTGACAAAGCAGACCGTTTGTTTGAGGAGAGTTGGAGCCTTCACCGGCAGACCGGTGACCGTTACGGCGAGGCCAAGGCCCTTGCTAATCGAGCACATGTTGCAAGTAAACGTGGGAATGCCGAGGAAGCTCAGCGAATGCACACTGAATGTCTCGCCATCCATATCTCCCTTCAAGACCCCTCCGGGCAGGCCCGTAGCGAGCATAATCTCGGATTGGTGGCTTTGAGTTTAAACGATTACGAGAAGGCCGAGGAATGGTTCCGAAAGAGCCTCGCACTTCTGCAGGATATTGAGGATAAGGACAGCACGGCGGCCACGATGGGAAGCCTTGGCGTCATTGCTGTCCGTAAAGGGTACGTGGAAGAAGGGGAGCGTTTGATTCGTCATGCCCATCAAATTTTCGCGGAATGCGGCCACAAGGCTGGAGAGGCGACGTCGATGATCAATCTCGCAGCCGTCGCTTCACTGCGAGGAGATTTTGAGGAACAACGACGGTTAAATGGAGAAGCAATTGCGATTCGTCGAACGCTTGGGCTACCCATTCATCCCTGGTTTTTGGAGCAGGGATATTGACATCGAATCCTCGTTTTCTGTAAATCCTTCAATCACTGTTGAGACGATGCTCTCATATAGGGAAGGCAAGTCGGAAGCCTGTTCACCATGAAGCGAGGTTCACGTGCTTGGAAAAAAACCGGCAATCAACGTTGGAAGTGGCGCAAGAAGAAACTGCGTCGCCGAAAGCGTGCACGCCGACAAGCTAAGGCCTGATGCTCGTGATGAATGAATACATGGGAGTATAGTATAGCTTGGTAGTATCGCGGGCTCCAGTTGCACGGGAATGACGACGAGTGGGTTTGCTGAAGGTTGATGACCAACTGGAGCGCCGACCCGTTGCAATCCTGAAAACTGCCCATCTGATGCGCAGTTTCAGAAGAAATCCGCTGGGGGGGGTTCAAATCCCTCTGCTCCCACCTTTTCACAATCAAGAGTTACCTTTTTTTTAGAGGGGCTCTTGCATCACCTGAGGTCACAAAATGCGTCGAATACTCGCCATGGTTATGCTTGCCGTATTAATGGGCCCTGTCACGGGTTCATTGGTCACCATCGACACTGTGAAATGGACGCCAGTCGCAGAAGACGGGATCATGTGGATGCCGGATGGCTACAGTGAAGACGTGCCCATTCAGGAACTTCCGGTTTGGGTCGGTGATAATACTCCATGGTGGGCTCGAACCACCCTTGATCTCAATCGAAACGCCATTCACGATTCTTTGGAATCCTACAATGGGACCACAGGAATCGGTCTTTCCTACGGAGTAGAAGTAACCTCATCCCATCTCTTTGCACTGACCAGCCTCAACCTTACCGTCGTGGATGTTATTGAATCTGTCAATGCAGTACTTGTTGGCCAAGTGGATTCTAACCTTGCCTTTCAACTTGCAGAGATGGACGATGTCGTCATGGTGGAACGGTACGGGAACGTCGTTCTGTACGGCGACATCCAAACACCAGCAGTCAAAGCCCGAAATTCAACTGCTTATCCAGTTGGGGCTTGGGACCTTGGCGTCACTGGAGCAGATGTCAACATCGCCATGGTTGATACAGGAGTGGACAACGAACACCCGGGGCTAAATCAAAAATTCATCGCAGGGTACGACGCTGTATGCTACCTTCACACTGACCCATCATGCACTGCGAGCGGTGCCCGAGAAACCGATGGGACCTACGACCCGGACGATGGTAATCAACACGGTACCGCATGTATGGGCATGGCTGCTGCTTCCGGAATTGATGCAAGTGGAACTCAAACTGATTTCTACGGTTCAGCCCCTGATGCAGACCTCATCGATGTCCGTATTGGGACCGATGCTGGAGCAGGGCCGTTTGAAAATTATATCCTTGAACAGGAATTTTACGAGTCGGCCATGAATGGAATCCAATGGATCATCGATAACAAAGACACGGCATGGCAGGGTGCTGACGAGGAAAATTATGGTATTGACATTCTCTCTCTCTCTTGGGGCATTACCTCGCATGAAGGAGGCGGCTCGGATGGCGAAGACATGCATAGCCGTATTTTGAACCAGGCGATGGAAGCAGGAATTGTTGTTAGTGTTGCTGCAGGAAACGATGGCCCAGACAACGATGGTTTGTCAGGGATGGGCTCGTCAAACCTCGCAATTACCGTAGGAGCTACCGACGATATCAACACCATTGACCGAGAAGACGATACGGTGGCTTCGTATTCATCCCGTGGTCCTCGCCGTGACAATGGCGACAGCAACCCCCTCAACGAACTCAAGCCCGAAGTATCTGCTCCTGGGACGAACATTATACAAGCCGAGGGTTGCGTTACATCAGGCACATGCATCAATCTCTTAGGCGGGTCAGCAGAAGACAACGGCTACACCGGTCGTGGCTCTGGAACATCGTATGCTACACCAGCCGTTTCTGGAATTCTTGCCCTCATGATCGAAGCTAACCCGGACTTGTCCCCAGCGGAGATGAAAGAAATTCTGAAATTGACCTCAGAGCGTCGAGGGGAACCAACTCTCCCAGATGTTGACCCGTTCTGGAATCGAGATTTTGGTTGGGGGATGGTTGACGCCCTTGCAGCAGTTGAACTTTCCTTTTTCATGAAAGACAACAACCTCACCGGACAAGTTGACGTGACTTCTCAGGTTCACATCCTCAATTCATCCTTCAACCCAACCTCCGGGTTGCACGAAGTCCGGGGAATCGCTTGGGGCCAAGAAGGTTCAATTTCTGCTGTAGAAGGGCGTTTCGGCCAGGGTGAATGGATGCAAGCAACCTACGAGGTTGTCGAAGGCGGTCTCGGCGCCTTGCAGCGGTTTGAATGGGTCATGGCCTTTCACCCCAGCGCTGTTGCTAAGGGCGAACAAACACTTGAGGTTCGAGGTCTGAACAGCGAAGGAATCTCTTCCTTGCCTGTATTCACCACGATGGAAGGGGCCGGTAGCGGAACGGAGAACTTTGGCGGGTTCTCGTTTGGTACCTTCATGAGCATCACTACAATTCTATGCCTTCTCATCCTCGTTGGTTTGGTTTTCAAAGCACGAGCTGAAGAACCTCTTCTTCTCTATGGATTCGAAAAGACAGACGAGCCATCTCAAGTTCTTGACGCTGAACTGGTTCTTGACGAACCCTCCTCTCTAGAGGCTGAGGACTCGTCATAGCGATTGCATTCAAATGCGATACAGGAGTCGGGTTACCATGCGGACCTACAGCGACAGGGCTTTGGCCATCCAACCCACTGGGGTTCGCAAAATGTTTGACCTCGCAGGAGACGATGTCATCTCGTTTGGTTTGGGGGAGCCCGATTTCCAACCGCCTCGGGTTGCTATTGATGCCTTTTATCAGGCCATGCTGGACGGCCATAACAAATATACAACCACTGCTGGAATGCCTGCTCTTCGTCAGAAAATTGCCGACTCATGGACCTCTTATCAAGCTGGGATGACGGAAGAAAACGTCTGCATGACCATGTCTGGAACAAACGCACTTCTCAATTTGTTCATGACCTTGGTCAATCCCGGTGAAAACATTCTCCTTCCAGAGCCGTATTTCCCCCTTTACGGTCCAGATGCTACTCTTGTGGGCGGGGAAAGCAAATACTATCCGTGCCTCTTTGAGAATGAATTTGTCCCAAGGGTGGAAGACCTCGAAACCCTCGTTGACGAAAAAACGGTTGCTATTCTCTACAATTTCCCGAGCAATCCCACCGGAGGCACACTCAACGAGAGCCAACGGGATGATTTGCTGGCTTTCGCCAAAAAGCATGACCTATGGATTATTTCAGATGAAGTCTATGATCGGATTGTATTCGAAGGAGCGCATGTTTCGTTCATGGGAACCGATTACGACAAACTGATGGTTGTCAATTCTTTTTCGAAGACCTTTGCGATGACGGGCTGGAGAATTGGTTACATTATCTCGCCGAACCTAGAAGCGATGAAGGAGGTCATTAAAATTCAATACTACATCTCAGCCTGCTCAAACGATGCCATGCAACATGCGGTTTTGGAGGCGATGGAGAAGGCCAACGATTATCCTTCAATGATGGCTGAAGAATTTAAACAACGCTGCGACCTCATCGTTGACCGGCTCAATGCCATGCCTGGAGTCGAATGCCAGAAACCCAAAGGAGCAATCTACGTCTTTCCAAAGGTAACCGTTGATGGAATGAATTCCCAAGAAATAGCCATGGAATTGTTGAAAGATGGCGTTCTTTGTTCACCTGGAAGTGCCTTTGGACCTTCAGGGGAAGGTCATCTTCGTTTTGCTTACACCATTAGCCAGGAAGATATTTCACGAGGAATGGATAAGGTTGAAACGACGCTCCTTCGGCTCCAAAATGCGTGATGGTGGTAGCAATGTCAATGATTGGTTCTATCGTGATGTTCTCCATCGGTGGTCTCATTGGACACATTGGTCCACGCCTTCCCACTCTCTACATGACTCGCGCTAAGGGGTTCAATGTGCGCTTTCCGCCCCACCCGCATCCCGTCCCACTGTCTCCGTACCTGACCCAACGTGTCCTCCACATGCGTTCTTTTTACTGGTCGAGCATGATCATCGCAATCGTTACGCTCTTTTTTGGTGCGGTTAGTTTGAAATGGGGTTCAGCATCTTTTGGGTTTGGCTTGTGGGTGGCTACCAGTTGGATGGTGCTCTCTCGACTTCAAAATGCAGTTGGGGGCAGTGGTGCTCCATGGACCCGTGAGATGGCATTTGGCCTTCAAACAATCATGGACCGTTCTGCTTCCAGTGACGCCTGCTGCGACGAGGCAGAACCTGTTTGGATGCCGGGTGAAATAGCCTGCTCAGCATGCGGTACCGTGCTTGACCCTCGTCCACGACCGGATTTAGGACGGCCTCGGAAAGATGGAAAATTGATGGGTTCACTTCGCATGCTGATTTCCGATGGATATCCTCTCGCAGCCGCTCCGGCATTGGATACAACTTCTGAAGAATAGGCCTTTTTTTCTTTGGCGAAGGGGAACCTTTGAGATGAAGAGGTCAGGGTTCTAACTTATGGCGAGGCAAACCACCAGCGGTCCTCTCGCCGCTCGACTTGTTCTTACCATGCAACTGGTAGCTCAAATTTTCCTCACACCTTTGGTGGCGTTTGCTTTGACGTATCTTTTGATGTTCAACATTGGAGGTGGACAAATGTCAATTAACGTTGAGGTTAACATGATTCCATGGATTGGCATTGCCTCTCTGCTCTACGGTATGCTCGCGCTCATACTTGCGCTTGGGATGGGTGGATTCTTGCCGAATACCGTCATTGAACATGGTGGTTGGAGGCATGCAATGGGTCTCTCTCGAAATGTTCGCAATTCAACCAACCGTTATTTGACTCGGAAAAAGTACATGTCCTCTTCTCATGGGAAACTCTCGCTTTTGGTTCATGACCGTTATCAAGAAGGGCATACTCTGTGGGCAATTCGGGGTTCATTGGTCTTGCTTGCTGTGCCGTTTCAGGTCTTGCTTGCAACCATCCCACTCGCATTGGTCCTGCTCTTTCCACGGGATTTAATCCATCAAAACCGTCAACTTGAACTCGCCCTTATGTTGTATGCAATGTGCCTTTTCTGTGCGATCCGTGTATTCCCATATTTCGCACGTAAATACATCTCCTTGGCCTCCTTGGCCCGTAAGTTCCTCGGCGCAACCATGAAAATAACCTGGATCTTCCCCGTGTTCCTGCTTTGGTCAATGGGTCAGTTTTCTACTTGGATTGTACACCGTTGGATGGGAAAAAACCTTTCATTAAACATACAATTTGAAAAGGAATTGTTTGAATCGTTGATTTCGGCTGGCCCGATTCCTGAAACCTCGTTTCTCAACTTACTCACGGCCTTGGCGGTGATGCCTATGGCTGCCTTTACCACACTGGCTGTTTTGGGTGGGGGTTCGGGTTCTCCACCTGAGTGGATGCGAGCCCTTCATCTTGATGAAGAGGAGGACTCGGAACAAACAGCTGTTACCGGTTCACTGGTCGACCGTCTTGCTGCGGTAAACGATGCATCAACGCCCCCCCATACACCAGCGGTTGTTCAACAAGTGATTGTGCCGGTGGCGGTACCACACGAGTTGGTCCATCAGGCTGAAGGGCCATCGCCAAGTATGATTCAGGAACCTTTGTCCCCACTGGACGGCCTTGACCTTGACCTCTTTGAGCCCGAATCCGACCCATTTTTGGACGAAGGGAAATCTCGAACAACACCGTCTCATAACGATGCCGTTATTCGTGGATTTGATGCACACAAAGAATCAAAGTGACCTCGAAATTTAAATTCAGCGTCCCGACCAAGAAAAGGCCACATTCTTATGCTCAATCATGTTGGCTCACTCTGTTGATGAATATGCGCCGAATGACTCCCTTTACTCTTGTCATCTTGATGCTCCTCCAGTCCTTTGCTTTGATGATTGCTCCCCCGGTGGAAGCAGCATCTGGTCGTGGCGGAACAAACGACGACTACACCGTCAAGACCATTTCTCTCGGAAATTCCAGTGCCATGGCCTCTCAATGGATTCAATCTGATGGAACTGTGTTGGATTACATCTTCATAGACCAATCCATAGAAATCAAGATTACAGTCCAACGGTTTGGAACGGGTGCCATTGGTGAATCCGCCCCAGTCATGCTCGAAGTGGTTCATCCGATTGGATTCGTTATGGAAACGTATACTTGGAATACTGCTCCTCTCACCGGAGGTCAACAGGATGTTTACTCCATGGCATGGACTCCTACCGCAGCCCATTCAATTCTCAACACATCATCCAACGACTTGACAGGCGGCCTCATTCTTCGTGCGACAGTCGCCTTTGGTGACGATTCGCAAAACGAAAACGATGTCAAAGACGAAACCGTGCCGGTTGCCGTCGCATCTGACCCTTTTGACGGTACCACGACGGGAGCCTCAACCTACTTCTCAGGAAAATACCCTGCAAGCGGTGGCGGAGCGGTTGCTATCGGTTCATGGACTACGGACAACGGCGCAAGTGCCGTTGGATCAAAGCATTGGCGTCATTCCGATGAGGGAAGCAACTATCCTTCCAACGCAGAAGCAACCCGTTTGTTCAACGGCCATCTGATGACCGGGCAAACCTGCGGGGCAGACTCGACTCTTGACGGCGAAATCAGTAATCTCTACCAGCAATACATTTGCAGGTCGTTGTTCTACTCCAACGAATACGTCTCCAGCCAGTATCACATTCAAGCGTGGGGCAGCATGTCCACAGGAGACTCGGTATCTCTTGAATTATGGCGAGGATCCGGTAACCTTGACGATGATTACGAATCCATTTCTTGGGACATTTCTCAAGGGAACCCAAGTGCGGCACAGGGTCAATGGAGCAACATTTCATGGGACCCGCAAGAATCATGGGTCCAGATCCCAAACTTGGCCAACCCTGATGTCTTCCTTGGTGGCAACTCTTACTCATTTGGTTTGCTCTTCACATCAGATTCAAGTTCAGCAAGTGAAGGATTCCACGTTGACGACTTGATTCAATTCGGAGTCAGTAAGGTGAGCGACTACACGGTGGACCTGCAGTGTGACAATCCAAGCAGTGGAAGTTATACCATTGCACCCAACCAAATGGCCATCCTCCAATGCTCATTGACCAACAACGGTTACTCTCCAGCAACCATTCGTGTTGAGACCAACGTAAGCAACGCTTCATGGATGGTTCCGTTCCCGATCATCCGCATGGACATTGACGGAAGCAGCAACCACGGAACAAACGTCATCATGCCGGTATTGGGTGCAGGTGAGACCGTTGATTTCTGGGCTAACCTGACCGTTCCAGCAGGTGCAGATGTTCAGCAACAAACATGGAACCTCTGGCTCAGCGACGCAAGCAGTGCGCAACTCGGTGAAAAGGCCCGTCTTGAAATGGACCTTGCGGTGAGCGAGCAGTTTGGTGTTGCCCTGACCTCAACCGTTGGTTTGCTCGCAGCTACGATTGGACCTGGCATGTACGATACTATCGACTTTGGTCTTCAAAACACTGGAAACAAGGACGCTGCATTCAACCTTATCACCTCATTTTCAGACACCACAACTCCTGGAGGATGGTCTGCTACCGTACTCAATGAAACAGGAGTTGTACTCCCCAACCCAATTGTGCTTGCAAAGGGAGAGCGAATTGACTTGACGCTCAACATCACCGCTCCCGACCTCGCACCGCCGGGGCCAGTTTCGTTCAACCTGCGGGCCAGTTGCCCTTCATGCTCAACACCTCTCTTCGGTACGGACCAACTTGTCCGTAACATCGAAGTCCCCGTTTTGAGAGACGTTCAATTGGAAACCGAAGAATACACGTTGACCGGCTCGGCTAATGGAAACGGACGTTCCATCATTGTGAACATCTTTAATCTAGGAAATGATGATGAACAATATGATTTGAGCATCCTCCAGAGCAACTGGAGACTCCAAGCTTCACTTCCAGCCACAGAGTCTCCGGTACTTGATGCGTGGGATGGCGAGGGTGCCTTTGTCCTCCGACTTGCTATGCCTGTTGGCCTTACTCCAGCCCTTTACACGGTTAAGGTGATTGCAACCAACGTCGCAGACCCAACTGTATCAACCTCGATTGACATCTCAGTTGACATTCTTGACACGGCAGCAGTATTCGTCTCTGACGAACAAACGGGCCAATCTTACATTCCAGGCGATCCCGCCCAAACCATGGCCTTTGAAGTTCGTAACGATGGTAACAGTGCTGACCGCTTTGATATGACACTCAATAACCCTCTGGGTATGCAAGCTGCATTCACCAATCTAGTCAACGGCCAAACCCCAGAGATTGATGTTGGTGCAAGCTTTAACGTCACGGTTGAGTTTTCATTCCTCGCAGGTGCAGAAGGCGATTTGACACTTGGAGTCATCGCAACAAGTTCGTCAGATGACACGGTCAGTGCAACCGGCCAGGCAACCTACCTCGTTGGGTCGCAAAACTGGTTGAAGATTTACACCATCCAACCTCTATCCATCAACGAAGAAGGGGAATACGAGGTCACGGTTAGGGTGAAGAATCAGTACACTACCCCGCAAGTTGTTGTTATGGAATTGGACGATTCAGAAACCAAGTCGTGGTTCCAAACAAAAATCGGCCGAATGGACCGAGATTTCTCCTTGGGATTGAACGAAGAGCGAGAAGTCACATTAACGATCGAAGTGACTGAAACCACCTTGAAGAACCTTAATTCTGAAGTCTTCGTTTCAAATTTGACCATTTGGGCACGCTCCGAAACGGTCAGTGATGCTGCTAATGGCCTCCTTGAAGTCACCCTCCTCAAGCAAGGTTCTGATGCAGTAGATGCTGCTGACGACGCTGGTTCAGGATTCCCACTGGAGGAGATTGCTCTTTGGGGTGTGTTCCTGTTGATTCTCGTTGGTGGTGTTCTTGTCCTTTTGACCATCATGCGCAGTGAGGAAGAAGAAGATGAATACAAAAACTGGGGCGAAGATGGATATGAAGACAGTCTGTCAGCAAACTACGGTGCAGTCGCTTCAGCCCCAACCGTTCCCGTTGCAGGGGCACCTTCGCCAGAACCGATTCCTACATGGGCTCCTCCGGCAGCACCCGCACCCGCTCCTGAACCTGCTTCGGCAACGGTTGACGATGGAATGCCTCCACTGCCTGCAGGAGGTCTACCAAACGGTTGGACTACGGAACAGTGGAAGCATTACGGCCAACAATGGCTTGAGCAGAACGGACAAGCTTGAACCCGAAACCCCACGATGACCCAAGCGTAGGGTTCAAGGCACAGTCAGCCTCGCAGGGTTTGCCGGAGGCACTATCATGTACGGAAATGGACAAGCCCCTATCTTCATCCTCAAGGATGGAACACAACGAACTCGTGGACGAACTGCTCAATCGAATAACATTGCTGCGGCTAAAGCCGTCGCTGATGCCGTTCGCTCAACGCTAGGCCCAAAAGGTATGGACAAGATGCTTGTTGATTCAATGGGCGACGTCGTCATTACAAACGACGGTGCAACCATTCTGAAAGAAATGGACATCGAACACCCAGCGGCTAAAATGATCATTGAGGTCGCAAAAACTCAGGAACAACATTGCTATGATGGTACAACCTCCGCTGTGATTCTTTCAGGAGAGCTTCTCAAGCGCAGTGAGGATTTGATTGAACAAAACGTTCATCCAACAGTCATCTGTGAAGGATTCCGTCTTGCTGCAGAACGGGCCATTGGACTTCTTGAAAATCACGGCATATCCACTGAAAACGATGATAAAGTGCTATTGGAAGTCGCAAAAACTGCACTCACTGGAAAGTCTGCAGGTGCAGTGAAGTCGTTTATGGCTGATATTTGTGTCCGGGCAGTAAATGCGGTTGGGCTTACAGAAGATGGAGAACGATTGGTTGACTTGTCCGACATTAAGGTAGAGAAGCGTCAAGGCGGCTCCATCAAAGATTCAACATTGATCGATGGCATTCTCTTGGATAAAGAGCGTGTTCACGCAGGAATGCCTCGAGTCATGAGCATTGCAAAAATAGCCTTGGTGAACTCGGCGATTGAAGTCAAGAAGACCGAAGTCGATGCAAAAATTCAGATCACCGACCCGAACCAACTCGCTCTGTTCCTCGAAGAAGAAGAGAACTACATTCGCAATTTGGTCAATACGATTGAATCCGCTGGGGCTAACGTGTTGGTATGTCAAAAAGGAATTGATGAGTTAGCGCAACATTATCTCTCCAAGAAGGGAATTTTCGCTATTCGTCGAGCCAAGAAATCCGATATGGAAGCGCTTTCAAAAGCAACTGGCGGGACCATCATCACCAACCTCGAGGACATGAACGAGTCGGATTTGGGTCTTGCAGCCCGTGTTGAAGAAAAGAAAATCGGCGAGTCGAACATGACCTTCGTGACAGGATGTCCTGAAGCCAAATCTGTTTCCGTTCTTCTCCGCGGTGGAACCGAGCACGTTGTTGATGAAATTCGCCGTGCTTTTGACGATGCAGTCGGAGTTGTATCCGTCGCATGGGAAGATGGAGCAGTCCTAACTGGAGGCGGTAGCGTTCTTGCAGCGCTCTCACGAGACTTGCGGACCTTCGCTGAAACCGTGGGTGGGCGTGAGCAAATGGCCATTGAAGCCTTTGCCTCTGCTTTGGAAATCATTCCTCGTACCTTGGCCGAAAACGCCGGTCTTGACCCGGTAACAACGCTCATTGAATTGCGCAAAGCCCATGCTGACGGCCAATCCTATGCAGGAATTAACGTCTATGAAGGTGGCGTAGTGGACATGAACGAGGCCAATGTCGTCGAACCTCTCCGCGTTGTTGAACAAGCGATTCAGTCTGCAACGGAAACAGCGATCATGATTTTGCGTATTGATGACGTAATTTCATCCAAGGGCGTCCCCATGGAAGGCGGCATGGGTGGCATGGGCGATTTCAACATGTGATGTGGCCCTTAGTCACTGCAATTTTTCACTGAGAAAAATGAACTACAGAAGCCTTATTTTGTCACGGGGAGATAATAACCTTCAAAGGCCACTCAAGGGTGGGAAGATTGCTCACAGAGTGTGAGCAAGGGGTCTTCCGATGGCAGTTGTCGCAAAAGTATGGATTGACGAGGATTGCATCACCTGTGATGCATGTCAGGATATTTGCCCTGAAGTATTCGAGGTCACGGACGACTCATCGATGATTTTAGCAGCTGTTCGGACCGACGGGCTATTTGACCGAAACGAAGGCGGTTCGCTGCTTACAGGTACACTTGGCGCAGAACTCGGAGACATTATTCTTGAGGCTGCGGAAGCTTGCCCAGTTGAAGTGATTAAGTTTGAACTCGTTGGCGATGGTGCTGCGGTAACAGAGGTTGCAGCAGAAGCGCCAGCAGAAATCGCTCCTGCGGCTGTGGCCGCAGTTGCTCCTGCGGCTGGTGCCTCGGACGAACTGAACGCAGTCTTTGCAGGCGACCGCACAATCAACATCCTGTTTGGCTCTCAGACAGGGAATGCAGCAGGTCTTGCCGAAAAAACAGCAAAGATGGCTGGTAATTACGGATTAGAAGCAAAAGTAGTGGACATGGATGGACTCGATCCAGCCAGTTTGGCTTCGATGAAGCGTGTAATGATCATCACCTCCACGTGGGGCGAGGGTGAAATGCCCGACAACGCCGAATCTGCCTGGAATGCAATCAACGCGAACGGACCAGGTCTCGGAAGTACCCACTTCTCGATATGTGCAATCGGAGATTCATCCTACGACGAATTCTGCAAGGCCGGTCATGACTGGAACGGAAAACTCGCTGCATTGGGCGGGAAAGAAGCCCACCCATTGCAAGAATGTGACGTTGATTTTGACGCTCCATGGCAACTTTGGGTCAATGAAGCCCTCCCCCTCCTTGCCTGCGTTGATTCGTCTGGAACTTTGCAAGTTGAACTCCTTGAAGAGATGAAAGCCTACGGGTCAGGTGATGACGACGATGCAGTTGAAGGCGATTTCACACCAGGCAAGATTGTTCGTGAAGAATTGACCATCACGCTTGAATTGTTCAGGTACTGCCCAGAAGCAGCAGAATCCGGTTGGGACACACTCACTTGCAGTGTCCCTGGCCACGCAACCGTTCAAGACCTTCTCATCTCCATGCAACAAGATGTTGATGGAAGTCTTGCATTCCGTAGAGGAAGCGGTGCTGGAACTCCAACCACTGGTATTCGTGTTAACGGACGTGTCGCACTTTCCGACTCAACGATGATCGCTGACCTAACTTCCGATGGCGGGCGAGTTCGTGTTGAACCTCTACCCGGCCACCCAGTCGTTCGAGACCTCATCGTTGATACTTCCCGCTACGAAAACCATCGAAGCCGAGCCGAACCATGGATGAGAACAGACCCTCGTGAAGGCGAACGTCTTCCATCAGGTGCTGCACTTGGGACCATGGAACCTGCGCTTGCAACAGCTCTCCACCTCGCAGGCGACGTCCAGTCCTTCCAACTCATTCAAGCAATGTCGGACACATTGGCTCACGATTCCCACTACGAGGGACCTGGTGTTCACTTCCAACAATGGTTGCGTGCAAAGGACCCCCGTACCGGTCAAGAACAACGTCGGAGCATCATGAATTCACTCTTGCAAAGGGACGGTGTATGGTCCGAAGCAGACCACGCCAGTTTGATGCGCTTTGGCGAAGACGGTCGTCTTGCAGCACACAGTCTGAATGAAGCCCGTATGCAGTTGCTCAACCAAACCAAGTACGCTGGAAAGCATGGTCGACTGGTCAAGTGGTATGGACGCAG
>DAVD01000019.1:83026-109480 GCA_002505405.1 Candidatus Poseidonia alphae | reverse complement strand
TGCGGCATCAAGAGCGATCCGAGCATTACCAATACTGGCGATGATGATTCTGAATCGCTTCTTTCCGGTAACTTGGACACCTTGACATTGATGGGTGGAGCGATTGTCTTTTTGCTCGCCCTCATCTTTGTAGCTCAACTTGCCAAGACCGCAGGAAAGCGAAAGGCCGTTCAATCAAAACGAGAAGAGCAGATGGTTCATGATGCGTTTGGTGAAGAAGAAGAACGCAGGCAAGCCTGGGTTCAGCATTACCTTACAGAAGGGAATTATGCTGAAGCACGCGCATTGGGCTGGGAAGGCGATGAAATTCCAGAGTGGAAGCGATACGAGATGCAGCAAGAAGCAGCACAAGAAGCAGCGATTCCGACCATGCTCAGTCTTGACGATGTGCTTTGAGATACACATAGAATGTACCGCTGACCTTTCAAGGGATGAGCATCACTCACATCGCATGGGCGAGAGGGCGACAGGCCGCGTATCTCTTTTGGTAGGGCTTCTACTTGCCTCCCTTCTCGTTGGCCTTTCTTCAGCGGACGCAACCGACCTTTCCCTTCAAGCGAGTCTGAGCGAACCCGTAGACCAATCATGGTACAGCCCGGAACAACCGTTGTCTGTATCAACGGCCTTTGTTAACTCGGGTTCTTCAGTTTCCTTTGACAACGACCCTTCATGCGACGTTGTTCTGAAGGTGTACTCTTCTGCCGGTGAGCAAGTTCATGATGGCGGCGAGGCATGCAGAGGCCTCTCTCGAGGAATTGACCTCTTTGCTGGAGAAACCAAAGCCATGAATACCTTGGAATGGGACATGAAAAACGAACAAAACCAATGGCTTCCAAGCGGTTTTTACACCATAGAAGCATATCATCCTGCAACTGGATTGAACGACACTCAGAACGTCCGAATTCAAACACCGGTTACCCTCCCCGAGGACGTCGTATTCACGGTAACCAAGAACCAACGAACCATCGATGCAACAGGGCCTTCAGTTTTCTCAGTGAACATCGACAACCCTACCGCCCAAAGTATTGACCTCTCATCCGTGGCTCCCTGTTTCATGGAAGTTGAAATTGGAGCCCTCCGAACCATCGGAATGGAATGCTTTGCCGGTGTCGACCTCATTATGCCTGGAGAGCAATTGTTCATTGGGCACGTATTGGTTGAAACCCAACCGGAATCCAATTTCACCCTCTCGACCCCTGGCGATGGATTTGAATATTCAACCTCAGTTTCTTGGAGCGAAGTTCCCCTTCAGAGCGTAGATGCGGTTCTCTCTATCGATCGAGCAGGACGTACACTCAACGACTATTCCAACGGTGAAGTACTTGCAATGTCACTTGACATGGCCAGCACAAACGAGGCTGACCAAACATTGGAATTCACCTCGACATGCAAGGCTGAAATGTGGATTATTGATGACTTTGGAACGGTCGTCTTTGACAGTCGGATTGAAAACCCGTGTGTGGAAATTGATTTGGAAATGCAACTTTCACCCGAAAGCCCACTCAACTTTCCTTTGCCGCAATGGAACTTCTTCAAATCGAATGGATGTCTTGTGTCCCCTGGTACCTTCACCGTGGTCGTTGAGGTGCCGCAATACGCCTTGAGTACGAGCACAATAATTCACTACACCGACATGGTTGCTAATCCATGCGAATCAACCTCCGACCTGACCCTCATCCCCACGATTACAGCGAACGACGAAACGTCGATTGATGTTGCCCTGGGTATCCAAAATGATAACGAAGATATGTATTTACGAATGGTCAGTCCTTGTACGTACACACTCACGTTCTACGACCAAAGCCAAGTTCTTGCCCACGAACTCCAAACCCTGTGCAACGATTATTCTGGACGAAAACTTCTGTTAACTTCAGGGTCAGAAAACACACCGTTCACGACCGTTTCTGTGGCCATGATTCAAGATGGAATGTCCTTACTTCCCGATGGGATGTATACGCTCGAAATCACCATTGAGAGTTCCCCTCGTATCGTACATAACCTTCAGTTTGCCTGGCCGATGACGGACGATTCACTGGATGTGCAGGACGAAGTTGAGTTGAGTGAGACGTTTGAACTAACAGGGACCTGGAGTGGCATTCTCACCGAACAAGGTACATGCTGGGTTTTGACGGCCAACGATGAACAATATCTGTTGGCTCATGCACGAGGAATGGGGTCATGGCAGCCCACTTCAGAAGTTCAAGGGATCTATCTTGTCCTCACCGAACCCTCTTCACCACCGTGTGTGAACTTTAATGCCCCTTCAGTCGGCATTGTTGAAGTTGTGATGGAACAAACCCCTCAGTCCAACGCCGAGGAGGCTTCTGATGAATCGAAACCGATTGTTCCCACTTCTGAAACAACCCCCACGCCAGTGGTCACCGCGTTGAGTGTGGTCGCAACAACATCCATTCTTTCGTTGGTCTTTATCGTGGCTGCATCAAATGAAAGTTTACGTATTCCCTCAACCTTGGCGGGCCTTTGGTTCCTCGGTCTGCTCGGTAAAACGCATGAAACCACAGATGGAAGGTATCAACGAGGACGGCTAATGGGGTACCTGACAGCCAACCCAGGGTGTCATTTCCGTGCGCTCATGGCGGCACTGGATATGAGCAACGGCCAAATCACCCACCACCTTCGAATCCTTGAGGCAGAAGAAAATGTTTGGAGGAAAAAAGACGGCCGCCTTGTCCGGTTTTATCCTTTCACCAACCAACTTCATCCGAACATGGTCGACGATGACCTCCCCGTCCCGCCTCTTTCACCGGACCCGAACAGTCTGCAAGGGAAAATCCTCAGCCTTTTGGATGAAGACGGCCAGCTAGGAGGATTCCCAACACAAGCAGAACTCGCCAAACGACTTGAGAAAAGTCAGCAATTGATCTCCCACCACCTTCGCACACTGCAAAAATACGGTTTGGTTGAACGCCGTAAGATGGGAGTCAAAAACCGCTACAAGCTCACTCGTGAAGCGATCTTCTTGCTGGAAACCAGCACTGACTTCTCACAAGACTAACTCAATGCATTCGCATATGAAGGGCTCAATCTGAATCCGTCCTTTTCGCATCTGAGGAGCGGGGAATTGATAGCGTGAAGGCGGCTGGCCAAAATCGTCCAGTGGGCGGTGAACACGAATGTCAAGTGAAATGCTTCCCGTGGACGAAGTCGCCTGGCAGAAGAAATGGGCCGATGCAGACCTGTTTAAGGCGGATATTACAGGAGAAAAGCCAAAATTCTATTGTCTGGAAATGTATCCGTACCCATCTGGGAAAATGCATATGGGTCACGTGAGAAATTACTCGATAGGTGATGCAGTCGCTCGTTACAAGCGAATGATGGGCTTTGAGGTTCTCTACCCAATGGGTTTCGATTCCTTCGGGATGCCAGCGGAAAACGCAGCGATGTCTGAAGGAGGCCACCCCCACGATATTACCGAGCGAAACATGGCTTCCATCACGCAGCAAATTAAGCGAATGGGATTCTCCTACGACTGGAGCCGAACCTTGAAGAGTCACGACCCACGTTATTACAAGTGGAATCAATGGTTTTTCACAAAATTCTTTGAAAGCGGCCTTGCAAAACGAGAATTCGCACCGGTGAACTGGTGTGAATCATGCAACACGGTTCTCGCTAATGAGCAGGTCAAAGCCGGGCGATGCTGGCGATGCAATGGTCCCGTTGAGCAAAAGGGAATGAGTCAATGGTTCATCGACCTGCCTTCGTATGCACAAGAATTGCTTGACGGTTTGGATTCGATCAAATTTCCAGACCACGTGAAGTCCCTTCAACGCGATTGGTTGGGCAGGTCGGAAGGTGCAGACATCACGTTTCAAGTGGTTGATTCTGACCTGACGTTTGAAGTCTTTACCACACGCCCTGATACCCTTTTTGGAGCGACCTTCGTCACTTTTGCCCCCGAACACCCTCTTTCACAACAACTTGTTGAGGGCAGTGAACATGAAGCGGACTGGAAGATTCTTCACGACGAAGTTGTCAACATGTCTGAATTCGATCGAATCAAGAACATGAACAAAAAGAAAGGAGTCTTTTCTGGCCGATTTGCAATCCATCCTTTGACTGGAGAAGAGGTTCCAATCTGGTTTGGTAATTTTGTCATCGCCACCTATGGAACAGGCGCCGTCATGGCCGTTCCTGGCCACGATGAACGCGACCACGATTTCGCAAAAGTGTTTGAGATCCCCATCAAGCGGGTCTTGGTGATGAACGAAGGGGGAGACAGCGAAGCTCCAATCGACGCAGCTGAAGTCGACGATGGATGGATGGTCAACTCCGGTTTAGAAGGCTTTGATGGGTTGTATGGCCAAGACGCTCGTAACGCAATATGTGAGGCACTCGAATCCAAGAACATGGGTCTTCGCAGGGTCAACTGGAAAATACGCCCGTGGTTGGTTTCCCGTCAGCGATACTGGGGAACTCCAATTCCGATCATCCACTGCGATGCTTGTGGAGCCGTTCCAGTACCGGAACAAGACCTCCCCGTTGAACTTCCACGGGATGTTGTCTTCGGACAGGGCAACCCCCTTGAGACATCAAAATCGTTCATTCATGCGCCATGCCCAACATGCGGAGTTCAGGCTCGTAGGGAGACCGATACAATGGACACATTCATGGATTCATCGTGGTATTTCCTGCGCTATACCGATGCTCTCAACGATGATGTTTGTTTTGAGAAATCTCTGGCCGACCAATGGATGATGGTTGATTTCTACTGCGGTGGTATTGAACACGCTCAGATGCACTTGATTTATGCCCGGTTCATGACCAAAGCGCTGCGAGACCTTGGCCTGACGAGTGTAGACGAACCGTTCAAGGAATTGCTCTGTCAAGGAATGGTCAACAAATCCGCTCCTTATTGCGCCTCGTGCAGCGTTACGCATACCGTTGACCTTGCGGGGTCACCGTGCCCGCATTGCAATCAGCCATTGACCGAGCGTTCAGCCAAGATGAGCAAATCTACCGGTAACACCGTCTCTCCAGAAGCCATGGTTGAGTTGTATGGCGCAGACACGGTCCGCCTCTTCATCCTCTTTGCAGCCAACCCAACCGCTGGAATGGATTGGTCAGATGCTGCACTGGAAGCCAATCATCGAGTCATGCTCCAACTGCAAGCCATGCCTGAGCAACTTAGTGAGTGGAAGGGTGAAGCAAGTTCGATGGACGCTTGGCTGGTAGCACGTTTCAAGAAGCGAGTTCACGAATTTATTGATGCCATGGACACTTACGATTTACGCCGTGCGGTGGAACTCTCCCATTATGAAATCATCAAGGACATCAATTGGTACGTTCGTCGGGGTGGAGGAAATTCTGAAGTGGCTGCTGAAATTTTGCCGCAGTGGGCTCAAATGATTTCAGTCTCAACTCCGCATATAGCTGAGGAATGGTGGGCGGGCTTGCAACGCAGTGAATCCTTCGCAGCCAACAGCCACCTTCAATCACCGGTGCCCGTAAGCGACGACGAACATCTCATCCTCGCTGGCGAGCAATACATCCGTGATTTCTTGGAACAAGCCCGGAAGGTTCAGAACATCGCAGAACGCCACTTGGGCGGCCCGGCAAAATCTGCAACGGTGGTCCTTTCACCATCGTGGAAAAGGGAAATGGCCCGCTCCGCACTTGAATTCATCTCTGAAGGGGGCCACCCCAAACAATTCGTACCGATTCTGGCTCAAATGGCGATGGCGCAAGGAGAGCGAAAAGGCGAAATGATCGGCTTCTGGGGAAAGAAAATGCTTCCTCAAGTGTTCAAGTGGGACGATGAATCACGTCAGGTGATTCTCTCTTCACTTGATGAAAAGAATGTTCTTGAAGCAGCATCGGCATTCATTGCATCTGATTTGGGACTGGAATCTGTAGTGGTGGTTGAAGGCGAGAGCGAGGACGACAACACCGAGCGAGCAGGCTCGGCGATGCCCCTTTCTCCCGCTATTGTTTACGCTTGATCACTCGCTTTCATTGTCCCTAGAGGAAGGGATTGCAATGTCCTGGGGGCGCTTAGGCGGTAGGGGTGGAAGTTCAGGCCGACGCATGGTTGTGACCAGCGCCCATCCACCAAGTGCTGCGGCAAGGAGGAACATGACCGTTGTCAAGCTGATTCCATTACCGTCGGTTTCCCCCGATGCTCCATCTAAATCGACGGTACATCCACGAACATCAACCACATTTCCTAAACCAGTATTAAGACAGAAGTCGTAAGCATTACTCACTCCGTCGTCGTCATCATCGAGTTGGTACTGACTGCATCCGTTGAGGTTTGCAGTTTCGGTGGTTTTGGTGAGTGGACAACCATCGAGGACATCGAGGACTCCATCTTGGTCATCATCATCGTCCTCTACGGAATCGATACACCCGTCCCCGTCCACGTCTTGGCCCGTTCCTGATAGTCCAATGATTCCCTTGGGGCATCGGTCAATAGGGTCTTTGAATCCATCGTTATCGTCATCATCGTCCTCAGTACTATCGAGACAGCCGTCTTCATCATGGTCGACTGTAGAGCCACCAAGGAACCATCCTTTTTCTCCCAGTAAACAAGCGTCGAAGGGGTCCTTGACTCCGTCATTGTCATCGTCCTCATCCATCGTCGCGTCCATGCATCCGTCTCGGTCGTAATCGTTGGTGAGGGTTGAGGTCCATGGCTCGAGGTCGTTAGGGCAAGTATCGGCAGGGATGCTGATTCCATCCCCGTCTTTGTCATCATCACACGGGTCGCCTGTTCCGTCACCATCAAGGTCCGCTTGGGTTGGATTTGCTAAAGTTGGACAGTTGTCCAATTGGTCGACAAATCCGTCCTCATCGAGGTCTTCATCTGAACATCCATCGCTTTCAACGTCGTTCTCAAGAGTAGAAACCCATCCAACTGGACCTCTGGGGCAGAGGTCATTGCTATCAAAAATCCCATCAGCATCATCGTCATAATCCTCTGTTGCATCACGGCAGCCATCGTCATCGTGGTCGGTAATTGAATTGCTTAACCAACCAACAAAACTCAAATCACAATCGTCTTCCAAGTCCGGTTTTCCATCGTTATCATCGTCATCATCACAGAGGTCACCAAAGACATCCAAGTCAAAATTGGCCTGATCCGTATTCGCTAATTTAGGGCAATTGTCCTTTCCATCGAGAACACCATCGGCATCAAGGTCAGTAACGTACATCCAAACTCCCATGTCGTAGGAATTGCGTTGGTCAAATTCATGGGTGATGATAACAGCATCAGCATTGGAGATAAATCCGACAACGGGAGAGCCATCGGCGTTGAAAGCCAGTTCAACGGCCAAGTCGTTTCCTGGACCACCTGCAGAAATAGCCCAGTCCCAAGAACCGTTGGCTAACCTTTGTGCAAGAAACATGTCGTAATGTTCTCCATCGTTGTAACCGTCTTGGTCAACCAATACATCGTCTCCCAATTGAAAACTTCCAGTCATGGATCCAAGAATAATTGCATCTCCCTGAGGAGTTAGTTTCAATCCTACTGCGTGTTCTGCACCGTTTCCTCCAAACGAGTCTGCGGAAGTCCACGCTCCATCACCGTTCATGGTAGCGTCGAAGAAATCATACCATTGCGGTATCGATGTAGACAGGTTGTCAAACATCATTTGTTGATTAAAATCTCCTACCACTCGCAGTCCGCCGTTAGCCAACCCAATACAATCCGCCAATGTTTCATCGCCTTCTCCGCCTGCGCTGTTTGCCCAAAGCCATCCGTCGACTCCATAATGGGCGACGACGATGTCCGTTGAACCGTTATTGGAGGCTACAAAATCATCGAACGCAATGAATTGTTCAAAGTTCAATGCAAAATATGTTGAACCAAAGCCATCTTCACAAAGGCACCCAATGGATTCTATGGGACCTGAGGACAAGGTCGAATGGTGTGCGATGACCAGGCCGGTAGAATCGTGAACAACAACAGCTGCTTGTTCGATTTCTCCCCCAACGATGGTTCCACTTTCCACCTCAACAGAGCCTCTGTAATTGATTGCCAGATGGATTTGATTGCTTTGTGTTACCATGAGGTCCATCACGAAAATCTCATGTTCGTTGGCGATTGAACTTGCCCATAACCAATCGCCCTCCTGGCTCAGAGCTGCGACAAAAATACCACCCAGATTTGATTCGGTGGTTTGCAGTGGATTCAACTGGCCCAATGTCATGTTGCAGGTTTCCTGATAGGTTAAACCGCAGTAAACTCCAGCAATGATAATCGTTCCATCGGCGAGCATGGCTGAATGACTGATCACATCAAGGCCAGAACTGCCCCCAGATAGGGTTCTGTTCCAAGTACCGTTTTCGTTGATCCACGCGAGATAGAAATCTTCTCCAAATTCGCTGTCATTGCTTGCATAGCCTTCGACATCACCATGGAACTCAATGCTTGATTCAAAAGAACCTGTGACCAAGAATTGACCGTTTTCGAGGGAGATCATGCCTCCAATCCGTTCAATGCTTTCCCCTCCAGCACCGACCATCCATCCAGCAGTGCTGTTGTTTCCGGTAGAATTCAAGATAACTTCCATCTCGAGACGTTCAGGTTCTTCGGACGTATTTCCGGGGGGGATAGCGCTTACGGTGAGCAAAAAAGCCACCACAAGAGGCGTTAGAGCACGGAAGAGCATGATCTTAGCAGGAGCGTCTTCCATAAGAACCCCTCGCGTTGCGGTATTTACATCAGGATAGGCGAGGTTTCAAGGAGTGTCGCCGTTGATGGAGGTTCATGGGTCGTCAAGGTTCTCGGGATCGACGGTCACCGCACCGTTCCAACCAAAAAAAGAGATACGGAAGTACCCGTAAATCTGCACTTGAAGAACGGCATCTCTCCGAAGTAAAAACAATGGATGGGAAGGCAAATCAACGCTTTTCATCCAAGCCATCCCCGATGGGATTTCCCACTGAAATGGAAGAGCCTCGGACATTCTCCTTTGATTGGACGTTGTCCCCCGTCCCGCTCGCATCAGAAGAGCAAGTGGCTGGAGCGGTTATGCGCCGTGGGGAATTTGGATGGGTTGAAGACGAACGATTGGAGGAGATTGCGGTCTTTGTTGAAGGGCAGAACATGTCCCTTGACCAGGCACTTTCACTCCGCTCCGCTCTCCTTCAACAAAAGACGGTTTATTCTCACGGTAAATTGAAGTCCAAAGCCAAGAAAATGGCTGCAAAATACAGGGAAGGTACCACGATTGTAGAACTGTCCAAGGATTTTGATTTCCCACCCATGAACGTCTTTCGCGTTGTACTGGAAGCCAACGGCTGGTCGAAAAAGAAGATCAAGGAAAGCCTTCGTTCACCCACATCAATGAAGCAACGAGAACAAGACGAGTTTGAGTCAGCAGAAGCAGCGGACAGAGTTTCAAATGTAGACCAATCAGAGACTCAGGTGAGAGCCGATTTGTTTGAAGACATCCTCGCTGACTGGTTTGAGGCTCAAGGAGTTCGAATTCGACGCCAACCCGAGATGGTTGCGGAACAGATGGCTGAGCATGGCCGACCCATTCGCACTCCTGACTTGTTGTTCTTGGATCATGTCATTATCAATGGCCGGCCAGTTGCCTGGATTGATGCAAAACACTTCTATGGCGGTGACGTTGACTTTCAACGAAAGAAAACCAAGAAGCAGATGCTTCGATACATCGATGAGTGGGGAAGCGGTGCTATTGTTTACCGACATGGATTTTCTGAAAACCTCTACATCCCTGGCGTAACAATGCTGGATGCTAGTCCTCTTGATCTCTCTGCTTTTGACGAGTCGTAGTCATTGGGGCAACACCGGTAAGCAATACGCCCCTTCCAGCCTCTTGGAGAAGCGCTGCAAGCCGCTCATATTCTTCGGTGTCAGGCACATCTTCCAACGTTCGGGGCAGGACTGCTACGGACGTCCCCAACATGCACAATCGAACAGCAAGACGGCCTTGAAGTTCCATCTCAACCAAAGTGGTGGCGACCTTTCTGTGCAGCTCTGCTCGGACCGCCTCGTCCATCATACCGGATTGTTGAGCAAATTGTTGCGATTGTTGAAGCAAATCCTTCCATCTTCCGTTCCCCCATTCGCCAACTCGCAGCGTTTCCATGCATGACATTCCTGCTTGGGTTATGGAGCGCTGCCATTCTGGATTGTCGATGTAATCGGACGTGTGTTTCGCACTTCCTCCATCCCAAACAAGCAACACTGGAATGTCAGCCGCGAAACTTACGGCCTGACCTGGCCATCCAGGCGCTCCTGGTTGCAATCGTAATTCGACACCGCCAACAGAGGCTCCCAGTACGTCGCCAAGCCCTGAGCCGTGCTGGCGCTCAATCCTGTGAGCGATTTTGTAATATTGATTCAAACGCCCACGGCCTGTTAACCGATGGAGAACATTTCCCATCGCCATCAGTCCTGCTGCGGACATACCAAACCCCTGGCTGAGAGGGCATTCAATACTGATTTCGGCTTCAAGACCTTCATGAGGTCGTAGCAAAGTCGCTTCTCTGCACCCTTGAATCAAGTCAAGATACAGGTTGGAGTCCTCTACAGCCCGGCCGCTTGCGTCCGTGATGCTCAGGTGAACTTGAGCGTTTTCAGCATGAGGTTGTTTTCCTTCAGGTTGACTCCCGGCTTGAGGTTCTGAGGAGGGGTGTTCACTTTGCACAAGACGTGCTTTGATAATGACGCCATGGAGAATGGTAAAGCCAGCCCCAAGACTTCCTTGTGAGCGGGGCAAACGAGGCGTCTTGTCAATTGAAAACAAGAGGGTGATGTGACCTCCACTGCGATGTTCAATCAATGGCTCACCCTGTTACGGAGACGAAGCCACCTGTCAAGAAGGCTGTGTGAGTATTGGCTTCAAGCCAATGCTGATTTCAAGTCTTCACCGAGGTCGACGAAGCGTTGGTTGAGTTCACTAAGTGCCATGTTGAAGGCGGTGACCGGGTCCAAACTTCCATCGGTCTCGTACGAGAACACATAGGCGTTGTCAATGGTCTCCATGACGATAGCATCATCAAAGTCGCCATCACGGCCAGTGCCTTGACCAACTTGGTGAAGTGCCTTCTCAAGGTCAATAACGTGATTGATGTTGGTGATTTTCTTATCCTTGCCGAACAACTTTGCATCAATAGCGGAGCCGTCGGAGGTTTTGAGTCCCAAGTCAAAGAGAATGCTTGCCTTCTTTGGCTTCTTGAGGACGGCAACTTGCTGTGGTCGGAAACCAACCGCTGCTGCAGGGGTCCATTTTGCATGGTCTCGGCCTCGGCCGAGAACTGCGAATGCATAGAATTCAAGGAATTGTCCTGCTGCAAGGAGCGTCAGTGGAATTTGCTTGTGTTCTGGAAGGATGTCAAAGACAGGGTCGGAAATGGTGGTAATGTCTCCAGCATAAACGGTCTTGTAAGGCTCATCAGAATCTGCGGCTGGTCCACGTGCTGAAAGGGTGTAAAGAACTTGACACATTGGGCAACCCTTGTCCTTTTCAACGACATCTCGGCAGTTTTCACAATCCTCAGGGAAGACGAGGCCTTCTTCAGGATGTGTTGGGATGGGGATCATGGCCAGTCGGTGTGCAAGAACTTCATCGGGCAAAACGTTCACGGATTCCACGACGTCGCCTTTGTTGTCTTGAGTAACACCTTGTGAGAAGTCGACTCGTGTGATCGCTAGTTTGGGCACATCTGCAATGAGAGCACGGCGAATAGCGTTGACTTGTGCAGCATCAGTTTCACTGAGCAGGATTCGGATTTCATGACCTCGAGGCCAGCCTTCTACGATTTCTGTCTTCATGGTAATCACCTGTTTTCATCAGACACGGCGTCCACGACGTCCACCTTTCTTCTTGGTGCCGTCGTGAGCGATTGGTGTGACATCCTCAATACGAGAGATGGTCATACCAGCACGGGTCAAGGCTCGGATAGCCGCTTGTGCACCGGGCCCTGTGTTGTTGGAGAGGTTGCCTCCTGGGGCTCGGTATTTGACGATAAGTTCTGTAAATTCTTTCTCGCGAAGTGCGTCTGCAAGACGTTCTGCAGAGCGAGTTGCTGCGAATTGTCCACCCTTGTCCTTTCCTGCCTTGACGACTTCGCCACCGTTACAGGTGATGATGGTCTCGGCTCCGGTAAGGTCGGTAGCGGTCATTAGAATGTTGTTGTATGAACTGAAGATGTTGACGATAGCTTTGCGGGACATCACTCAGCACCTCCTTCTGCGTTTGCGGCTTCACCAGCTGCTTGAACTTCTTCAGCAAATTCTGGTGTAGCGACGGGGTCAACTTCATCCTCTTCGTATTCTGCGGATTCACGGCGGCCTTCAATGGCTTTGCGAATGGCGTGTTCTGGGTTGTTGAGAGGAGAGGATGGATGGTAGCGCAAATCGCCTTCTTCGTCACGAGAAACCGGGTACGAAGGAATGGAGACCTTTTGCTCTCCAACACAGATTTGTCCGTGGGTTACGAGTTGGCGAGCTTGCTTCATTGAGCATGCCAGACCTTTGTAATACACTTGAGCTTGGAGTCGTCGGCTAAGGATTTCTTCGGTACCAAGAGACAGAATATCGTCAAGGCTAGCATTGGATTCAATGAGTCCTTTCTTGTAAAGGGAATGAAGCAAGTCATCCATCTCACGCTTTCCGTGGCCTTCGGTTGTGTCCACTGTACCGATCAAGCGCATAGCTTGGCGTCGATGACGGCGAAGTTGGGACTTTGCCTTCCAGATTTCACGCATGTTCTTGAGGCCATGATTGGCCTTGATAGCGTGTTCTTCTTCAATTCGTCCAGCCTTCCACGGGTGGGAAGGTGTGTCAAATTTAGGTCGTGAAAACTTTGGCTCTCCCATACATCATTCCTCCTCATGCCTTCTTTCGGCTCACACCAAGGGTGAGTCCACCACGGCCGTTTGAACGTCCGCGCTGTCCACGGACCTTGTTGCCCGATGCGTGGCGTACACCACGGTAACACTTCATGGTACGAAGACGGTTAACATCGTCTTCGAGAGTAAATCGAACTTGTTGGCCGGTGAGGTGAATTTCGTCGCCGGTCTCGAGGTCACGTTGCCGGTTAAGCATCCACAACGGTGCCTTTTCAGCGTAGTTCTCAATGGCCAAGCGTAGTTCTTCTTGTTGCTCAATCGAAAGGAAGCCAGCGAGTTGGTGAGCGTCAAAGCCTGTGTTCTTACAGATCTGAGTGGCGGTTCGGTGACCGACTCCCTTGACTGAGGTTAGGGCGGTAGCCAGGGGCTTAAGTCCGTCCATATCGGTATCTGCCATACGTAGGATATACGAGAAGTCTTCTCCTAGCTCCTCATCCTTTGGTCGTGCCATGTTCTTTCACCTCAACGCTTACACATAGTGTCAAGCAGGCCTCCGACTTGCCTCCCGTATATGAAGACCGCGATGGTCACATTCGCGCCACTGAGTCTCAAAAGGTATGATTTGAGTGGTGGGTTGTTCACGAATCTGAATGACAAACGCACAACAGCAAGACATCGCCGTTCGGATGCTGGGTTACGAAACCATCTCGTTCCCCGTGCCTCCGACTCAATTGGCGGTCAAGCGAGCCCTGCCATTTGGGTTGGTCAGCGGGGTCCAAGTTGAGGCGGAGGGTAAGCGATTTCATGTTATGCTCCAATGCGATTTTGACCAATCCGTCAACGGTATCATCGGAGAGCGGTTCGCGAATCAACTCTACGACCCGACCCGTTGCTTGGACCAACAAGCCATTGCGCTCATCTCCTAAACGCAAGGGATGTTCGTGGTGCAACTGAGGGCGTCGTCCCTCTACGCTGGCCCACCGCGTCATGGACTCCTTGGATACTTCTTCAAGCCAGACGCCAACCAAACCACTTTCGAGCAGAGCAGCGTCCAAAATACTGACGTACTCGCCACGTTTTGGTGGGTGGATGAGTAGTTTCGGGAGTGCAGAATCGCTACCGTTCTTGCCCGATGTTGAAAGAACCAACGGCCGGTCTCCAAGTTGGGGAGGAATCCGAACGAAACGACGAGCGGTGTTCTTCGAAGAGGCCGCTCCGAGCCATAATGCCAGGCGGTCCACGCGACCACGCCCACGAGAGGTCCAAACCCACGTGCGTTCAATGTTCGGCCAGACGCTGTCGACCAAACCTTCCACTTCCTCACGCTGGGTTGGAGTCAAACGAGGCGAGAGGTCCAAGAGCAGTCCTGGCCCACGGGGGTGATCGGCAAAATACGGAGCCCAAGCGGAAAACACTGCGTCCAAGCGAGGTTGCATTTCATCCAGCCCGTGCGTTCTACTGTTGCGAGGGCGAGCCGGGTCGAGGTGGAGCAAGGCTACGGCGTTCTCCGAACCCTTCGCCAAAGCGGTCAAAGCTCCCGAAGCATCGGTTCCGTCACCTGAAAGGATTCTGCTTTCTCTGAACCAACGCTTTTGTTCTGCTTTTTGTTGGCGTGCGACGATGTGTAGGTTTTTTGCACTGGCTTGAGCGCGCTGTGGAGAGAGTTCAATGCCAACAGCAGGTCTGCTGAGGACGGATGCATGTGCTGCAAGTTGAAGGCCGCTACCGCAGGCACAATCCACAATGAGGCCCTCTGCAAGGTCGCACTGGCTGAGCATCATGGACCGGGCTGTAGCCACCTGCCAGGGCGTTGAGAGCGGTTTCCCGTCCTTTGCATGATAGAAGCGCATCCCGCGAGGGGCGGTTTTGTCCTGTGCTTGTTCGGTTAACCCCTCCTCGTCAACGAGCGACGGGTCAAGAACTGTATGCATTCAAAATCCTCACAAAGTAGCGATGTGACTTC
The DNA here is from genome assembly GCA_002505405.1 of Candidatus Poseidonia alphae. Classification (GTDB taxonomy): domain Archaea; phylum Thermoplasmatota; class Poseidoniia; order Poseidoniales; family Poseidoniaceae; genus Poseidonia; species Poseidonia alphae. The sequence goes on along the minus strand of DAVD01000019.1, from coordinate 94,728 downwards.
GGGTCAGCAAACTCTCGAAGTGAATGCCGGCTTCGGCAAACGCTTCCTCCGCTCCTTCTTCTCGGTCCACGATGCTGATGACTGCGACCACTTTACACTCTGTGTCGGCATGAATTCGTTCAACAGCCTTGATCGATGAACCGCCGGTAGTCGTCACGTCTTCAACAACGACAACCCTCCCGCCCCCTTCCAAGGAAGAGCCTTCGATTCCAGGCGGATTGTTGGTTTTACGCCCACCCCGGCCCTTTGGCTCCTTTCTGACCATGAATCCACGCAGTGCAGGAGTTGCATCAGAGGAAGTGATGACAATTGCTGTGAGAGGGACAGCGCCGAGTTCCAACCCCCCCACAAAATCGGCTTCAAGGGACTTCATCCGTACGTTGAGGAGGGACCCGAGGATGCCGGCAGCTTCCGGGTGCATCATCACTGGCTTGGTATCAAAAAACCAGCGTGAGTTCCTTCCGCTGGCGAGTGTAAACGCATCATCACTGCCGCCGTCAAGGAATGCCAGGTCGTGAACCAATGCAGCAAGTCGGTTCCACTGAGGGTGAGCGAGAACGCTTTCGTGAACGGCCATGACAAAGGGTTAGGACTTCACGCCATGAACTTTCCTTACCTCGATTTTTCATCCACGACATGCTCCTTCAAAGTACACCGTGTTGATGATAAAGGGTCGCCAATAAGAGAAAATGAGCGACGATGGCGGAGGCGAAGAACGACGGAAAAACGACCGAGCATAATCCATTGCTCGGCCTCGATATCCCTCGTTTAGAGCATGAAATGGAAGTTTACCATCAATGGATGGACGAACGCGCTGACGACGCCTATCAAATCGCAGAAAGCGTCCGTTCTTTGGGGTATGATTACCGCGACCACGTTGAGATTCCCCGCGCAGCAGACCTTGCTGGACGAACCGAGAAACTTCTGGTTGAACACCTCCAAGGGTATGAAGTCGCAGAAGACATCAGAGTCATGCTCGATGAGCATGACCGTGAAACCACCTCCATCATGATGGCGCAGTCCGTTGCAAGAGGGTTTCGAGAGCAGGGTTATGATTTACAGACAGCCATCGACGTGGGGTTAAGGGTAGGACTTGCGATTCTTACCGAAGCGGTTTTGGTCGCTCCATTGGAGGGTATTAGCGAGGTTCGACTTCTCAACAACGTCGACGGTTCGCAATTTGTGTCCGTCCATTTCGCAGGGCCTATTCGGGCTGCAGGAGGGACTGCACAAGCACTCGCTGTGCTGATTGCTGACATGATTCGCCGGGAACTTAACGTGGGCCATTATCAGCCAACCGACCCAGAAGTAGAGCGAGTGAAAGAAGAGTTTGGACTCTACCGAGGGAACCTCCAATACCGCCCATCGCCCAACGAGATAGACGAAATTGTACGCGCTTGTCCGGTGATGATCAACGGCGAATCAACCGAACGCATCGAATGCGCTGGATACGGGCGAGTTCGTAACATTGACGAAGCCAGAATACGCGGGGGTGTCTTGCTTGTGATCGGAGAAGGAATGTGCCTCAAGGCTCCCAAAATTCAGAAGCACACCGAGCGCCTTAAGGTGCCCGGGTGGGATTTCATTTCCAAATTCGCCTCCCGTGGAAAGGAAAAGCAAACCGAAGAAGGTGAAGTGTTCAAGTCCAGAAAAGTCCCACCCATTACAAAATTCATGAAGGACATCATTGCTGGGCGTCCAGTATTTGGCGGCCCGTTACAAGCCGGTGGGTTCCGACTCCGATACGGGCGTGCTCGCCCGTCGGGTTTGGCTGCTGCCTCAACCAACCCCGCCTCAATGCTGGCCTTGGACGATTTCATCACCATCGGGACGCAAATGAAAATCGAACGACCTGGAAAGGCATGCGCCATCACTCCATCCGACGAAACCGACGGACCTTGGGTCGTCCTTGATGACGGTCGCTTTGCACGATTTGATGATGCACCAAGTTTCGCTCGTGTCCGGGGCAAGGTCAAGCAAATTTGGGACAATGGGGAACTTGTTATTGGATATGGAGAATTCATGGAGAACAACAAAAATTTGGTTCCAGCCGGGTATTGTACCGATTGGTGGGCCAGTGATTTGATTGAAGGACTGACCCATTCCGATGATGTCGAGACCTTTGTTTCAATTTTAGGCGGTAACCGAAGCGATTGGCCCGAAGGGTGCCCAGGCATTCATCCATCGGAGGCTGAAGACGGAGACGCTCAGTATCATGTCCGACGAAGATGGCATCAAAAACTGCGTAATACTACGGTTGATTGGGAGGCTGCTAAAACCATATCTCGCCGCTTTGCAACATCGCTACCCCCTCCTCACAACCCTTGGTTCCTCGACCTTCCCCTTGAGTGGCTTCCGCCGGTTTTGACCATGTTTGCTGAGGCTGTGATTGAGCCAATCGGCGTGGTTTCTCATTCGGTTCAACCGTTGGCTGATGACGTTCAGACCTTTCCCATGCCTCACGTTCAACAACTCCGAATTGCAGGTGGTGTTCGCGGGTGGGATGCGAACAAATTAGAGGAATTGCAACCCGAGACAACTCCGGAATTGGACCAAGTATCACCACCCGGCCTTCCACTGCGGCCTGAACCCTCGGTCTTCCATTCATCTGTTCCTGAGGGCTGGGCTCTTATCCAACACGGCATGGCCAAGGCTACAGCCATGATTTTGGGACTTCCTCATCATCATGACGGGGATGATTTGGTCATTACTGCTGGCTGGCCCGCAGCCCTGGAAGGCTTTGGCTTCGGCATTGAAGGGGATCAACCGTTACGATTGAAGGACGGCCACAAGGTGGCGTACGACCGCCTGAATCAACTGAAAGAAGCCAAGGTCATTCTCGACGAAGAGCGGGAGCGGCTGTCTCAATTGGAAAAAGAGCGAGCGACCATTCGTATTGCTTCCGAAACCGGGGCGCGTCAACGCGGCCTGGGAATTGCTGAAACCGATAAAGTCGGACGCGAAGCCGCGGCATCGATCCCCGATGAAGGTCCGAAGGACAAACAGGCTTACCTCTCAGCGCAGCGGTTGGAAGACGATCACGCCGTCGATGGAATTCTTCCACTGGTGCGTATGCTGTCGGAATTCAGGTGGGAGCACAGCGCTCCTGTTCGCGTGGGTTGTCGGATGGGCCGTCCAGAAAAAGCGGCGCCTCGCGTCATGAATCCCAGAACAAATGCGCTGTTCCCGATCGAACTCAACGGGGGCAATCAACGCCTTCTCAGCCATGCTATTGACAAAAGTTCAATTCGTATTCAACTTGGTCGACGGGTATGCAGTAAATGTGGAAAGGAATCGCCATTTTTGCGATGCCACCACCGTTCAAAAGATGATTTTGGCGAGGGGCGCGCAGGTGAGGCTTGTGAAGGTTCTACGAAAATGACGTCTGCTAAAGCCAATTCACGCCGCCGAGGAGAAGTTCAAACGGTTCGAATTGATACGATGGTGGAGGATGCACGCATCCGCCTTGGCATTGATCGTCTACCGAATCAAGTGAAGTGTATGAAAAAGCTCAGCAGTCGGGATCAAACTCCAGAAGCCATCGAAAAAGGCATCCTCAGAGCAAAGCACGATCTGCCTGTGTTTAGAGATGGAACGGTCCGGTACGACATGAGCGACGTGCCAGTCACGCATTTCCGCCCACGGGAAATTGAGGTTCCTTGGAAAAAACTCCACAACCTTGGATACACGCATGATTATCTCGGAGAGCCCCTGCAAGACGATGAACAGGTGTTGGAAATCTTCCCACAAGATTTCATCGTAGCAAAGAATGCAGGTGACTTCTTTGTTCGCACCGCCCGTTACATCGATGAATTGCTGGTAAGGTACTACAAGACTGAACCGTATTACAACGTGACGAAGCCCGATGACTTGGTTGGTCATCTCATCTGCGCTCTTGCACCCCACACCAGCGGAGGTGTTCTTTCTCGTATCATCGGATGGGCGGATTGTTCAGGCGGTTATGCTCACCCGCTCTTCCACGCAGCCAAGCGAAGAAACTGCGATGGTGATGAAGACGCCATTATGCTCTTGATGGACGGTCTGTTGAACTTCAGCAGAGAAATCCTTCCTGCAAACCGTGGTGGTCAAATGGATGCCCCATTGGTGTTGACGACTCGCCTCAACCCCACAGAAGTTGACAAAGAGGCCTTGAACGTTGATTCAGGGTGGTTCTATGAACGAGATTTCTATGAAACAACGCTCAATCAACCCCATCCAAAAACCATCGCTCACCGAATGGATTTCGTAGAACGTCGTCTTGGAAGTATTGCGGCAGTTCGGGGGTACGGTTACACGCATGACTGTCATTCCATCGATGAAGGCCCAGCCCTTTCAGCATACAAGACTCTGGAAACCATGATCGACAAAATGAACGGTCAACTTGCTCTTGGTCATCGCCTTCGTGGTGTTGATGTCAGAACGGTTGCCTCAAGCGTGGTACGTTCTCACTTCCTCCCCGATTTACGAGGTAATTTGAATGCATACGGTCGCCAAAAGGTTCGTTGCTTGAAATGCGCTCATTCGTATCGTAGAATGCCTCTTTCAGGGAAGTGCATTCAGCCGGAGAAGGCAAAGGGCAGAGGACTCTCAAGCGTTGGTGTAGCCAAGTCGGAAGGGGATTTATGTGGAGGCAATCTTGCCTTGACCGTTTCAGAAGGTGCAGTTCGTAAATACATCAAGGTCACTCGTTTCGTTATGGACCATTATGGCGTAGACACCTACACCAGGCAAAACGTTGAGTGGCTCGCTGATAGCGTCGATTCGTTGTTCAATAACGACCGAGCAAAACAATTGTCGTTGTCCGATTTCCTTTGATTCAGCGGAGCGGTTCTCTCCACGGGGAGTCGTGCTCTGGGAGCTGGTCCAATTCGGGCATTCCTTTCGCAATGCGCTTGAACGGTGTTCGTTCAACTGGTTGCTGTTTACCGGTGCTTTGGAGCCGACCTGCCAGGGCTCTTACGCCTTGTTCTGCAAAAGCAAAGCCAACGAGAAGCAAACTGAGAAGGATGTGCCCTTCCAGTTGATATGCTGCAAAGGGTTTGATGTAGAGTTCTTGTTGGGCTACGATCCCTTCATCTGTGACCGTTTCGATGGTGTAGGTGCCGGGTGATAGTTCACCGTTCCATTGAGGGACTTCTTCGCCTAAATCACCGTTCCACGAAGTTATTTCCGTCTGATTGTTGAGGAGAATCGAATACCCAATTTCTCCTGAATCAGTACTGCCGGCGGTGAAGGTGACCGCCATCCTCGCGGGCAAGGCTCTGTCAAGATCGGCTACGGGGGCAACGACGACTTCTCGGTAGGTTTGAGTTTGTGAGGGGGAGTTGACTTCGTTGGGAGCTTCTTGCGAAGCGACCGCAGACCACAGGCTGTTAACGACAAGAACTGCGACGAACCACATGACTGGATTTACCCACGGATTCCGCTTCGTCATAGCCACTGAACCATTCTTCACCTTCATAGGTTTATGTTCTGGGGCAAGAAAAGGAACGCTTGTTCAAAGGAGCCTATTTGACACCGATAAAACGGCTAAAGCCGTCATTTAAGCATTCTAAGATTGTCCTCATCCAATTCAGTTTTCTCATTTTTTGTTCTTCGTCGGTACTTCCAGACCACGGACCAACTCGGCCGGTTGTAAACCCGATTAATTCTACTTTATTCAGGTCAATGCCTAACCAGTGAAGCAAGCAGGCTGCGCGGTCACCGTCGGTAAACCCTCCTGGATTGTGCATGCCGTCGTAGGATTCATTGGTTTGATGGGTTAACACCAACTGAGGTTGCCCGTGTTCAGCCCACTGAGGCATGAGTTTCTCCCACCGATGTTGATTGTCACCGTGGGCGTGGACCACCAAGGTCGCGCCGTCGGATGCCGCTCGGTCCAAATGTTCTGCACCGTCCAGGTCGGTAACGACACAAAGAGGTCTGATGCTTTCGGGAAATGCTCCTACGGCCCCGTCGGCAGCGATGTATAGGGTTCCATCAGGCCAGTTCTGCATCAGGTCGCTTTTGGCCGCAGCCGCCCCAACCAAAACAACATGCTGAGCCTTGCGCAATTCGCCCTGAATGCGATGAAGGGTGTGCTGGCGCGCTTCTTTGGACCAATGCGCAACACCAAACGGTGTTGCCGATTGGAACAGTTTTTGAAGTTCCTTGGCGCTTTGAACATCGTCCTCATACGACCAACCAAAGGCGGCACGTACATCGTTTTGAATGGCAATCACTTGAGTGAGAAGTGATTCATCCATGGCGCCTCCAATCGTCACGGCCACAAGAAACCATCTCCAACATTGAACTTCATAATCCGTGGCCGCTGAGGTAGGACCATGCCCGTCCCTACTGTCCCCCCAGTTTTGACGGATGAAGTTACGTTTGCCCGCTACCCGTTCCTTCCACAAGCAGCTCAATGGATTCGTGATATGGCGCAGCGGCATTCAATTGATCTCAACGAATTGCTCGACGGCCCGTGGATGGAAAAAGCTCGACAACGAGCTCGTATCAGACTGATTGATTCAGTACAATCCAAGGAAGGTGTTCAGGTCGTTGGAGGGGACATCCACACTGAAGAAGGCCGGCTTATTGAGGCATTTTCGTTCTATTATGCACGCCTCGTCGTCTGCGCAAGTGAAGATGAACGCTTGATTGCAAGGTGGGCTCAAGCAGAAGCAGCACGGGCGGAGCAACTTTTAATCCAAGATGACATCAATCTTCCCATCCTTGCAGAGACCTACATTTCGGAAGCGGTACGTGCCTCACAAAGCACAGGCTCAGTGGCTCTCGCCTCTTCCTCAATGAGCATGCGGCAATTGCGCCAGGGCAATTCCTCCCTTTGGAAAATAGGGCTCCCCGATTTTATCGAAATATGTCCTAAAATCACCGGTGATCGCTGGCGCCTCCCCAACGTTGACCTCAAAGACGGCTGGGTCACCCTCCATAATGAACGGCAATACACGTCGTCGGCCAAACTCGCACGGTTGCTGCGAGAGCGCATCAAAAGAGGCATTGAACAAGAAGCGCTAGAAAAAATGGCGGAGGTCACGACAGATTTGGCCGTTCGCCTCGCTGAACCGGTCGGTATCGTTCGAAATTTAATGGCCAATAAAGCCAGTGAAGCCATTGCATTGGTTGGAGCAGAAGAGAGCGATTGGCCTCCATGCATGCAAAAAATCATCGCAGAACTCACCAACGGTGTCAACGTCAACCACTTTGGGCGCCTCTTTTTGGCATCAATGGCGGCGACTTTGGCTCTTCCTCAAGAGGCCTGTGTAGGCTTTTTCAGAGGTGCTCCGGATTTCAGTGAAGCAACAACTTCCTATCAAGTAGAGCACGTTTACCAGCACGAATACACTCCTGCTGGGTGCGGGAAACTGAAGATCAACCACAACTGCCCCGTACTCCCTGGAGACAATCGAACGTGTGACCAACCCTGGATGGACCACCCGCTCAAGTATATTCGGGCCACTCAGCGGTGGAAACGGCTCACCTCTAAGCCAGCGGAACCGGTTCAAAAGGAATCAGCCCAGTCGGACGACTCCGCAGAAGACGCCCCCCCCTCTGATGGCGATTGAATTCACAGCGCCGGAGGTGTTGCTAAAAACTAAGGTAGACTTCCCTCCTTCATGCGATGGTTGCAAGACCCCTCTGGGGGCCAAGAGGCAAAGGTTCCGCAATCGTATCGCATTGTCCGTCGGTTCTACCGGTTTCTGACCAACATTTGGTTTCGAGAAATCAACATCGTTGATGACGAGAATCTCCCGCCAGAAGGTGGCTTGCTGTTCATCACATGGCATCCAAGTGGCCTCATTGATCCGATGTTGATGACTGCAGCCCTTCCGGGTAAATTGACGACCATTGCCAAACACACACTGTTCAAAATCCCCCTTCTTGGACGCGTACTGAAGGCTTCGGGAGTGGTTCCGGTTGAGCGGCCTAGAGATTCCAATGACAAACAAGCATCAAGAGCAAGAAACGCCATCATGCTTTCTGAAATGTCAGTACAACTTGCCCATGGTGGCCGGGTGTTGATTTTCCCCGAAGGAACAACCCATGCGGAATCGGGCGTGAAACGCATTCGTTCTGGGGCAGCACGGATTCTTCTTCATGCACGCCGCGAAGCACAAGACAAGGGATTGCCGGAGCCACAATTGGTCCCGATTGGTCTACACTATTCGGAATCTCACACCTTCCGTGAACGGGCTGCAGTTGTTATTGAACGCGTCATGGATTTGAATCCAATACCGGCCGATGTGGACGATTCCTTTGAACAGGACCGTTTGGATCGAATGTGGATTGATGACGTCACAAAGGCCATCGACGTTGAATTGCAACGTGCAAATTTGTCGAAGACCTCATGGAACGAGCGCACCATGATTTGGAAGGGCCGAAGTCTTGCTTACGCTGAAAAAAACCGGATTGCAGGCGGTAAATTGGTCAAACCAACCTACGCTGAATCCGTTCTGGGCGCCCGGCGCTTGCGGGCAGGCTGGGAATACATGATGGCTCACCAGCCTGAGGAAACCAAACAATTGGCTGACGACTGCGAAGCCCATTTCTCTGAATTAACGCGGCGGGGCATCACTCCTTACGACGTTGATGCTCGCCCAGAAACACTCTCGCTTACGGGTTATGTCAAGGCCTTTGCAGTATGGTTGTGGGCGCTTGTGTGGATGTTCGGCCTTGTGACATGGAGCGCAGTGGCCGGCAATTATCCCCCATACAAGGGCAACGGGCTACTGAGTTGGGCGATGAAAAAGCAAGACATCGATACCTCGGTCATCGGGACCATCAAAGTACTCTCCGCCATCGTGTTCTTTCCACTTTGGTGGATGGTTGCTTCCGCATTGATGACGTGGTCGCTCCTGAGCGGTTCAAGCCCGATTAATTCCCTTCTTCTGTCCCATTGGTTGCTTGAATACGTCACGTATCTGCCAGCGGTTGGCGTATTCCTCTTGTTCTTGGTTTGGTGGCCAATGTCGGCTCGCTTGCATTTGGAACTCTACGCGCGTCTGGTTCGTGGTTCTCGAGATTTGAAACGATGGAAGATATGGAAAGATGAAGACACCAACTGGGATGAATTGGTAAAGGTTCAGAGGGAGCTTGCCTCCAGGTTAGTCAAAACAGGCGCTGGCCTCATTCTACCGGGAGACGCTGATTGGACTGACCCACCTTCTGGAAAAGATGACGCAGTATCGGTGCAAGTGAGAGCAGTCAACTGACCGTATCCGCCACCCGACACGACGACAGAAACGGACACAGCGCGGACACAAATGCACAAGGTTTTGAATGAAAGGTCGTCAGTGGCCTAACAAGGAGCGGAGGTGAAGCGATGACGAGAACTCTTGTGTTGACGGTTGACCGGGACAACGACCTTGGTATCAAAACCTCGATTCGAGGCCCTGTTGTCGGTCGAAGGCAAGTCCTTACCGCTGCTTTGAAACTCGGGATTGCAGACCCGGAAGAAAGCGACACCAACGCGATTCTTGGAGCATTGTCCCAGCACGACGCCTTGGTTGAAGCCAAGGGAGAAGAAGACGAAATTGAAATCGCGATCCTTACCGGTGATGAAAAAGTTGGAATGCGCTCTGACCGAGCCGTCGCGGCACAACTCGAGGAAGTTGTCTCGCTGTTTCAACCGGACGAAGCCATTCTTGTCACCGACGGTGCAGAGGATGAAAGCGTTCTCCCCATTATCCAATCACAAGTCCGAATTGACCACATTCAGAAAATTATCGTGAAGCAGTCAAAGGGTATTGAAGGAACCTATTATTACATCGTAAAGGCTCTTGAAGACCCAAAATGGCGTTCAAAAATCATGATTCCTCTCGGTGCGGTTATGGCGATTTTGGGTCTCGGAATCATGCTACCTAATGAGATTGGAGGAATTGTCATCGGTGCGCTCCCCTTGGTCTTAGGATTGTACATCTTCAGCAAAGGTGCAGGAATTGAATCCACGGTTAACCGTGTCATTCAGGAAATGCGTGAGAACGCAGACGCAGCGATGTTTTCCTCGCTTCTTTGGACGGCTACTCTATTCAGCGCCATCTTTGCAGTAGCGGAAGGATGGCGGGCATTCAGCCAGCAAGATGTCAATTCGGCTGCCTCGTCCGTCGTATGGTTGAACGTGATCCACTCATCACTCGCTTGGATTATTATTGCCTTCCTTACATCTACAGCAGGATTCATGCTTCTCCGACTGAAGCGCGGGTCGTTTTCTGGAAGTCTCATTGTTCTGAGCGTCTTCGGTATGGTCGTCTATTCCTTCCTGAATACAGCCCTTGACATCGCCATTCGTGTCCTTGAAGGGAGCTCTTACGAATTCAGCGTTAACATGATTCTCGACGACTTGACAACTCCATTGATTTGGGTTGTTGTGCTTTGGATGGTGATGACCGTTGTCCGAACGCTCCAGGCAAAACAAGCCCAAGCCGACCGTTACTGGGGAATTTGATCACAGAATAAATCGCGGCATCACTTTGGCAAGTGTGTTGTGTCCGACGACTCCAACCAATGTTCCGTCTCGGTCAACGACTCCAAGTTGGTTGAGGTCGTGGGTCAGCATCAACGCTCCAGCCTTGAGCAGTGGCGTATCCTCTCTCACGGTCAATGGAGGGTGATTCAGCAGTTGTTGAGCAGGAATGGAATGCATCCAAGCAATGTCTCTGTTAACGGTCTTGCGAGCGATTAATTTGAGCAAGTCAACAGCATGAAGTCGCCCCATCGGCGCACCTTCCTCGTCAACAATGAAAATATGGTCCCAATTGTTGTGGGTTAAGGATTCCAATACCAAAGCCATGGAGTCGGAATCAAGCATGGAATGGGCATGCTGCATGGTCTGTCCACAGGTGACATTTCTCGCAGCTTGGGCGCCAGGTGAACGGCGCGTGGATTTTCGACTTCGGGTCTTGGTGGCCATGGGCTCTCAGCCGTGTCCCGCAACCTACCCCTTTTGAAGCCTTCCATTTTTCCACATCCCCGAAGGAGGTTTCCGGATAACTGCAATATAGGCATGAACACATCACCTCAAGTGATAAATTAAAGAAAGCATTGGACAGGCTATGGGCGTTGTTCCACTGGAAGAAATCAATGCTCTTCGAGCCATGGATGGGTATGAGCAGATGCTTGAAATTGACCGCCTTACTCGTGTTTACCAAACAGACGAAGCCACGATTCGGAGTGCTCTTTCCTCCGGTCCGGGTCAAGCCCCCCCTCCTACAACACCTGCGCCAGCGTGGGACAATTCTCACAAAACAAGCCCGCTGCCCCCCCCTGCCCCACCCTCTAACGTGGGGCCAACCATGGTGAACAGGCAAGAGTTCCGATACGAGTATGACCCAAGCCGTGAGGCTGCCGAACGGCGAGAACAGATCAATCAAGCCATTCTCTGTTCTGCTTGCGGTGTTGCACTGGGCATACCTGACATCCGGCCGATTAAGGTGACCTGTCCAGCCTGCTTGTTCGAAGCAACCTACACCGAATGAACGCATCCTTGATGTGGGATGCTCAGGAGGGATGCTCATGCGTGATGGTTCTCCTCGTCTTTGGCCCTATTCTCCGGCGAACTCCCCGATTGCACTCCCCGACCGACCGTTATTGTGCAGCACCAATGAAGTTGTCACGCTCCTCAACTCTGCTGATACGCCAGATTTGACCGCCACCTTGGACGGAAAAAGCCTCACGGATTATCTTGAAGGATACGGAACGGCAGA
>DAVD01000019.1:60708-82967 GCA_002505405.1 Candidatus Poseidonia alphae | reverse complement strand
ATCTTGCTTCTGGGTGAACTCGCCAACCCTTATCGCCTTCAAGACATCAACATTGGGCCTCTGCCTGTATTCCCTGTTCGAATTGAAGATGTCTGCAGAACATGGGCAGACGGCTTGGATACGCGCGAAGCCTATCCCGGAGTCCACCATGTGACGCTTGCTCGAACGCCAGGTTGGTGGGAGCATTCTCATCTTGGGATGGCCACGGTAGAGCAGATGAAGGCACTTGTTGCTTGGCTTGAAAATGGAGTTCGCGGTTCATGGCGACCGGTCAAACTGGCGGAGGGGAGCATCCGTCTCGCAGAAGAACCTGATTTGGAACCTCCAACAAAAGGTGACATCACATGGGACGGAGTGGTTGAGCGAGTTGATCTGACGATGCCCGCTCCGACCGGTCCAATGATTGATCTTAGTGCACTCATGGTGCCGATTCATACACGACAAGGGTGCTACAATCACCGCGGTAGGCTTTCGCGATGCGCTCATATGAACCAACGGGACTTCCATGACAACCTCTTCAGAAAAGGCTCATCCCATCGTTGGGATGATGTTCTAAGCGTTCTTTGACGTACTTCTGGTATAGTGCTCGACGTTCTCTTCGCCCCAAACCATTTCATGGGTGGGCATGAGTCCAGCCTTTTCGAGCACATCTGCCGTAATTCGAGAGGGAACAGGTGAACCGTGTTCATGCTTTGATCGTACGAGATAAAACTCATCGATCAACCGTTGGTCTAAGAATCTGTGAATGGTCGTCGGGCCCCCTTCGATGAGAAGGCGCTGAATGTTTCGGTCTCCCAAGCGATTGAGCAACAATGGCAATCCTGCAAAAGAGGACTGAACCAACATGGCCTCTCCTCCGTCAGTAAGAAGTTGAGCGTTCGGAGGGCACCGCCCGTTAGGGTCAATGACGACCCTGAGCGGTTGTCGCTTTGGTTGGCCGATTCGGACGGTGAGAAGTGGGTCGTCACGAATAACGGTTTCAACTCCGACCAAAATTGCATCGCAATCTTGACGCAATTCGTGAACTTTTTCGAGACAACCCGGTGAAGTAAAGCGTCCAGCCTTCAATGAACGGTCATCGACAGAGCCGTTTGCATCCACGGCGAGTTTGACCGTCACAATGGGTTTTCGATGCTTGCACCAATGGAGGAACGGGCGCATTTGTTCTGCTGCATGTTCGGCCATCAGTCCCGTTGAAGTCGAAATTCCAGCTGCTTCAAGGACGCGTTGTCCTTTTCCACGGACGGTGGGGTTAGGGTCTTCGTGAGCGATGATCACTTCTTGGACACCAGCCCACATGAGTGCCTCCGTACAAGGGGGAGTTCTCCCAAAATGGTTGCACGGCTCAAGGGTAACGTAAGCAACCGCTCCGTTGGGAGAGTGCCCTTTTGCTTCTGCATCATGAATCGCCATTTGTTCGGCATGAAGTCCTCCAAGATGGTCATGCCATCCTTCGGCAATAACCTTGCTATCTTTGACCAAAACACAGCCTACCAGTGGGTTGGGGCTCACCTGGCCACGTCCACGTTCTGCGACCAATAGAGCCCGTTCCATGAAGAAACGGTCTTGCTCGGTCCAGGTTCTGCCCATGGTCGTACCACACCGCTTTGGTTCAAGACACCTTGCATGTTACTCCGAATGTCGTTTTGACGGAACGAGTGAGAACCGTGTAAACATGAGGTAAAGTAGATAATTATTCACTCTGAATAAAGTACTATTCAAAACAATTAACACCGCGATGTGAAAATTCGGGGAATCCTTCAAGGCTCCAGTGCCCGTGTAGGGACCATGGGCTCCGAATCTCAGAAACTTCCAACTCCGGACCGCATTGAGTTTGAGGGCGACACCGAATCCCGAATCAAAAAGGGAGTCCACAAACCTGTTTTCGCACCAATGTTCACAAAAAAAGGCAAAAAAGCATCACGGCCAAAACGCGTACACCTTCTCGTCAACCCTTATTCTGGCAAACGAAACGGCAGAAAGGTTTCTGAGCATGTGGCCGCATTGCTCCGGGACGATGGCATCGAGGTTGAGGCACATTACTCAGCGTACAGCGGGCATCTTGTCACCATTGCTTCTGAACTCACGGTCAAATCTGGAGACCTCATTGTTTCAGTTGGGGGAGATGGGACCTTTTCAGAGATTCTAACCGGCAGGATGCAGGCTGAACCATCACGAAAAGAATCCTTTGCGATCATTCCAGCCGGTACGGGCAACTCCGTCGCATACGACCTCAAACTGAGCAATCCTGACGTTGCTGTCAACGCCATTCTCAACGGTACAAAGCAGGCGTTGGACCTGGCCCGTGTCGAATTGACTGAAGGGCTTCCTGGTTCAGAAGGCGAGCGCATGGTTCGTTACAGCCATAACCTCGTGACTTGGGGCCTGGGAGTCGACTCCAACATCAAGGCTGAAAAAATGCGATGGCTTGGACCAATTCGGTACGATTTAGGCATCTTGATGGCCATCATGGCAAACGGCCGCCGTCATGCAACACTAACGCTTGACGGTGTGGAAATGGACGATGACTTCACGCTCTTTTTGATTCAGAACAGTCAAACAGGAGGTTCTGAGTTACCCCTTGCGCCAGGAGCATCCCTTGATGACGGAAAAATGGACATTGGTATTTTGAAGAAAATGCATCGAAGAGGCATACTCAAGGCTTTTGGAATGTTGAAGAAGGATGGGCGCCATGTTTTTCATCCACAGGTGGATTATCACCGTTTTAACCGCCTCGAAATAACAACAGAACAGCCGACTGCAATCAATATTGATGGAGAAAATCTTGGTTCAACACCGCTTATGATGGAAGTGCTGCCTTCGGTTGTCAACGTCATGATTCCATGATCAGAACGAGAAGTCAGAAAAGTCATCCTCTGGCTCATCATCAAAGACACGGGGTGCAGGCTCTTCAGCAACCTCCGCAGGTGCTTTTTTGACGGCCTTTCTACGTCGGACGGGTGGCTTTTTCGCCGGAGCATCTTGTTGCCGGGGAGCTCGGGATGAAGGTGGTGTTGAGGATGTTACCGAAGAGGTTCTTCGTTCACCAAAGGATGAAGGCAGTGATGAGGATTCATCAGCGTACTGGTTCACTTGTTCCATTTCCTGGGCTGCATCTGTAACGACAACCGAACTCTTGCGTTCCGGTGGCCCACTGGCACCTCGTGAGGGTATGGCGGTTGAGGCAAGCACACTGTCAAGGTCAAATCCGCCCAGAGAGTCTTTTTCTTTTGGAACTGAAGCGGGAGGGTCGTTCTTTTGCTCCTTTTTCTGTTCCTTCTTGCGATCCTTTTCCATTCTGCTCTTGCGCTCTTCTGGAGATTCCATGCCTGCTTTCTTTGCCGACTTGATATCTTCTTTGACTTGGGCAACCTTGTCAAGCCCATCAGAACCAAGCAGGGTCCGCATCGTTCCTTTTGCAGAACTAAGAACCATTCCTTTTGAAACAATGAATGCTCCAACGCCTCCACCTAAGCCGACAACGAGGAAGAACAAAATAAATCCAGCACGCCCTAAGAAGGGTACGTCTCCTTGAACCCATTCGTCATCTGCTTCTCCATTCATGCTAACGGTAGCACCATCGAGTTCAACGCTCGTAACGACGATGAAATACCTGTCAAGGTTCATTACTTTGTCTACGCCCATCGAACAATCCGGCCTCACGAATTGGTCAAAACTATTTTTGTAGAATCCTCCACCGGATTCATTGGCATTGACCATGTACCCGTTAACCGTTACAGGCTGATGCCATTCACCCATGACGGTCAATCCATCATGGACATTCTCTGAGGCTGGAATCAATCCCAAAACAAACCATTGAGATTCGGAATCACCGTCGATTTCATCAAGGTCAATACTTCCAGCTCCTGTTTCTGGTGACAAGGGGTTTGACCATGCCTTCACGTCGATGCGTGCGCCTTCTCCATCCACAACTGCTGCAGCCTCGTCAAATGACATCTCTTGGATTGCTACGGCGGTAGTTACGCCGTAATTCACTTCTGTTCCACCCAGAAGCGGGTCGTGTGTATCATAGAATGTACTGGCGGCTAGATATCCGGTGAATGAGATTTCAGTTCCTTCTCCGACAATAGTCATGTTGGATTCATCCCCGCTGGGGTTGCATCCAACTGCTTGCATGTTTGAAACCGTAGTCTTGGAGCCAGAAAGAGTTGAAACGACATCAATATCGTCCTTTGCAAACGAGACCTTGACTGCATTTTCTCCATCCCCCCACGCTGATGTTGACGGGCCAAAGCACCCAGCAAGCATCAAACTGGCGATGAACAACAGGACGAGAGCACCTCTGCGCATGGACCTTGGAGGGGGCGTGGAGTTTGAGAAGTCTTCCCTCAATCCTCACGGTTGAACGGCATCTAAAACACGCAAAATGGCGCAGTCGGAGAGATTTGAACTCCCGAGTCACGGGGACACCGGATTTCAAATCCGGCGCAATACCAGGCTATGCGACGACTGCTTTATTGGAGGCGGGAGGTTTCCCTCTTTTTCCCCTTTCGCTTGTTCACTGTCAAGTCGGAGTTCTCTTTTGGGAGCCGAACAGCGACGGCGAGGCCGAGTGCTAGAGAGGTCAAGACAAAGGTCATGCCGGGTGTTTCAAGGGGGTCACTGTCGCCTAGACCGTCCTTTTCGAGAACCTCTCTAAGGTCGGCGGTGAAGTCGGTAACCTTCCAATTATCTCCCGTCCAAACGACAAGCGGTTGGCGGTTTTCATTGATGATGTAGGTGATGGTTGAGTGGCCGACATTGAAGTCTTCACTGACCTCTTTCACGCATGAAGTTCTGTCGCCTTCGTCCCATGTATAGCCGTCATCACACATGCAGTGAAGACCTTCTCCAGTACCCATTTCCGACCCGTGGCCGCTGCATACCTCTTCGGTAGAATTCTTCACTGGGGCTGGAATATCCGACGCATTCACAATTGAAGGAGCCCAAGCAAGATGCTTTGGTTCCATAATACCGTCCATTCCAACAGGGGAAGTGTCCCAGGTCGCATTGCTAGAGTTCCATTCATAGAGGCTCCACCACCAAGAACTATCTGCTGGAGCATCTTCATCGCCAAGAGATGTCATGTAGTGGCCGTATGATGAGTCAGCGATCGTAACATTGACGCCTGCATCGTTGAGTGCACCTTTCGTGATGTGGTATCCATCAAAGGTGTCAATACTTGTTTGAACTTCTGTTCCATTGTTCCACATAATGGTCATACTTGCTTCACCTTCGACGAGTGGTGAGGAGAGATTAGAGCGATTGAGGCTTGAGGGCATCCAAGCAATATGTTGGTTTTCTTGAAGCGCATCGATGTCATCAATGCCAACTTGTGAGGCTGCCCAGAGGTTGGTTGATTGATTCCAAACATTAAGTTCCCAATACCATGAATCCCCTGGTGCTTCCTCGCCACCGATTCCAGTGACATAATGTCCGTATTGTGACATTGATGCGTTGATCTCAATTTGATGTTGATTCGCTAGGGTTTCAGTTAGCGTCCAACCTGAAAGGCCGAACATGTGAGTGGAAGCATTTCCGCTGGTGTTCACGACGGTTACGGATGCTTCACCAGGGTGGTAATCCATTACATGAGCATCGATAACACTCTCCTGGACAACGACACCAAAAGTTTTCCAAACCGGTTCCAGTTCTTCAGCTGTTCCGGTAAGGTGAGGCCATTCTACTCCATGGATGTCAGTAAACGCTTTCAGGCGTTCTGGTGAGTCGTACCGAGGGTCGACGGTAATGGATATGAACGTAACATCGCCCTTCTCCGTGTCTGTAAGTTCACCATCAACACTCTTCAAAAGTTGAGTAATCACTGGGCAAACATCAGGACAGCGGGTGAAAATAAAGGCAACAACCGTCACTTCATTGCTATCGTCATAGAATGAAAATTCATCACCCATCTGGTCGGTGAGAACGAAGTCATCAACTGGACTTCGGGCGAGTCGACTTCCTTTGTATGCGGCTGCCGGCATAAGCAAGAGGCAGGTTAGGAGCAGGGCCAGTAAAGTTCGCTTTGCGTTCATTGGTAAATCTCCCTCAGCGATTCGTGGCATAATCCGCTGATAGAGGGGTGCACCAAGCAGGTAGGCCGGTGACACCTTCTGGGTTGGACAATCCAATTCCCCAAAGCATCAGCAAAACAAATACCACTGGAAACAATGCGGTTCTCGTATAAATTCGGGGGTCGCCCTTCAAGTGCATGAAATATGCTGAAATTCCGTATCCTTTGACGATTCCGACACCGATAAGGATGGCCCATACTGCCTTGAGAGGGATGCCTGAGAAAAAGACTGCAGCCACTTCAAACAAGGTAAATACCATCAGAACAATGAAGTTCCAAAAATAGATGTCCTTTCCAAGCAATCCGTCAAAGATGTTTTCGATAATTCCGTGTGTTTCGTGTTCTCCCATGTTTTCACCTCAATACAAGTAGAAGGCTGGGAAGATAACAACCCACGCCAAATCGACAAAGTGCCAGTACAATCCAAAGTATTCAATACCCTGAGCATTGTCCTCATTAAACTCAACAGTGTCCGCCTTAAACACAAGATAGAGCATGACCAAAAGGCCGATGAAGACGTGAAGGCCGTGGGCTCCGGTAGAGATGTAAAAGATGCTACCTGCCTGGGTTCCAATGGTAAATCCTTCAGCAACCAGATGGCTCCATTCAATCAACTTCAGAACGATAAACATCGAACCGAGCATGAGAGTTGCGATGAGGTAGTTTCGTACTGCCGCTTTCTTGGTTGGCATGAGTTTGCCCATGAAGCCGGTTGGAGCTTGCCAGTTAGCATCCTTGGCCGTTTTCAATGCAAGGACGATGGTGTATGAAGACACGATGAGTGCAAAGGTGTTGATCGCTCCTGGGAGGAGGGTCATGAAGTCACCTTGGCCGCCCAAACCTCCAAGTTCTGCACCGTCAGGTCGAAGGAAATCCGATGCGGTTAACATGTCCACTTGTTCACAGTTTCCTGCCTCTACCTGCCATCCAGTACACCATTCCGTACGCATACGGAGGTAGGATGAAAAGAAGGTGGCGAACACCATAATTTCGGACATAATGAAGACCCACAAACCTGCTTTTCGGATGTGTTGTCCTTCAAACGGTGCAGAAGTTGCAATCTGTTCACCATTTCCGATGAACGGAAGGTCTTCTCTCCACCAGTTTGAGACACCCAGGACGATAACGAGGAGTCCGAGCATGCTGAGCCCAAGTCCTCCGAGTTCTGCCTCGTTGCCAGACAACATGTCGCTTAGCGTTGCTTGGAAATCAGGGAAGCCCATCAAGAACATCATGATACCGAGTGCGAAAATGATTGGAGAGCCTGATCCATGATGTTCATGGTCGTCCCCTCCATAACTGGAACTGCTATGGCTGTCGTCTTCGTCAGGTTGAATTGAATTAACGAAGCCACCAAGGCCAATGAAACTGGCATAGGTAACACACATCAAGAAAATTGTAATTCCGGCCGTTCTCCAGGTGAGATAGGAAAGGTGTGCTTCAACTTCATGATGGTGAGCCTCGTCTTTTTCGGCTTTGAGCACAGCGATTTCTTCAGTCGAAGCATTGTTTGCTTTCGCTTCTTCGTAATCGTGCTTTGCATCCTCATAATGGTGGACGGCTTCTTCATAGTCATGATGTCTGATGTTGGCCATGCCAACTCCCATGGTTGCGAAGGCAAGGATACCAATGATGAGGAAGGTGCTACCCATCAATACGGCTCTCATCCAGATGCTGTTCTCCACGTGTGCTTCAGAGCTGCTCATTCTTCTCCCTCCAACTTGCCGACGACCGTACTTTTCGGCTCGGCTTTCAGCAGTTTGTCAATGAGTTTCCCAGTATCGGGCTTGTGATGGCCGTAGCGTTCGTTCATGTCACCTTGTACGGGGTCCTCGTGGAACGACGGTGTAGGTGGTGGCGAGGTAGTGGACCATTCGAGTGACCATCCGCCCCACGGGTCTTTGCCCACAGGTTCTCCTCGACGAGAGGAGTAGATGATGTTCCAAAGGAGAAGGATTTGGCTCAGGCCAAAGATGAATGCAAAGGTGGACACAGCCATGTTGTACTCCGCAAATCCAGATTCGACAGTATAACTGTGGGTTCGTCGGGGCATGCCCATGATCCCGAGTGCGTGCATGGGCCAGAACGCTGCGTTATAGGAAGCAAATCCGACGAGGAAATGCCAGAGTCCTAGGGTTTCGTTCATCTTGCGACCTGTAACTTTGGGGAACCAATAGTAAAGTCCGGAAAACAGTCCGAAGACCGTTCCGCCGATGAAGACGTAGTGGAAGTGAGCCACAACGAAGTATGAATCGTGGAAGTGGATGTCCATACCCGATACAGGGAAGAACATTCCAGAGATTCCACCAAGGGTGAACGTCACGATGAAGCCCAGGGACCAAAGCGTGTGGGTTTTCATCACCAAAGAGCCGCCCCAAAGGGTAGCAAGCCAATTGAAGATTTTTGCTCCGGTCGGTATGGCAACAAACATGGTCGTAATCATGAACACGGCTCTCCAGAACGGGTCCATGCCGGACGTGAGCATGTGGTGGCCCCATACGACGAATCCGACGATTCCTATTCCCGCCATGGCGAAGACCATTGATTTGTAGCCAAAGATCGAACGGCGAGCGGAAGTTGCGAGAACTTCAGAAACAATTCCGAAGGCAGGTACAATCACAACGTATACTTCAGGGTGGCCGAAGAACCAGAACAAGTGTTGGAAGAGCAGCGGGTCTCCACCTGCAACGAAGAATGTGGTTCCGATGGTGTGGTCAAAGAGCAAGAAAGCGACTCCGATGATGAAGGCTGGAAGCGACATGTAGAGCATGAACACGCTGATGAAGACCGACCACGAGAAGAGTGGCATTTTCATCCATGTAACGCCCTTCGCACGCATGGTAAATACGGTCGTAATGAAGTTCACGCCACCGAGGGTCGATGAAGCACCGAGCATGAGAATGCCCGAAATAAACGCTGTTGTTCCTGCGTTCGAACCGTAATTCGCAAGTTCAGCACCCATGTTCGCCTCCGTGAGTGAAGAGTAAGGCGGGTACATGACCCATGTGATATCAGCAGCTTGTCCAGACCAAATCCCCGTAAAGATGAGCGGTGTTGAAAAGACGAGGAGCCAAAGTCCCATGGCGTTGATTCTTGGGAACGCCAAGTCCTTTGCCCCGATTTGAAGAGGGAGGACATAGTTCATGAATCCAGCAATCATTGGCATGGCGGCTAGGAAAATCATGGTTGTTCCGTGGAGTGTAAAGTACGAATTGTATTCGTCGTAGGTGAGGAAATCGTTCTCAGGCAAAGCAAGCTGGATTCGGAACAGCAGAGCAAGCAACCCTCCGACCAGGAAGAAGAAGAATCCGAACAAGAAGTACATGACTCCGACTTGCTTGTGGTCCGTTGTGGTCAACCAAGGCTTGAGAAAATCCCAGAACTGTTGCATGGTGAACGTGTCCGGAGAACGTCGGTAAAAGATCCAAAGGATTCCAACAAAGATGAGGCCGACAGCAAGTCCGATGGCGGTAATGAAAATCACCAAGGCGCTTGCACTTGGCGCAAGTGCACCAGCGTTGACTCCAGGGATGGAGATGAGTGCTTGGTTCCAGTAGTCTCCACCAGAACCAGCGCCACCGTTCACAGCGTTCCCGTAAACGGTCATCTCAACGTTTTCATCGTCAGCTGCAGGAGCGGTCCATTCAAACGTCCAAGAGCGAACTGTATTTGCTTCAGTAGTGTGCGTGAGGCCGCCATCCATGTCCTGTCCGAGTGTGTTTGGAATAGCAACGACATTTCCGTGGGTTGTCAAAATTCGGTATCCTCCAGCCCGACCGTTCCAGTCCTCGCCACCGTCATCGTAGAGTTCCATGACATCGTTGATGACGGTCACGGTGAACGTGTAAGTTTCACTTGCATTGTATACTTCTGGAAGTCCATCGACAACGACGCTTGTGTCGGGGGATACTCCGCCGTGACAGGAACATCCTTGGTCACCAGCAGAACCGATTCCAGAAGGAATGGCTGTGAATTGAGGTGTTGCAACCAGAGCAAGGAGAAGGACTCCCAATATGATTGAAACTCGTGTGCGCATCAATAATCACCTCCATCGTTTGAATCTCCGGTCTTCTTTACGCCGGTGTCTGTGGAACAGTCCGTTCCCTCCATGGCGACAATTTTGACTTGGCCGGTCATGTAGGCGTGCTGATTACCGCAGTACTCAGCACATTTAATCGGAAACATTCCAGGGTCGTCGGGCATAACGGTCATCCATGTACCCTCTGCATGTCCGGGGACCAGGTCTTCTTTGACGCCCCATTCAGGAAGCCAAAACGAATGCTGGACACCGACATAGTTCGGGTTAGATTCATCGCTTGGTTCTGATTTCATGTTGAATACAGTGTTTTGGTCGCAGGGTAGAATCATCGGTTCATTTGCCGCTGAAGAGAACTTGTGGTCTTCTGGGATGTGCATCCAAGTGTGAAGCACTTGGCCATCAACATCGCTGACTTCGATAAAGGAGTAAGATGATGGATTGAAGTAATCAACGCCGTCTCCTGGCGTTACTTCCAAGGAGGAGGTAAGTTGGTCAAGAGCAAATTCAGTGGCGACCCCTTCAACGGTGACCGTCACGTTCGTTGCTTCTGAGCCACTGGCATTAACATACAAATTGCCGAGCGTTGGCCAGTCTACATTGATGGAGGTAAGTGCCTCGTCGTCTTCCCAAGTAAGTTCGTCTTCATATTCAAAGTCCCAGAACCACTGCTTTCCAGTGATTTTCATGTTGTGTGCATCATCGTCATCGGGGATGACCCACACCGCAGCATTTGACGATACAGCGAGAACGATGAGCCACAGAACGATGAGGGTTGGGGCCAGATAAAACATCACTTCCATAGGAGTGTTGTGCCGGTCAACAGGGAACGAGCCCACCTCAATATGGTCGATATCAGTTGTATCTGGCTCAACGCCTTCGCGGTATCGCAGCATGGCGAGGAACATCCATCCGAAGGTTAGAACTCCGACGAGAATAGACCAAAACATGAATTTATCATAGAGAACAGAGAATACCGTATCTTCCGCGACCATGGAATCACCTTGATTCTACCGCCGCGTAGCCCCTCCTTAAGCATTTGTTGCAGGGGGCTAGAAGCACCCCTTCTTTCCATCTCCCTCGCGAGGCTCTCCAGCCTTCCGTTTCGCGTATTTTTTGATATGAAACACGATAAAAGTGTCACAACAAGAAGGGGCGGCTTCACGCTGCCGGGAGACAATAAAAAGCCGGCCGGAAAATGAGTCGTTATGGACGTCGGGACGTGCCTGACCCAGACCCTGGACGGGGCTCTATTGATGGAGGTTGAAATTCAGCCTGGGGCATCAAAGCAGGGAGTCACTGGGTTTAACCAGTGGCGCTCACGTTTGGTCATCGCTGTGAAGGCAGAGGCAAGACAGGGGCAAGCGAATCGAGCCGTCGTTCATGTCGTCGCTCAACAGTTTCGTCTGAAGGCTGCTGATGTGACGGTGGTAACAGGCCATCGTTCGCGCAAGAAACGGTTGCGGCTTGAATCGATTGCCCTTGATGACCTGTTGGTGCGATTGAACGAGGTTTTGGAGGACGGATGATGAGCGACGATTCCTATCATGGTCTTCGCCGGGGTTCTGCAAATGCCGAACAGCGCTGGTGGGATGCCGCTCGAGCGCTAGCTGAGGCTCGTGAGCGCAATCGAACTCACGACTGTGCCATTCTCGTTGAAGGATTACGTGACCGCAGAACATTGTCTCGTCTCGGGTTCACTGGCCCAATAGAACTGCTCAACCGCGGATGGAGCGTGGACGATGTACTGGTGTATTTGGTCGATACCTACGGAAGAAGGCATGAGGATGACAACGGGCCGACCATCATTGTATTGATGGATTGGGACCGGACTGGAGGGCGACTTCAGAATACATGCCGTCGTAACCTTGAATCCTTGGACGTAGCCTTTGATGAATCTCTGTACAAGACGCTCCTTCGATGCTTGAAACCCGAAACAAAGACCGTTGAGGGAATGTCGGGCTTAGTGGATGTTTTGGGGCCTCTCATCGATCAGTTGGATGAGGTTTCATCCGGTTGAGCAGGTTGTGGGAGCGGATCTTCCTTGACCGTATTGAGGACAACATGGGTAAAGGAACGGGCGACCCCCTCAAGCGTGAAAACGGTTTTTGCTAGGTTGTCCAAATCTTCGCGGTCTTTGACCCGAGCAAGAACCATTGAATCCCAGTCTCCAGTCACGTCATAAACAGCAAAAACGCGTGGGTCAGCAGCGATTTTCTGCTGGACGTCGATCATGCTTCCTTTGACAATGCGCAGGCCAGCCATAATGGTCATGGACCAGCCGATCTGTTCAGGATTGAGGACAGCGGAGTACCCCGAGATAACACCGGCCTCTTCCAAGCGCTTGATGCGATTTGTTACGGTTCCTTGAGCGACGCCAAGTTGGCGTGCCAGTTGCCGTTGACTTTGGCGCGCATCGTCGTTGAGCAAGGAGAGTAAGCGCCGGTCGGTCTCGTCCAAATCCATGGTCATCAATCAAGAGCAACCGTGCTGTCGTCTTCAACACTTCCCCCGGTCAAGGTTGCCGTGGAAGGAGCTGGAAGCCAGACATGTTGTCTCCATGCTCCCATTTCATCAACCTCTAAACCGACTTCAAATCGACAATCTTCTGCGTGGTGTTGGGAAAATTGAACGGTGAATTCTTTTTGTTCCGTAGGCTGAAGCGATGGTTTAGGAGGGCGTCCTTTGAACTTCCATGGGGCTTCAACGGTCCAATCCTGTGTGCGGAACGCCAACGTACCCGCTTCGAGTTTGATCATGAGTGTTGTTGGCGATGAAGCAGACCAAACGGCTTTAATTCGAGGAATTCCTTCTTCGCGCTTTCTTGAATTAGCAACCACCGCACTGCAAATGACAAAGGCAACCGCTATCAAAATAATCGGCGTCCACTGCCCTCCAGCAGTCGTGTGTTGATACGGGGAAGGTAAGGGTCCGGAAGCGAGCGTGAGTATGCGCATCGAGGAGTCATTGGCTTGTGTTCCGTTGAACATCATGAGGCTGTAGCGCCAGCCCGTTGAGATCTGTCGCAAGTCAACTCCAGCCGCAGCCAAGTGGTCCGATGAAAGAGAGAACGTCGTCTCCGTTACGTTGTTTGCTTGGAGAGAAAACCCAACTTCAGGCCGCATTTCATGAACGATATCAACACCTCGACGGCCGTGATGGTCTTCGCTGACGTCTTCGGTGAGGACGATGTAGAGGAGCGTATCGTTGGAGAGTTCGACGATCGGAGTAATTTCCAAATGGAACTGAACAAACCAGTAGCCAACATCTCCTGCCATGATTTCAACATCGCCAGCAAGCGACACCGCCTCCTCCGAATCAACAGCATGGCGGTAGACTTGAGGCTCATCGAGGGTTGAGAGGTTCAAACCAAGTTGGTCTGCCCGGTACATTGCATCATCGTCAGGCCAATCCGAACCGGTCGTTTCGCTCCAGGACCACCAGACCCACCGAACGGTGTCTTCATCCTGGCTTGGTGCGTAGTTCGGCGAATCTTCGGTGACAAATACTTCCTCTATTGTGCTGTATTCTGTTGTGCTGATCGGTGATGATGCATGAACCACAAGCGGTGTTTGAGCCCAGCCCAACGGTGAAAGAAGACAGATGAGCGCCGTCATTACAAGTACGGAAGTCTTCGTTTTCATGACTTATTCCTCCTCATCTCGCCACGGAAGGTCAAGTTTTTTCCGCAGGAGGTTTTGTTCTGAAAGATCGACCATGAGTGTCACTCGAGCACCAACCCATACCGAGATCATCTCGGTTCTTGAGCCGAGACTTGTTGTCAGTAAAAAGGCGCCCATTGGGAGTTCCTTACACCCCATTTCTTCTTCAAAATCGGCAACCATTGGCGCCCAGCCCCGCAAAAGCCGAGTAAAGGTTTCAAGGTCGACATCCATCGTATTCTTCGCGATAGCATCGCTCAAAAGGTACAGCGCTTCCTGGCGGGTGCGCCAAGAATTTTTCTTCAATGTAAACGCCGGCATACCGACATGAACGGCCCGTAACGGGTGGAAGGTTCCCTTTGGCCACAGTTCCCCTTTGTTGTTGGGGCATTCTCTGTCATAGAGCCGCTGTGCTACCATTGGAGGGGCGATGTTCATTCGTTTACCACGCTGCCATACAGAATAGGGAGAATCGTCCATTCCATAGGCTGAAAACACCTCATTTTGGACTTCTTCGTCCGCCCGGACAACGGTATTTTTGTCATGAGGGGGGGCGTTTCTGACTTTGGGCTCCCACCCCGCATCATTGCGCAATTGTCTTCTCGAACGGAAGGTTTGAGCAATGCCTTCGGGAGATGCTTCTGGGCGATGCCGCAACAAGGCGAGGAAGAAACCCCCCGTGTCGTTATCCATGTGCCACAACCTTCTGCAACCGGGCAACACCTCTTTCAAATGCTGCTCAAAAGCAACCTCGCTTTCTTCAAGTTGTTCAATGCGGTCGTCTGGGCAAAGGTGGGTGGCGTCAAGGAACGGTAGGCCGTCACGGCCTCCCCCCGCTTCTGTTGGCTTGCCTTCTTCGTCAAAACAAGGCCATTGATTCATTCCGGGATGGAGGATGAGGCCCGGTAGGAGTTCATCGTCAATCGGGACCAGTTCCAAATATGGGCATCTTCGGAGAATTTCGGCAACCACCGCTTCATTTTCAATCGGGTCGATGCTGCACGTAGAGTAGACCAAACTTCCACCAGGGGCGAGCAAAGCAGCTCCACGCATGGCGATTTCAAGTTGCATCTTGAACATTCGGCGCCCTTCTCTTGGCGTCCAATTCCACCATACGTCACGGTTTTTTCGAGTTGTCGCAGTTCCAGTACATGGGACATCTGCCACCACTGCATCAAACCCTGGAGGCGGAATTCGACCGAGGTGACGTCCATCATGTTGCGTGATGACCATGTTGGCCAAACTCAATCGGCTCCGGTTGCTAACCAGCATGTTAAGTCGCCCAGATACAGGCTCATTGGCTACAACAACCCCATTCGGATGCAGCCCTTCAGCCAGTTGCGTTGCTTTGGAACCTGGTGCAGCACAGAGGTCCAAGGCGAGCGTTTCCTGCGTCAGGTCCAGCAGTCGAACAGGAAGCATACTGGCGGCTTCTTGTCGGGTGATGCGACCGGTTTCATGCAACAGAGCCATCATCCGTTGCGCGACACCCTCGGGGGCCCTTCCCCGAGCAAAAGGCATCACCCAGCCTGATTCATTAGGCATCCATGAAAGAGGTTTACCCCCAAGTTGCTTCACTTGTTCAAGCGTCCACTCACGGTCGGAACGATGGACGGAGATTCGGAGGGTTTCAGGAAGAGGTGCTAGAGCGGAGGCCATCCATGGTTCAGGGTCAACCCCCAAATGTTTGACCATGGAAGTCAAGGCGCAGGTTGCAGCTTGCACCCGTCTTTCTTCCTCGTTGTCGGTCGGTCCACGCACGCTTATCCCTCCGGCCTCTTCTCTTTGGGCCTTCCGCCACGTACAAAGAGTGCCGGCTTCTGTTGGAACACATGCTCGGAGACGTGGCACCTTGGTATTTGCCTCTGATGTTCGGGGGGTGTATGCTCTGGTGTTTTGCCCCCAGCCTTCTGCCTTGGTGCGAAGAACGAGGCGTATTGGGGCTTGTCTACAAGTGGGCTCCGCCCGCCATGGTCGGTGGATTGATCCTTTACAGAGCAAATGCAATATTTTCTCTGGACTTTAGCCACCTTGAAGTAGCAACAATCTTGACTCCAGCATCTACGAGAGCAGACCAATTGACGCTGATGTTTACGGGACAAGGTGCGATAGAAGGAGCACTTTTGTCCCTCATGGTCTTCTCCCTTTTGAGCCCAAACTTGCCCAGCCTAAGGGGTGTTGGGGATGAACATCGTCAAGCCGTTCAGCAAGGGTTGATGCGCCACAGTGGATGGTGGATACTGATTTGCGTGGTTCTTTTATTTCCGGACTCACGCTATTTCGAGCCCGCTTCATTACCGAGTTCACCCACGGTTGCGTTAGCATCATGGTGGAGCCTAGCATCGATTGTTTGCTTTTGTCTTCTCCTCATCATGTCGGGAGAAATCGTAGCATCTACTTCCCTTCTTACGACCAATGATTCAACTTCACTGCTCTTCCGAAGAGCCGTTCTCAAATTGCTTCTTCTCCTCCCTATTGCCTGTTACGTCATAGCACAAACCGGGGTTTTGAGTGAACAGTGGTGGGCCCGGCCGATGCATGATTCAAATCAGACCGTTGCGTTGATGATTCTCGTTTACAGCCTTCTCATTTGTTGTGTTCATGCTCCTGCTGCTTGGATGGAGTCGGGATTGGGTCAAGGGGACGGGCAGAGTATTTCGATGACTTGGGGATATGGAAGCGTAGTGGCGTTGTCTTTTCTCGTGTGCGTTGGTTCTGTTCATCACGTGGCCTTGTTTGGAACCGGGACGCAAGTCATTTTGGTCAGTTTGCGGCTAACATCCTTTGTCGCGTTAGCAGGTGCATTGAGCATGCTTCTTCCGACCATGGGCTACGATTCGGCCCATCGACCTGAATTGTGGTGGCTTCGTTTTACTCTGTATCTGTGCGTTCCAGTAGGCTCCTTGTTCTCAGTTTCATTTTGGCTGCTGATTCCTTTGGTTTTTGCCGCAGGCATCCTCACCCTTAATTTGCCTTGGATTTTAGAAGAACATCCCTTTGAGCTGTTTCACAAACCCCTTCTCGGCTGGACAGCATTTCTGGGGCTGCCCGTTGTTCTGGGATTGATGTTTGCTGCCTCCTATGCGACGTTGGTGATTCTGTTTGGTGCACTACTTATTGCAAATGCTCTCTTTATGACGCTTGGAATGAACCGCTGGTCTCATCAGAACCCGTGAGTAAAACCGCTCGCGGGCCGCTGCATCCATCGCGCTTCTTATTAGGGCAACAAGAAGCGATTCGGTACAAGTCTTCGGACTTTAGGGATGGGACCCTCATGGCACGAGCCTTTCGATCAGGAGTAGAAACGAACAAAAAAGTGAGAATGCCGTTGCGACATCGAGTATGGAAGCCCATACGAGATTTGCAATCGCTGACCACTCGTGCACAACGAACCGGTAAGGGTATGGGTCCCTGGGTAGAGGTTCCTGCACTGGTCCGTATTGAAAACGAACATTGGATTTTTGAGCGAATCGATCAATCCACCTTGAATCAACTTACACACCGTTTGGTTGTTGCAGATGAGCACGGCGAACAAACGCTCGGAGTAACAGAAAACCTTCACGTTGCTTTGGAAGTTGCAAAACGCATGGCTGAATTAGAACAGCGTGTGGTTATGATTCAGCCCCTTTGAGCGAATCAAGAAAAGATGGCCCAAATGGCTTGGACGACACCTTGATTGACGAGGTAAAAGAATCCACCAAGACCGATGCAGGCAAGATAGACTTGGGCGGGAGAAATCTTCCACGAGTCTTCCGATTCTTCGTCGAAATAACGAATCAATCCAGCAGCTTGTTGAATACCGCTGCCGTCGTTCTTCTTTTTCTTCGTTGCCATGGCGACCGTTTGTGGCGAGAAACCTCCCCCTTATCAACGCGACGCGGCGATCTCACTCATTCCTCTTCATGTTGAGGGGAGGTCAAATCCACAAAGGGGACCTCTTCTAAAGAGGGCTCAACCGGAACAATGCGCCCCATTTTATCCATGGGAGATGGTTCATCGACATCCAAAATATCATCCGGGGACCCTAGAATTTCGGCAGGAGCATCAATGGCTATCGGGGATGCGCGGGGGTCCATCGCAATCAATTCGGCTTCAACTCGAGCAAGAGCTCGTTCTAATCCGGGCGCATTTTCATCGTGTAGGGCTTCTTTAGCCATGTGGAATTCATGTTCGATGTGGGTGCGAAGAGCATCCAAGCTCTTGCCTTCTATCTGACCAAGGACAACATCACAACGCTGCTTGAGGCGATCGATTTGCTCTTGCAAATCCGCTTTTGCTCTGCTTCTGTGACCCAACCATTGGCGTTCGTTTTCTTTGTTGGTTTGACCTTCACCATGACGAGAGAGCCATTTCTGAGCACTTCTGGGGTGTGAAAATTCCCACGCCTTGTGGCTCAGAGCACTCATGGTGTCAAACACGATTCTTGCCCGTTCACGCACCGGGCCGGTAAGTGTGATGACGTTGAGATAGCCGGAATTGAACAAACCAAAGGCCCAATAACTCCGTGAAGCAATGCGTACCGTGATGTCTCCACTTCGAGTGGCAAGTATCCATCGTTGTTCGTTAAACCCGGGAGATTCTATCATTTCCGGAGTTTCTGGATGAGGTAATTGTGCAAGCAAGGTCGTGGCTATGTTTCCAAGATACACGACCTTGTGGGGCGCGTTGAAGTGTTTACTGCGGAGCAGTGCGCTACTCACGTCCATTCGATGGCTTGCTTCAGCCTGCTTGACTTGGGCGATGAGGACGCTCTTGGCGGGATCTAATGTTGTCTCCGCCATGCCCAAACCAAGAGGTTCATTGCCATGAAGAAACCGCTTTGTGGTTCAGCCGCAACAGGAGGAAGGTTGAAGTCCGGCGTCAAGGAAGAGTAGAGCAGTGGTATAATGGCAGCCAAAGCCCCTTCATCCCCCAAAGATTTGACTTCGCTCCCTGGAGTCGGAGCAGCAACAGCCAAGAAATTAGCATCAGCAAAAATTGATTCAATAGCCAAACTGGCTAAATCAACCCCCAAATCTCTGCAAAAGGCGGGACTTTCGGTGGCCGTCGCCAAAAAAACCCTCGCTGCTGCAAAGGCTGCAACCAAAGTTAAAGAATCTGCAACGAAGGTTAAAGATTCAGTGGAGGGCAGTACCAAAAAGGCGGCCTCCGCTGCTAAGAAAAAAGCCACTAATGCCGCTAGTAAGGCAAAGAAGAGCACACAAAAGGTCATGAAGAAATCTCAAGATGTCGCTGAAGGTGTCGTGGAGAAGACCAAAGCAGTTTCCTCCCTCAAGACCAAAACTGAATCTGACCGTAAAGGTCCAACGATCAAGGTGCCACGGTCTGTAAAGGACATGCCTTGGTTCAAAAAGAAGTGAATTCACCGCTACCTTTGAAGACCTTCACGGTTGAAGTCTTATCATGCCCCGGAGGAAATACGGCCGTCTAAGAAAGACCGTTGAGATGCCTTCGAAGGAAAACTGTTCGCGATGCCGCTCAGGAAAGTTTTGCCCCATCACAGGACATCATGGCCAAACGATTCAACCGACTCGTGCATGGACAGGGCCTGCACAAATATCGAAACGGAAAAAATCAACCTCATAGTTCGGTTTCAATTCCACTTGCACTTGTAGAAGGCGTTGTATCGACCATTTGTTCCTCAATCCGCTCGGGTTGACCCATGTTTTCTCGTAGTGCTTGGGCTCGGTGATACACTTCTCTGAGCGTTTGGTCTGAGATCTCAAGGTAAACGCGAGTAGTTGCGATCGTTGCGTGGCCCATCAGGCGTTGAATGGTGACTAAATCTGCCCCTCGTTCAAGTAAACCTGTTGCGAAGTTATGACGAAGTACATGCGGCGTTAACTTTCCCTTGGGTAGGCCTGCTTGTTCACCTAATGCATCCATCATTCGTTGAACACTGCGGGGTTGCAGACGACGCCCATGCCGGTTGACCAAACATGCGCCTTCAGATTCATCGACCAGTGCGGTTCGGATGGGTAACCATGCTTGAAGCCGCTCAAGGGTTCGCTCAGTGAACAATACCAATCGGTCTTTATCTCCCTTCCCTCCGCATACAAGGGCCGACGCATCATCCACGTCGATGTCATCAAGGTTGAGGCCGCATACTTCGCTGACTCGCATTCCGGTATCCAGCATCATGGTCACAAGAAACGCAGTTGCAGGGTTTTCACTCACAGAGGCGGTTTCCAATACGGTCGTCAGTTCCCGACGAGTAAGGGTTCTTGGTAGGCGCTTTCCAGTTCGTGCGCGTTGGAGATGCTCAGGCCAAATGAGTCCCAACCATCGGAGAAGATGGCGGGCTGCAGCAAGTCTTGCATTGTACGTCGTTGGCCGAAGCCCAGCGATGGAGTGGGCCCAGAGGTCAATCCGTCCGTTCATTGGTTCCATTCGTTGTGCAAGGGATTCAATGCTCAGTGATTCGTATTCAGATTCACTCAGAACTTGTTCTCGATGCAACGTGGTTTCAACGAGACTGCGAAGTCCATAAAAGTAGGACTTCTGCGTATTTAGTGACTTATTTTCAGCGTGCAATTGTCGTTTGTAACAT
The DNA here is from genome assembly GCA_002505405.1 of Candidatus Poseidonia alphae. Lineage (GTDB taxonomy): Archaea > Thermoplasmatota > Poseidoniia > Poseidoniales > Poseidoniaceae > Poseidonia > Poseidonia alphae. The sequence goes on along the minus strand of DAVD01000019.1, from coordinate 62,646 downwards.
TCTGCCCAAGGGAGATGACGAAGATGCGTAAGGCGCGCTGGAAGCTTCAAATCTTCCTCAACCAAGCGCTGCTGGCTTGGCTTCATGGCCTTTGGTTGTGGCGTTCGCGTTTCACGTTCATTCATTGGCGTCACCGCCTCTCGCCGAAGCGAGTGTGCATCCCATGTCCCGGAGGACGTTAGGGAATGACAAACCGTGTTTATGAAGCCATCGTCATGCTGGCGAGCGAGCCCTGGTTTCGTGGCTAACGCTGGTAAAGCCGAGTAAAGAAGAGTTTGAGGCCCGCATTTGCGCCGAAGAGCAGATGGGGGCGCTGTTCAACTTGATGGTTCAAGCTGGATGGCTGTAAAGAAGGGCTCGGGGCACTCAAAGGTGCTCGATGCCTTGCTTCTTGACGTTGGCCTTCTTGATCTTGTCTGGGAGCCAGTCTGGTCCGCCTGCTGGCTTGTCAACCATACTGATGCTGCCTGTGAAGACGTGGACACGCTTGGTGCCACGCTCTCGTAGGCGGATTTGTTCGTGTCCGCGTGTTGCAGCCTTAAGGGCCGCACCGCGGGGTTGTTTGCTCGCAAAAACCTGGCTCGTATCTTTTCCATTCTCCATGAGAACGAAGTATTTTTTTCCGTCTGACATTTGGATTTCCTCCGGTAACGCCTTACCTCAACGAGCATATAATACTTTTCCCGAAAAAAGGCAAGACTGCGCCACATATGGAGTTCAGTACCCCTTTCCGAGCCGCTATTTCGAAGAATAACCCCTCAGTGGAGCGGTTTCTCAATCACTAAATTTTAGAACTCTGCGCCAGCGAGAGTTTTTGTGTCAATGACCCCAGGGACTTGACGAATATGCTCAACAACTGCTTTTGCAATGGTAGCGAGGTCATCAGCTATGAGCTTGACAATTAAATCATGGTCTCCAAACAACACCGTAGCATCGTCAACATGAGGAAGGGCTTTCATCAACTCGTACACGCTTTGTTCGGTACCAGGTTGGACATTAATCAATACGTATCCGACGGCCATGCTGCTCAAGTCAAGGGGCGCTGTTCGTCTTCATCATCCTTCCGTTACTATTTCATGGAGGTCTAATTTGGCCTTATGTTCGACGACATAGTCGGTCCATTGCTCCACTCCCCATCCTTCTGGCGCAGGTCCATCGAGCCACTGAAGATACTGCTCTTCTGTCCAACCATCCGGAATGAAGTCGTGCTCTGCGCCTTCTTCTTGTGAAGGTTCAGGCTCTTGCTGTTCCATGAGATCGTCGTTGTTAAACATGGATTCAAGGTCGTGACCGGTATTTTCCTCAACGGTCCAATCCATCTCTTCAGTTGATTTTTTGTTTGTTTTGACCGCAAACCCGATTGCTCCGAGTATGATCATAAGAGCCAACAAACCAAGAGAAGCAATTGCTGTACCCGAAAGGGTATCATTCTGGTCTGCTGCATCTCCTCGAGTTGAATCGGTAGATGAACAATTGGGGCAAGCTTCCTGCGGGCCTACGGTGATGTTTGCAGTTTGCGTAACGCGGATGCCTTGCTCATCGAGGCAACCTACCTCCAAGCTAAGCGTTTGATTTGCTAGTGATCCCGGTATGGGGTACATCCAGTTCAATTCTGCTTCATAGTTCATCTCTTCACCCGCCATCGTAGCAGATTGCGTGAGCAATGCCCCCGACGGGTCATGGATGGTAAACGAACAAATGACCGTATGCAAGCCGTCTTCGTCTCCAACCGGCAACGTAACTTGGATGTCCTCGCCAGGTAATGCGGCCGACGAATTGAATTCTCCGAGTAAGGTTGGTGCATGTTGGAACATCATATCAACGGTGAGGGAGGTTGGCAGTCGGTCAACATCTCGAATGTTCATAACAATCTTTCCAGGGCCGTCCGAAAACGAGTTATCAACTTTGATACGGAAGTGATACCAGCCCATGTCGGTT
>DAVD01000019.1:0-60602 GCA_002505405.1 Candidatus Poseidonia alphae | reverse complement strand
TGGACGCCGACGACCAAGGTTGCAGTTTGACCAAACGTCATGTTGCGCGTTGGGCCTTCATCATCACAGACTTCAAAGAAGACCACTTCAGGCAATGTGAATTCAAAGGGAATGCTCAACGTAGCATCGGCAGTTCCACCGTGGAGGCCGCTGCCCGTAATATCGATGACAAGTTCGCCGGATTCTAAAGCGGTTGGAATTTGACTCAGGGGAATGCTCACTGTTGAGACCCCTTGCGGTATGTCAAGAGGAATTTGGAACATTTCATTCCCTGGCCAATAGACCATGACATCGCCGATGAATGGGGTGGCCGGGTCATCAATGTCCGATACCTGAACGATGAGGTGTTCTCTTCCATTGCCTACTACTGCATCAAGAACAGTCCCGTTGCTATTGGCCATGGACAGGAATACTTCGGGGTTGACATCATCCACACGAAGAGTCCGTTGCAACAACAACGAGCCTTCTATTGACCGAACTTGAACATCAACATCCTCGAGAGACATGCCCGGTTCAAGCGATAAATTTGAACTGTAACAGTAGATGTTGACATCGTGAGGTACAACGGATGTTGTATTGGTCAGGTTTCCCCTCGATACAGAAAACACTGGGGGAGGTTGCATCACATCAAAGTCCGCATCACTAGCACAACTGGTTAGGGTGTAAGTACGGTGGCGCAAAATACCTTCACTGGGTTTGTTGGGCAGATTGGATGCACGGTTCCATGAGGGCGGGTCAAGGTCCGTAACATGAGGTCCGTGCCATGTTTGAGGGGCATCAACAATTCTTGTAACGTTCAGATAGGTTGCTTCATCGCTCATGTTTGCAATGTCATAGACATGAATTCGTAGTGCGATTTCTCCAAGTTCAACATCTGTAGGTATGACGAGTGTTGCCTGCCAGCGAGAACTGTCGATTTGACCCATATTTTGCTGAACCCAGCGGCTTTCATTCACGGACTTGTTGTCTGGAACGATCTGCCAACTCATCGTTGCCCTCGTGACGTTCGTGTCATCCTGGGCCTGTACAGTGCATACCGTATACCCGCCTCTGGTCAAGGTTGGTGCGTTGCAGTAACCATTGATGATGTTCGGGGCCTCGTTAGCAAAAAGAGACAATAAGACCATGTTGTTCTCAATTCGTTGCTCGTTGGAAGCATTGACGTATCGGACACGGATTTCAAAATATCCAGGTTGTGTTGGCTCAATGGTGAGATTGACGATTGTTCTGCTACCGGGCTGGTCCCCAGCGGGTATTTCAAGGATTGATTCGTTGAGAACGACGTTCCCGATTCTTGATTGAATCATTAACGAACCGTTTGAAGGAGCCATGCCGAGGTTTTCAACCGCAACTTGAACCAAGGTTGGCTCACCAACATTGACCTCGCCCACAACGCGTGCGTCGACGATATTGATATCGTGGATGAGGTCAGCATAAGCGGCCATTTTGGGGTCGCCGACCACTACGCCCATCCAACCCGAAACCGTACTGGCGGCAGCGTGGCTTTCAGCGAGATTGTACCCCGATGCATAAGCCGGAAGCAAGACGCTGGGATAGCCAACTGCAGTAACATAGGGTTCGTAGACATAGCCTTTGACTCCCGACACACCGTCTTCGATCAGGTCAGCTACCAGCGATTGCCCGTAGTTGGTATTCCAATTGAATGAACGCCCACCGGTCGATACTGCAGTTTCTGCAATTGAACCGTTGACCCAATCCATATGAGGGCGGATTGCCTGCAACCTCATGGTGTCAAGGAACATGGAGCCTTCCTGAGAAAAACCAGTCATCATGACTTCAATACTGATGTTGAACAAGACTGCCTGGGGATGAGGCCGGAACCTTAGGGTGTCACTGTTCCAGTTGGTTTCGAAGGTTTTACCCGACGAACGATTGGTTGAAAGCAAGGCTCCGTTAGCATCTCTGGCTTCAACTTGGAGCGTGTAAGTCCCTCCAATGGAGCCTTCAATCATGCCGTATGAACTCAGAAGCCATGCGTGAGAGGTGTGGTTTTCGGGCAACGTGATGTTCTGCCAAATGGTTGTAGTTTCCTGATTTGTACCCGAATAGACTTGGCAGTTCGGAAGGATCTCGCGTGAAATTTGATGCACTTCACTGTGTGATAAGGCTGTGGAATAGACGAGCACTCGGTCAATTTTTCCTTCAAAAAAGGAAGAACCTGCTCGGTTAACACCCATACGATAGAGGTCGAAATTATTGAAGTCCCCTGAAGGTGCAGTGGTACTCCCAACGTACTGGCCGTTGAAATATTGACGGACGGTTCCGTTGTCAAAAACTGTTGCAAGGTGAGCCCAACGCTCGGTTGTTACGTCGCCAAAGAAATTGGTTTGGTCGTTGTGGAGGTACCATCCTGAGGATTGCATCATGTGTTGGAACGATGCATTGGACCCCGCTGTGTCTCCTGAAGCAAAGGTGGAAGCGTAGGCGGGCTGATTGGTCGTGTTCGTCATTACAAATTGACTGACGGTGAAGTTCCCGGACCAGTCCTCCACATCAACTTCAATGTAATCGTCTTGGCCGTCAAACATCAAACATGAGCCGCCGGGGCATGTGACCCAATTGGTCGCGTTCATGCCGTAAAAGGAAAGATTTGCATCTCCTAAACTGTCGTTGGTCTGAGTTCCCGTTCCCTCTTCAAAATCCCAACGATGCTCAAGATAATTCGGCTGTGGGCCTTCCATGGATGATACACTTAGGGCAGATGTTGGTATGATCGCTTTGGATTGATTGGGCCCCTCCCAGAACAAACGAAGTCCGTGAGGTCCTCCACCTTGGTAGAATTCAACGCGCAGGTCGTGTTCTCCTGCTGTTAGATTGATGTAATTTGAAACGGTCCTCATGCCGTGCATTCCATGGTTCTGAACCAAACTGGCGTGGTTGAGCCAAAGCTCGGAACCATCATCGCTTTCGAGATGGAAGGTCCAATTTCCGGTTTCTGGTACGGTGATGATTCCAGTAAACCTTCCACTCCAATGGGTATTGAATCGAGCATCTAAGCCAGGGTAGGCCGACCCTCTCGAAGTCCAGTCAAGTGTCGGTTCAACCCGTATGGCGTTGGGTTCACGGGTGGTCAAGTCCGGCATTGTGCTGCCAACGGAGATTCCGCTGTTGTCGAAGTATTCTGCTAAGAGCCCCGCCACAGCCGTCCCATCCTGGCCCGAACAGTTCGTGTCCAGGATTCCTTCCAAGGCTCCGGACCCTCCTTGCTTGATTCCGCTTTGATATCCCCAAGAGAACCCTTCGTCAGCGCTGACCGCAGGTAGCGTGTGTTCCCAATATCTGGTGCCCATGCCCCATGCAGCATCGGTTGTGTCAAAACCAGAGTTTGGAATTCGATTTGTATCCCAATGACCATCGTTACTGCCCCAAGAAGCATAGCCCATGACGTTGGAAAGGTTGGTGACAAATTGACTTTCTTGGTCAAAAAATACCGGCAAACCCATGCTGCCGTTCAGCGTTGAATTCGCAGTGTAGAGGTCATCGTTCCAGTACTTGTATCCCGAACCGTTTCGATTTGTAGCCAGGTCCAAAACGAACGTTCCCCGTTCTCCGAGGCTGTTGTTTGCTCGTTCGATCAGTTCCAATGCGGTATCGACGGTGTAGCCTGTTAACCGAGTGACGAGGAAGAAACCGTATTCATCTCTGGTAAAGGAATTCATTTCTTGACCGGCCAACGGGCCGTAGCCATGGTTAAACCAGTTGTTTGCTCCTATGGAACTGTTGTAGGTCCCTCCCAACAAGGCGATTTCTTGATCAAAACTGGCCTTGTCTGCTCCACCTGAAATGCGTAGGGGGATTCCTTTGGTGGTCACCAGGTAATTGAGTTGTGATGATGATGAACTGTTTTGGAGCATTTCGAGGAAAGGTTCAGCGAAATACGTGTTGAACTTTTCTCGATTGATGGTTTCTCCAACCGGCGTTCCACTTTGATTAAAGATGAACACTCGGTCAAGAGAAATATTTCTTGCAGCAACAAAGGCCCACCCAATGGTCCTGCTTTCTTCTGAAAGGTTGTTGATGAGAACCCCGACATCGCTGTAGTCAATGACGCTCATGTAAGTAAACCCATCCGGGACGGCAACCGTGGGCCAAGGCGTCATGTTCCAGACATCTTCACTTTCACCGACAAAGAAGCCGTCAAACAAATCAGGCAACTCGGTTTCCATTGGTTCATCACGAAGACGGTCATGCGGTTGAACGACCGCTGACAGTGATGAGAACAGCAAAAGCATAACGAAGGCGAGGCTGTTTGCCTTCGTGGTCATGGGTTGTGGACCGTAGAGCCCACTTTAGCGGTATCGGTTTCTGTTCACAAGAACGGCTCAAGGAAGCGATGAAACAACCAATGTTTCCAACGGTTATGAGCATTTTCATGGAAATAATGCGAACCTAATATGTAGGGTCGCCCCTCTTGGTAGACTGATGGCAGAACTCTACATGGCGCGAAAATGCAAATGGGGAGTGCTCCGCGTTATGGGTGGCGACGTTTGGAACCACTCCGCAGACGCCCTCATTACGCCCGCCAACAACCGTCTTTCAGGGCGCGAAGGCATTGACAGCATGATTCACATGAAGGCTGGAAAAGAATTGACACAAGTCACTCGAAACATCTGCCTTGAGATGCGTAAAATTAACGCTCCACCTTGTGCTGTGACAAAGAATGTCGTCACTGAGCCGTTTTCCCTCGGTGAGAATTACAAGCACATTATTCACGTTGTAGGTCCGGATTGCCGTCGACCAAATCAAGACGAGGCGCGTCGAGAACTTCTCCCTGAAACCTACGCAAATCTCTTTGCGACCATTGAGGAAATGGGCGGTATCAAATCGATTGTTTCCCCGCCGGTCTCTATGGGCATCTTTGCCTACCCGCATCGGGAAGGAGCACGCCTTACGCTCGAAATTTTGCTTGAGATGCTGGATGGCGAGAAAGATTACGGCATCAAGGAATACACCATTGTTGTAAAGGAAAAGAACTTCATCAGCAACATGAGAACGGTTTATCGCGAAGGAGCTGATTTGTTCCCTGGCATTGACACGACCATGGACTGAGTTCACTCGGCGAGATTGTTACCGATACGGTCAATGCGCGTATCCAGTTCGCTGATCTCTTTGCTCACATGTTCAACCGCTGCAGTTTCCAAGTTGCGTTCTACAGAGGTTTTCATCCGGTTTATTTCTGCAAGGCGTTGCGCTCGGTCTTTCGGCCTGTTCACATCACTTCGCATGCCCAATAACCAGTCCTCAAGTAATGCAGCACCCCATTCCGGGGCTCGTAATTCGCTGGAGAGATAGATGGTTTGTCTGCGGTGAGAAAAGCGCGTTTTCCCCTCGGGGGTGCGTATCCCCTGTATAGAGCCAGGATTCCACGTCTCAAGGGGGATGTGCAAGTGTTGGCGAATCGTGAGCGTTCCGTCTTTTTTCAGTTCGAAATCAGCAATCAATACGCTGGCTGAGAGGCGTAAAAATACCTGAACGGTTTCATCGTTTGATGCCCACTCTGAAATTTTCTTGGGAGTTTCGCCCCAGGCTTTTTCACACCACACTTCGATGGCCATGTTGTAGTTAAGCACGGTTAAAGCACCCATCGACCCATGATGAAGGTTTGTTCAATTTTTGTTCCAAGACCCATATCAACGTTCAAGGCAGAACAGACCGTCGGGTGTTTATGGTGGGAAGTTGGGGTTCAATCCAGGCGAACTGGAGTCTGCTCTTTATTTTGCTTTTCGCGTGGTACATTCTCATCAAAACTTGGGAGCGTAACGGGACACTGGACCGATGGAATGCAACACGAGCCCTGGGCATCGTGCTGATGGTTCGAACGCAGCGCGGTCAGCGGTTGCTTGAGGGACTCGCAAAGCCCCGAAGATTCTGGAGAGCATACGGTGAACTTTCTCTTTGGATTTGTTCTATTTCTATGTTGGTTGTGGGTCTGTTGGTCCCATTGGCCTTCATCAGTTCAATCTTGTATCCTTCAACAGCCCCGCCCCCTACGGCGAGTGAACTGGTTGCAATCCCCGGAATCAACCCTGTGATTCCACTCGGATGGGGAGTAATGGCTTTCATTGTCTCGTTGGTCATTCATGAACTCGGGCACGGCTTACTCGCTCGTGCTCACGGTATGCGAATACGGTCGTTTGGTCTTCTTCAACTCGGACCGCTTCCCCTTGGAGCATTTGCTGAACCGCAATCTGAGGAACTTTTCCGGGCACCAAGAAGAGAGCGCTTGCGAATGTTTGCCGCTGGGCCTGCAACAAATCTGTTTGCATCGTTCATCATGCTCCTCCTCCTCGGAGGGATTGCTGGAAGTTTTGCGGCCGCTGAAGATGGCGTTCACGTCCGTGGCATCGTAGTGGATCAAGGTGCATATGACGCAGGGATGGAACCATGGGACACGATTGTTTCCATCGATGGAACCCCTGTAACAAGTACAACGTCATTCAGGGAAACACTGGCTCTGTACGGTGCTAATGACACTGTTGACCTTGTTGTGCGTCATGAGGGCGGCGAACGGGAGACGCTAACAGTAACGCTCACTGACTACCATGCTTACCGATTAAGTTTGGGTGCAGACAACAAAACTCTCGAATCCATGGGGGTAACACCCGGTTCCGCATTTCTCGGAGTCGTAGGGGTTTCAGACGGGACCTCGGGAATTGACCGTCTTGCTGGTCCGATTGGCCCACGCTTTGACTTGGTTTGCGGGTGCGAGGCTACACTGGGCCAACGGGCAACAACGATTCCATTTCACCTGATTGGCATCATGATCGCTCCCTTCGAACTCAACGGTGTTGCGATACACCCGTTTGAGGAATCATTGTTGGTAGCTGGCGATGGCGTTCTTGCCTCAATCCTTGGTACCAATGGGTTGCTGTTCCTGACGAGTTTATTCTTTTGGCTCATGTGGGTCAATATTCTCCTTGGGTTTACCAATCTCATCCCTATGGTTCCTTTTGATGGAGGCCACATGCTGAAAGACATCGTGCATTCATGCTTGAGCGGGGTAAAACGACTTGGACGTAAACTCAAACTGTGGGATTTGCATCCTATGTGGGTGGACCATTTGTCTCAACGTGCGTCGAGTTATTCCTCGCTCGCCCTTCTGGGCATGCTCTTGTTCACGCTTATTGTTCCTTATTTCTGAGGATTTGACTCACAACCGATGAGCGCCGTCGTTCAAGTTCAGCCAAGATGTCTTGACTTGTTTTGCTCGGGGAAGGTTGAGCGACACTTGTTTGAACGCCTTGCTTTTCAGCACGCTGTTTCAATTTCTTCAAAGCAACGGTACTTTCTCCTTCATGAGAGCAGAGCAGAGAGATGAACTTGTTGAGGGGCATTCCTTGTTCCCAATCAATGAACGGAGTTCCATTGCGATTGAGAGGTAAGGCCGGAATATGAGAAACCAGACGCCTCAATGTCCCGGTAAGTCCATCGGTCTCGACGCGGAAGAGCCTCCATGAGTCTCCACGAACGCCTTTTCTTCTATGAGCGTACAACGGCATGAGGTTTGACCGTTCACCCTCTCGTATCATGGCGTTCAGTTGATCTTTTGTCCGCCCTGAAAAATACAATTTATCCGCCTTTGTAGTTTTGACTTCAATGGGAAAACAACAATCCCCCCTAAGAGCGAGGAGGTCACCGCTTCCTTCCATGCCGGACCCCGCTGCACGAACAACCAAAAACGGCCGGCGTTGGATGAGATACATCCTCGCCTTTTCTTCCGGAGAGCACGACCGAGAAACAGCCTTGACGCCTTTATCGGTTCCTGCAAGGACCTCGCGAAGTTCCCGCTCATAGGCGCCCGTCATGGCCCAACATCGTTGTCCATCGTTCTTGATGACTTCGGAAGGAAGCCCTTCGCAGTGAGCGTTTTGCTTCGTTCTTGACATGAGCCGCTTACCGATAGATTAGAACAGGACGGGCAATAAGGGTATTCTGTGCAGACGGTGTACGTGCGAACCGATGATTTTCGTATGGCTTACCGTCTCTTGCGAGAACTCCAATCGAAACACCTCAATGCGCAACTTGTTGACCTTGAACAAGAGCTTCCCGATCCGCATGGATGGTGGTTTGGAACACCCGATGAAGTCGAACGATTTGGTGGCAATGGGATCGGAACCACTGCAGAAAGAGTGGAGGATGCTGTCCACCATCTTTATCGCTCGTTTCGTGAATTGGAGGTCGTCCATCGCTTGACCGTTGGAATTGACCCCGGCCCTCGCCCGGGTTGTGCTTGGTTGGTCGAAGGAATGTTGCTTGGGAAATCACAAGATGAATCGGTAGAAGATGCCGTTTCACACGTGATCGGTCTGGTTCGCGTCTACGGCCCCATGGTTGTTGACGTGCGAATTGGGCACGGCTCACCTCTTCACCGTGACCGGCTCATCAACCGTTTTCTGAGTGAAGGGTACCGAGTTTCACAGGTGAATGAACACCGAACCAGTCAGGGCAATGGAAGGCATGAACATGCTTCATCAGCCCTCAAAATTGCCCTTCTCAAGGGCGAACCCGTTCTGAAGAGGAGGACGGTGGAACCAACAGAAGGGGAACTTCGTAACATCCAAAGATTGAGTAGAAAACGGTCCAAAGGGACCCTTACCATTTCATTGCAAGAAGCACACCATGTTGCTTGTGGCGGGTCAACCATGGAAGAAGCCCTTTGGCGTGCAGGTTATTCTGATTCTTTGAGCGAATCTTCAATGTAAGTTTCCTTCAATTCCGGCGCTCCTGAAAGAATACTCTTGAAGGCTCGTTCGGTGAAAAGCGGGGAGAGAAGAACTGCAGCAATGAGCGTAAAGAGTGCTAAAAATGAGGAATTGGGAACGTCCTGAGTTCCATAGGAGTTCGGCCCACCTACCATCAGTTTCACCGTTCCAATCCAGGGCAGTTCACCACCCGCAACGCCCAAAACCCAAGTGTCGCGAATGGGCCCTACTACGCTGCTCTGTCCGTGCACTCCCGCAGAACCATTGGTGGCTGAAGCCCCTTGGTCAACCGAGCACTGGTTGTTGTCTCCAAGGGTGAGAATTCCTTCGTGCTTTGGCCGCCAATCCCAAACGACGAGATGCGGCTCAACATTCCCGTGGGCGGGACGTTTGCAATCGTAGAAACCCGCATCTCCGCCGTCGAATTGAATCGAGATGGTGCTGACATTCACCGCAGAGGTGCCTGGGACGGTCCACGTCCAGATGCAGGCGCCAAGTTCACCATCAGGTCCAACGAGTTCTTCGTCGTAGGATGTGTCAACAGGGCAAGGTGGTGTTGCTGTTCGGTCAGGGGCAGTCGTCGTTGCCGCAACGGCCCTCAATACCGCTCGGTGAATGATGGGAGTTCCATTTTCACCGTTCTTTGCATAAATGATGACGTCGCCTTCCATTCCATGCATCTCATACCCGTAAGAAGGATGTCCTGAGTCGGTTGCTTCTGCAAAAGTGACGATGGTATCTGCGGGGTTGTCATGCACCAAAATGAGGTCTCCAGCATCAATACTCCCGACTTCTCCATTTTCATCGTGTACCATTGATTCCGATTCGACCACAACAAGGGGTGGCATTGAGCCGGTGTGGATGAAGAGCGCCAAGACCAAACAGGCGATCATTCCGACCGCAAGGACGATTTCGAGAACCAAGGTTTTGAACGGGTCTTGGCTTGACATCGGGCGTCCTCGTGCTTATCTGCGGAGGCCTCTGCTATCAAGGAATTCATTCCATTGGGCGAGATATCCCGCTCCTAGGATTTGGGCTGAAAGGTCTCCATCGTTCTTTTGCCGGCGTAATTCAGCAGTGGACTGGATTTCCATGATTTCTTCGAGGGTGATGATGTGGCCACGAAACCTGAGGAATTCAGGGAAGGCAAGGAGGAACACGATACTCGAAACAAATCCGAGCGTTAAGGCTAAGCCGGTATGTTTGCTCCAATCGGCGTGATCTTGCAAGAACAAAAGTTGGTAGGCGCACAAGGCCAGTAAAGCGCCGCTTGCGCCAGCAACAATTGCAGTAATTCCGTATTGCTTTCCGTACTGGGATTCCCACATGCGGGGTAGGAGGGATTTCTCTTCACTCATGGGCTCGCCTGTCTAATGCACTGCTAAAGGCCTCTTGAACCCTCGGTTTTCATGCGTTGGAATCGGTCAGGTGGCGGACGTGAAAGTAACCCCTAGGGGCATCATTCATATGCAATGCGAATAGTCGGGAACCACCTGTAGGTGGAAATCATGCGTCTTGGAATATTTCTTTCGCTTCTCTTCGTAGTATCAATGCTCTCGCCTCTAGCGATTGCTGCGACAACTGAAACACAATTTAAGGACGGGTCAACGAGTTATTCCCATACCTTTTCTCAAGCCGGCAACGGTGCGGCAGGAGTTGTCTCAATTCCATACGGTGCTGAAGTAACTTCGGCAGAATTTAACCTCCGTGGTGACGCAAGTCAAACCTCATGGACCAACTTCACAACCAATGACCACTACGGCGGCGAAGGCGATGGAAGAATCCAAGGAAAGAGCAGCAGTGCCCCATCACCGTTCCAAACGGTTTACCGAGACAACCTCGAAGTGACGGGTCAGTCGGTCTACTTGAAGGGCAACCCAACAGAATATTCTCCACGATTTAGCAGTTCAAGCCAAGTCAGTCAAATCGGTAGTGCAACCATCAACACAACCGGGGAATTCGTTGCACTTAGCGACCAAGGCTACGTGAGCCCTACCAAGAAATACAGCGACATCACCGTTTCTGGGGGATCTTGGACGTACACTGGAGTTACCATTCCCGTATCCGATGACCAAGTTCACGTTCTCCGGTACACGTCAACCTCTATGACAAGCAGCCCGACCATCATGCGCTACAATGCTACTACTGGGGTTTACCTCGGCACTGCGTCAATGTCCTACGGCACACCATGCAACACAAATGCCTACAGGAGCATCCACGACGCTGACATTTACAACGGTGATATTTACACCGCCCATTACTCCTACTACAGCGTTTCAAAGTGGAGTTTGAACACAGCCAAGACGCAATGGACCTGTCAGGCCATGTACAGCTACAATTACCCAAATTATGTGACTGGAATCGATTTTGACGATAACACCGGGAAGATGTACGTCGCCATTTACGATACTTCCGCTCAGAATCACTACGTCAAAGAAGTAAATCCGGCCTCACCAACGGTCGTGTACAATTCTTGGTTGATGATGTCGACGTCCTATTACTATGACTATGGAGCCGGCCTCACCGTAAGCATGCCAAACATCGCTTACAACGTCTATTATTACAACACGGGCTACAAAAGCATTCACTATTACTACAGCGTTCAGAATGGCTTCTTGAATCCACAGGGCCAACGCACTATGCCCGGTGGAGGGCATTACGGAATGGTTGATACAGAAGACCACAAGGTCTACTTCTCCTGCCACTATTACGCATCATATTGCTCTCAAGGGCAACGAAAAATCCATGTTTATGGCGACGGCGCCCACTTTGACGTCCGTTCTTCTTCCGTATCCACTCAGATGATTGTGGGGCAAACCGTGAGTTTGTCACAAGCTGTTGATTCAATTACGCTTAGCGGAGTATTTGGTTCAACGCCAGCAGGGACAAGCATTCGGGTCGATATCTCCAACGATGGAGGGACCACATGGAAGGCCGCGTCCATAGGGCAGAAAGTGATGTTCTTGAATACAGGAAACTCAATATTATGGAGAGCCACCCTCAACGGTTCTGCTTCAAAAACACCGGTTCTTGGTGATGTGGCGTTAAGTTATACAACAAATTATCAAACCTCAGGATACTATTATGCCTACAACTACGTAGGGAGCAGTACAAAAACAACGGTCGCCGCAACCGTTGATTGGAACGAATCAAGACCGTCTTCAACCTCCATTAGGGTCAATTTAGGATACAGCTCGTCCACATCTTGTTCTTCTAGCAGCAGCGGAGTTGTCTCGTTTACATCTCCTAATCAGACCAAATCAATGACTGGAACCGGAAATTACCTTTGCTTGCGAATTGAACTTTCAACCTCACAATCAAGATTCAGTCCTTCACTAACGGACTTGACGATTGCACTGCACTCCAATGCTCCTCAGCAAGTTGGGATTGACATCGATGGGAAGAACGTCTACAAGCGCTCTGCCCAGAGCGGCGCCCTTCTTGGGCCCCTGACTGTGACTTCAAGTACGTCTGGAAATACGATTGTGAGCACATTGAACACTGCCATCCCCGACACCGGTTCAGGTATCGTTGACATCCCAATCAATTTAACCTCCAGCTCTGCAGGTATGCTGACCCTTGAATCCTTCCAAATAACGTACATCATGCAAACGGTAAACTTGGACATATCCATTCCCGAAGGTGAAATCCTCCATGAGCGTACTACGCCCTATGAGGTGGTTACACGCCACATTATCGGAGAAAGTGCTACCTCAATGGTAAGTGCAGAACTTGAACTCCGAACCAATTCAATGGCCAACAACCCAATTCTTTCCTGGCAGTATGGAGATGTCTTCCCTGCGCCCAATGACCCGGGTCAGTATGTCGTCATGGATTCGAATTCATATTCCGTTGAGAGCAACGGGATTTTGGAAATCCACTGGATGTTTTACGTTACCAGTGAATTCCCCGACCAGAGCAACGTTCGCTTCCGCACGGGATGCTTGGACGACAGCGGTACTGCTGGATACGCTCCTCTACCCCTTACTTCAGAATTGGGTCTTGAAGTCAACCGCTCCTTTGGCCTTGGCTGGTTGAAGGTGCGTGACAATGACGGGGAAGTTACCTCTCTGGATACCCCTGACCAATCTTGGGTTGCAGCAGGCGAGCAGATTCACTTCGCAGGAGCAATGTGGTTCCAAGACACTCAAGATGCCCCAAAGGACAGCGCCTTTGACGTCCGAATTTCACGAAACGGATACGTAGAGAGCACGGCTCGGGACACGACGAATTTCAACGGCTCGTTTTTTGTTTCCATTGACCTTCCGAACATTGATGTCCCTGATGGAATGACCTACGAAGTGCAAACATACAACGAACGAAATCCTGACCATGTTCAACAACCCAATGCCGACTGGCAACGGACGTTCAAGATCGATGCAACCCATCCTGAACGAAAGGCCGTCTCTCCTGAGGAGGGCGCGTACGAAGCCGCTGCCAACGAACAACCAATTCGTGTTCTCGTTGAGGACAAAGTAGGTCACCCCATGCAACTCACGCTCAAATATTGGGTTGAGGCGGACCATGATTTGAACCGTAACGGTGAACCAGACCCCGAAGAGTATGCGAGTAAAACAGTAAGCAATACTACAGAAGCCCGCTCCAAGTGGTTCATTACGAGCATTGACACCTCCCGTAACCCCAACATGGGCCGGGTTTCCTATTATTGGGACGGTGGCGACCAGGCCGGAAACCCGTTGCACTACACGGTCATGAATGCGGAAGACGAACTTCTCAAGTTCGAATCGGAAGAAGGCTTCTCATACGATGATGCAACCTTCAGAACACGAAAAGACTCTGCAGCTGTCTTCACTGGACTTGAGTGGCTTGGCCACGAAGATAACGAAGCAGTTTATGCTGGAATGCACCAAACGATTTCCCTTGGGTTCATAGACGCAAACACTGCAATTGACTTCGAATACATCTCGCTCGTCTTTGACTTTGAGGGGCCAAACCCTGAACGTGACGCTCAAAGCATCTCTTATTCTGGTTTGAACAACACGTTCTGGTCAGATTCACCTTACCTTGACTTACTACCAACCAGCAGCATGGTTGAGACAACCAATGAATCAGGTCTCCCATGGATCATGTTAGAATTCAACTTCATCATCAGTTGGGACTGGCCAGATGAAGAAATGGGCGATGTTGCTCTTGTCTACAAAGAACTTGGAAGTTCAGACCCATCTCGAATCTTGCTTCTAGAACACACCTTTAGGGTTGAAAACGACTTGGTGCTCTCGCCGACAGACTTTGAGGTTGAAGACATCAGTGAGCCCCGTATTGGACCCGTCGCTGATGGCAGCCGCGTTCGCAAAGATGACCGCCTAGCATTTACAGGACGAGTTGTTTACGAAGGCAGCCAAACCGCAGCCCCACGAGATGTCGGTATCCTTGTCGAAGTCTTTGATGGTGAGAAGTTATGGTCCGATGGGTCACTCACCAGCGAAGGTGGATATTCAGTTGAAGTTCCGCTTTCATCTGCTCTCACGCTTCAGTCCTCCCCCTCAAGAACATGTTTGATTTCAATTACGAACATTCCAGGACGTGGAGAAGACATGACAGGGACATTGGTTTCAACAACCTTGCAAGTGGTAGTGGATGATGCATCACCGCGTGTAACCCGTCGAATCTCACCTCTCAATGTGATTGACATCTCCGCTAGTAACGACCTCACTCAAATTCCTGTCGAGTTCCAAGGAACTGAAGACGCAGACCTAACCGGCTCGAAGCAAATGGTTCACTGGGTCATGCGCGACTCAACTCGCACCATGACCATCGGTGCAGGTTCAACGCTTCTCGGCATGCAACAAGACGGACAAACCGTGATGTGGACTGGAGTTCTCGATGTTACAGCGGGTGGAACCATTGTTCCCAAGGCAGGGGATTTCGTAGGTTTCTATCTGACAGGATATGACGCTGCTGGAAATCAATTCCCCTTGGTGTCAAATTCTGAAGCAAGCCCAGTTCCTGAACTTGCTGTTGACGATACTGACTTTGAGCGACAATGGGTGCGTCTGGGTGCTGTTGGGCCTGAATTGCGAATCAGCAACATCGAAATGAGCGATGATCACATCGCCCCTGGCTCAAAGGTTGATATTACTGCTCATGTGTTTAACGCCGGTGGAAATACGACAACGCGATTCATGGTTTCATTCTATGCTGGTGATGATGAAAAGCCCTTTGAAACCGTCTCACTAACCGGAATAAATGGAGGCGAAACATTGTTCGTAACCGCCCAATGGGACTCCAAGGAAGTTGACCGCGTTCGAGTTGTGGTCGATGAGGAGAATATGATTCCAGAAGCTAACGATGATGACAACTCCGCCGAACACGCCGTGACCATTGCTTACGGCGAATACCTCGGTTGGTTGGACTCGGTTCGTGAGAATCCACTCGCTTGGATCTTTGTGGTTCTCTCCGTCATCACGCTAGCCTTGGTGTTTACTGTGGCCAGCAAGACTTCTATTGACTACGGTGAAGGCGCCTTCGACGAAGAAGATGAAGACTGGGATGACGATGAAGACGGAGATTTCGACGACGATGACGACGATGACGACGACGATGACGACGATGACTGACCTCTCGCTCCATCTTCTCTAACTGCCCAATGGCCGATCAGCCAAATCCTCAAGAAGGGTGGGCATTGCCATATTCAATGAGGGTGGGGAGAGTATGTCTCGTGTATTTTCCAATTTGCACCCTCTATTGGCCACGGCCTTAGAGGAAAAAGGGTGGGTGCCTACGCCGATTCAGGACCTCGTTCTGCCGGAACTCGCCAAAGGCGAAGACCGCATCATCATCGCTCCGACCGGTTCAGGAAAAACGATGGCAGGGATTCTACCGCTTTTTGACCGATGTTTACGAGAGGAATGGAAGCCACTTTCGATTCTCTATATTACGCCCCTTCGGGCATTGAACCGAGACATCGACCGACGTTTACGAGAACTTGCTGAAGCGGTAGGTCTCAAGGTTGATGTCCGTCACGGTGACACTCCCCAATCTCAACGGACCAAGCAGACGCGTAAACCCCCTCATCTTCTGGTCACCACGCCTGAAACGTTCCAGTTGATGTTTAGCGGTAAGAATCTCAGAGCCATGCTCAAAACGGTCAAAGCGGTTGTTGTCGACGAAGTTCACGATTTAGCCGCCTCTGAACGAGGTTGGCAGTTGAGCGTTGGATTGGCTCGTCTTGAAGCGTTAACCGGCACCGCTGTCCAACGCCTGGGGCTTTCGGCAACGGTCGGAAATCCGGATGAAGTGGCTCAATGGCTTTCACCTGGAAAGGGTAAGGCCATTATTGCAATGGGCCATCGGGAAACCAAGCTAACCGTGGAATCCACCACGCCCCTACCGGAAGATGAAATCGGGAGCATGGACCTCACCCTGAGTCCTCGGCAACATGCTTGTTATCGGCAATTGTGTACGATTTTGCGTAATGAAGCACCTTGCCTCGTCTTTGTGAACAGCCGAAGTGAAGCAGAAACACTGTCAACTCGCCTCCAAGCAATGGCTCCAGATTTGAACATTGGAGTGCATCATGGTTCACTGGCAGCGGAAACGCGACAGCAAATGGAGGATGAACTTCGGGACGGTTCCCTTTCCGGATTGGTCTGCACTTCGAGTCTTGAACTCGGGATTGATGTTGGTAGCGTTCGGCGTATCGTGCAACTCCATTCTCCCAAATCTGTTGACCGGATGTTGCAGCGTGTTGGGCGTGCGGATCACCGACTCGGGGGTTTAGGGCGTGGACATCTTCTCTCTTGGGACACAGACCACCTCAGCGAATCAACGGTCATTGCACGTAGGGCAATGCTTGGAGAAATTGAACCGGTTGAATGGCGCAACAGACCTCGGACCATCGCGGCAAACCAACTGGTTCTCATGGCTCATTGTTTCAAGGCAGTACCCATCGATGAAGCCACAGAAATGTTGGCGAACGCAACTCAATTTGAGGGTTGGAATCGAGCGGATACGGAGGCGATACTTCAGGTACTTGCTGAACGCTGGGTTCTCCGCTTCATTCCAAAGCCAGAGGAATTGCCGTGGTACCGTTGGCCTAAGGCGGTGTATGAGGTGGCGAAAGAAGCCGCTGCAGGTACTGAAAATCCGCTACCGGATGACCTTCCGCTGTACTCTGTTCCGGATGAAGAAATTCCAAAGGTGTACACCGGACGAACGGTTGACGTGCCCAAGCGATTCAAGGACGGTTGGTTTTCTTCAGCAGGTAGAACCCGTGAATGGGTCTCACACCACCTGTCAATGATTCCCGACAAGCGCTCCTACCGTGTGCGTGATGCTGTCACTCGCAGAAGTTTAGGGAATGTTGATGAGGCCTTTGTACTCAGTTTGAACGACTCTGGAGAAGAGGAAGATGGAACGCCGAGACGCTTTGTCATCGCTGGAAGAACATGGATGATTGTTGACGCTGACCCGGAACAATCCGAATTGTTGGTCGCACCGGTAAATGACCACGCAAAAGCCCCGCAATGGCTTGGAGAGTTGCCTCCCGTTCCAGCAGGTGTTGCTCGTGATGTTGGATACTTACGACACTTGATTGCGAGCGACCTAGGCTTGTTACCAGCACCCACTCCTCCTGAATTTGACCCGCTCTCGCTCATTTCCCCTCAAGAGGGCTTACTTCGCGATTATCCACTGGATTCGGAAGGAATGAGTTTGCTTGCAGAAGCGATATCATCCCATATGGAAGCCACTCAACAGATTCCCACAGACCGCGTCATCACCATTGAGGAGCGTGACGACGCCTTGGTCATCAACATCTGTCAAGGCTCTAAGATCAACGAAGCACTCGGCCACTTTTTATTGGCGATGGCGTCAACGAAGTCGGGTCACTGGGGGCGCCTCATTGCTGAACCAACTCGGATCGCATTGCAAACCAGCGGTGTTCGCCCAGAAGACATCGTCTCTTGGCTTACTGAAACGCCACCGGACGCCATTGAACAATTGCTGAGCATCACCGTTCCCAATTCAAGACAGGTTCGTTGGCGTTTTGCTCAGGTAGCAAAGACGTTTGGGATCCTTCGTCACGGGGTAGACCCTCGACGAATCAATCTTCAAGCGCTCCTAAGAAAATATCGCGGCACCGTTGTCATGGAAGAAGTTCTTTCCAAACTCTTCCATGAACGAATGGATGTACGCGGAGCAAGCGATGTGATGCAGGGAATTCAATCTGGATTATTGGAATTGCACATTACCGCAACCGGGCCGTTGGGCCTATCGAACCGAACTCAAGACGACATGCTGCTTCCGAATTGGGACAACGCTGCGTTAAGGGAGCGGCTGAAATTGCGTTTGACGAACGAGCGAGCAGTGCTGTGTTGCCTGAAATGTCACGCTACTCGCCGATTCCGCATTGCCCGTTATTCCACGTTGGATAAGGCAGATACATGCCTCAAGTGTAAAGGAAAAATGCTGGCCTGTGCTAGAGAAGGCCTTCAACCAATGCTCGAGAAATGGGTGGCTTCTGAGGACCAGAAAGAGCAAGACCGAATGATGAAGAATGCAAGCATCGTTGCGAACCGTGGTCTTGAAGCGATTCTTTGTCTCATGGGCCGGGGAATCGGAGAAGCTACTGCGATTCGCCTTCTTGTCAAAGTGCCTCAGGGTGATGAAGAAGGCTTGCTTGAAGCCATACACCGAGCGGAAGTTGAGTATGCCCGAACGCGTCGTTTTTGGGGATGAATCAAACCTGCATGTTGGACTTACAAGCAGGACACTGAATGGTTCCAGAATATTCTTTGGGGACATTGAGTTTTTCGTTGCAGTTGCTGCATGAAATCTGTTTTTTTTTCTTGTTTCCCCCACCGCTGGCATCAATAATTCGCTGGATTGAGGGGGGCCAACCTGACTTCATGTTTCCATCGCCCAACAGGAGCGGAAGTCCAACGATTGCGAGGCACGAAAACGAACACAAGATGGAGGTCATGAACATTGCAGTATCGCCCCAAACCAGCGTGACAGGATTCATTTCGGACATTTTTTCTGCATGGAAGGCAAGGCTCAACAATCCCGAAACGACCAATACACCCATGGTGAGATAAATTCCGTTTTTGTACTCTTGATGTATGAGGCCCCCTCCTATGAGGAATCCCATACCTATCAAAAACCCGACCGGTGAAAGCAACCAACCGATCATCTGGTCGTTGTTAAGCGTCCACACCATGGACCAACCAATTCGGATTAATGCATACAGAATAATGAACGTACCAAGAGTTTCGTACATGCTGTTTTTTGGAGGCATGACAATCTGCTGCATGGTGGGAATTGGTCCTGCTAATCCGCCTTGATGGTAAACAACGGGTTGAACGATCCCGGGTTGAACAACCCCGTTTTGGGCTTCATCCGCTTCCATGAGTCGAATGACAACATCGTCTTTGCTACCTGAGATTTTGAGTCCACGAGATTTACATTGTTTCTTCAATTCAAGAAGGGTGAGCGACTCATAGTCCATACAGGGTTCTAACATTTTGCGCATATAACCGTTATTCCTACATTCTAAAGGATAGAAGAGGATACCCTTAAACGGTCAAACTTCACTTTGATTCGCGTGATCATCAAACATCAACGCTTCTCGTGGAACACCAAGCATTGCTTGGCGTAGCGATGAACGGAGTTCTGTGAGTTCACCGTAACATACCAAGACATCATCGTAACGAAGTTGTAGGTCGGAATCAGGATTCCATACCAAACGGTCTCCCCGTGATAGTGCAAATACTGGAATGGAGGCAAACACTTCGTGCAGGCGCTTTCCAACCATTTTGGGATGGTTCATCAGTTGAAGTGAGAGTACACCGGAACCAGGGACTGTTCTCAGCAATTGGTCAAGGTCAACTTCTCTAAAAGCAGTGTCTTCCATGATGTACTCGACGATCGCGCCAGCTACATTGACGCCACTCGCTTTCTCAATGCCTTCAAGTCCAGGGGATGAGTTGACTTCAAGCACCAATGGGCCATCATTTCCTTCAAGCAAATCCACTCCTGCAATGTTCAAACCGAGCACACGAGCAGCACGGCAGGCGGCTTCAGCATAGTCTTCCGGCAGTTGGACATTTTCCACGGTTCCATTCAGGTGAAAGTTGCTGCGGAATTCTCTCCCCCGTGCTCTACGACGCATGCAAGCAACGACTCGGTCACCAACCACCAAAGCGCGAATATCTTTGCCGTGAGATTCAGCAATGTATTCCTGCACCAGGACGGATTTTCCGGTTAAGAGAAGCCCTTGAACGAGATTGCGCACTTCAAAGGCGGTATGACGCAAAAACACGCCTTCCCCTTGGGTACCTTGGGTCACTTTAACAACGACAGGGAGTCCTCCTACAGCATCGATGGCTTGCTCCACATCCAAAATATCACGGACGTAGACGGTTCGTGGAATGGGGATACGATTTCGGGCCAAAATCTGTGATGCATGCAATTTGTCTCGGCTTTGAAGGATACCTTGGCTGGTATTCGCGGTCCACATTCCGAGTTGTTCAATATGCCTCAACACAGCGACTCCGTGTTGAGTGATGGAGTGTCCGATACGAGGTATGATGGCGTCATAGGAAAACGGCTTTCCCTTGTGAAGGACATCAACACTCCCGTCCATGACCATCAAAGAGAACTTCATTGGGTCGCAAACATCGACTCGGAGGTTTCGTTTTCTTGCCTCCTCTACGATACGCCTGGTACTGTACAACCGAGGCCCCCGGCTGAGAACGGCAAGACGTAGAGCCATACTCCCACGGCCTACGGGTTCATTCTTATGACCATCGGTCGCCATGATATCTCCATGAACGGACGCGCCTTTCAAGTGCTCGGAAGAAATGGGGAGGGCTATGTCCGATGAAGAGGAACTGGATGCAGCCGGCGCTTTAAGGGTGGATGATGACCAGGATGAAGTGCTCGAAGAAATGAGCATGGATGAACGAAAGAGCCGGCTAAAGCAGGCACGATGGAACGTGTTCATGTACCTCGGAATTGCCGCTATTCTGTTTGTTTTTGCATTGTTCCCGATGCCTTTCTCAGCCGATTATGATGACTTTACGGCTTCTGCAGAAAAGGACATCGGCCTTGTATGGGGACTGCCAGTTGATGGCGAAGACATGTTTGATGTCCCCATGAACATTGAAGTGACAGCATCCAAACCCCCATCAGAAGCCAATGTCAACATTGGCGTATATGTTCTTGAACAGAAAGACTGTCAAAGCAACTTAGGGGAATTTACAACGATAGCAAAAGACAGTGAATCGCATGAGTACCAGTACCAAGAAACAACGACTTCGGTTCTACCAGACGGTGTTTACGAATTTGAATTTGCAGTGGATCCCGGCCATTATTGTGTCATTGCAGAATATCTTGATGATGAAGGCTCCAAGATTGGCCAACCCGGCAATGGAATGAGTGTTTCTGGGAAGGTATACCCGAACCAATTTATTGGTGGTTTTGCTGGATTCTTGTGCTTGCTCCTTTCCGGTTTTGCCTTTGTTGGGGCTCAAAAACACGGCAAAGCACTGCGAGCCATTCTTGAAGGCGAACATGAAACCACTGAAAGCAAAGTTTTGGCGGCAGCAGGTCCGACCGGACCGCCTTCTCCCGGGCCAAGCGGTCCTCCTGGAGCCGCACCAAGCAGCCCGCCCGATGGAGCAGGTCCAGCGTCTCCCCCTTCGCCCGAACCCGACATGGATTCAGCGATGGATGCCGGGGCTCAAGACGTCCAGTTTATCCCTGCTGAACATGGATTTTTCTTCAAACAAATGGCAGATGGAAGTTACGAGCAGACGGTATACGTCCAAAACGAAGACGGTACATACCATCCTCATGAGGAGTGAAGCGAGTATAAACCCTTGACTTATGATGCATCTAAGTCACAAATGAGCATCATCCTTGAAAGGGTAGATGCCTACGGAAGAGTGAGGGAAACCTATGGGCGATGCAGCAACCACCACGCTAACGGTTGCTAAACTCAAGGCCCTGTGTATTCTCAACGACCTCTCTGCCAGTGGTAAAAAATCCGAATTGCTCGAGCGATTGCTTGAAGCAGGCGTTGACAAAGAAACTCTTGGCGTTGAGGTTTTTGATGACAAGACGGCGACCTTCCACTCCACCTTGGATGAGGATTCAGAATCGGTTGAGGATGAAGAGGCGGTCATGTTTTCTCTTGAAGACGAAGATACGCTTACTCCAACATTATCCGAGGACGAAACCGAAACCGAAATCGAAACAGCCGAAGGTTCGGATGATGCTCAAGATGACGACATCCTTGAAGCAGAAATTTTAGATGCGGACTTGGTTGAAGGCGAGAGCGAGGACGAACCTCAATCTGAAGAAACGCCAACCGAACCAGCAGCATCACCTGGGGTGAGCTCGGTACGCAGCGATTCGCCAGTGACCTTGGTTGAGATGCTTCAGAAGCCTCAAGTCGCCGCAGTCCTCCTCACCGTGATCATTCTCGGAGCAGGTGGTTGGTATTACATCAACAATCAACTTGAGCCGTTCACCGCAGATTCACTGCGCTA
The DNA here is from genome assembly GCA_002505405.1 of Candidatus Poseidonia alphae. Lineage (GTDB taxonomy): Archaea > Thermoplasmatota > Poseidoniia > Poseidoniales > Poseidoniaceae > Poseidonia > Poseidonia alphae. The sequence continues at coordinate 38,365 of DAVD01000019.1, read as the reverse complement.
TGGTGATGAAATGCGTTATGCTGTCCTCGATGGAAGTTTTATGGCCACAGAGGAATTTGTAGAACTCATTACTGACCGCATTGAAACAGAAGATGACATTTGCAAGATAAGAATGATGTTCGAGGGCAGTGGAGAAGCCAAAATTACTGATGGCGATGCATCAGAGTTGACCAATCAAGGCTCCTTAGATCGTCTAGGAGCCGTTCGCGCCAAAGGCGGACAAGGTATGGATTGGCTCGCAGTCGAGAGCACCAACAACATGGACTTTACCGGTCCGGGGAAGTTTGAAATTTTCCGGCATGTGAGGAGTTCAATTCCCGGTTCTGATGCATGCAGCGGGACCTCATTGGGTGGCGATGGTAATGGAATGCTAACCGTGACGCGTTGGACTGAACTTCGGGAAGAGGTTAATCTCGGTACCCAGCTTGACTTTTCCGCCTCTCTTGATGGTGAATACCAAGGCACAGCGATGAGTTATGGCATTGGTGGCCTTTTTGGAAATCTTGACCTTTTATCACCGGGGCTAGGGCTCATTCTCCAACCCGTAGAACTTTCCAGTTTCTTTGGAAATGAATACATTACGAAGGACGCAATTGGTACCAGTTCTGGATGGGAATGGAGGGTTATTGGTACCGAAAAAATCGGCTCTACCAACATGTGGAAAGTCACAGCAACTCAGCAAGACGTTCGGGACCTATGTCTGGGTTATGCAACGATGAACCTCTGGCTTGATGGGGTGAGTCCTTGGGCTGTTAAACAGAGTGTTGACGTGGCCATAAGCAGCAGTGAATCGAATCAAGCCAGTTGCTCAGGATGGCAGCAACGGGGCGTTGATGCAGTACTTCCAGAGGGAGAACTTGAACTTCATCATACCTTTGAACGCACATATCTTCAGCGCGGTGTAAAGGCATTGGAATTGGGGCGCTCGTATGATAACCGTCCACAAGCGAACGAATTGAACCCGGACGATGACGAATTGATCGCTTGGGGCGTGGACGGATTGCATATGCCTGACAACAGCACGCATCGCCCTCACCCACTTGATACAGCCATTGCTTGTGTCTCCGACCTCGGAAGCGTCGCAAGTGGCGCCAATTCGGCGCTCAATAATGACGGTTACATCTGGCGGGCCATTGACGAACCGAATGGGACGGCAACCGAATGGAACATTTCTTGGGTGGCAACCGATGACACGGCCGGATGGTTGCTTTATTCTGTAGAAGGGGTAAACGACGCCCTTGAATGTGAATACATTGCAAAAGGAACTTTTGACGATTCAATCACGCACAATCGGGATTCCATACCAGAAGTTCTTTCCCTTGAGGCGGTTGAATCGAGACTCATGAATCAACAGCGCTTCCCTGCACTGCGCGGGACAGAGGCTTTGTTTACCTCAAGCGGCTCTTTGCATGATGAAACACAAATAGGATACTTGGTTGTTGTACCAGGTTCAGGATTTGGAATCGACATCACTGAACTGTTTGATTCGGTAAGTGGCGCCTCCACGGTTGATGTTCAGCGGAAGTGGGATTCTGGTGGATGGACGAATCAGTTTTCTTTGGTCGCGGATGCAAGCGATGGACGGGTAGTCGGTTGGACTCACTTGAAAACGGTATGAGGTGATTGTTCATGCCAAAGGAAACTGAAGACGGGCGCGGACTGGACCACCTCATGGAACAAAACGAGGCCGAATTGAGTTTTCTTTCGGCGTACGGGGGCGTTGATTCCGCAAAGGGAGAAGACGGACAAGCCATTCTCGAGGCGCTTATGAGATTCATGCGAGCGGGTGGTTTGACCTGTGACTTGGTGGAGAATGAAGTACACTTTGATTTTGGAACAGCAAGGGCTGAACCGGACGGTTGCACCGTGACCTGTAAAGGGACCCATTTGCCCTTGGTTTCCAGTGATCTTCACTGCCCTGGTTTTCACAACGGTAAACTCAGTAAAAAACGTGACAAGGTCAGTGTGCGTTTTACTTCTTGGACCCAAGAACACCGTCGTTTCTTAGAACGCTTGGTAGAACATCACCGTTGTTAATTTATTTTGGTTCTTTGTGCGATCATAAGGCCCGCAGCACCAACGGTTGCGGCCATCAATGAAACTCCGACGAAGGGGAGGAATCCCTCTTCTTCAGCAGGAATGTCACATCCGTTGCCCGTTGCATGAATGCCTCCATACGCTCCGTCAGTGAAATAGCAGGTTGACCAGGTCTTGTACCAGTCTCCATCGGGGAATACATCGGTTGAATCATCAGCGTAGGTTGCTTTGACTCGCCAGTTAACGTAGCTGTGGTCGCTAGGAGGCGTTAATGTCAGGCTGTAAGTTCCGTCTTCGGCCGCCACTTCGTGATTGACGGGTGGGTCGCAGATTCCGGTGTTAATACAGATTTGAGTGGTTAGGGTAAGTGTTGTCCCATTTTCTGAAGCGTCACCATCAACGGCCACGGTTAATTTCCACTTTTCCCCGTCTTGAGAAGGTGTGGTTCGCTCTTCGACGGTAAAGGGGACGTCCTCTGTGGGATTCGCATCTTGGCCGTCGTCTCCTCCAGCTGCCGCTCCGTTTGGAAGAAGAGCGATGAAAAGCAACAAACAGATTGCACTTACGATAGCCTTCCCCATGGTCCCTATCACCCCGTCCTCGTTTTTTTAAGTTACTAAGGGAAACCCGTGAGACCCTATTCCATTTCCCAGAGTTCGTCGCCAACCCAATGGACGGTTTTTATGCCCTTTCCCTTGGTTTCAGACACCAATCCCTCGTTGGACATGCAGGCCCAACCAAGGGCAAGGGGGCGTTTGTGCTTCATGTCTCGAATCCACACCAAATCACCCTCTTCTACACTTTCTTCAGCGCCATGAATGCCGGCCACCATGCAGTCGGCTCCATTCATGAGAAACGGAATCGCACCGTGGTCAACTTCAACCCATTTGTTTGCGTCCTGATGGCCCAGGAATCCTCGGAGTGTGAGGAAGACACATCGGTCGTTATTATCATCTGTCAGCTCGATCACGATGGGAGTTTTATTGACAAAAACCATGGTCCATGGGCCGTATTCTGCCATTTCAAGAAATCCACCTTCCACGTTGAGGTCAACGGCCAAGTCTTGCTCCAATTGCTTCAGGAGAGGAGCGATGTTTTTGCGACGAACAGGTCTGCGTTTTTTCATCGTCCAATCGTTGGTCATGTTCCGTTCTCGGGGTGACCGGTTATCATTCTTCGTCCATAGGGAATTTGATGGGGAGCCAGTCCTTGGGGCGGTTATGGCCCTATGGTGTACCATCCGAACGTTTGCAAAACATGCACTTGAACTAGGCAACCAACCCCTTGCTGAACCCATCTTTTTCATCAAACCCGACCAATGTCTCCACGAAACAGGGCCCTTGCCCGTAAGTCAACATCCCGGAGAAATGCACCATGAAGTTGAATGCGTTGTGAAGATTGGTGCAAATGGAGAACCGGTTGCGCTCGCAGTTGGCCTTGACCTCACCGACCGACCAGCCCAAAGCAAATTACGTGCAAAACAATGGCCTTGGGCCAAAGGAAAGTGTTTCCGTTCAAGCGCTGTCATTGGTCAATGGCATCAATGGAATTCAACTTGGGAAGCGATCAATCTCGAACAGACAGGTCTACGTTTAGAACTCACTGTGAATGGCGATCTTCGCCAATCTGCCTTCTTGTCTGAAATGTCCGTTCCAATTCATCACCAAATGGCCTCACTTTCCGAGTGGGCTCCCGTTCAAGAAAATGATGTTCTGTTTACGGGAACTCCTTCTGGAGTGGCTCAATTGGTGCCCGGTGATGCTCTTATTGGCAGGTTAATTGGTCCGCAAGACGTCGTTTTATCCGAAATCACGATGCGCTGTGAGTGAGGGTTGATTTCATATAGCCCGTGCTGGTCGGTGGCTTCGCAGGAAGTATCCCTATGGCGCAATGGCACGGAATTTCACGACGCAAACCGTCCGGCGGACGCAAGGTACAAGCACGCGGTAAGCGTTCAACTGAAATCTCAACAGAGAAGCAATTCGCTCTCGTTGGCGAACCCAAGCGAAAGATCTACCGAAAGACCGGTGGAAACTCCATGGTTCGTGTCATGGCTGCAAATCAAGTCAGCATCAGCGACTCCAAGACTGGAAAGACCTTCCTTGGTACCATTCACAGCGTGATTGAAAACGCCTCCGACCCCAACTATGTTCGTCGTAACATTTTGGTCAAGGGCGCTGTTATTGAAACCGATAAAGGAACAGTAAAGATCACCTCTCGACCAGGAAAAGACGGCGTTATCAACGGCGTTTTGATTGAGTGAATACCACCGACGGCCTCAAGTGCACTGGGGCATAACCCCTACATGAGGCGATACGATGGACCATAACCCCGACCGATTGTGCGTTTGGCCTGGTTATTTTGACATGAAAATCTCTCGACGCAACGGCCGTCGTGTTCCAAAGGATTCTTCGGTCCTAAAGCCAGATTTGGAAGGCTTGTTTATGGCTGCCCGACAGGTAGGCCTCAAGAAAATCAAGCGAGAAGAGCATACATCACATCCAAGTCGCCCTCACGGGAAGGAAGGAAGATTGTGGGTCTCTGCCTCAGGAGCCAAGTCAAGCATTGGGGCCGTTTCAAAAGAAGAATTGTTGCAACTCATCGGAGGCCAATGGCGACAAATGCAACGAGACCAGCGAAACCAAGCTGAAAAACAGGCGTCACAAGGTCCACAAACCGGCGACCGCAGAGCCCGTTCACAACGAAAAAGCCCAAAAAAACAAACTTCGGGTGGATTCAAAAAGCGTTCGAAATTCAAGAAATGAACCGGATTTCAGCGGGGTTCTTGTAAACATGGTTTGATAACCAAACGGGTTGAGAAATTAACATGCGAAGAACAGTTTCCTTAGCCCTCGTCTTGTTTCTGTGCTCAATGGGGCTCCAAGGAGACCTCACTCCGATGGTTCAAGAAGAAGAGCCTCAAGACGTTATCATCACTGTCGACAGCACAAATCTACGATTTTCTCCCTCTTCAGTCACCGTTACTGAAGGCGATACCGTGCGTTTCTTTTGGGACGGGCAAGCCTTGCCGCACAATGCAGTTGAGGCGAATGAACTCTTTGACTCCGGTGAACCTCAGAGGGATGTTGATTATTCCTTTACCTTCGAGGTTGGCATGAACGGGACCTATGATTTTGTTTGTGAACCTCACGCTGCGTTTGGGATGGTTGGGCAAATTATTGTTGAACCTGCACCCCCATCCACGGAAGGAAACACGACCAATGAATCCGACACCAATGCAACAATGATGGATGATGAAAGCCTTCCATCGCTATCTGCAGCCTTGACCTTTGTTGCAATTGCTGCAAGTGTTATCGCTGCCCGTCGACGTTACTGAGGCAATTCGTGCAACCATCCGAAGACGTCTTCCTCGGTTTCGTTTTGAATTCCAGTCAGTGCATCGTACAGTTGAGTGGTTACTTTACCGGGCAGCCCCTCTCCGTAAACGCGCTTTTCATTGCCGTGTGTAATGCTCCCGATGGGCGAAATGACTGCGGCAGTACCGCAGCAAAAGGCTTCATCTGCCTCCATGGCGAAGTCGGCAGTTACCTTTGTTTCGTGGACTTTGTAACCGAAATGTCGTGCAAGTTGAACGATCGAGTCACGGGTGATTCCAGGAAGAATCGTACCCGTTAATTCAGGAGTGTAAATGACGTCATCTTTGATGCAGAAAAAGTTGGCAGCTCCGACTTCCTCAATGCAGGTGTGTGTTTCTGCATCAAGGTAAATCACTTCAGCATACCCGTCTGCTTTTGCCTCTTTGCTTGGTTTCATTCCAGGGGCGTAGTTCCCAATGGCCTTGACACCGCCAGAGCCTCCCGGTGCAGCACGATGGTGCCGTTCGGAGATGAGGAGGTCAATCGCATTGACTCCGCCCTTGAAGTACGGGCCAACAGGGGTGACATAAATCAAAAACGTGTAGGATGGTGCAGGGGCGACTCCCAAAATCGGACCGCTGCCCATGAGAAGAGGTCGCACATACATGGCCCCCTTGCCGGATGGAGGAACCCAATTGATGTTGGCTGCAACAACCTGTTCAGCAGCATCGATGAAAACCGATTCGGGAACGGGCGGCATCTTCAGGCGGTCTGCGCCTCGTTGCATACGACGTGCATTTTCTTCAGGCCTGAAAAACACGATGCGACCCTTTGAGGTTCGAAACGCCTTCATTCCTTCGAACAAACCCTGGCCGTAATTGAGAACGCCTGCAGCAGGAGACATAGGAATGTCTCCATAGGGTTGTAACCGCCCCGGCATCCAAGGTGCATCCCCTTCGATTTCAGTGATGTACATCGTCTCAGTGGGAGTAAGGGAAAAAGTAAGGCTATCCCAATCAAATGATTCATTCATGGCCTTTCCCTCGCTGGTAGACAGAGCCACGCTCCGTGGGCTTTCAAGCATTCCTCTCGGTAGAGTTGGCTCTAAAACTTGTTCTTGCTTTGCTTTCGTAAAACTCTACGGATGGGTTCTAATGGGGTCGACGAGTAAGCATGCTGCGGGGCAGTATTATGGACGGCAGGATGGGCGTAGTGACCGGACGATACCGGTCCTACGAACGGCCCACTGCGGATGGAAAAGTCCCTCATACAATATTGGAATTATTCGGGCGGATGGACGATGGGCGCTCCATCTGTTTGCTCGCTAAGGGCCAACGTCCAACCTTTGAGATTGCGCCCATTGGACCGTGGGACATCGATAAAGAAATCCCACCGTTTTTGGCCGACCGGATCAAATCCCTCATGAACATGGAACACGTGGTTGGAATAGAAGGCCCCGTTGTCAAGTTGACCGAATTAGGAGATCGCCCTGTCTGGACCGTTGAAGTCGAGCAACCGTTTCATGTTCCTTCGCTACGGAAACAGTTGCGTTCTCAATCATGGCGAATATTTTCAGGTGACATTCCGTTTGTCAACCGCCTCTTTCTCGATGGTGATTTGGGCGTCCACATCGGGTTCAAAGGGGACCTTCTTGACGAGAAGGACGGACCAGATGACGGAGAGAAACGGGTTCTGGAGGCAGGTGGTGCAGGCCGCTATCCAGTTGATGTTACCGTAGTTTGTCATGTTGACGACCTTGTAGCAAGCGAGCCGTTCCAAGTTCCTTTTCGTATGTTCTCGTTTGATTTAGAAACAAGCATCGAACATGAAACTGTTTTGTGCGCTGCAGCCTGGATTGAAGATCTTGCAACCGGGGAACGGAAATCGTTTTCTTATCGCGGCGATGAAGCAACCATTCTTCGAGAACTCACTGCGTTGGTGAGGGAGCACGACCCAGATATCATCACGGGTTACAACATTGACAACTTTGACCTTCCAAGGCTTGCGGACCGGACGGCGGCGTTGACGAAGAAAAAAGACTGGAAGGCACAATCACAACTGTTGGGTTGGGGGCGCACGCCCGTTCTTGAATCTGAAATGAAACGCAATCGGGATGCTTTGGTGCCCAAGCGCCAAACCAATCGGGCTTGGAATATAGCCGGACGGGCTGTTATGGATGCGTGGTGGCAAGCACGACAAGCGCTCAAGCCGCGCCGAGAAACGCTTTCCTTTGTAGCAACCTTACTGTTTCCGGATGATGAAGGCAAACATAAGATGGACGTCGATGCATCAAATATGGACCATGAATGGGCCACCCGGCCCGATGAAGTCATGGAATATTGCATTAGGGACGCAGAATTGCCCTTGGATATTTTGCAAGCGATTCAAGCAGTGCGACGCAAAGAAGCGGTTGCATCTGTTGCGAAGGTACCGTTTGAAACAGCGGCAAACGGTAGCACGAGTCAGTTGATTGATTCCTTAGTTATCCGTTTGGCGGACTCGAAAAATGTCGCAGTCCCACTCACCGGTTCTGCGGAAGCAAAAGAGGGGCAGATCACTGGAGGTTATGTTCACGATGTTGAAGCAGGACTCCACCCTTGGATTGCCGTATTGGATTTCAAGAGCATGTATCCGTCCATTATGATCGGCCATAACATCTGCTATACCACTCGAGTGGACCCGGGTCAACCCGACCAACCTTTGGAAGGTGAAGAGGTTCATACAGCACCGACTGGCGCGGTTTTTCGCCACCAAACCTCTCGAAAAGGGCTGGTTCCCGAATTATTGGAAATGCTCATGGCCAAACGGGACCAGCACAAGGCTGCTCTCAAACTTTCAAAATCCACCGGTGACCAAGGTTCAGTTGAATTTCATGACGCCATGCAATATGCGGTTAAGATTCTCATGAACTCGTTTTACGGAGTTTTTGCCAGCGGCTTTTACCGTTTCACCCATCGAGACCTTGGTTCTTCAATTACTGCCTGGGCGCGACAGAACATCAAGACGATCATCGCTGCTCTGGATGACGAAGGTCACGGCGTGGTATATTCGGACACCGACTCAATCTTTGTTCGTAGCCCGGTGGGTCAAGATGCTCCGAGCTATTTATCGGAGGATGACCTTGCAGCAATCGACCGTAGCGACTCCGAAGGGCTGGCCAAACAAGCCAAGTTCCAAGAGGCGTTGGACGGTATGGTCTCTTTCGGTCAACACATTGCTCAGCGCTTCAGTAAGGCTTCTGCAGTGTTGGAATTCGAACGCGGATTGTCTGTGTTTTTCAGCCATGGTGCCAAGAAGCGATACATCGGCCAAGTGGTTTGGCCGACCAATGAAATGCTGGTAAGGGGTTATGAAACACAGCGTACTGACTCATTTGCCTATCTCACTGCCACCATGAAGGAGATCTTCTCCTACGCTCTTGCTGACCAGGGCGAGGCCCTCGTAGACTATGCTTTGAGCCGTGTTCAGGCGTTGAAGAACAAGGAAGTTGAAGCCAGTGAATTGATCCTCGCAAAATCGTGTAAAGGAAAGATCGTACGTACTCCTGTCAAAAATATTGGTGATGTTGATTTCACCAAAGATTACGTTAATCCGAACAGCATGGCCCAAGTCCGAGTTGCCCAACAACGAATCAAGAGCGGTTTGGGCTTCACTTCAGGAATGAAAGTATCCTACGTCGTTGTCAATGCGAACCATCGCCCAATGAACGTTGTTCCTTGGTACGAAGCGGAAGAAGACGGCGGTATTTCCGATTATGATGGTCAGTTTTATGCAGAACGATTGGCAACAGCAGTTGGGAGAATAACGGAGGTCTTTGGCTGGAATGCAAAAGACCTCTACACCGGCAACCGACAAACCTCGCTGTTTTCGTTTTAGATTCAACCAACTCATGGAAGCCCTTTTCATGAACATACCGTTACCACAAGGCATGGGAAGTATGCTGAAGCCCTTGTTGCTCTCAACCTTGATGCTGTGTTCAGCGTTGTCCGGTTGCATCTTTGAAGACGATGGTTCGTCCTCGAATGAGGACCTGCTTGCGGTATTTTCAGTTTCCAAAACAAGCAATGTGAGGGTTGGGGACGCCGTCACATTTGACGGTTCGAGTTCAACCCCAAGCGACGGTTCCTTGACCTACCGTTGGAATTTTGACAGCGTCGGTTCTAACGACATTGATGCAACAGGACGTACCGCAACATGGTCATTTACCGAAGCAGGCACCTATGAGGTCAGTTTGGAAATCTCCGATGGAACACGTACATCCGAACAAATTAGAACCGTAACCGTGGTGGAAGCCGGGGCTGTAGAGCCCATCGCAACCATCGTCCAATATTCTGACGATGAAGATTGTGAGGACGATTCCATAAGTGAAGAGCAAGACATCGTTCTCTGGATCTGTGCGCGTGAGAAAACCAACACGGACCGCTCGGTTTCTGAAACAATGACCGTTTCTCTTGATGCGTCACCTTCTGAATCCGGAGACTCTTCTCAATACATTACTGAATGGTTTTGGGATTTGGACCTTAACGAAGACAAGGATAATGATGGAGACAGTGAAAACGACGATGACCTTTCAGGTGAAACAGTGAAATGGAAGGACGTTCAACCCGGCGAATACGAAGTCGGCTTGACCGTCACCAACAACGTCGGAATGACCGACAGCGCAACCATCGATGTCTTCGTAAACTATGCAGGATACTGGGAGGATTTTGAAATCGGAGGGAACACATCAAACAGTGCAGTTGAACTGGACTTTGACGTTGTCATTCACTACGATAAAGAAAGTGGAAATACCATTCGAAAACTAACATCGGAACTCACCTACCCTAAAGAGGACGATGATTGGATCCCAGGAGCCGGTTCAGCCAACAACAACAAAATTGACATTTACGCCTACAATGAAGAGGGTGATGAAGCTCAAAATACCAGCGAAACTGCTGATGAGTCCCGCGATTTTGGTGATTGCGATGACGAACAATATTGTGTTGAACTTAAGATGTCATCATACATGTTCACAGAAGGTGAAACAACCTATGGAGACGGTGAGTGGACATTGAGTGTTCACAATGAACGCCCGAACGATATCAAGGTTGACCTGTTTGTTATACGCCTCTATTACAAGTGAACTAGGGAGGGTTGTTCAACATGCGCCGCACACGTATTATCGCCACCATCGGGCCGGCAAGCGAAGAGCGTTCGTTGTTGACACAACTCATGGAATCGGGCGTTGACGTATGCCGTCTCAATTATTCTCATGGTGAACCCGAATCCAAGACAGAACTTTACCAGCGAATCCGCTCAATTGAGGATGAACTGGGCCGCCCTACCTGTATTCTTGCCGACCTGCCGGGACCTAAACTCCGCTTGGGCTCGTTCCCAGGAGTGGTAATGCTGGAGGCTGGCTCAACGGTAGAATTGGTTTGCGGCTTGAATGAAATGGAGTCGACCGATGGAAGTTCACTTCCGGTTCAGTACGGTGGCCTCTCGGCAGAACTCAAACCCAACGACCCGATATTGATTGCAGACGGCCTCATTCGCATGGTGGTCGTTCAGACGCCTGGAACTCCAAATTCCACGGTGACGTGCCGCGTAGAAGACGGCGGACCGGTTAGCAGCCGCAAAGGAGTCAACGTCCCTGGTACCCTGGTAGAACTGCCAGCCATTGGTCCAAAAGACGAGAAAGCTATGGCCCACGCTCTTGAACAAGGTGCAGATTACATCGCAGTGAGTTACGTCAGGACTGCAGAGGATTTGATTCCCGCAAAGAATGCCGTGAAAGCGGCATCCATGCACGTCCCCATCATCGCAAAAATCGAACATCCATCGGCGTTGGTCAATCTTGACTCAATCCTTGATGTGGCTGACGCGGTCATGGTCGCTCGTGGCGATTTGGGTGTTGAGATCCCTCTTGAGGACGTGCCAATGGCGCAACAGACCATTATTGACAAAGCCCTTGAACGTGGTATGCCGGTCATCGTAGCAACTCAGATGCTGGATTCCATGACCCTTCAACCTCGTCCGACACGCGCTGAGGTGAGTGATGTATCTACTGCGATTCGCCATGGAGCAACCGGCGTCATGTTATCGGGAGAGACAGCATCTGGAATATACCCGCTTGAAACGGTGAAAACGATGGCTAAGATTGCTTATGCAACCGAACAAGGTCTTGCATCACACGACCAACGTCCAAATGCACTCGCTCGATTCCGTTCCACCCGTGCCGTTGCGCATGCGGGCGTTGAACTCGCAAAGGAAGCTGGCGCAACCCGAATTGTTGTTGCTACCGAGCACGGTAATGCACCGCGTTTGGTTTCCGGTTACCGGCCAGACATCCCAGTCACTGCCGTCAGCGACCGGTTGCGTGCGCTCCGGAGAACTTGCTTGTTGCCTGGCGTGGATTCGGTTTTGGTGAAAGAACACGAACGAGGGTCGCAAACGATGAAAGAAGCCGTTCGGTTGTTATCGCTCCAAGGCCGAATCGGTCCAGGAGAACGAGTTGTCACCATATCTGGTAGCCCCCTCGCTATGCGTGGAGCAACCAGCACACTCAGATTGTATCGTATTGACGAGAATGGCGAAATCGTAGGTTCACAGTGACTTGGGACTGCTTTATTCCACAACTTGAAGAGAATTCGGGAAAATTGAACGCGTCGCGGCTTTCATATAGGGGTTGCTTTTCGGAAGGCTTGCTAAGGAGCGATTACCATGCCATCACAATGGGAAGACAGAAGCAAGCCACACCGTAACATCGTATTTATTGGTCACGTCGACCACGGAAAGTCCACAACCGTTGGACGTCTCCTCCTCGACTCTGGTCACATTGAAGGCCACGTTATCGAAAAGAACGAAAAACTCGCTGCAGAAGCTGGTAAGGCCGGTTTCGGACTTGCATACGTTATGGACGGACTCAAGGAAGAGCGAGAGCGTGGAATTACCATCGACGTCGCTCACAAGGAATTCTTTACTCCTGACTTTTACTGGACCATCATCGATGCTCCTGGTCACCGAGATTTCGTCAAGAACATGATCACCGGTGCCTCCCAAGCAGATACCGCTGTTTTGCTCTGTGCAGCAAACGACGGTGTTAACGCTCAAACCAAGGAACACGCTTTCCTTGCTAAGGTTCTCGGAGTTAAGGGACTTATCGTTCACGTCAACAAGATGGATATTTCCGGTGTTGACTGGGCAGAAGAAAAGTACACCAAGGCCTGTGGAGAAGTTTCCCAGCTCCTTAAGATGGCTGGATTCAAGCCTGACGACGTCCCAATGATTCCTGCATCGTCTCTTAACGGCGACAACGTCTACAACAAGTCTGACAAGTGCTCATGGTACAAGGGACCAACTCTCTTTGAAGCCATCAACGCTACTCCAATGCCAAGCAAGCCTCTTGACAAGCCTCTCCGTTTGCCTATCCAAGACGTGTACAAGATTTCCGGTATCGGAACTGTGCCTGTTGGTAAGATTGAAACCGGTACACTAAACGTTGGAAAGAACATCGTGTTCAACCCATCGCAAAAGTCCGGTGAAGTGAAGTCCATTGAAATGCACCACACCATGGTCGAAAAGGCCGAACCTGGTGACAACGTTGGATTCAACGTCCGTGGACTTGCTGCAACCGACATCCGCCGTGGTGACGTTGCTGGATACTCCGACAGCGAACCTACGTTCGTTCGTCACGATGAGACCTTCGTCGGTCAAATCCAACTTATGGACATTCCAAAGGCTGTCTCCGTTGGATACTGCCCAGTGTTCCACGCTCACACCGCACAAGTTGCTGTGAAGTTCATGGAACTTCTTGAGAAGACCAACAAGGCTGGAAAGGAAGCTAACCCTTCCTTCCTCAAGACCGGTGACGCATGCCTCATCCGCTTCCAACCCACCAAGCCAATGGCTATCGAGCAAATGGACACGTTCCCAGAACTTTCCCGCTTCGCTATCCGTGACATGGGTAAGACCGTCGCCGCAGGTGTCTGTCTGAAGATCGATAAGAAGTGAGCATTGCTCGAGCAATGATTGTTGATTCAAGGAGGGGAGAGCATGGCCGCAGTGACTGTTATCAAATTAACCGGTGAAAACCACAAAGATCTCGATTCGGTTGCAGGCCAAATCAAAACCATCTGTGATACAGGCGGAATTACCCTTCGTGGGCCAATTCCCCTGCCCACACGTCGTCTCGTAGTCCCTGTTCGCAAGGCTCCAGACGGTGAAGGCAGTGAAACCTACGATCACTGGGAACTTCGCGTACACAAGCGACTTCTTGAAATGGACATCTCGACCGGTAAGGACGAAAATGCCCTTCGCCTGGTTACAAAGATTCCAATCCCTGACACCGTGAGCATTGAAATTTCAATGCGCTCCGTCAACTGAGTCTCAACTTTCTTCTCATCTGAGAACAACATAAGTTTGTTTTTGACAACTTTAGGTTGTAAAATCAAAGCTCTGCTTGCTCTGCAACGCCGGCATCCATCAACCATGTTGCCGTTGGTGTGTCAAGGAAGTGAATGTCTCCGCCTTCTAGACTGAGTTCCTCTCCGTCTTCGGTTACTATCGGCTCAGGCAGGGATTCAAGGATTCGAACCCGAACAAGTTCGTCCTGAACTGAAGTATTTTCTTCATTGGGCTCATTGACTTCTACTTGAGCATCCATTGGAGGCTCATCAATGATGGCGATTGGTTCACTTGATGGAGCAAGTTCCATTGCTGCACCGTGCTTTCCAGCAACAGGGATTGAAGCGAGAGGCAGAGGGATTGGTTCAGAATGTGTTGGGTCTTCCAAAAGGTAGGCTTCTTCGTCATGCCATTCAACTTCATCAAGGAGTCGGTCTTCTTCATCAGTTTCAGGTTCTCCTAGCGGAGGGAGGTCATCCTCAAAAGCCAAATCTGGAGGGGGTTGCGATGTTAGTCCTTCGGAACCAGCCTCCAAAAAAGCGTCAAGTTGCATGGTTCCAGGGGCGTGAGTCATGGGCCCTCGGTCGATTTCACCTACGATGCCTTGCTGCATACCCTGCCAGTCGATCTCTTTCTTGAACCGGTCAACGTTGAGTATTAGGGCGTGATAAAATGCCTTTTCAGCCGGATCGTGTCGCTGCCAGTCAATTGCAGGCAACTCCTGGACCATTCCGGGGTTCATCGCACCTCGAAGGGACTGACTGGCTGCGTGTTGCATCATGGCTACCATTCGCTTTCGAGCAAGTTCCGATGCAATTCGCCGAATGTTCGTTTGGCGTTTCTGTAAATTTTGGAGCCGCATATCAGTCGCCCCCTTTCGCATCATTTCCTGAATGTCCAAATCAAGGCTTGAGAGCAACCTTCGAATCATTTCCCAAAAGTCCTGACGGGGCAGTGGGACGGGTACATGACGGGGTAACTGCTGTCGATGAGTCGTGAAGAGTTGTTCCTCAATCTCTCGCGCTTGTGCGCTGTCGAGATCACGAATTGAGGACATCAGTCGGGTCGTGCAGGTGACTTGATTTGAACCCTTTTCTCATCCTGGTTTGGGTTGGTGCATGGTGATGCGTCAAAGACACCCCTTCATATCCAACAACCTCGTCTGTAGGAGTAAGGTGAGAATAAATTGCTGGCCAAAGTTCCGTCAAAGCGCCTGCTGCAGAAACGCAGTTCCGCATTCTTGATGGCGCTCATGATGGTCGTCACCTCCTGGACCGCAGCAGTATCCTACCCTCTTGAAGAAGAACAAAAGCCCTCTATGGCGCAGACATACCTGCCTCAAGTTAATGCCACGGGTGTTTCATTGACACAAAACAACGCCCTCTCAGTCCCCTACAACGAGACGTTCCTTGGAGGAAACCTTTCAATCACTCCGGAATGGTTGGAGAATGAGGATTCATCATCCTCGTTTGGCATTGATTCTGGGAACGGGTGGAGTGGGACTCACAATGGAACTCAGGGAATTGGTCGTGGGGGGCAATTGAGCCTGGCCTCACAACAATCCATCGCCACCCTCACTAATTTTGAATCCCTTGTTGAAACAGCAGTCGGTTGGAGGGGTACGGGCCTTCATCATTCGGTGTGGGGCATTACTCAACCAGGAAGTTGGACTACAAACAGTTCTCACAACCTTCCTGTTTCAGCGCCTTCCGGCCAGAATGTCGTAGGGACCGTCCACCCTCATGACCTGCAGGCAAACATGACAGGGTGCCTCATTTCACCGTCGTATTCAATTCCTGGATTTGTAAAAGATTACACGCTTTCTATTGACCAATGGTTGGCTTTGGAGGATTCCGACGCTGCTTGGATGGAGTGGAGGTCTTCTTCCCAGAATGCATGGCAGACCCTTGTCCCAGTGGGCGGTTATAGCAACGCTTCAGGACTTTCAAATACACCCTCTCAAATTTGGTCTGGCCAGTCAAGTCAATGGCTGTCCACTCAATTTGCCCTCGATTCGATCCTACCTCACGGCGCCACAACGTTTGAATTTCGTATGTGTTTTCAGACCTCATCAACCTCTTCGCCTCGTGGAGGATGGTTTCTTGACAATATGAATCTCTCAAATGCCGGAGATTTGCCGGGCGTTTGGTTTCACGGAAACCTCACTGGCTCGTATGCATCGGACGCCTATGGAATATTGCGAGTTGGTGCAAATTTGTCAGGGATGGCGGGTCCGCTTGATTTGGAATTCTGGGCGAATTGGGACCTTGAAGGAAGTTTTAACGATAACATGCAAACCTTCCTGAGTCTCGATAACGGAACAACATGGCAGCTGCTTTCAGGCCTTCCGGGCCTTCCAGGTAACGGGTTTAACTGGCAGGGAACCTACTACATGGACGAGTCCAATCGTTGGGTGCCTCAGGTGTATTCACTTCCAGCCAATGCGTCTACTCACGTCAATGCCAGTCATGCACTTTTGGAATTCGTAGTGCTTACCAGTTCTCAGGTAGGGTTTGGTGGAAGCGGCTCATCCGGTTGGGAAGGGATCATGATCGACGATGTTTCCGTTTACAGCAACATCGGCACTCCCTTGGAGCAAAAGAGGCTCGTAGCAAATTTCTCAAACCAACCCTCCGGTACGGTCGGGAGTTCAGAGGGATGGCTCCCCCCCCCAAATGGAGACATCAACGAATGGCAGTGGACCAACCAATACGGAATGAACGGTGCTTCATTTGACTCGGACGCGTTTGAATCTTCATTGACCACCCCCTCGGGATGGTATGTTGAAGGAACTGGCGCACAAACATGGGAAATCGGTCAAACAAGAAACACATCGGGGTACGGTCCTGGAGCATTCCACTCGGGCCTCAACGGTGCAGCAATCAACCTCACAACACGTTACCAGCCCAACATTTACACACATCTGGTCAGCCCGGAATACGTCGTTCCAGAAAACGCAACGGCTCGTCTCACGTTTCGCTCGTGGATTTGCTCAGAAGCAGATTGGGACGGCGGAGCGGTATCCATTTCAACCGATGGAGGAGATTCATGGTGGTTTTTACCGGTAGATACGACCTCCTTTCATGACCAAATTTCAACCCCAAACAGCAATTCACCGTTTTTCGGGGAAGGTATCTTCGACGGTTCAAACGTGGCTGGAGGCTGCGGTGGAAACAATGCCCCCCGTGGTTTTGATTTGAAAACCAAGGACCTTTCCAATCTCTCTGGAACTACGGTGCGAGCTCGATTCTCGTTCTTTTCAGATACATATATTGAAGCCGATGGGTGGTACATTGATGACGCTGGAATTGAAGTCGACGTGTTTGAATCGGAAGGGTCTTGGACATCACCAGCGCTCTATCCCGACGAGAACTACGGTTACGGTTTGGTTGATGGATGGGCCTATGTTCCAGACGATACCGCGATGGCCATTGACGTCTTGGACGCCAGTGGGTCGGTAATTCTCGGGCATAATGACCTGGTATTGCCGTTTCATTTGGCGATTGACCCCATCGAGCACCCTGTCGTCTATCTCCGTGTCCAAATGAGCACTCTGGACGTATTGGTCACCCCCCTTATTCACAGTTTAACAGTTGGTTCTACAGTTTACATTAGTCCTCAGTACCTTCAATCACTGGCTCCTTTCCAACAATCGGTCTTGAGCAGCGAAGGGTTCCTTGAGGTTAACGGGACGTCGGGGGCTGATTTGCCCCCCGTTGCACTTTGCCCGCATTCAGGATATCGATTGACCACCTATGGGGCCAATTTGACATGGACCAATGCAAGAGCCCAACTCCTCACCTCGTCTTATACAAGCGCAGGGGGGGGCGTGAATCATCTCAACATGTCCTATCTCGGTACACCCGAACTTGTTCACTCCCTTCGGGTTGATGCGAACGGCGGAGAGGTTTTCCATCGGGCAAAGATGACACTTGATTGCGTCTCACCGCCCCGTTCGCCCCACCTTCAACTCGGCCACAACAACCTCAGTCTTTGGCAGTGGCCAGAAACAGGAGCCTCCCCTTCGTTTGGACTTAACCATCAATTTTCACACGCTCAGTATGACCAACAACAATGGCAGTGGAACGCCACTGCCCCTTCCCCCTCAGTCTCGGTCAATTCCCTGCCTTATCGGGTGAATTACACTGCAGTTGTGCCCACTACCACGGTGAATTCTTTCGTTCCAACCACTGTGTTGCACATTCTCGTTACCAACACAAGCGGAACCGTGGACTTACTGGTTAACGGGGTGATCAAAACTACGGTTTTGGGCCCAACCGGCTATATCTACACATCCAATGAAACATGTCCAAATCGAGTCGTTCAACGGTCTTATGGGGCCGGTCTTGATTTGGCCACGTGTCAACTTTCCATTCTGCTCCAAGGTCAGGGAGACTTGAAAATAATTGATTTCCAACACATGTACGATGTGCAAACTTACAACATTGAGATTCCAGGGGCACTCCTTAATCAGGCTAAACAAGCGTCGTTTATGGGTGATATGCGCGCAGTTCTTGACGTACCCCTCCATATTTCAACTCAGAGTGGCGGGATCACGCTTGACCTGCAGGCTCAGACCGCTCCGTTGATGATTGAATCAGTGGAGGAAATGGACCATACGCGCTGGCTCCCGGGTGAATCGATTACGATTGTCACCCACCATCAACGAATCAACCCCGTTGATTTAGCAGAAGATGCAGCCGACTTTGAACAGGTTGAACTTCTTCTTTCTAGAACAGACAATGCAGCAGACGCCTTCGTCCACGCCAAGGCCGAGCGGTTTGATACAACGCCTCGTTTCCTTCATCTCAACGGCATGGGCCTTGCACCGATCAACACATCAAGTTCTCAAGTCTTTTGCGACACAAATTCCTGCAGTATTACTTGGGTGTTTACCAGCACTTGGCTTCTCAACGATGTTGACGACCTTCATGTGCTGACTTATGGAACCGACACGGATGGACTGCAAACAGGTCCAGCAATTTCGGTGAGAAAAACCAATTTCAATGAAGTTGAAAATGATATGGAAATCGTTCAATTTGAAGTCACAGACGACCTTTCAAGGCGATTGGATGATTGGACCAACCCCCTTTGGCCATTCCATCTATCAAATAACCGTTCAATGATTGCAGAAGGCCGTGTTCGTATGGAGGGAATCTCTAACGAATGGATTTCTGAAGGTGATGCTGAAATTCAGATTAACATTCACACGGTCCCCCCTAGGAACGAATCGGGCGGTCCAGATGAATGGCCGGGTTCAGCGGTTAATTGGTCTCAAAGTTGGACGACCGAAGTGGGCCTTGATGGACGGTTTTCTCTTCCACTCATCTCTCCACAGTTGTCGGATGAGGTGCCTAGCAATACGTGGCTCCAAATACAACCAACAATTTCCAGGCCGGGTCCTCTGAGTGCCTCTTTATCCACGAGCGAAGACAGAACGGTCATCATCACGCCGGTCCGGTTCCTCTTTGATATCGTATCTCCAACGGTGACATCACTGACGGTTTTGGATTCGGGAGAAGAAGTTCTTGCTGACGGACACGTTTGGACGAATGGACAAGACATTCCACTCCGTCTCAATATCATGGACATTGAGGGTGTCTCACCTCAGCTAAGTATCTTCTCTTGGATGGAGGCGCGGGACGATTCTAACAATGATGGTGTGATGGACCAAAGTGAATACAAACAAGAAAACGTGAGCCTCAACCTCGGTAGTACAGAGTTAGAAGTTGATTTGCCGCTTCTTTCATGGACAGATGCAGTTGGCTTCGCAAGCAATACAGGTCGCGTTAGTATCGTTTTAGAAAGCGAGGATTTAGGCGGAAACTCCCTTCGAGGTGGAGGTTCATTTGGTGAAGCGAATGACCTTGCTACATTTACGGTGCAAATGCGTTACGATACGCTTCTAAGCATAGAGAGCATCGACATGGACCTTGTCAACAACTCACTTTTAGCCGGCAAAGAACATACGTTTTCGTTTGATATTTCGGACGGTAACGGTTTGAATTCTCTTGAAAGCATCCGGTTTGCATTGCTGGGAAGAGATCAACCCGACGACTGTAACGTCCATTACGGGCCTCGCTTTGGAGAAGTCATCTTCGATGAAACCTGTTTCCTGGGGGCGCCTGCAGTGTCGGTTACGCAGCGTCCCCTCACATCCATGTTCCAAATCCAAATCAAGTTCCGTTTGGAATGGAACGCAACCTTTGATTTGATGGATGAAGGAGGGACTCCTTCTCTCAAAATCTTTGATGAGGGCAATGACCTAGGGTTGGGCTTGTCCAAAATTAACCGCCTCTCATGGGTGCCTTCCAACGCCCTTGATATGCGCTGGATCAACATCAGTGACACGACTCAACCTCTTGGTTCAAACAACGAAACGACCTATTGGTTCCATCGCAATGACCGAGTCCACCACGAAATTGGCCTTTTCCATGCAGGCACCGACCATCTTGCCGAATTCCTTCCTGAGCAGGGTCAGTTAACCTGGCAGTTGACTGACGGTGAACGGAAAGAATCGGGCAACATCACCCATTCAAGCGACGGGTTGTTTGTCTTTGATGTCATCATGAACGAGAATACATTGTATCATGATTATGGGGGGTTACAGGTTGATGTTCTCGGATTTTCAGGATATAACTTAACATCATTAGAATACGAAGTTGTTGTTGATGATCTCGCCCCACAACTTACGCTCGCACCCGGTTCGCTTCAAGGGATTGCTTCTGATTCACTTCAAGCAGTACCGTTGATGCTGATGGTGAGTGATGATACACACATGCCTCCCGAGCCGTTGATTGTCCACCACGTGTTTTACCGAATGGGCGAGGAAGTTGAGGGGTCAAAAGGGCAGACCTTGGTTCCGTTGAACCTTTCATTGAATACGAAATTCATCTACGAGTCAACTTTGAACCTCGAACCGAACGGTGTTGAACTTCAACGCAGTGATTTACTTGTTGTTTGGTTTGAAGGCTCAGACCGTTCAGGTCGACCGCTGGTGGGATTGGGCACTTCTGACGACCCACTTCGAATTGGAGTCACGTGGGTCGCGTTTGAACCGACATTTACCGATATCTCAGCCCTTCCGTTCCGACCATCAGTCGGAGAAAATATCTCGGTTTTCGTGCGAATTGCAAACGCTGGATTGCTGGACGGTAATTTGACGGTCCATCTACGGGATGATGAAGGAGTTCTCCTTCAAACAGAAACACTCTCACTCTCACGAGGTGAATGGTCAAACTATGTTTGGGAAGTTGAGGCATGGAAAACCGGACGGCTTGGTTTGACGGTAGAGATTGAAAACATGACGCCAAGAATCCCAGTTCCGTTGGCTGATATTAGGAGTGGCGATCCCGACGACGCTCAAGGGGAAATGGCCATGCTCAGTCTGTCCTTGCTCTCGGTAGTCTTGGCTGGAATGGTGCTGTTTATTGCACGGCAGAGATGGGAAGAACGGGAGGAAGTGTATCAACGAGCAAAAATACGACGTATTGTTTTTGGAACGCGCCCCCCGCCTCGACCACCAGAACTCATGGACACCTCGCAAGAGGAATAGTCAAGAAGAGAAGGCATCAGCCCGAACCAAGAAGCCGGGGTACCCGAGTGGTCAAAGGGGGTGGATTCAAGCTCCTCTGCATATTGCTTCGCAGGTTCGAATCCTGCCCCCGGCACCTTTTTTCTTCTTCAATTGCACCGCAGAAGGGAATTCTGTTAAAAACGAAGGTTCGTATTGATTAACATGGCCACGAAGCATGACGTTACAGACTTGGACCAAGGTTTGTTCAAGTTCCCACTTCCTACATGGAGAGGCCTCATTGGATATTTGATTGCATTAAGCATGTTTGTGAGTGCTTTTACTATGTATTCTTCCGGCCAGTCCATTCCAGACATTCCTCAATTATCTGAGGCCGACCGGCTGGATGAACTCGGGGACATTGATTCCTACAACTTTCAATCCCTTCAAGATGGATATGAGCAACCTCATTATCAAAGCAACAAAGCAGCCTTTGTGTTGATCCCATTGGAATTGGAAGAAGGCATAATCGGCACAGAAGGATGTTATGAAAGCGAAGATGAGGATGGCAATGTGGATATCAATTATGGTTACGAATTAAGCCAAAGGTCTATTGTTACATTTAGGGATCAGGCGGGCAACTCCATTACAACATCATTTGATCGATCAGGAACGTTGGACCCAGAGGGTGATTTTATCCAACCAGGGTGCAACCAGGCATGGGAAGATGATGTCAGAGGCTACGGGCGAGACAGCAGGGAAAATCGGATGTTGATGACGTACATGCTGGTTCAAAACGAACCAAACGAATATTATCAACTCTTATCGTTCGCAGAAATCAAGGGTTTCAACGATGAGGGAAGCCCACCCGAAATTACACAACGTGAAGATGCAGGACGCTTCGCTCTCCTCGCCAGTGGAATAGGGGGCTTAATTTTCATGTACAGCACCCCTTCGCCCCTTAGTTATGACTTGAGGAGAATCCGAAAGAGAAATCAAACCGATGCCAAAGAGTCAGCATCTGCAGTGGGTGTCCTTGGGTTGGAAGGCAGGCAGTTCCAACACTGCGGACCCAACGGCGAGGTAATCGGGCCTGCAAAACAACCGCTTCGCCAAGCGTTTGACGACTGGCTGTTTGGATGCCCTCCGCTTCCTGCATCGTACGCCAACGTTTTCGCTCAAGACGGAGATGGTTCACTTATCCCGGAGCACCCTCAACGTATCGGAACACCACGCCCCGCCATGTTGACGCCTTACAGTCTAGGAGCCATTACCTTCGCAGTGTCGTTCATATGGTTGTCTTCGGACCTTCGTGCTCGAGACGGCTCTGATTTTCATACAATGATTGGGTTCCTTATGACGTTCTTTGTCACGATCGTTAACATTCTATGGTTTTTCAGTGCATACAGGCAAGCGAAGTTATCCCAGACCATCAACGACCTCCCAACAAGTCCAATTCGGAGTGTTGCGGTTGGCCAAGCTGAGGTCGTTGGTCAAGTACGTCCTTCCAGTGCTGGAACTCCAGCATTTACTGTTGGAGGCGAAGAGATGCAGGGGACTGTACTTTGGACCTGGTCCTCATTCAAGTATGTCTGTCGGCAAACAGACGATGGCCAAGAATGCGGTTGGGAACATCGTGAAACCCAAAACGGTGGTGTTCCATTTGTTTTGCACGATGGTACGGGGGGCATGATCATTGACCCAAGCCTATGGCAGGCGAAAAATAAAACATCAAACCTTGGCGCAAACATTGCTGAATGGGAGAAAGGGAAATGGAAGTGGACCGTCAGTGCTATTGGCGTAGGTGACCCCCTGTATGTTCTGGGTGATTGTGTTCCGAGGACGCGAGAGCATCTTGATGCTTGGGGTGGAGATGAGACAGAGGGCAGTGCGCTGATTACTATGGTTCCATCCTCTGAAACAGGCGAGGGGTCCATCATGAGCTTGGGTACCGAATTGGATGTAGTTGCTAAGCGCAGGTCCAGATTTGAGATGCTCATTGTCCCTATCATCGTGTTCATATTTGGAATTTTTATGTTCTTGGATTACAAACCGTGAATGGTTGCTCTGAAAAGTTGAAATGCCCATTCGAGGAGGGGAGTTCATGGAGATTCTTCAGAGTGAGTTGGGCGACCTTGAAGCAATTCTCACGCTCTACGATGAGGCGACGGCATTGCAGCAGTCCAAAGGTACGGTTCAATGGCCTAAAATCAGCCCAGAACTCGTTGAAGCAGAGATTCGCGAGGGCCGTCAATGGAAACTTTTGATCGATGGAGGACTCGCATGCGTTTGGGTTGTTGCCTATCATGACGAACTCATTTGGGGGCCGACAGAACCGTCTCTCTTTCTCCACCGAATCGCCAACCATCCAATGCAACGTGGAAACGCTTTGGTTGGCGTAGTGGTTGAATGGGCCAAAACCCAATGTGTTGAGAATAACCTTCGATTCATACGCCTTGATACGGTAGGTTACAATCCTGGACTTATTCGTCTGTACACGAGTCATGGGTTCTCCTCTTTGGAGCCGGTAACAATTGCTGACCCCACGAATCTGCCGGCACACTATGCAGAAGATGCTGCTTATTTGTTTGAAATCGACCTCCACACAACCGATTAAATCCTGCTAGAATCGTGATTGATTTGCCTTGGTTCGGCGACCTACAGCCAATAAATCGGCGATAGCCATATAACACAAAGAACCTTCCGAAAGGCAAGGAAGGAAGAACAATGAACAATAAATTGCTAACCACATTAATGGCTTTAGCTTTTATGACCGCTGCCCTAGCAGGTTGTACAAGCAACGATGAAGACGATTCTGACAATGATTCGTCTGACGAAACAGACGTCGTCGCAGACGTCGTCAAGATTGGGTTCCTCAACCCAGCAACTGGACCCTTGGCTCAAGATGCAGCTGGGTTTGAGTACGGTGCACTTCAAGCCGTTATCGACTTGAACGCAGCACAAAACACAACCACCTTTGAAGCGGTTGTTGCTGATTCCGGCTGTGACGGTACCACCGGTGCCGCAGCCGCTCAAACATTGGCTGATGCAGGAGTTGTCGCTGTCGCAGGAGCTGCGTGCTCTGGCGCATCAATGGCTGCTAACGCCGTTCTTTCCGCTGCAGGAATCCCAATGATTTCCTACGCATCCACCAACCCAAGCCTCAGCAACGCTACGGCTTACCCTGACTTTTTCCGTGTTGTCCCTAGTGACTCCATCCAAGGACCTGCAGCAGCAGCAATGATGGCCATTTTGGATGCAGAATCACCAGCAATCCTCCACATGACCAACGATTACGGCTCAGGATTCGCTGACGCTATCGAAGGCGCATGGGACGGCGATGTCTGTGCTAAGATCGGCTACGCTGAAACCGCTACAGACATTTCCTCTGAAGTCGCTCAAATTGCTAGCGCAGGCTGCGACTCGGTGTTCATGGTTTCTTACGTTACCGACGCCGCTCTCATCCTCAATGAAGTCGCAACACAAGGGCTCGACATCATGCTCTTCTCCGGCGATGGACCAGCAGGCGAAGGACTTCTTGAAGAACTCAGCGACGACAGCGTTGCAGACGGTTTAACCGTGACCACGCCTCGTGCTGGCTCTTCCTTTGGTGATTTTGAAGCACGATACGTTGCAGCAGACATCCCAAGTATCAAGCAATACGTCTTGACTTCCTACGATGCAGTTACCATCATCGGTGAAGCATACAACTTGAACGCAACCGACATGAGTGGCTCAATCTCAACCGTCGGAACTGCTTTCGAGGGTGCAAGCGGCCTTCACACCTTCCTTGACAACGGCGACGTTGGTGGCGCAGGTTACGATATCTGTGACTACTACGCAGACGGTGCCTCCGATGGAGAGTACGAATGTGTTGCATACTGGACTGTCGCAGACGGCGTTGTGATCCCTGATGAAATCATCAAACTTGGATTCATGAACCCGCTAACTGGACCTCTAGCACAAGATGCTGCTGGTTTCCAGTTCGGTGCTCAACAAGCGATTGTTGACCTGAACGCCATGTATGGAGACTTCGGGATTGAATTCCAACTTGTTGAAGTCGACTCTGGCTGTGACGGTACTACCGCCGCTGCTGCTGCACAGACGTTGGTTGACTCCGGTGTTATCGCCGTTGGTGGCGCTGCATGTTCCGGCGCAACCATGGCTGCTAATGCTGTGTTGTCGGCTGCAGGAATCCCAATGATTTCCTACGCATCCACCAACCCAAGCCTCAGCAACGCTACGGCTTACCCCGACTTCTTCCGCATCGTTCCTTCTGATGCCATTCAAGGACCAGCAGCTGCTGCAATGATGGCCTCAATGAACGTTTCCAACCCAGCAATCATTCACATGACCAACGATTACGGCTCAGGATTTGCAGATGCTATCGAAGATGCATGGGACGGCGAATTGTGCCAGAAGATTGGATACGCTGAAACAGCAACCACTATTGCTTCAGAAATCACACAGATTGCTGACGCAGGCTGTGACGCTGTGTTCATGGTCTCCTACGTGACCGATGCTGCTATGATTCTTAACGAAATTTCGACCCAAGGAGTCGACATCATGCTCTTCTCTGGTGATGGACCTGCCGGCGAAGGACTTCTTGAAGAGCTCACCGACGACGTCGTTGCTGACGGACTCTACGTCACAACCCCACGTGCGGGAGACTCCTTCGGAGACTTCTCCGCTCGTTACGATGCTTCAAACATCACTTCGATCAAGTCCTATGTCTTGACCAGTTACGACTCAATCATGATGCTCGGACAAGCGGTTCTTACTGATGCAGACACTCCTAGTGAAGCAATCAACTCAGTCGGTACAGCATACGAAGGCGCAAGTGGACTCCACACCTTCCTAGCCAACGGCGACGTTGGTGGCGACGGATACGATATCTGTGGCTACGCTGCTTCTGACGCTGCTGATGGAACCTTCACATGTACCAAGTACTGGACGGTTGCAGGCGGAGTCGAAGATAACGCTGAATGAGCTTGTTTGCACTAATCCTACGGGGGTTTTTACCCTAGGGACTGGATGCGTAATCAAGGACCACATGCGGAGGCTTTGTTGAATGGATTCTGAGCACGAATCAAAGGACAAATCCTCCCTATCCCTTCGGTGGCAGGAACTCCCTCGCCTCAAGCGAAGACTTGTGATCGCAACAGTCGTGGCTATTGATGCCATACTGGGTTTGCTGTTTCATTCGGGCATCGGCAACGGTATTGATGCGATACTGCTGGGAAACCTTCCCAATGATATGGTTTGGCTGTCACAGTCCATCCAACTCATATCGATGGGGTTCCTCCTGGTGAAGGTCGTCTTCGATGACGTGCAGCAAGGATGGCTTAGAACCGTTTTGATGGCGTTCTCGCCGTTATTCCTGCTCTTCGTCGTATTGTTCACCATAGAGTTGTTGATGATCGGACTTGATTCAAGCGCCGTCATCTACCTCAATTTGAGCTCAATTGGATTTAGCACCTTAACATGGTCATCGACATACCTAGCAATCGCAGTTGGTTGTACCTTGACGTACAGCGTTCAGCGATACGGGAATTTCGCTCAAAGCGAATTTTTCATGCTTGGAATGTACGTCGCCATCATGATCGTTTGGATGGACTACTTCTTCCCGCTCGTATCGGTTCCCAAGGACGGTGTCTTGGTTTGGACCGTTTTACTTTGGACGCTTCTTGGTGCCTTTGTCTTAACAGGCCTTGCTGGAATCATCATTGACCGTTTGGTCTTCAGAGGATTCCGTGACCGAAAATCAAGTGCTGACGTCATGATGATTGCATCTCTAGGTGTCGCTCTTATTTTGAGAGCGATTGTTTACTTACGTTTTGGTGCTGGGACGAAATTGTTTGAACCGGACATTGACTGGCGTATTGCTCGTGAGCAGCGGTTTGAAGCACCCACAATGTTGACGAAACTCAACCTAGGGGACCGTTCTCTTGCAAGTGACGCCACCTACACCCACGGTTCTTGTGAAAATGTAGGTACAGCATCCAATCCAGTGTATGAAAAAGTCGTTAGTGAGGGCTCAAAGCCCATTGCAGATGTATACTCGGTGGGCTCAGATTGCGTCACCGAACTCACTGCAAATTATTCCTACTACAACGCAGCCATGCCTTTCGTCATCTTCGCTTCGGTTGGTTTGTTGCTTCTTTTGTTGACCAAGACCCGTCTTGGTCGTCGCATGCGCGCTGTTGCAGACAACCCAGAACTTGCTGCAAGTTGCGGAATCAACGTAGAGCGCGTTCACATGATGAGCGCTTTCCTGTCAGCAGGAATTTCTGGGCTCGGAGGGGCAATTTTTGCCATGACCATCCGCTACAGCCCTGAGACGGGATTCACTCTACTTTTGCCCGCTTTTGCTGTCATCGTACTCGGAACCATCGGCTCGGTACCAGGCGCGATTGTGGGAGCGCTCCTGATTGGATTTGTCCGCTCGGTGTCCTCTCCTATCTTGATGGGAATTGGAACCCCCTTGGATCGTTCAAATTATGCGAATCTTGCCGAAGTGATGCCTTATGTCATGATTATTGCTATCCTTCTTGTCATGCCTAAGGGAATCGGCGATGCCTATGATAAGTGGAACATCAAACGGATCCGAACTCGAGCCGCAGAAGACTTCACTCCTAATCTGAAACGAGCGTCCATCCTGGGGATTTTCTTTGCCCCGCTTGGCCTTCACCATTTCAGCGTTCGAAACAGCCTCCGCGGCCAGCGTTATCTTCTCACGACATTTGCTGCATACATCACCTATGTCTTCAGCCGGTTTGTTAGGGAGCACTCCATTGCAGACAGTGACATTTTCAAAACCTTGACGGGTGGAGATAAAACCATTGCTCTGTCTCATGCCCCTGAAACTTACACTGCTGTCCAACAAGAAGCCTGGCTATCGTTCATGCAGGCTGAGCATGTTTTGGTGGAACTCATCTCCGGTATCGGTATGTTGCTTTGGCCTGCGGTACCGATTCTATTCTATCTCATCGCATGGCGCGAAGCCTACTACACACTCCAAGGCAAAGAGATGAAGAAATCAGCACCATTTGCCGGTATCGCTCTCGTTTCCAGTCGCTGGGATGCTGTAAGTACCCGCTGTGGGACCATGTGGCGTACGGCAACGAAAGCAGTCGATGCAAAGATTGGCTTCATCGGAGTTCATGCACACCGTTTGGCCAACACCGGGAAAACAAAGTTTCGTGACACGGTCGTTGACAAACGAAACAGCGCTCTCAAAAAATTACACATGTCCTATGGACGTGAAAGTGAACTTGGCTCATGGGTGTCGTTTGGAGTTCTCGCTGTCGTCATGGCCTGCCTCATTTATTGGCTTCCCGTTGCGGATTCGGACCAAGCAAGCTTTGTGAAAACGCTTCAACTGTCCAACGTCATGGTCACGTTTGCCATTTTTGCAATCCTTGCGCTTTCACTTAATTTGCATACCGGAGTTACCGGCCAGCTCAACTTTGGTGTCATCTTCTTTGCCGCCATCGGAGCCATTACCGTTGGTATTTTGACTGCACCTAAGGAACTGCACGGTTATGATTGGCCAATTGTTTACGCCGTATTGTTTTCCATGTTCCTTGGCGCTGTGGCTGGGTGGTTCCTTGCCTATCCTACCGCCCGCTTGCGAAGCGATTACTTCGCCATCATTACGATTTCACTCGGCGAAATCGTTCGGGTGCTACTGAGTGGAGAACCGCTCCTTCGAGCAGGCTCCTGGGGCAGTGCGGTTGGTATATCTCGATACAAATTACCGCTTCAAGAATGGTGGTTCTGCGGAGATTCCGTTCCGAACGATGCAAACGGAAACCCTCTCTCTCCTGTGGCCTGTTCAAGAGATGACAGCATACAGAGCATGGCCGCAACCGTTGGTGAATGGCTTAATCTCGGCCAACCTGCACCTTACATGTTTGTCCTCGCAACCATAGGCCTGATTGGTTTAATTCTAGCCTGGTGGTTGCTCAACACGGTTCTTAAATCACCATGGGGGCGAATTCTACGAGCCATCAGAGAAGATGAAGAGGTTGCACAACATCACGGCCATGATGTTCTGCGCCACAAGGCAGCAAGCCTAGCATTGGGTGCCTCAATTGCTGCTTTTGCCGGCGCACTATGGGCATGGAAGTTAACAGGATTCCAACCGTCGTTCATGTCACCTGCTAAAACCACCTTCTTGGTTTGGGCTGCGTTCATCATTGGCGGGGCTGGAAACAACCGTGGAATGATCATCGGAGCATCAATCATTGTCCTCATGGAATTTGTTTTCAACGTCCTCGTAGCAGGTCAAGGAAGTTCCGACCTCCCTCTCAACGAAGTTGCTGCTACCATTGACGGTTGGTTTGAATGGCTTGTCATTGAACAGGTCCAAGTCATGTGGATTTGCATTGCAATTGTCCTTCTCGCTCATCTTGTCAAATGGGAATCAGTGCGGGAGACCTTCTTCTGGGTGGGTCTAATTTTTGCCTGTGGCTCGTTCTTCTTCGATGACCGTTCTATCGAGGAGGCTTATCCAACCGGAGTCGTTCGTGCGGGAATGGCTTACGTCAAGGTGTTGCTCATTGGCCTTCTCATCGTCTTTTCACTGCGATACAATCCCAAAGGGTTGCTACCTGAGGTTCCTTATCGGCCTCCGCATCCAGCAGGAAAGGGGGCTGAAGAACAATGAAGCCACTTTTGTCGGTTAAGAATTTACGAATGGAATTCGGCGGACTTGTCGCTGTTAAGGATGTCACCTTTGAGGTCAAGAAGGGAGAATTCATTGGTTTAATCGGTCCAAATGGGTGCGGTAAGTCAACCACTTTCAACTGCATTAGCGGTCTTCTTCAACAGACATCAGGAACCGTTGAAGTGTTTGGAAAAGATGTCTCAGACAAGCGTCCAGACCAAATTCAAAAACTTGGCATGACCCGTACCTTCCAACATACTCGCCTTTGGAAGGACATGACGGTTATTGAGAACATGCTCGTTCCACCGCGTAAACAATTCTCACCCAACCCAATTTTGTCGCTGTTCAGAGGGCGTTCGCGTCCATCCGAAAAAGAACGCCTCGCTAACGCCTTTGCCGTATTGGACCAGCTTGAAGTGCCTCATATGGCTCACAACCTCGCGAGTGAACTCTCCGGCGGTCAGAGCAAACTTGTTGATATCGGACGTTCAATGATGGGAAGTCCAGATTTGTTGTTGCTGGACGAACCTGTTGCTGGCGTTGCCGGCCCTCTAGCCATGAAAATCTTTACCAATTTGCGCGAACTCGTTGATACGACAGGGATTTCTGTCCTCGTCATTGAACACAACATGGATTTCATCTTGCGCCAAGGTGTTGACCGTATTGTCGTCATGAATGAAGGAGAAATCCTGATGGTCGGGACTCCAGAAGAAGTCAAATCCAACCGGGCAGTCATTGAAGCCTATCTCGGGGGAGCTAGCGATGGAGGTGAAGAAGAATGACCCGAATGCTTGATGTCAAAGGGTTGACCGCTGGATACGGGAGTGTACAGATTCTCTACGGAGTGGACCTCTATGTTGACAAAGGTGAATTCGTGACCATTATCGGCCCTAACGGCTGCGGTAAATCCACGTTCATCAAGGCTCTGTTTGGGATTGCAACCTATTACGGCGGGGAAGTTTCCTATGACGGCGAATCCATCGAGAAATTGCGTACAGACCAATTGGTCAACAAGGGAATCGCCTATGTCCCCCAAGTGAACAACGTGTTTCCGACGCTCTCTGTTGAAGAGAATTTGCAAATGGGTGGTAATTCCCTTTCAAACAAAGTCCTGAAAGAACGCATTGAACGAGCACTCAACATGTTCCCAGACCTACGTTCAAGAGAGCACGACCTGGCTGCTTCACTCTCGGGCGGAGAACGACAAATGTTGGCCATTTCACGTGCCTTGATTTCCGACCCCTCGTTCCTGCTCCTCGATGAACCTACAGCCGCCCTTTCACCGCTCTACCAGCAACAGATCATCGAACGGATTGACAACCTGCGCAAAGAGGGCATTACAGTCCTCATTGTTGAGCAAAATGCTCGCTTGAGTCTCGCTCGCTCGGACCGGGGTTATATTTTCGCCAATGGAAAGGTCGTACACACGGGTGATGCAGAATTCATTCTCAACGATCCTGAGATTGGAGAATACTTCCTCGGCTCTCACGATGACTGATATATTTCCATTAAATCAGACCATTCTTTCCATCGCCCTCAAGTACTTGAAGAATTGACCGGCAAATATGGCGCAAGGAACAGTCAAGTGGTTTAACCAAGTAAAAGGATTCGGATTTATTGAAGTTGAAGGTGGAGACGACCTTTTCGTCCACATCTCCGAGGTCACCGGAGAGATCACTGACGGTGATACCGTTCAGTTTGAAGTCGGTGAAGGCCCCAAAGGCCCAAACGCCGTTGGCGTTAGCAAAGTCGAGTGAGACACCGTTTGCTGCTTCTGCAGAACATACGCTCTAGCATGAATCAGCGTGAGCTGTGCCTTTGCACCGGAACCTCTACGGATAACACACCTCCAGCCCATCGGAATGAGTGGCATGGATGTTGTGTCAAACGTTCCTGTGGGATATTCAGACAAAGGTACATAAACCAATGGTCAGACCGGCGGTCTGAAGTTGAATTCCATGCCGCTCAAGCGTTTTCTCAAACTTTCTTTAGAGGAACAGGAAAGGGTGCTGAGCGTCGCTAAGAAGCAGTTTGCTGTTCATGGCTACGACGCCATGTCGTTGAACCTCTTGCTCAAGGAGCTTGACATCTCGAAGGGCCAATTCTACTACTGGTTCGAAGACAAAGCCGATTTGTTTTTGAGCATCATTGGCCAATACTGCAATTTCATTACCATGAAGTTGGAAGAGCACGGCGCTGCGCCTTCAATAGAAGATTACTGGGTTCACCTGAGACAAGGTCGCCTCATCCAGGAACAGTGTTGGAAGGAACTCGACTGCATTGAGATTGGAGTTATGATCGGCGAACAAATGCCGTCAAATCACCCATTGGCCGAAGGATTGGGAGCGAAAGCAGCACCACTGAATCGTTATTGGTTAAACCAACTCAAGCAAGGGCAGGAATGGGCGCTCGTGCGTACAGATCTCTCTCTTGAAATCCTCCTCAAATTGCTCAACAATGTCTCTGATTCATTCTATGGCATCATGCTAGGAGCCTCCGGCGCTTCACCTACGCCAACTGAAATTCAAGCCTTGCATACCATTCTCGGCTCAACGTTGCGTGGTTTGCTTGAGAGCCCCCAAAGGGTAAATGTGTACGATTGAGAAACAGGTCTTGAAATATTAAATTCCATAAATCAAAGATTAGGAGGAAATGAAAATGCTAGAAGTAACTAAACTCACGAAGGCTTTCGGGTCCGGTTCAAACAAACTGCATGTCCTCAAAGGCGTGGATATGAGCATCAAACAAGGGGAAATGGTTGCTCTTATGGGCCCTTCAGGTTCAGGTAAGTCAACGCTCCTCAACATCATTGGAGGTCTTCTCGCTGGAGATGCAGGCTCCATTACCCTCGGTGAGCGAACCTACGGCCTGAAAGGACCGTCAGGCGTCGTTGACGTTCGCAGGGAACTCGTTGGTTGGATTTTCCAAGACTTCCACCTTCTTGACAATCTAACTGCAACCGACAACGTTGCCATGGCCCTCGAACTGTCGGGTATGCCGGCTGAAGAGGCAGAAAAAGCAGCTGAAGTTGCTCTGAAAAAGGTAGGTCTTGGTGACCGCATGGACCATATTCCTGACCAATTATCTGGTGGCCAACAGCAACGGGTCGCCATCGCTCGTGCAATCGCAGGAAACCGTCCGGTTCTTCTCGCGGATGAACCCACAGGAAATCTTGACATTGCAAGCGGAAAAGAAGTCCTTGCGTTGTTTAAAGAACTGTGCCACGACAAAGACAACCCCATTTCCATCCTCATGGTCACCCACGACCCGGATCTCGCATCAAATGCCGACCGAATGCTTCTTCTCAACGATGGGAAAACCGAAGCCTCGGATATTCGTTCAGCCTGGGGCTTGGACGATGATACCGATGAACCCGAAGGTGAAGCGGAAGATGCAGATGAAGACGATGATGTGAATGCAGATACGGGTGCAAATACGGATGAAGATGCAGATGAAATCGGAGGTGAAGCGATATGAGCGATAAAGGACACGAGCTCAAAGAAACGGATTTCCCCGAAAGCCGCTCAAAAATGGGCCGTGCGACCCATCGCCTCATGGAGGCACCAAGCCGCCTCCGCCTTGCCGCCCAAGGTGCATGGCGTGGTAAGGAACGCGGCCTCGCAGTCATCGCAGGTGTGTTTCTCGCTTCGTTGGTCATCACGACCGTACTTGCTTACGGTGTTGGCCTCTCACAACTCTTTTTTGAGGAATCATTGGATTCAGAACCATTTGACGCCAAAATTGAGTACGCCCGCACTCCACTGCCGGGAAATGAGAACAGTACCGGGTGGTCAAACAACACCACGACCATGACCAATGTCTGCGACGAATTGTTGTCTGAATTCACCGAATTCAATGATTGTACCTTGGTTCTGGGCAGGCAAGGAATTCACAGTGGCGGATTTTTCAATTTGGAGTTTGTTGTGGCCCAACCTCTCGAGATGCAAGCGATTACCGACGATGCCAACCCTTATTGGGGCAACGTCACTTTTGACTACCCCGAAGCTGCTGATGCCGGACCACCGATCTCAGACAAACGCGCCATTCGTTTCCTCGGTCCCGAGGCTTTTGATGGTGAATTGGCTGACCGCCTTGGAGGCAACATCATCGCAGGCCTGGGTGAATGGCCCAGTCCTGAAAACATGAGTGGCCAGCGGGGAATAATCCTACCCTCCACTGTTGCAAGCCAGGCACAAGCCAGCGTTGGTGATGTGCTTGATAGCCTCACGTTTGCCTATGTTGTTGATGAATCAACCATCTTTGAGGGGACCGTAAATGAAGAAAACTGTGCAGGTGAAGTCACTCCTGAAGAGAACGAAATGATCTACTGTCGAATGTCGATGACCATTGAGAACCTGACGGTAATGGGCATCTACGAACCTTGGGACTTTGGAAATCCAACACTGCCATTTAATCCGATTTTCACCACCTGGGAAGTGTTGGAGGAATCTGAACGTGGTACGTTGATGGATTACGACCACATGTACCTTGGCGTCACCATCGACCGCGGTCAGTTGCCGACCTCATCAACAGCGGATGCTGCAGATTGGCTTGAAGACCTTGGCACCAGAGTACAGGCCGGAAACTACACCGATGAAGGCGTTGAATTGTTTTACACTGACATCGTCAGTGGGACCATCACCTTCCTGAACATTTTCCTTGGTTTAATTCAAATCTTTGATTACATCATTATGATTCCTATTGTCATTCTTTCCCTCGCGGTTTTGATTTACGGACTTGTTCTTTCTCTTGAACAACGGCGAAGAGAAGTGAGTATCCATCGCGTCATCGGGGCGGATGCTCAAAGTTTGCAAGGAATGGTCTTGCTTGAACTCTTTGTCATGTCTTCAGTCGCATGGCTTGCAGGGTATCTCCTCGCCTTAGTTTCGGTTCCGATAGTCCTTTCTGCGGTTGGCTTTATGGAATTCCGAACCGGTGATTTCGATGTTACTCCGACCCTCAGTGTTGGAGCAACCATCTTCACAGCCGTAACCACACTTGGGCTTGCCATGATCTTTGGACGTAGTCGAGCAAGAGAATTCATCGAACTTGAAATCGAAGAAGGTGTTCGCAATACCGCAGCAAAAGCACAACCAAAGCGTTGGTTGCACTGGACTGCGTTCTTGTTCGGTATGCTCGCAGTCATCGATACTTGGCTTGAGATGAACGTGAACGAAGACGGAATTGTCTCGAATTTCTTCATCGAGGGCCTCATTGGTATCTTCGGTCCCTTTGCTTTGTGGATTGGAGGCGCATTGTTGCTTGGAAGAATCGGAGCAAAAGGACCGCAAATCATGCAGATGGTTTTCGGTAGGACTCCTCTGCTGAACGATGTTAAGCGAGGACTGAAAGGTTCAGGTTCTGCAGAATCAGTGAACCGCCTTGCAGTCATTATGCTTCTCACGCTCTCCATCGTCACCCTTGCTGCTGTACAAGGTTACACAGGGACCTTGGTCGACGAGAAAACCGTCGACGCAACCGTCGGGTCTGACCTTCAGATTACAATGGAGGAGGGGACCAACAGTTCCACCCTCACGTCCCTTATCGGGGAATTCACAGATGGAACGGTTACACCCCTCATCACAAGTGTCCCAGAATTAATGCTGGCCGATTCTCAAGGTGGAGATAAATTGCAAACCTATGTCTTGCTTGATAACAGCAAAGAGGTTCTCAAATGGAGTGAGCAGGCTCTTCCTGGCACAGAGGTTTCTCCGGCTCTATCTGCCTATGCCGGGGGAGGATTCTCTGCTGGGGAGGATGCAGCCTATTCGTTGGACATTGCAGGTTCGGACCGAGGAGGCGACGAGAATAGACTGGACGACGTCCTTCTCAAGGAAGACGATAAGAGCGGTAAATCAGTGAACATTGATTTCGTCTGGGAACAAGCTGAATTTAATTTCTCTCAAGGCGGTTTAGCCGATACCAATTTGACACTTGATGATGTGTTCGAAAGGTATGTTTTCCTCATGCAACGTGACTGGTCGGGGCTTGACCTATCCGATCAAAACCTCAACAGCCGAAACCTCAGTTACGCGGACTTCACCAATTCAAACCTCTCGAATTCAAACCTTGAAGATGTAAACCTCAGCCAGTCGCTCCTCTACAACGTGGACATGAGTGGGGCTGACCTTACTGGAGCGGACTTAAGTAACGCCGTTCTTCTGAAATTGTTCGGTGCGGGTAGCTTGGAATCTACGGATTTCACTGACGCCGATTTGACGGGGGCCTGGTCAAGTGGCACCCTTGATCTTTCAACAGCAATTCTAAGCAACACGACCTGTCCAGACGGAACCAACTCCAACGTGACGAATTGTGCAAGTGGGTTTGCAACAAATCCTCCGGCTTTAGTGGCTCAATTTTTCTTGGCCAATTCAGTTGTTCGCATTGACATCACTCCGTTCAATGTTGATTTGTACTACATGGGCACTCACGAATACATCCCTGGTGTTAGTGCCCCTACGATTGCATCATCACTCATCATCGGTGAAAGTTCGTGGCGTTCGTTTGTAGGCGATGATGCTGTTAACAATTACACCTCAACAGACTGGATCGTACGTGTTAACGGTGTTTCAGGGGAAGAACTCGAGTCCTTAGGTTCAAAATTACAAGCTGATGCGCGCGTATCAAACGTGGTTGATTGGTCAAGCACTCACAAGGACGTCGAGCGAAACGGCGGGTTGATTTTCGGAACACCAGGACTTCTCTCCTTGCAATTTGTTGTCGCCAGCGTGGCCGCTGTGGCTTCGAGTTTCGTGTTCCTTTCGCTTGTCTTGAGTCAACGCCAAAAAGAGTTAGCAGTTCTCCAAGCCATTGGTGCATCACCAAATCAGATCATTCGGTTGGTCCTCTTTGAGATTCTCTCGATTGTCATGGTATCCATGATTCTCGGAATCATCCTCGGAGTTGGCGTTGCACTCTCGTTTAACGGGTTCTTCGACATCTTCGGGTTCATCTTCCAAATCTTCGGAGGTTCATCGACGACGATAAATCGGACGCTGGTCTATCCATGGACGCAGATCATTTTGGTTTCTCTGGCTGTGTTTGCAGCTGTGGTCGTGGCGCTTCTCGTTACCACTCGGCGTGCATTGAAGTCGGACCTAGCCAGTGTGCTCAAGGGGGAATGAAGTTGGTAGATACGATTTTAGAAGCAGACGGCCTTTATCACGTGTACGAATCCAAGGCTGAAGACGGCAACGTTGTGGCCCTTAGGGGGCTTCACATCAACATGAAAGCCGGCGAAGCAATCGCTGTTGTTGGCCCTTCGGGATCAGGAAAGTCGACGTTGATGAAATGTCTTGGTGGACTGATGAAAGCCAGTGCAGGGTCCGTTAGTCTAGACGGAAGGAACATGACGCGCCTCTCCGGACAAGAATTGGTTGAGCTGCGCCAGAAAACGGTGTCCTTCATCTTCCAAGAAGGTAACTTGCTGCCCAACCTCAACGCCAGAGACAATGTCGCTCAACCCCTTCGTCACCAAGGTGTATCTTCAAAGAAAGCGCTTCAACTCGCCGATGCAATGCTTACCCGTTTGGGTATGGGTCACCGAATCAATGCATTGCCGGCAATGCTCAGCGGTGGTGAGCAACAACGTGTCGCCATTTCCCGTGCACTGATTACCAAGCCTCGCTTGATTTTAGCCGATGAGCCTACGGGGGCATTGGATCCTATAACCAGCCGTGAAGTATTGGCGTTGTTCAAGGACTTGCATCTAAACGATGGTGTATCGTTCCTTATCGTGACTCACTCGAAAGAAGTCGCAGCATTTGCTAACCGTTCGCTTGAATTGCGGGATGGACGATTTGTCGCTGAACACGGTGAGACGATTGACGTTGAAGACCTCAGCAAAGACCGAGAACTGATCATCGACGAAACGGGGACCGTTACACTTCCCCCGGACTTGTTGGTTCGTTTGGGCGGTGCAGGACGCTACACTGTAGGCAACGTCGCCAGTGGCTATCTTTCATTGCAAGGTGAAGCCGTGGAATCAATGGGCAAGATGGAACTCTCTGCAACCTGCCCCGCATGCAAGCACGATTACGCTGATACCGACGACCAACTTTGCCCTTCGTGCGGTTCAAGTAGGCCGATGGTTGAGGTCAAAGCATGAAGCAGTGGGTGGCGTTTGTAGGTTACTTGGAAGGTTTTTCCTTTCTCACGTTGATGTTTTACGCCATGCCGTTGAAGTATTTTGCAGGAGAGCCAGAGATGGTCTCCCTGTTTGGTACCCTGCATGGAGGCCTGTTCGTGGCCTACATCGGCCTTCTTTTCCTCGGCGTGGGCAAGCATTGGTCCTTCACTGCCCTCATTCACGGATTCATTGCAGCAGTTGTACCTGCAGGTCCCTTCCTCTTTGAGGGATTGATGGCTTCGGGCGAATACGACCTATAATGCGCTTATGCATTTTGAATGAAGCATTATTCAAACCGACTTAACGCCTTCAGG
>DAVD01000005.1 GCA_002505405.1 Candidatus Poseidonia alphae | reverse complement strand
CACCTTACTGGGGGCGGAGCATGAGCGAGAAGCAGACCATTTGGCGAGCCTTGGACCGCAAAGCGATGGCGGTTGCGGAGTTTACCCTACGGCAGCAACGAAAACGTTTGTCAACGTGGGTTGTCATGGGTGTCGGATTCATTGCAATGGCCGTGCTAACGATGTTTTACATCGATTCAATGCTCAGGGAATACGATGCTATCGATAACGATGGTGATTCAAGAGATTTTGACATGGACGGATATCCCAACGGGCAAGAGAACCTCTATGGAACCGATATCCTCGATTCCGAATCGCACCCAGGGCTACTCGACCCGCCCGTGGCCCCCGATGACCCTTCTAAGTGGATCAATGAAGACGGTTTTGATATTGACTCACTGGCGGAAGGGAGTTATGGTTACGACGATGATGGAGATTGTAGAACCGAAGAAAAAACTGCCTCACAACAGGATACGAACAACAACAATATCGCTTGTGACGTTCAAATTTCTTCCGAAGTCTACTCCAATGAAGCCATTATCAACAGCGACAATGATGTAGATGAAGACCCAGATGAAGATGCATACGCTAAGGAATCCATCCATCGTGCGTTTGTTTTAGCACTGGGCAAATTTGGATTTGTGTTCCTGATTGGAATCTTTGTCCCGTTGTTTATGGCGACTGGACTTATTCGGGACGAGATGTCTTCGGGGACCATGCATTACATGCTCTCCAAACCGATTGCAAGGTCCGAGGTATTCCTCTACCGAATCATGGGATTCCTTGGTCTCGCTTGGCCTTACATGACGGGCATGGTCGTTCTGGCTGCATTGGTTACTGGGTTCTTCGGACCAAGTGAGGGCTTTTTCAGATTCAGTGACCTTGGAGTCTGGATGGCGGTGCTTCTTGCATCGCTTCTCTCCATCCTCGTTTACGCCATGCTGTTTTGTTTGCTCGGCGTTCTCTGGAAGCACGGCATCATCCTGGCACTGCCGTTTGCTGCATGGGAACTCGGCATGATTCTCACGACCTTGGGGGCACCAGATGCAGCCATACTACGGTTTTCAGTCATTGGATGGGCGATGAATATTGTTGATGCAGGGGCTGCTCTCACATGGACGGACACCTCCCTCTTGATCGCCCTCGGGCTTTGGGCTGGCGGCAACACAGGAGGCTCCTACGAGAGTTCTGAGCCGCTGACTGGGTCGCTCGCTTTGGAAATATTCGCCTCCGATTCCGGATTGGGGATGACTCCTTTGGTCACGATTGTCGTTTCTGTATGCGTCATGCTTTTCCAAGCCGCAACGTTCTGGTTTGTCGGTGGAGCATTGTTCAAATCCAAAGAAATCGATTGAGGTGAGGAAATGGATTCAAAGCCGCCTGAACCCCCAGTCTTTGATGGAGATTTCTCAACGATGTGGGCCCTTGGCCAACGAAAACCCTTGTGGCACCTCACATGGGATTGGTGGTGGTGGCTGGTAATGTTGGACGACCCGAATGGAAATCCAAGCGGACGCCAACTAATGGTACTGTGGTCAACGAAAGACAATGACTTGGTCGATGTCAACGGGCAAGACTGGACGCCGAAAGGACGGCCTGGATTTGATGAACATGAGGGGATGGCCATTGACGGCATGGTGTGCGCATGGTGGTTTGATGGAGCCAGAATGCATGAACCCTACATCAAACGTATTTGCAGAATGATCGCAATGAACGACACACATCCTGCTTGGCCAGGGAAGGGGCTCGGAAACGGTGGCGGAGCAGTTGTACCGCTGCTAACAGAGGATTTGTCGATGGGCCTTACCAGTGACATGACCAACTTTTGGTTGGAATTGAAAGGCGATGAGGAGGCGGTCAACAACGGTGCTCCAAAAGACATGTCGCTTCAATTTACACCGTGGAATCCGGCGATGTCGGTCGCTCGACCGTCAACCGCAACGTACGCCGCCAATATGGGCTATGACATTTTACGAGTTCATGGGACAAAGGTCAAAGGAACAATCGCCGGAGAAGAAGTCCAAGGAAGCGCATACTTCCAAAAGGTGTGCGTACAAGCTCCATCGCCTCCGTGGTATTGGGGTGTATTGCACTTTGAAGACGGCTCATATCTGGATTGGTTTTTGCCCCATTTAGCGCCGACCATCACCGCTCGAAACCCAAGACCATGGAAACGCCGAGACATCCAACACATCGGACTCTCACAAGGTGGATTGTTCCATGATGCCCAACATCAGCGAACCGAACGTTTTGCGAGGGTCGAGGTCATCAAAACCGTTTCACATCGTGTCGAAGGACCACATGGACAAAGCCCAGGCTCCCCTCTACCCGAATTTTCTGTTCGGATGTGGAATGGGCGAACGACGGTCCAATTCAAGGTTGAAGCAGTTGACCGAGCACACTGGCATTTTGACCAACCCACGCGAGGTGGGCTCTGGTCACACCTCACCTACAATGAATATCCACTTGAACTAAAGAAATTGGAAATCCATGACGAATTCGGCCAGCGCACTCGGAAAAGTTACGGTTGGGCAAGAGGAAACGCTGAACACTCATGGGGCTTCCTTCACTGAATTTTAAGGCTCAAACGGGGTAAGGTATTTGTCATAAGTGATTCTAACCCGGTATAGAGGCCTTGACATGTCCGCAGATTCACCGGCACCCGAAACAGACGAAAAGACCGAGGCAACGACCCTCGAATCTTCCGAAGACGCCCGCATTGAAGCGCTAAATAAGAAGTACAGATTGATATCGGGTGAATCCGTTTTGGAAAACGGTGAAGCACGACCAAGTACGCTTGCATTCTTGGGAATGTACTTGATTGGACTGCTGGTTTTCGGGGTCCACCTTCTGTTCACCGACCCGCCTAAAGCCAGCGGTGATGCATCGTTTGGTCTCAAACTCCTCAGCACCATCCTCGACCTTTCATCCGGTGAAGACCTTCCGATTGGCTTCGTCGTCGTCATGGGTGGAATCACTTGGATCAACCGAATGCTCAATGTCTCAACCTCTGGCCGGTGGACAACGATGGCTCTTCTCGTCATTACACTCGCCCCAGTTATCGTTCAAATTGACCAACTTGTGGCCACGATTGCAAACATATTCCTGGCAGAAAACATGGAACCTTTCATCCCTATTGATTACAGTTACTTTTGGTTTGGGATTGTCTTCACATTAGGATTCTGGGGAGCGACTTGGTTTTACCAACGCAGTTTTTCTTACGCAGTCACTTCAAATGCAGTCATCTTCCAACACTCGTTTATGCTCTCTCGCTCCCACCGACGCATTCTCTTTGACCGCATTTCAGAAGTCATGGTCGAGCGCACCCCCATGGGTACATTGCTTGGATATGCGACAGTGACCATCATGACCGATTCTGGAATTGGACTTGTGGATGAGTCGGTCGGCATCAGCGCAGGCACGTCAGGCGGTGGGTCGTCGGAGAACTCCGGAGATTCAACTGCAAGCAAGGTTCGAAAAGGCTTCTTCAAGTCCTTTTTCGCCTTCCTCTCCTACCAACGCACGTCGCGTCGTGTCGACCCAGACCCAAAGCATTGCTTCTACAAAATCCGCAAGTGGGAAAACGTCAAGTTGATGCTTAATGAGATGCACAAGAAGCATTCCTCATCCAATCTGCTTGAAGATCTCAAAACCGCCATCTCCAAAGAAGACGCTTGAATGCTTCAAGCGAGGCTTGAAAAGTACTGTGCCCTACGCAGGGTTACGAGATGGTAACGATGTCACAAGAATTACTCCAAGGCCCCATTGAAATGTTCAGCAACGGTGACCTTGACGGTGCACTTGCAGACCTTGAAGGGAAAATCAAAGACCATGCTGACGTTCCTGAACTCCACCACATGTGGGCAGAGTTTGCTAACATGAAAAACACCGAAGCCCAAGACGATGTCATCGCCGGCCGAAAGATCATGAAAGCCTACAAAACCGCAATGGAACTCGATGAAGAAAACATGGAGTACATTGCAGACTTCGCATCCTTTGCCCTTGAATGCCGCCGAATTCCGGTTGCTGTGAAGGAATTCCAACGCTATGCACGGCGCCTTGAACTGGAAGACATTCCGGTTGACGAAATCCTTTTCACCGCCAGCCGTAATCTTGTTGACGCCATTGAAGTCATGGACCCGTCCAGAAAGAATGCAATGGTCCAACCCTGGCTCAAGCAGGCCCTTCAATGGGCTGTTGGGGCTCTTGGCTACTCGGTTGAGGAAGCCATTGAAACCCTGGGCTCTGAAGAATGAGGTGCGAAGGGTGACCTCCACGGTTCGCCTTTTCTTTCGCATCGGTTATCTCGGAGACGCCTTTCACGGCAGCCAAATTCAACCTGATGTTCGCACCGTACAAGGCGAACTCATCAACGTTTTCCGTTCGCTTAAATGGCTTGACAAGGATAATGAAGATCATCTTCTCGTATTGTCAAGTCGCACGGATGCAGGCGTTCACGTTCGTGTAAACGGTGGCATTGTGACACTTGAACGGGAACTTTGGAACGCCCTTACCCCGAAAAAAATGATTCGAGCCATTGATGATCGTTTGGACAAAAACATCGCATTTCTTACCGTAGAAGAAGTCGAGGAAGACTGGAACCCACGAATGGCCGCATTTCGAGTCTACAGGTATCGTTTAGAAGGGATGGAGTTTTGGAGGGCTCCCGATGTTGAAGAGTTCACAAGCTGGCTTCAATGCTTTGTTGGAACTTACGATGCACGCAACTTTGCTCGCTTGGAAGAAGGAAAGAATCCGATGCGAACCATCCTCAAGGCTGAACCTTGGATGGAAGACGGTCGATTGATCGGCTTCGAGTTGACCGGAGTGGCCTTTTTGTGGAATCAGGTGAGGAGGACAGCCAACGCCCTCTTCCGTTTGGCCATCGGCGAATTGGCCCTCGAAGAAATTGTGGAAGCCATAAAAGAACCGATGAAGCCAGTAGATTTTGGCGTTGCACCGCCGGAATGGCTTGTTTTGTGGGGTGTCTCATGGGATGAATTCCCGCTACCCGAGTCAAGTCATAGAACCTCACTTTCCCCACCGCCAACGGGACGAACGGCTGAGCGGACCCGTCGCTCTCGATGGCAACGTGCTGCACAACACGAAGTCAAAACCATGCTTTACAGCGAATGGGCCACGATTGGAACCCTACCGTTGAGTTATCACAACTCAAGGGAGTGAAAGCGTTACTTCATCGCCATCGCGTAGGTCAAAATGTTCTCTAAGAAACGCTGAAGAAATCACTTCGATAACATCAACATGACGGGTTAAATCAGGAATGAGCAGGGCGCATTTCATCGAAACATCGTTGCTTGTGATGGTGGCTTCAAACGCTGAGGCTCCTCCAAACGATACACCGTCTCGCAGAAAACCGCGAACCCGTATCAGTTCGTAGGCGGATACGTCATGATGTTGTGCATCCTCCCTGGATTGTTTTGGAGCGTCAAGTGTATCAATTCCGGCTCGTTGGCGCAGAGCGATGTATTGGCTCAAGATGCTCGGCTCGATGTGGACATT
The DNA here is from genome assembly GCA_002505405.1 of Candidatus Poseidonia alphae. Lineage (GTDB taxonomy): Archaea > Thermoplasmatota > Poseidoniia > Poseidoniales > Poseidoniaceae > Poseidonia > Poseidonia alphae. Next base: position 5,293 of record DAVD01000005.1, on the reverse strand, counting down.
GAGTGTGCCCGGCCAAGCAGTCTGACCTAGAATCTCACGGAACTGTTCCTGATAGTGGGGCTGCGCCATGAAAACATGTGCTCTGCCTAGCCCGCTACTCACGATCCCGACCAGTTCCATGGTACCCCCGACAGATTTCCCCTTTTTGAGCATGCGTTCTCATCCACCTCGGGAGTTGATATACTCTCAACCAATTTATTCCTCGGCGAATGACATGGACGAAAACGACAAAAGTGCAGAAGAAAACGATGAAACCACACTGGAATCTGATGCTGATACCACCATTGAAGACATGGAGAAGTTCCTCACCGTGTACAACGCCTTCATTCAACAGGTGATGGAGTTTGAATGGCCCGATGAACATCCGTTAACGGAAGACCCAAAGATGCAGCGAATGTTGTTTCAAATGTTCTGGCAGCAACGGCATCGTCAGCGAATGAACGACGAACGAATGGAACGAAGGCGTAATCGGGAATCAAACGGTGATGAGGAGGATTTCAATTTCAAAGCAGCCAGCAAAGAGAACTTCAAGAGATTTCTTCATCACCAAATGGAGGCCAACAACAACGATGATGAATTTGAGAAGAATACAACGTTCATTGACCCTGGTGAAGCAACACCCGATGGAGAACATTCAACAGACGAAGCTGTCGGTCGCCGGGAGCGATTTCGAGAAGAGTGGGAATAAAAATCAGTTACGAATTCCGGTAGCATAGGCTAAGAATTCCATTGACGATGTCTTATTTTTCTGATTTTTTGCAAAACTGATGGTCGAAGTTTCGATACGTAGATTGACGATGGATGAACAGCCGAGTTGAGTTGCTTGTTCCTGCAACCGGCGAGTAACCTCTCTTCGCCCGTATTGAATGACGACATCATAGGAATGAAGTCGTCCGCCAAAAATGGATTTACCCCACATGAAGAACATCTGCCCTATGGACGGACCAACAACAATGCTTGTATGGAGAAGTACTGAACTCTGTGCGGAAAGAGTGGTCATCTTGCTTGACGTAGAACCAACGAGGTGACCCCCAAATGCATCATTCTGTTGCTTCTCTTGTTCGTTAAGCGCATTCAAGAGCGTGCCCTGATACCAACGGCCGATGGCCCAAGAAAATAAGGGAAAAGCAAGAGGTGCGAATAACGCAAGGAGAATAAATAGAATGAGTTCAAAATCCATGTCCTCGCCTCACTGGACGACGACTGCAGTGCCGTAACAGAAAAGTTCAGATGCACCCGCAGCAACGTTGGAGGTTGCAAAGCGGACGTTCACAATTGCATTTGCTCCTCGTGAATTTGCGTCAGCCATCATTCGTTGAAGGGCTTCGTTTCTCGACTCGTTGAGCAATTCTGTATAGGCCTTGAGCTCTCCCCCAACGATGTTCTTTAAACCAGCAAAAATATCTTTCCCGATATGCTTTGCACGTACGGTAGAACCGGTGACCAATCCGAGTGAAGAGACTACGGAATGGCCAGGGATTGTTTCAACGTTGGAAAGCATCAGAGAGATGGTTTGAGGGGGTTCCATATACAGAGTAGGACGGATTTACTCTATCAAAGTTAGGGTTACTCCATCAAAGCAGAGGCTGCTGCCGAAGCCAATCCAAATCAGAAATGTAAAGTTGGCGAATATCGTCAAGTCCGAGGACGAGCATAGCGAGGCGCTCAAGCCCCATCCCCCAAGCCAGTACTGGAGATTCAATGCCTAGAGGCTCAGTGACTTCGGGGCGGAAAATACCTGCTCCACCCAGTTCAAGCCATTTCCCATGCCATTTGACCTCGATTTCAAGGCTTGGTTCCGTGTATGGGAAGTAAGCAGGTCGAACTCGGACTTCTGGGTATCCCATTTTCGCATAGAAGGTCTTGAGTGTCGTAACCAACATCTGTAGGTTGGCTCCTTCTTCCATGATGATGCCTTCAATCTGGTGAAATTCGGGCAAGTGGGTGCGGTCAATCGCTTCCTTACGGAACACCCGGTCAACAGAAAAGACCCGACATGCTTCTTTTGGATGTTGAGCGAGGTATTGAATGGTGTTCACTGTCGTGTGGGTTCGAAGAAGAGGACGTTGGGCAGTATCAAAAGAAAAAGAGCCGCCCCATCCAGTGGAACCTGTACCTCCACCATGTTCGTGGATGGACTTCCATTTGCCCATCAAATCCTCTGACAATTCCATTTTCGCAGGCTCTTTGAGGTAGAATGTATCTTGCATTTCCCGAGCAGGGTGGTCTTGGGGAATAAAGAGAGCATCCATGTTCCACCCGGCCGTTTGAACATAATCATCGACCAGTTCCGAGAATCCCATTTCCAAGAACACCGAACGAATTCGTTCGATCAAGGCTTGCATTGGATGGCTTCGTCCTCGACGGGGTGTTGCTGATTCAAGCGTTACATCAAAGGCTCTGAATTCGGCATCCTTCCAATCATCGGTTTGAAGCAATTCAGGAGTGAGTTCCGAAATGACCACACTTTCCTTCAATTGTTCACCAAGTACTGCATTTCCCGCAACGGTGATCGACCATGACCGAATCGTTTGTTCCAGCGAAGTGATCAAGCCCTTGCGTTGTCTAAAGTGGTGGAGCATTTCGCTATCTATTTGAACCATTTCAGCCGGCAAAGCATTAAGAAAATCCAGACGCTTTTTGAGAACCAATTCAACATGGGAAGGGTCTTGAGCAACGAGAATACCACCGTCAATACTCACTCCGAGTTGTTTGAGTAATCCGACACCAGGTCCTGCTTCATGGCGCTCAAATTCGGTTTGTAATGCTCGCATGGATGGTTCATTGACAGCGGTCATCCAATCCCACAGTCGCTGTTCAAGAAGTCCAGATGCAATGGCTTTCTCGCCTTCTGCATCCAACCGGATTTCAGTGGTCAGGTGTTCTTCAACTGTAACAAAACCATGATTCTCAAGGCCGTGACCCGCTCCAACTGCAACGGCTTGGTCGGACCATTCACACGCCACCAAAATTTCTTCGAGCGACCAAACGGTCTGCTCGCTTTGCTGCATCTTGAGCAACATCCGTCGCTCTGGATTCAGCAGATTCGGAGCATCCATGCATCTTCCAGCAGAACACCCGACTTGAAATCACCGTCTAAAATGATTCAAATGTTGCGAAGTTATTCTTCTTCATCCCACAGCATCATCTTGCAGGAGGGGCAGGTATACGTGGACGGTTTGCCCCCCACAACCAATTCAACATGACCGCACGGACCGCATAAAATTGAGGAACGAACCGGCTCATCAAGAGTCACGTCAACTCTGTACATCACGCGCCCAGCATCCGGAAGCATTTCACCGCCAGGAGACCATTCAGCAACGGCTTCGGGAGACATACCGACCTGTCGACTCATCGTCATACCGACCAAGAAAAATACAATTCCAAACAAACCCACCGTCACGGCCATTGAACCAAGGCCTGCAACGGTCATGAATGCACCGAAAACAATGCAAATAAAACCGGTAATGAGGAAATTCTCACGGGACAGACGAGTCATGAAATCACATCATTGTTGACTTGCTTTGAGGGCTTCAGCGACTTTGGGTATTTGCTCAAGTGGAATGGCGCAGAGTCCAATCCGAACACCCCCGTTAAGTGGAACCAAATAGACATGCATGTCGGCGCATGCCTCGGCTACTGCGACAGGATCTGAGCATTCATACCACGCAAAGAAGCCATCATGGGTTGGATTAACGGGCACCTCCAATTCAGCACATGCCTTGACAAACGCATCCCTACGCTCAATCAAAAGAGAGGCGAGTCGGTCACGTTCCTTCCCCCAGGACGCTCCGCCTTCTTCCGACCCGTGCATTTCACTGAGAACATACTGGGCAATTCGTGGAGCAGCCGACCATGTTTGGCGACCAGTAACTCCCATGACTTCCCGTAATTTTTCTAAGGTGGCTTCATCTGGATGAATGCAAACCAGTGCCCCTGTTCTTAGACCGTAGATGGTATGCGATTTGGAAAGGGAAACTGCAAAACATATCAAGAGGTTTTCGGGCCAAGGAAGCCCGTTGTCCAGTGCCTCGTGGATGGTTTCTGCCCATCCATGAGGTTCGTCTGCGTACAGGTGGTAAGCTGCATCGATAAGGAGCGTATGACCCACGTCTTCGTGTCGAGTCGCACTCTCCATGAACAAATTGAGAAGGGCGTATCTGCTTTCGCTGGGAAGGGAGAGTCCAGTAGGATTGTGAGCTGGGTCATTCAGCCATGTCATGACCGTTGATTGGGTAGTAGCCAATGATTCGAGAGCGTTCTGAAACCCGTTAGCATCAAAATGTGGATGGTCGGGCTCGTCGTTCTTTGGGAGGAGTGGATAGGTTGCAATCTCAAGATTGCATCCCTTCAAGAAACCAGAGTATGGCCCCCAATGCCGATCACGAAGGAGGACTGAATGACCGGGTTCAGCGAAATTAGAAGCGGCTAAGAACAAGGCCCCTGAGCCCCCCGGGCTGGCCGTAGCCATTCCATTCACACCGAGACGCTCCAACGTGGTACGGTGTTCTCCAAGCGCCAAGGTTTGGGCAAGGTCAAGAAAGTTCGGGAGGCCCTTGAGAGGAGCATAGGCGGCGAATTCTACGGGAGGTGCTTCTCGCAAGGCAGAATCTACAACGGTGTTGATGGCAAGACTTCCATCGTTTTCAAGCAAGGCCCCTACCGTTCCGTTGACAGCATCTGCCCCTGCACCAGCGGCATTTTGATAGCGAGCAAACCAGCTAAAGATGACATCACTGCCGCTTTTGGATTTGCCATGCGATGACAAAAATTGCATACCAGGTGAATCATCCATGCCCCACCGTTAGCCCCATTGTTCTTTGACTTGACCCCACTTTTTCTTGGATGACCATCCGCTTCATTCATCAAGGGGTGCCCACACGCAACGGATGAAGCCAACGTAGCACAGTCTGGTAGTGCGTCTGATTTGTAATCAGACGGTCGGGGGTTCGAGTCCCTCCGTTGGCTCCACATCATCGTTTGATGTTTGAAAACAGTTCTTGATATACTCCAGGTCGTAATCACTGTTCATGCCACAATGCAATATTGACGCCAGAGGGAAAGTAGCACGCTTCGTTAGTGGGGTCGTTTCGATTGCAGCAGCACTTCTCCTCGCTGGCTTACTGGCCGCAGAGGTACTCACATTCGGACCGGGATGGATCACCGTTGCCGGCCTGACTCTTGGCGGTGCCTTTGCAATTTACGAAGCAAGAGCAGGCTGGTGTGTCGTTCGAGCCATGGGCATACGCACACCATTGTGAAAGCCTCACTGAAAGCGAACACTCAAAACCCG
>DAVD01000011.1 GCA_002505405.1 Candidatus Poseidonia alphae | reverse complement strand
CATGGGACCAGGTGCTCCAATGGCTTGGGATGAAAACACCATCGCCGCCCTATACGGTGTTGATACCAACGCTGCTAACGCTATGCGTGCACTCATGATGGGGCCAATTTATGGAACAACCAGTGAATCGTTTGTCCCAGGATACCTGATGTCCAGCTTTGGAACCACGCCTTACCTCACTCAATCCTTCAACAGCTGGTTGCTCGGATGGCATGACCCAGTCAGTGCATTCTTGGCCACAGGCAATCCTATGGACATGAGCGCTGGATGGGCCTCGCTTGAAACCAACGCTACCTACTACGGTTCAGCAGGAATTGCAAACGGCGACGGAACCAACTACACCATGTGTACTGGAGAAGTTGATACCTGTGACAAGGGCGAAACTTTGCTCGAAGACGGTTCAACACAACTTTCATGGCGTAACGATGCTATGTTCGCTGCAACCTACGGCCTCATCACGCCTGAATCCCTTGTCAATACTACAGGTGGCTTCGTGACAGGAACTGGAGACCTTGTCGACGTCAGCGGATACGCCATTGCTGAGATCACCTGCGATGGTACTGGAACAGTGAAGAACATCCCGGTTGACGTCTGCACTGCGACTGTTGATGCAACAAAGCGTTCCATCCAGGCCAACCTCTTGGAAACGTACTCCTTGCTTGATGCAACGCCCGGTGCGCTTCCAGTTTACTTCGGCAGCAACATCACGATGGAAGCAGAACAACTCTCTGGTCTTATCATCGCTGGAGAATCAACCTCAACCTTCTACTTGGACACTCGTGCCCACACCAACCAAGCAAGCGAACCAAGCATGTCTGATTTGGTGCCTGTGTTCCAAATTAAGTCGGCTTCAATGATTGGCGCCAGCGATGCAGAAGACATGGAAAGTGCAATTGTCACCAACCAAGACGGAATGGCTTATTGGACCAACTTTGACCATCCAATCGACTACCTCACGCTTCTCTTCTGGATTGGTGGAATCGCTCTTATTGCTATCGGGATGATCTCCGCAGCTAACGCTCCTGAAGATGAAACTGAAGCAATGGAAGAAGCAAAGGACCATGACGCCGCTATGGCTGATGTAGAATCTGAAGACGCTTCCGAGGAAGCATCTGAAGAAGCCTCTGAATGAGATTCCAAACGAACCTGCTTGCACCAAAATCGCCTGCGATTTGGGTTGAGCAAGAAGTCCTCGTGTACGTTTGTACAGACGTGTGGATACTTTTTCACTTGAGCACAGTTCAACTCCCATCGTATGATCAGATGTGAGTTGGTTCCTGAAGTTCGTTTGATTCTTGAGGAATGTTTTTGATTCACGCTTCACTGAAAAAAACATGGGAACCAAGCCCGCATTGATATTGCTCTCAATTGGCTTGCTGCTTACATTGAGCGCATTCCCTCTCGTAACGGCTGAGGACGCTGAAAAAACGACTCCAGAGTCGATGACTCGGATCATGATGCTACCTCCAGAAGCAGAAGTGACTGGAATGCACATCGATGCCAACGGGAACTTCTTCGTTAACGCCATGCATCCCGACGAAGACCACTACAAGGCAACCATTGGAGTCATCAATGGAATCGATTGGAATGACCTTCCCGAAATCGTTCCTGAACTTGACTCATCCAGCAGTGAAAATGACATCTGGCATGGTATTCGAACGTCCTATGGCGACTATCAAGTCATTCTACAAAACGGCGATGAACTCTCAGAAGCAGGTGTTGCGGGAGGGATTTACGCTGCCGATGATGGGGAGCAAATTCTCCTCAGCAAGAAACCCGACTACAACGCCTTTGTCCCAATCAACACCAACGGCACTCACGGTTTCCTCTACACTGCTTGGGAAGACCGACCAGCAGGCATCAGCCAATTGGAACTCGAATGGGACAGCACTTCTTCTGAATGGTCCGTGTTGTCCAGCAGGATGCTCAACCTCAGCAGCATCAACGGAGGCTGGGTGTTTTGTTTCGGTAGTATGAGTCCTTGGGGCTCACCGCTCTTTTCCGAAGAACTGTATTTCGATAACACACAATATTGGAACGATGACAGTTTCAGGTACCATTCAGATCAAACCAAACTGGAACAATACCTCGGATACTATCCAAATCCCTACGATTATGGATACATTGTTGAAATCGAAAACGCAGCGAGCGTTGAACCCGATTTCGCCAGGCATCTTGCTATGGGCCGATTCTCACATGAAAATGCAGCGGTCATGCCGGATGAACGAACGGTTTACCTTACCGACGATGGGTATGATACGGTCCTCTTCAAGTTCGTCGCCGATGCTGCTGGTGACCTCAGTTCAGGGACGCTCTACGGGGCCAAAGTCGCTCAAGACAACAGCAGGGACTCCGCCATTACTGGGTTTGATGTTGAGTGGAAGGGAATGGCCTCGTCTTCAAACGCTGAAATTCAAACTTGGATTGATGAATACGATGGCATCACAACCGATGATTTCGTGTCAGGACAAAATTCCTACATTACAGATGCTGAAATCAACGATTGGGCAGAAGGGCGTTTGAATGAAGATTTGAACGGTGATGGAACGGTAGGCTCAGCCGCTGATGACCGAGTCGCATTCCTTGAATCACGAAAGGCGGCGGCTGCCCTTGGAGCCAGTGATGAATGGAACAAGATGGAAGGGGTTGCATTCAATGCAAAGTCCCCTGATAGCCTCTATCTGGCGATGTCAAGAATTGAATCTGCAATGAGCGATGGACGGGACGATATTGATGTCACACAAAATTCCTGTGGTATCGTCTACCGAATGACGTTGGGCGATGGATGGGACGTTAACCGAATTGACCCCGCAATATCCGGAGGCCCGTACATGTCTTCAGCGCAAAACCAATGCGATATCAACAACCTTGCGGGGCCGGACAATCTTGTCGTTCTTGACGACGGTCGAGTTCTCATCGGTGAAGACACCAACAAGCATGAAAGCAACATGGTATGGCTTTGGGGAGAGAAAACTCAACCCGTTGAACGGAACGAAAACATCACGTTGAACTACATCAGCCCGATGAACACTCTTGCAAACAATGACTCCACATGGAATTACAAACTCCAGGCCGAAGTGGGTGAACTCTATGATGGTTCAACCTATACTGCCTTTTTCGTCCTTGAGAAATTAAGCGATGGAGGTGAGGAGAGCCTCTGGTTGTGGAACGGTATTGAAATGGACGGTGAACAACACGAACACGTGTTTTCATTGCAGCCAGGATGCTATTCGGTCAATGCTTCCCTGTACGAAAGCGATGACCTCAATTCTTATGGTAAAAATGCATCATTGTGGTCCTATGCAACATCTGATTTCACGGTTGGAAAGGGAACCTGCATCGATGGAGTATACGCTGAAGCGATCGTTGAACCGCAAGAGGATACGAAGGTCCCAACAGAAGAAGATGTGCCTGGATTTGGAGTGGCAACCAGCATCATTGCTGCGCTTGGAGCCGCACGCATCGCGTCGAGGCAGATGCGATAAGACCGTCCAGAAGACTCGAGAGCCTTCGTTTGAAAACGATGCAATAGACCGCCTTTTCCAAAGCTGAAGCAGTTCATCAATCGGTATCCACAGGGGTCTGTGCCAATTTCCATACTATGTCGAAGACAAACAATGCAGACTGCAATGCGAATGCTGTTGTCCATACCACCGGGGAGCCTCGTTCAAGGCTTCCTAACGACTTAGGATTACTTTTCCAGCATTTGTTCAATTTCTTTTGATGCTAGGATCAGTGTTGGAGCCCAAAGACCCACAAATATTCCTAGGTTTTCGGTGCCGTTACCGAAGTAAATGTAGAGAGACCCTACAACTGACAACATACTTGCTATAAATCCAATTTTTGATATATTTCCACTCATTTTTTTCGCCTTAATTTCAAATTGTTCAATCTTTACACTTAAAGTGATGTTTTGAAACTTAGCGACATAATGAGGTTTCTTAGCAGGTTCTACGAATTCATCCAGAGGTGACCCTCCATATGAGTCAAAACTAATTGTTTACGTGACACCCTTTCCAACACCCTTCCGTGAGTTTCTCCATTATGGCTACCCAAGCAGATGCGGGCGTATGCAAGGGGTCCCCTTGTGCATGCAGTCGCAGGTGTGCATGATTTGATTGGCTGGTCACGAAATCAAGGGTCAAGGATTGAGTCTCACACCATTAGCTCCTTTTTCAGGACGCTTCAAGGTAGTAAGCGAGGTTGATGGCACCAGCAAAACTCACCCAAGCAATGTATGGCCAAACCAGCATGGAGGCTGTTGGAGCAGGTTTGTAGACAGCAAAGGCATAGATGCCAGTGAACACCACCATTACGACGATCATCATCAAAGAAAGAAGATAACGTTCGGAATTGAACATCGAGGGCCAAGCGAGGTTGACGGCAAGTTGGATGAAGAACAAGGCGACGATCAGGTACGACTGTTGTACTTCTTCACGAACATTGAGCACGGTTGTGATGCTGAACGCTAAGCAGGTGTAAAGCACGGCCCATACAGGACCAACAATCCAGCCAGGGGGCTGGAAAAAAGGCTCATATGCTGAATCAAACGTCATATCATCATCGTTAAAATTAATCCTTGCGTGTATTTAAACTAAATTGACACAAACTAATTGATTTCATTTTTCTCTGATAAGAGATCTCGCAGAGGGCTTTGTCATAGCCTACCAGACAAAATGTAGTAGTCTAGTGAAGTGGATGAGTGAATAGAATATGTTCACGAGGGCTCTCCATAACACCCATGTGTATGAGAGAGTTATCCACAAGGGCTTTCAGTGGGCCTTGTTGAACGCTAGGGACGAACAGGACGAACTGCGAACCGTTGTGTATCTGAAATCCGTACACAAGAGGTTACAGCCAGGCCCTTGTGTCTTGCAGGGAAAACCTCAATCTACTGAAAAATCCCAATAATTTGGATAAAAAGATATTTTATTTCCGCATTCCGGCACGATTTGACCAATGATGCACGTAAAAGAACATTAAAGTAGGAAGATGCTGATGGGTTAGCATGGAACAAACAAATGGAGCCACCGATGCATCTCGAGCATTGAGCAACGCCTACGACCAAGTGATCCGTAAGAAACGAATGAACGAATCCCTCATCAGGTGGAGCCTGAACTATTCGGATTTACTCAAGTCGAAGGATGCAGGCATGGGATTCACTCTCTATCTCCTATGAGCCAGATACGACACCCACTATGTTGATGACTGACCCCCGATAGGTTCAGCCATGTCGGTGGTTGAATGGGACATTCTCCTTGCGGCAGGGACCGTCTTCTTTCTGGGAGCAGTTTCTCCAGGACCCAGTTTGATGGTCGTCCTTCGCAACACCATGCTCGGTGGAAGGAAGCAGGGCATGGTATGTGCTATTGGCCATGGTGTTGGATTTGGAGTCTATGCTGCACTCGCCGTATTCGGTTTGATTGTTCTTCTCGAAGAGGCACCAAATGTATTTCTCACGCTCCAGGTCATCGGATGCTGCCTCCTCATTTGGTACGGGTATTCTATGTGGAATATGGATGGGGATTTTGAGGATAACGCTCACCAAGCATCCAATCGCCAAGGCTTTACTGAAGGATTTGCGATCGCATTCTTCAATCCTAAAATCGCACTGTTCCTCGTAGCAGTATTATCCCAGGTCCTGCGCCCTGGAATGGAATTTGAGAGCAAAGTTGCCGTAGGCATGCTCGGTATGGCCATAGACACGCTGTGGTACCTGACCGTAGCCGTTGCACTGACCGGGACGCCACTGCTGGACACATTGAAGAAAAACGGAGTCATCATCCACAGAATAACAGCCTTGGTACTCTGGGGATTTGCCCTCACCATCGTATTTCGAGTGAATTAACGTTGACATCGAGGACAAAGGAACGTGGAGCGATTGCTCTGTGTAATCCGTTCAATAATACCGCCGCAACCTTCCTTCAAGCAGGGTTCGTCTTCCCGCCCATACACTGTAAATTGGTGGGCAAAATATCCCAATGTGCCGTCAACAGAAGCGAAATCGTTGAGTGTAGAGCCACCCGATGAGATCGCTTCATTGAGAACAGATTTGATTTCGGTGACCAAGCGCTCCAAGCGGAGGGTGGGCGTACCGTTCTTTCGGACCAATGTTCTTGATTCCTTTTCAGGAGAAATACCGCTCCGGTGGAGCGCTTCACAAGCGTAGATATTTCCAACCCCTACGACGATGTGTTGATTCAGCAACGCCACTTTAATTGCGGATTTTCGTTGATGTAACGCTCGGGCCAAATCCTTTGCAGTCCACTGCTCAAACGGCTCAGGACCCAATCGTTCCAACAAAGCATGAACCGGCTCCTCAAGGCGATGAAACAAATCAATGACGCCGAATCGCCGGGGGTCCGTGTAGACCGCTCGAGTTCCGTCCGTGAAAACAAATTCAAGATGGTCGTGCTTCCCACCGTAACCAGTTTCGTTTCCAAAGGCTGAAACCGGAACGCCACCGTTAACGGTTTGCAAAAGTGGCACCGCCAAAGCGTCTGCTTCTTCTGATGAAAAAAGAGTGTAGCGGCCTGACATGCCGAGGTGAGAGAGCAAGACTCGGCCGTCGTCCAAGTCAATGAGGAGGTATTTTGCCCGACGCCGAATATCCACAACGGTTGTACCAGCCAACGTTGGGAGGTCGTCTGGGAACGGAAAACGAAGACCTTCTCTGCGAATGAGAACGTCTCGAATGGTTTTTCCTTGCAGGCCCTGAATGAGACCTTGACGAACGGTTTCAACCTCAGGAAGTTCGGGCAGATTCAAGCCTCCGGCGAATGAATCACGAACAACCGATGGTGGTCTTCGTAACCTGCAAGTTCAATGGATTCATCCACATTGAACCCTGCATCGTTCAAGCGCTGTTCCACTTCTTCAAACAACGCTGCTTCGCCTTCACCGGTCCAACGTTCACTCGCTGCTTTAAGCGATAGAAGTCCCATTCCTCCAGGTGCTAAGAAACGGCGACAAGCCGCCGTGAAAATGTCGACTTGACCTGCCTGAGCCACATCTTGAAACAACCAGTTGACTTTTCTTGGTAGCAACACACCCCATGCTTCATGACGACGAGCATCACCCAAAACAGGAACAAGTCCCGGCCGTTTTTGGGCGAGAAAGGTCAAGTCCCGAAGGCAGCGAGGCGCTAAGTCCACACTCACGAGTCGTCCATTAAACCGGTTGTCTTCCCCGCACAAATGGTCGTGCAAATGGCTGACAGAGGTACCGTGTCCTGCGCCCAAGTAAAGCACCGTTTCCCCTTGTTGAGGCAAGAGCAGGGCTGGGTCGTTTTCAGTTCTCAGCATAGCTGCCCCAAGTTTTGAGCGATGAGGTTCCCAGCGTCTGTACTCTTGGCCTGAAAATCTTCGAAGTGACTCTCCATAGACCGCTCGCTTTGGAACAGCATTCAAGGTCCACAGCGATTTTCGGTCCAACCTTACTGCAGACGACAAGTGGCGTGGACCACGATTTCGCTTCGAACCTCCGCCCAATGAAACTCCTCCATTCAGCGCCGACTGGGCGGTTTTTTGTGTTGGTCAAGAAGTTCTTCAACTCGCTGTTCAACCGGAAGAACATCGTCTTCAGTCCACGGACTACCTTCAAAGGCGTCAATTTTGGCGGCTATACTGATTTTTCCAGCAAGCATACGCGCAATTTTGCCCCGAACCCATCGTGGTGAGCGGCTGATCCAGGGGTGCATGAAGATATGACCGTGTTTTGGTGAAGGGGCACCGGTTTTGAGGTGATTAAAAAAGGCCTTCTCAGCACCTAAAATTTGGACCGTTCCTGAGGGAAGACGAGCCAATCGCATTCTTCCATGGGCCTCAACGCAGAGTCGAGCGGCGAGCAGGGGGCCAACCAATGCAGAAACAGAAGGAAGATGGGCGGTAGAAAGTTCTCGCAAAGCATGCTCCATTCGGTCCAAGCGCCCATTGGAGCCGGCCGTGTCTTGAGCCCACTCGTGAATGGACCTCCATTCGCTATCTGAAGGCTGTTCGACGGGGAGTTCCAAACCTGCGGTGGATGCAAATTCCGCAGGACTCGAACTTGATGCAACATCCCTAACAAATCCATTTCGGTCGGTCACCACTGCGAGTGGGAAAAACAGTCCCGTCCATTCGATCAATCGTGCCTCCATGGTGAGGTGAGCTGCTCGGAGTTCGTCGCTGCCCCGAACAAGATGCTCCAAACGTCGGTCCGGATCGCTGGCAGCCCGCTGCACTCCTTCAATGGCCAACCGCAGTGCGGCTTTGTCAGCAAGAGACTGTTCAATTGAATTCGGGTACGGCCAATCTGCTTCCGGGAGTCGTTCATCTCCATGAAGGCAGACGATCGCATCTGGAAACCGTTCCAGCAGTTGGCCCACTTCAGGAATGCTCTGCCCAAGTTCAACCGTCCGTAGGCGCTCCATAACGCCGTGTTCGGTCATATGGCCGTTCCATACTTGACTGTCAACGATGTTTCCAGCACCGTCACAAATTGCTGCTGCACGCCAATCATACCACAGCCACATGGCTTGCCGTATGCGCTGGTGATTTTGACCCTTCCCCCAACCTGAAAGGCTTAGAAAACCTTGGAATGAGGCCCTATGAAACCAAATGAGACTTTAAATGGAAAGAACCTAAATACTGTGTCATACGGGAATGTCTTATGTTTTGCCCACAATGTGGTACCCTCTCATTCCCTACTCCTTCGGGAGACATCTCTTGTACCAACTACAAATGCGGTTACAACGGTCCTGCTAAGTTGAAAACTAAAATTGGCGGAAAGGAAGTTGATTTGTCCAAAGCCACCTCAAGCACCCAAGTCAAATCTCGTGAATACGAGGTCATCAAAGACTCGGACCAGGCACACGGCGTGTTGACCAAGGATACCTACATGTGTCCAAAATGTGATTGCATCGAAGTGTTCGCTTACCTCCAACAAACCCGTTCCTCTGACGAGCCTGAGACGAGAATGTTGACCTGCAAAGAATGCAGTCACGGATGGCGCGAATACTGAACCCCGTTCCAGTTGAAGTTCCGATAGAGGAGCCAGCCCTCAAGCTGACCCTTCGTCAAAGCAAAGCCTTGAGTCGTTGACATGATCCAGAACTCGTCATCGCATGCACTGCACTGAGCAGTGAATCTACATCTACGGTACTGAACTTCAGTACTCGCTTTCAACACGTGGAGCCAGGTAGTAAACAACCTCGCCTGCGCCATCATTGAACGAGAAGCTCAGTTGTAGCGGGAAACTTTCGCCAAATCCAAGAGTGATTTCGCCCAATCCAGCAAAGACCTTTGCCATGGGAACCAGGTAGGTCAACGAGTATTGGCTACGGGCTGGCTTTGTGCATTCAAGAGAATCCAATTCATCTTTTGCAAAAGAGACGGTGACTGAATCCGTTTGGCCTTGCACGTGAACGGTAAAGGTCTCGGAATCGATGCTCAAATTGACCAAATCACCCACTTGTTTTGCAGCACGAAGCGCCTGAGCAAGAGCCGCCCCGCTCATCACAACTTTCGAAGGGATGTCGATTTTAGGAACGTTTGGCGACGAGATGGTCGTGTTGTCCAAGGGTCGAATGTTTCGGTCAATCTTGCCGAGGTTCAAGGTCATGACACCCGATGTCGGCGTGTACGCCATCTCAATCATATCGTCGGCTGCACCGAGACTGATGAGTTCCTTCACTTTGCGGAGTTCCAAACCAAGGTCGGTTTCTTCAATTTCCCAAGTGTCAAAGGCGGCAGAATCCACCTCCATATTGATCATAGCCACGTGTGATGCGTCAACCACACGGGCGTGCAGACCGTTTTCTTTGAACTCGAAGCGGGCGTCTTCAACAACCACGCTCAAAGTTTCAATAATTTTGTTCATCAAGTCCTGACGGGCCGTGACGTTCAACATGAGTTCATCCCTCTCCAATCACGAGCCTCCCGCGACGGCTTATGAACTTAGCACAAAAGCAAGCATGAAAACAACCCATCATGCGCGGTTTTAGCATGATGCAAATGTCTCCGCGCACGCACAGGGCCCCCTCCGCCACCCGGGACTAGGTTTATTGGGCGGCAAGAACTGGTGTGTTCATGCAAATAACACGCACACTGAACGTATTGACCCTGACCGCACTATTGATTCTCACAGGATGCTTCGGCATGGTGGATGATGGAATCACCCCCCCTGCAGAGGGCGGAGAAACAGCGACTGGGACGGCAACAGCAACCATCAACAACCCTCCAATGATCGCCCAATCCGAAATTCTGAATGACGTCTTGTCAGAGACATCGAATGAGGATTCCAATGCCAACTACAACGACACTACTGAGGCTTTGGAGAGTTTTACCGTCAAAGCATATTACGCCGCCATCGATGTTGACGGCGATTCAATGACCATGGGATGGGACACCAACCTCGATGGAACCGTAGATGTGGCCGTGACAGACGCCTCGGGAATCACCACCATGGACATTCCAATCGCACATTGGAATGAATTGAACACTTTTGATTACGATGATTATTACCACGCTATGATCGCCTTCATTGCCGTTGACGAACACGGCCTTGGTGCATCTTCGTTCCATGAATTTATAGCCATTGATTGGAGCCAATTTGAAGAAGAAAACAACGATGGCGGCTTGGTTCTTTACTCCTTTGCCGGAGA
>DAVD01000029.1 GCA_002505405.1 Candidatus Poseidonia alphae | reverse complement strand
GGTGGAAGAGCCTGAACCATCAGCATCCCTCCGCCCAATTCGCGGCGTTCTCTCTCCAGTAGAAGATGCAGTAGAATCAGCGACTCTAACACCAGTTGGCCATATGCTCATGCCGGCAAAGAAACGAGGAGGGCCACCTTCTTCATCGGTAGGGCGACCTACTGCAGCATTGCGTCCAGTCAAAGGAACATTGACACCGGTTACCAAAAAACCGGTAAAGAAAATGGTCCCAAAAGACGATGAAGATGAGGAATGACCTCATCCGAGGCGTTCACAATCATACGCGCTTTTCATATCATACGGTGACTTCCGTAACATCATGAAACGCGCATATACTGTGGTTGCAATCTTAATTTTGTGCCTTCAAAGTGCAACGATGGGCCTTGCAAGCGCTGAGTTACCCAACATTACTGATGCTGGCGAAACCGACGAACTCGACCGCGCATTGGTCTTGTGGTCTGTCCTTGATGACGGTAAAATCTTGACCGTTGATGCGTATGGCAACGTCAGCATCAATGCCCTTAACAATGGAATACTTTCAGCGCAGTGGACACTTTTCCTTGAGGTAGATGCGCAGAATGCCCGTCTTGATGACGCTAAAGAGCTCGTCGCAATTGCCCACCAAGGAGGAGCTTACGTTGTTCAGTTGAGTACGGAATCAATTACAGAAAACATCACCCTCCCAGACCCCGTTAACGATGTTGAATGGGACCATCAAGGTGACTTATGGATCGCTCAATATGCTGGAAAAAGAAAAGCAGAGGAATATACTGCGTCCATGGCAACCGGTATCGGTTCTACAACCATTTCATCTGGAATCAGTGCGTTCGAAATTTTAACAGATGGACGCCTTGCCATTGCATCTTACGATAAGAAAATCTACATTCACGATAATGGGGGCGCTCTCCTCAATACCATCACGGATTCAACGGGAATTATCTCCTCGCTTGTAGAAACTTCGAACGGCACGCTTCTTGCTGGAACAACTGGAGGGACCGTCTACAAATTCGATACCGATTCATGGAGTGTTGACACGCTCAATCTTCCCCATACCAAGCAAATTACGTTCATGGGAGTATATGGGGAAATGTTTGCTATAGGCGCTAAACAGGGTCAATTCTCGTTGGTAAATTCTACCGAATTCACGGAATTGGAAACCTATGTCGGAACTGGTGATGTTATCGGTTTCAAAGGCACCTTTTCTGGCCAACTCTTCATCGCCGGAACTTCTCCAACCTCTTCTGCCATCCGGTTCTATGACTTGGATTCTGATATGGACGGAGTCAACGACCTCAACGATGATTTTCCAAACGACTCCACTCAATCCAGTGATGCCGATGGAGACGGTTATGGAGACAACGCCAACGGCTTCAATCCTGATACATTCCCTGCTGATGCTACGCAATGGGAGGACGTTGATGGTGATGGATACGGTGACAACCCCACGGGAACAAACCCGGATCTGTTCCCAAATAACGTAGACCAATGGAGCGATTTGGACGGGGATGGTTACGGTGACAATTCAAACGGCCAAGAGGGAGATGTTTTCCCAGAGGAAGCAACTCAATGGAACGATACAGACCTCGACAATTACGGTGACAATCCAGAGGGATTTAGACCTGACAGTTGCCCGACGGTGAATGGTTTCTCCACCATAGACCGCTTCGGTTGTCCTGACGGGGATTTCGATGGTTATTCCGACCCAGATACAGATTGGGTAGCCATCGACGGAGCAGACGCCCTGCCATCACAAGCAACTCAATGGGAAGACCAAGACGGTGACGGGTATGGGGATAATGCAGATGGTGAAGCCCCTGATACATGTCCTTGGGAATATGGGACTTCAACGAAGGCTTGGGAAATTGATGCTAACAGTACCATTGGTTACGTTGAGACTCCATCCTATGGATGCCTGGATGTCGACGGAGATGGATGGGTTGACCGTACAGAATCTCCCCTTATGGATAAAGATCCAAACGAGCATTATGATGGAGACGGTGATGGAGTCGGTTCAAATGCCGATTACGACGATACAAGTCCAAACATTGCAACAGAGCAAGATTACTGCTTGAACAATAAAAACGACACCTCTGAAGGATGCATTGGCTGGAACAATCCTGCATACCAAGCATACAGGAACGGCTTAGTTAACGAAACAGCCCTCGGATTCTATGCATGGAACGCCTCGCTACAAGATGAAGCACGTGGCGATTCCCCCCTGGATGTTGATGAGGATACCTTGAATCAAGTGATCAAAATCGGCCTTGCTGTGTTCGGTGGATTAACTGCAATCATTCTTCTCGTTGCGTTCCTCGTTAACAAGCGAAAGCAAACCAGCACACAGAAGGTGTACGGAGGTGTTACCGTTTCTCAATCAACAAATGCTTCCAAAGAGGCTCTCGAAGGGAAAGGTGGAATGTCTGCAGATGGCGGGATCATATCAGATGATATCTGGGATGACGATGTTAAACAACTTGACTTCCAACCTGAAAAGAATGGCTTTGATGATATGGAACTCAAGGGCGGCGACAACGCTGCAGAGCCATCGAGCATGACCTACGATGAAGAAAGCATCGAATCCATTGCAGGTATGCCTTCTCAAGTCGCTCCATCTGAACCTGAAGCAACACCGGACGCAACCATTCCCGACGAAGCCCCTCCTCTCCCGGAGGGTGGGCTGCCGGACGGTTGGACTGCTGACCAATGGCGTTGGTACGGTCACGAGTGGTTAGCAAAGTACGGGGATAATTAGACCCAGACAATGGGTAGACTTTCCTTCAATGAACCCAGTTCAGCGCCAGAATAAATTGGCTTGCCATCAACCTTGAACGTGCTCATAACGAGCCAGAGAAATCCATTCCATGCAGTAGAGTCAGCGAACAACTCGACTTTTCCATAGATGGCTGCCATCAGTAATTTAGATTCGTCAGTATCTTCACCACAGAGGCCTTTAACCAATTCTTTCGCCGTAAAGCGATAACCAGGTGGGCGCCATAGCATCATGGAGATCACACCTTGTAGGGAGCCAAGTTCAAACGTTCAGCTAGGTGGTCCACATCGACATCAACCGCCATCTTCATTCGTTCTCGCAGCGTGTCAATTTCACCCTTCATCTTGAGCATTTTATGCGTCCGAATCATCTCGTTAAGGAGTTCGTTAACACTACGGTGTCCTCCTGTCGTTCGTATGGTGTTCAATTGCCTACGAATCTCATAGCTCACACTGACTGAAGTCATCCCTTCGCCTGTCATACAGATACCCAATGAACCCTTGACTTGGCTGCCTACTTAACCTGTGCGAAGGCATGGAAGGGTACAAGCGTGATTTGGGCGGCATTTTCTTTGCGTCGAGCAGAAGATTAACGAAGGCTACGTTCTTGACGAAGCCGGGATTCCTCAACAACCCCGAATTCTCGTCGCATGGATTGGACTCGCTGATGAACTTCTTTTGCAAGGGTCCAATATTCTAAACTTCCAGCACCGGCACCCGAGTTTGTAGGTTTGTTGAGAATAACGGTGGGCGCTCCACTCCAAGGTGCTTCTGCAACCTTTGCCAAGCGACGAACCGTGGTATTGAACAGCTTATTGGGCATCTTCTTATTCACTTGGTCACACACGTATGTGCTCAATTTAGAGCGCGCATCGACCATGGTCATGACGATTCCAAATATTTTCAGATTTCGATTGATTCTCCGTTGAATCATCTTGATTGAATTCATCAACATACTGAAGCCTTCCAACGCGTAATACTCGGCTTGAACGGGGACCATGACCCAGTTTGCAGCACACATGGCGTTAATTGAAAGCAGACCAAGCGACGGGGGAGTATCAATGATAATGTAATCAAAATCGTCAACGATTGGGAGAAGGGCTTCTTGTAAACGGGTTTCTCTTCCAATCTTGTGGGACAATTCAATTTCTGCGCCAGAGAGATGGATGTCGCTTGGCAAGAGCCATAGGTGGCCTGCATTGATGGAGTCGGGAATTTTTTTGCCCCCGTTTCGATTGGACCAAGCCTCCCTCATCGATCGAGTAATCTCTTCAGGCGGAATAAGGTATTCTTCCATCAAGGGAAGTTCTTCACCGGAATCGTTGGCAAGTAAATCATAAACAGTTTTCTTAATTTTCTTCTTCTCCAGGCCAAATGATGTCGCACAGTTGCCCTGTGGGTCAAGGTCGATGAGAAGCACCTTAGCCGGAGGAAGTCCTTGACGACGGGACCCTTTAGCGAGGGCTGCTGCGATGTTAACAGCAGTCGTTGTCTTTGCACAACCGCCTTTTTGATTGGCGACAGCCATCACCATCTTGTAAGGGTTCATCACACGGTCACCTCCCATAGTAAACCCTAGGCAAGCCCTCCTCTTTCAATGCAAGCCCTGAGGAGGCAAGTATCAGGCTGGTTGAATCACAGGAACTGGAACTTCCGAGAGGATCTTACGGACGATGTGCATTCCAGTAATCCCTCGGATTTTTGCCTCAGGCTTCATGTTGATACGGTGGGAAATAATCTGTAAGGCGATTCCTTTGATATCATCGGGGATGACATAATTTCGGCCAGCAACCGCTGCAGCAGCACGCCCGGTTTTGAACAGGGCTTGACTTGCACGGGGCGAGGCTCCGTTTGTGACACGGTGGTCCTCACGAGTTCGCTGAACGATTTCAATGATGTAGGATAGAATTGCTGGGTCAACGTGAACCGTTTCCAGTGCTTTCTGCATGGCGACTACTTTCTTTGGTGAGGTGATTTGTTCCACTTCGTGCTCGTCCTTTCCTCGAAGTTTACGTCGGGCGAGAATGGCCTTTTCTTCAGCACGGTCAGGATATCCCATGCTCATCTTCATCAAGAAGCGGTCCATTTGCGCTTCTGGAAGTGGATAGGTTCCTTCTTGCTCGATTGGGTTTTGAGTTGCGATAACAACGAAAGGCGCTGGAAGCTTGTGGGTTATTCCTTCGATGGTGACCTGTTTTTCTTCCATCGCTTCAAGCAGTGCTGCTTGTGTCTTTGGAGGGGCACGGTTGATCTCGTCGGCAAGTAGGATGTTTGAAAACAAAGGACCAGCACGAAGTTTGAATTCTCCTGACTTTTGGTCGTACATGTACGTCCCCATGATGTCGGAGGGCAGCAAGTCCGGGGTGAATTGGACACGCTTGAACTTACAACCGAGTGCTCGTGCAAAAGTATTGGCGAGAAGGGTCTTGGCGAGTCCAGGGAAATCTTCCAAGAGCATGTTTCCGTTGGAAAGAATCCCTACGGTCACTCTCCGGAGGTTTTCGTTCTTACCGATGATCACTTTGCTCACTTCATTCATCAAACTGTGTGAGATTGATGATACAGTTGCAATCAAATCTTGGGTTCGTACTCCCTGAGCGCCTGCTTGAATTCCTGCTTCCATTAGAATACCTCCAGTGATAATTGTATACTTTTTCATTTCTTATATGAATGTGTGCGCTCCAGTCTTCAAAAATGCTCATCAGGAAATTATTGATAAATCCGCTCAACGTCCCCAAAAGTGGTTCTCTTTACGATGTAAACTCACGATTTCATCAAGAATTTCTTCTTCAATGGGTGTTAAATCAGCTTTCTTCAGTCGCTTGACATGGCGCTCAGGAACATCAACATAGAATTCATCCAATTCTTCGATGTGTCGTCCGACAGTTGGCCCATGAATGGCCATTGCGACTTCATCGCCTTGCATGGCTTCTTTGACCTCTTCAGACGCACGAGTTCTAAGACTCTTGATTTGGCCAACCGGTGTGCCGTCTAATTTGATGAGGCGTTGGCCAAGATGGACCCGTCCACCCAGAACACGCATTCCGACAATGGCAGGGCCTTTCGCCCGGAACGTGTGGTCTTTGAGATACAACACACGCCCAGGATATACGAGGGTTTCACGTTGCTCTTCCTCAATGGCCTTCTTGGTCTCTTCAACCCAAGCCTCGAATGCGTCGAGAATATGATAGATGATGGGGCCGGCGATGAATTTCACTTCAGAATCATCTTGGTCCAACTGTTGAGAAACTTCGCTGTTAGCTTTGGTTGAAAATCCGAGGATGACCTTTTGAAGCGGGTCATTGGCCGATTTGGCCATGAGAATATCCTTTTTGTTTACAGGGCCAACGGTTGCCTGCCGAACGGGTATGTTTCGTTGATGGAGCTCAAAAGCCAATGCCTCTAACCCTCCAACGGTGTCTGCCTTGATGACAACTCCACTTCGTTCTTCTTCTGCTCCAAGGCATTCTCCGGTAGACGTATGGTCTGGAAATGATTTACGTGCGAAAATTTCTTTGCACGAAGAACACATAACTGGCATTGCATCGAAGATAGTTCTCCATTCGCCACGTATCGCTTCTTCAGCAATTGTGCGTTCTTCAGCAGTATTTGCAAGATGCAACGTTGTACCAGCAATGGTTGCTTCCAGTTTCGGTGCAACTATTTTCACACCGCATGCAGCTTCGACAGAATCGAAATTGACCCATCGTTTCCCAGCATCCCTCATTTCCGCCATACCTTGTGGCCGCTTTAGTCCCTTGATGTGGGTGGTGAAGGCTCCGTCAATACCAGCGAGCATGATCGAATCACCAATCTTGAGTTGGCCTCGGTAGAGGATGACGTCAATGGTTTTCCCCATGCCGACTTCATCTCGCATCTCCAGTACCGTTCCTTGGGCAGAACCCAATGTGTCGGTCAATCGGTCTTCCAAGAAACGTTCAGCAAGGCCGACGGTGACGGCGAGAAGGTCTTGAAGTCCTTCACCGTCCTTCGCTGACATGGGTACAAGAGCAACATTTTGCCGAAAGTCACTGATCTTGTCATATCGCTCAAGATTGAATCCATGTTCTGAAAACTGTCCAACGATTTTCCAGTATCGGTCTTCAAAAAGCGCCTGCACGTCTTCCCTTTGTGCGCTAAAGGATTCAATGAACGAGCGCCCACGTTCGGTTCGCCATCCATGCAAGCGATCGACCTTGTTTCCAGCGATCACGAAAGGCGTCCGAGTTTCTTTCAAAATATTGAGGGATTCAATCGTTTGAGGTTGGAGGCCTTCCATGATGTCAACCACCAAGACGGCAATATCTGAGACCGAACCACCACGGTTGCGTAATGATGCAAAGGAGTGATGGCCAGGCGTGTCAATAAACAGCAATCCCGGAGATTTGAAGGCCTTGCCGCCCAACATTGCAGCACATGTTTCGTTGAGCACATCAGCGGGGACTTCTGTAGCGCCGATGTGTTGTGTAATACCGCCGGCTTCTCTGTCCATGACGCTTGCTTGTCGCTCACTTCCAACAGACCGCACCATGTCCAAAACACTGGTCTTACCGTGGTCAACATGACCAAGGACAGAAACAATTGGCTGACGGTTATGGCCTCGGGCAGGTTCCTCGTCAGCCTCAACCGAATGTTCCACAGGTTTTTCTGCGTCAGACATCGGTTTCACCGCCTCTCAATTGGAGGAGAGTTCACTCGTAGACCCAGGTGCCCATGGTGTTGTTCCATTCCATGAGTCCTTCGGGGAACCAAAGTCCAAGTTCAAACTCTGCGGTTTCTGGGGCATCGGAGCCGTGGATCATGTTGTAACCCATGTCCATGCCGAAATCTCCTCGTATTGTACCTGGGTCAGCTTCTCGTCCGTTGGTTGCTCCAATGAGTTTACGGGCAACAGAAATAGCATCCTTTCCTTGCCATGCCATGCAGACGACGGGCCCGGAAGTTACGAATTTAATGAGGCCTGGGAAAAAGGGTCGTTCCTTGTGAACATCGTAATGCGTTCGGGCGATTTCTTCGGTTGGAACCATCGATTTCATACCGACGAGTTTCAATCCTTTTCGTTCAAATCGTCCAAATATTTCTCCGACAAGTCCACGTTGTACGCCGTCGGGTTTAATCATCACATAGGTAGTTTGCATGGTGTTCACCAAACCTACCCAAAAGTGACCTGTTTAAGGGCGTTGCTGTGCGGCAAGAGAGAAGTCGTGGTCCCAGAAGGGGTTCACTGGATTCCGCCTTTGACGTAATGGCGGGTCCACTTCACTCGGCGAGAGTTACGCTTCAGTTGAAGTTGGTTCTTGCGAGCCTTACTGCTCTTGAACCAAAGGATGCTTCCATCCTTGCGTACAAACATCATGCCGGTTCCAGGTTCGATTTCCTCTCCGGAAAAACTGCATATTCTTCGTTCTGGCATTGTTCATCACCGTGCGTTCAACTTTCGGGCCTCTCGTCCCGTGTCCTTGAGCATGAGAATGTCACCGACTCGCACTGGTCCTACCACGTTGCGGCTGATGATACGTCCCACGTCTCTTGGGTTGGGTGCGTCGTTAACACGCACCTTGACTTGAGTAGCTTCTCCGGTCATACCGGTTCGGCCTACAATTTCGACCACTTCTGCTGGCCATCCACCGAGTTCTTCACTCATAATCTTCATCTCCGATTAAATCTCAAGCCTTGAGGCCTTTGATGAGTTCGACAACTTCGTTGAATTTTTCTTGGGCGCCTTTGTTGATTTCCATCACTGCGATGGAAGCAGCCTTGACACCGTTTGCGAGTCCGGCTTCCTTAGCCAAGAATTCTTGGCTTGGGACGTATCCGTATGGGATTCCTTTTTCTTCACAAATCAATGGAAGGTGAGCCAACAATTCTGGAGGGTTCACATCTTCTGCAAGAATGATGAATTGGGCGGTACCTCGCTCTGCGGCTTTCGTGACTTCGTTACTGCCTTTCTTGACGCGTCCATTCGTGTTCGATTGGATCATCTCGTAAATCTTGTCAGCAACGTCTTCTGGGGTTTCAAATGCTATATGTACACTCATTGGAATATCTCCTTCCTCATGTTAAGGGCAACCATGCGCAGAACCACGCGGATATAAACGCAACGGAGGTCGCATCGGTCTCGGTGTTGTTGAACAATAGAAGGAAACAGTGAGCAGTCAACCGTTCTGTTATGGTTTGAGGCCAAGCGTGTCCAATATTTCATGAACGCCCCGAGACAAAGCCGGGCCACCTGGAATCGAGTCCACAGCGTTGGATAAGGAGCCCGTTGCATGGACTCCATCAACGTACCTCAGGAGCCGAGCAATCGCTCCTCCGGTGAACAATCCGTGGGAACATGCAGCGTGAACTTGGGTGGCTCCCTGGTTACGCAGTGCTTCTGCAGCTCGACAGATGGTGCCGCCCGTGGCGATCATGTCGTCCACGATGGCGACCTTCTTGCCGGCGACATCGAGATTCTTTGCTTTGTGAACGATGGTGTGTGCATCAATTCTTGTTTTCTCGAGATATGAAAATTCGCAACCAATCAGCGATGCGACCTGACTTGCGCGGTCAATGGCGCCTTTGTCCGGGGAGAGGATGAAGTCTGGAGCAACCGTCCCTTGCAATCGTTCAGAAAGTTCCGGCATAGCTGATGTGAACGAAATGGGCACAGGGAGGTCTTGCAACACTTCAGGTGCGTGTATGTCCAAGACCACCATTCCATCACACTTGGTGGCGAGCAGGTGGGCTATTGCACGAGCTGAAATCGCCTCACCCGGTTTGAATCGTTTATCTTGCCTGGAATAGCCGAAATAAGGAATTGCAAGAATAATGCCTTTTCCGACGTTTGGTAGGGTCTGAGGGCCGATTTCTCGCAAATTATGCAATTCGCCTCTCCGTACATCGTTTAGAGATTCAAGCATAAGCAGTGTCTCAACAATTCCCGAATCCGGGAAGGTATTTGATACCAAGACAACGGGACCCTTCCGAACGGCTTCGATCGTTTCAGTGGGTATCCGAGTGTATCCCTCGGTATCCGGAAATCGTCGAGTCTCCAACACATGGTGTTCCCAACCAAGTGATTCAGCAAGTTGGCTCGCCAGAGGGCCTGAATTACTGCCGGATACAACGACCATATGCTCCCCTCAAGTCGTGCTGTACGCTGACCCTTCATGTTCTTTGCGAGGGAGAATGTATTGAAATATCTCCGGAAGAGGTTTGGTGCGCGAGGCAGGACTTGAACCTGCGACCTCCCGGTTATCAGCCGGGTGCTCTAACCGACTAAGCCACCCGCGCAATAGTAAACCCGCCGACCGGACCCCCCGTCATAAGCATGACGGCTAAAGAATCAACAGACGTTAACGTCAGATTGTTCTGGTTTCACTCTTCTTCCATCGAGTTGATGGCTGCAAATGACGGCAA
The DNA here is from genome assembly GCA_002505405.1 of Candidatus Poseidonia alphae. Lineage (GTDB taxonomy): Archaea > Thermoplasmatota > Poseidoniia > Poseidoniales > Poseidoniaceae > Poseidonia > Poseidonia alphae. The sequence continues at coordinate 12,877 of DAVD01000029.1, read as the reverse complement.
CTGAAGGACTTTCTCAAAGGTTCGAGAAAGAACGACTTCATCCAAACGTTCTCGTGTTCGGGCCAATGCTGTGATTGGAATACGGATTTCCGATTCAACGCCGAATTCCTTTTGGATACGCATTCTTGTTGTAACAATAACTCCCTTGTAAGTGCGCTTTACTCGGAACAACCGGGTGATGACGCCTATCTCTTCTCCTTGATTGTCCAAGACTGCACGATCCAACATTTCGTCAGGTGCGTAGAGCTTCTCATCAATTCGAACCGTGTTTCTCCATCGTCGTTGCAATTCTCGCATTGACTTTGAAAGCTTCACGGTTCCGTCGCCACGAATGCTGTGCACCAGTTCCTTCGGTAGTGGTGCAAGTTCGGCTGGCTTCCGCATGTATTCATCTGCGACTTCTGGTGCCACTTGAATTCGCATCGATTGAACTCGTGCTTCATTCGGATGGTGGCGCTCACCAACGATTGTACCTACTTTCTTTTCGTTCACATAGACATCACGTTGGAGTAACTCCTGAATGTCAAATTCTGTATTTCTCATATTTCCCATCTCCATGCCGATTTTGTTCGGCTTACCCATTGCTCAGTACCGACGCCTATTATACTCTTCCCCGAAAAAAATATCCTTTCCAATTGCATTTGTCGCATAATACTACATTCAACCAATTGAAATATAGAATTTAATTCAATTTTCAATGTCGCATAACGCGCGTATTTCCAATATGAATAATTCAAAACTGAAAATCAAAAAGGTTCTGTTTTCTTATTGAACCTAACATAATTTGAATGGCAGTGAACGGTGTGAAAACATGGAGTAAGTGGTTGATGCAATTGAGCCCTTTTTCAATATAAAATCTGTTTTTAATTTACTAATTTTATATTGGAAAGTGATTTATTATGCTAAAATTATGGTGAAGGAATCCTTCATGAACGGGAATCATGTGGGGAATGCATGGGCGATGAGGCGAGAATAGCAGTTCATGCTGCCGCTCATCCACTGGCTAGGACGCTCATGGAGCGTGGAATCCCACAGTTTCACCAATTCTCGGTCCCCGAATCTGACCTTGCACGTGTTCGTAAAGAGCATGCTTCTGCTCTCGAGCAGTTCCCTGGAGCCATACGCCCATTGAACGACTCAGCGTCTGTATCGGTACATGTTACAGACCAACAGACAGATCTCAGCTCTTATGATCAGACAGGCGTACCCGTCGTCCATCTCACGCCACGCAATGTTTTGATGCAGGGGGATTCCCTTCAAGTTCACATCCTTGACCTCTTGACAACTGACGCCTCGACTCAAGCTGGGGCCATGTTCCATCAATGGTGGGAATGTGCAACTCATGGCGAGACTCCAAACCTCGGTTTGGATGGCGCTTATTGGTGCTCTTGTGATGATGCCGCTGAAGGCCTTCTGCGCCTGATAAAAGGCGGATTCCCCGTTGGAGGTTCCATGAATGTCTGTGGCCGTAGATATTGGTCCATGGAGGCAACGTGGACAGAATTTGAAATGTTGGTATCTCGAACGATTGCCGGTCGTGAAGGTCAATTCAATCTGTCCCACCTTAGGGCTGACGAAGGACCTGTTGTTGAAGTTGAAGACCTGGCGTCCCCACAAGAACGCCTTCCCCGTCCATCTCTCGACAGGCTCCATGAATCCCTTGAAACGGTTAGTAATGAGGGTTGGAATCCAAGAACACCGTTTCGGCAAAGCCTCATGCTCCTGGTAGCCGAACTCGCTCGTGATTACGAAATGAGCTAGTTTTCGGTAAATGCTTGGCTAAAAAGGTCAGCACCGAGAAGGGGGAGGAGCAAACTCGCATCTCCTTCGACACAAACATGAGGTGCCTCTGGTCTCATCTTGCCCCATGAAATCGCTTCTCTCAGGCGAGCGCCTGACAGGCTTCCATCATGTTCTGGAGCGGTGGTGATGTAAACCGCACTGTCAAGTCCGCCTCGGTATTGATTCCACCAAATGACGTGATGTTTGGAAATTCCTCCCCCAACCATGAGGGCGTTTGATGCCTCGACGTCCCAGGTGAGGTCACTCATGACTTGCTCGTCGGCGAGAGTATCAAGGTGAAAATCGCGATGTTTTTGTCGGAACATGAACAACTGTGCTCCGATGGAGCCGTCGGTAATGCCGGGGATGCACACTGGAATCTTGTTTTTAGCAGCCCAATAGATCAGTGAGTCCGGCGTCCCTATGCGCTTACCAAGTTCCCATACCAGGTGAATTGAGCCAAAACCTAACCATGCGTCTGCCCCGGTCTTTCCGGTAGATGCAAGGCGGTCGTTGTAGATGTCCTCGAGCACAGGCATAACTACAGATTCTATGATCTCTCCATAAGATGCATTGGGGACGATGATGTTACCGAGGCGCATGAGGGAATGTTCCCCAAGTTCAACATCATCCAAGTCAAACGAACCGTGGTAGTAGTCTTTGTAAGCCCTTGCAATATCATGGTCCAGCGTTCCACAGGTCGTTGAAACAACGTTGAACATTTTTCGCTTAATGGCCTCAACAAAGAACCCGCGCGTACCCGTAGCGCACAGGCAGGCAGGGAATGAAAGCCAGTTTGTTACTCGCTCTGGATCAGCATCCACGGCGTCAATCTCTGTTTTCATTTGGGACAGGATTTCCCTTGCCGTTGCAAATTTAGTAGCGGTAAACCCGCCTGCAGAGGCCATTTGCTGAATCAATTCCTGAGGCGTAGTGGCCTTGGAGAAGTCATAATCTACAACAGGGGTGTCGAAGTCCTGGGGGTCAATCGCCATGGGCCGACCTCGCGGCTCCGCTTCATGAAGGTGTTCACGCTGTACTTACGCCTCATTCGTTCATGCGTTCGATTTCATAAATTCGGTCTCGAAGGCGAGCAGCCTGCTCGAAATCGAGGGACTTCGCTGCCGTCTCCATTTCCGCTCGCAGTTCAGTGAGCAATTCGGACCGCTCGCTTGGGGATAGCGTGGGTGGAGATTGGCCGTCATCAGAAGATTTCAATTGAAAATTTGATTTCTCTATTGAGGAATTATTGGGTTCATTAGCCGAAGCCCAAGACCCTGCGCCCAAATTCAATCGTTGTGCCCAATCCCCATCTTTCCGACCACCTTTTTTGGCTATGAGTCGACGAGAACCATCTCCCCCAGTGGTTGTTCCAGCGATGAGTTCATCCGTCGTATCACCCATGGCGGGTAGGGCCTTGACAATGGTCCGTGGCGTAATCCCTAGGGCTAGGTTGTTGGCATGTTGCCGTTGCCTCCGTTCCAGAGTTTGCCGTATGGCTGCCTCCATAGCGGGAGAAAAACCATCGGCATAGAGAAGCACTTTCCCTTCTTGGTTTCGTGCTGCACGTCCAATAGTTTGCAGCAAACTCCTTTCGTTTCGTAAGAAGCCTTGGCGGTCAGCATCAAAGATGGCGACAAGGCTCACTTCAGGGATGTCCAAACCCTCACGAAGGAGATTGATTCCAACAATAACATCGATGTGTCCATGGCGAAGAGCATTGATGATCTCTGTACGCTCAATCGTGTCAATTTCCGAATGCAGGTGATGTGCCTTAACTCCCATGCGATTGAGGTAGGCAGCGACTTCCTCTGCGAATTTGATGGTAAGGACCGTTACAAGGGTTCGCTGGGATCGGTCAATTCGAGCATTAATTTCCGTGAGCAAGTCATTGATCTGACCGGCAGTTGGGCGCACTTCGATCTCAGGATCCAACAATCCCGTTGGTCTCAGTTCCATTTTGGCGATTCCCTCAATGGATTGAAGCATATCGTACATTGATTCAGCTTCTGGATGTTTTTTATCCCGGTCTGCAGGTCCTGCTCCTCCCCGACTTGTAGCGTGCTCTAGGCCCTTTGGAAGAGACTGGCCTGTAATCTCACAGAGATGGCGGAGTTCACGTTCTCCGGGCGTGGCTGAGACGTATACCATCTGTGGGACGAGACTTTGGAACTCGGGTATTTTGAGGGGCCGATTGTCTGCGGCTGTTGGCAAACGGAATCCGTGTTCTATGAGGCTCTCCTTTCTTGAGCGGTCTCCGTGGTACATGCCTCCGACTTGAGGGAGGCTCACGTGAGATTCGTCCATGATCACAAGAAACTTTTCGGGGTTTCCATGAAATTGATTTGCACATGCCGCAAAGAAATCCAGCAAGCAGTAGGGGCGTTGGCCACGTTCTCGCCCGTCGAAGTGAAGGGAATAATTCTCGATCGCTTGGCAGTGTCCAATTTCACGCAGCATTTCAAGGTCGTATTCAGTGCGTTGTTCAATGCGGTAGCGCTCAAGTTCTCTCCCTTCTCGTGCGTAGAATTTACTGCGAGCATTCAGTTCGGTTTCAATGGATTCAAGCGCGGCTTCGAAACGTTCTGGGCTCGTCATGAAGAATTCCTTTGGATGAATCCAGGCTTCATCCAACTCATCCAAGACGTCCCAGGTGACGGGGTCACAAATTTGGATGCTCTTTATTCCGTCAAAATCAAACACAATCCGCAACGGGTCATCTCGGCTTGGCATCCATACATCGATGACCTCGCCCCGAACTCTGCATTCGCCACGGTTGAGATCGGTTGTCGTCCTCCGGTATTGAAGTTCAATCAGTTCTCTTAGTAAGTCACTGGTCTCAATCAACTGCCCTACTGCACATCGGACGTGATATTCGAGGAACGTTTCCGGGGGATTGAGTCCATAAATGCAAGAGACAGAAGATACAACAACGCAATCAGGGCGGGTCACCAATGAAGCCACGGCAGCAAAGCGCTCCTGCTCAATTCGCTCGTTGATGCTTAATTCTTTGTCGATGTAAAGATCACGTTTTGCAAGGTATGCTTCCGGTTGATAGTAATCATAGTGGGAGACAAAATACTCAACGGCATTCTTGGGAAAATATCCAACCATCTCTTGATGGAGCTGCCGTGCCAGCGTTTTGTTATGGCTCATGATGAGGGTGGGGATGTTAAGTTTCTGAATGACGTGAGCCATTGCAAAGGTTTTGCCGCTACCGGTCACGCCGAGAAGAACACATCTTTCTTGGCCATTTTCCAATTGAGAAATCAAATTTTCAATTGCTTTTGGCTGGTCGCCATCGGGCGAGAATTCAGCATGCAACTCAAACTTCTTCACTGACGGGTTTAGTTCATCCAAGGCCGCCCCTTCAAGTGCTTTTGAAAGGTCGAAGGGATTACGTTCGATCAGGTCAACCTCGCCAACTAAGCGGTCAGCCTCATCCTCAAATGCACCTGCATCGTCCCATTGTTCAGCCATAGCAATCCCTCTTATGGCACGATTAGGGGAGATAAAGTCCACCGTTAACATGAAGAATTGCTCCGGTGATGTACGATGAATCAGGACCTACAAGGAACGAAACAGTTGAGGCCATATCTTCAGCAGTCCCTACTCGCTGCAGCGGCACTTCACCTTCTCGTTGCGATCGCTTTTCACGTGAGTCGCCACTCAATAAATCGGTGTCAACGTATCCGGGTGCTAGGATATTCACTCGCTTCCCTTCTGGTCCCACAGACTGGGCCAATGAGCGTGCCCACGCTGAAAGAGCCGCCTTTGACGCAGAGTAATCTGCGCCGTGAGGGGAGCCTCGAATGCTAAGTTGAGAGCCAACAACAACCATTCTAGCGTCATCGGAAAGATGGGGCTGGACCGCCTTCCAAACTGCTACTGCACCTTCGAAATTGGTTTTCATCGTATTATCCAAGTCGTCCATGGTCATTTTATGTCCTTCAATACGGTTGTAGATGCCGTGATTGAGCACCAACACTTCGATTTTACGGGCCATCCACGGATGTTGTCCGAGAAGTCCTACTTCCCCTGAATCAGCACAATCAACCTTGACTGCGAGCGCATCATCTCCACGTTCACGGATGGCATCAACGATCATTTCAGCTGGTTTTGAGGATTGATTGTATGTCAACAAAACATCGTATCCATCTGCAGCGAGCCGATCGGAAATCGCAGCACCTATGCCGCGGCCTCCGCCAGTAACCAATGCAACAGGTCGCGTCATAGCGCAGACGAGAACCTCATCTTTCATGAAACCATGTGAACCTTCTCAGTCATCTGAAGGAAGGAACTGAGCAAGTTGTGGTGGCTGCCACCCTTCGGGTTTCATGACTTTGCCATCTTCCCTTCGTAGGACCTTTCCATCCACCAGTTTGGCCATGTTTGAGCGGTGAACTTCATTGAAAGCATCGTCGTAAATGTGTTGCATGCCATGGTTGATGATGGTTCCAGCAAGAATGTATCCAATGTCAGCGAGAGCATCGAGGACTTCTACTAAATCACCTGCCCGGGCCGCTTCCGCATATTCTTGCACTTCTTCTTCCAGGAGTTTGATGCGCAGTTCAATCAACTCGTCTGGGCCCAAGGCTGGAGAATCAAGTTTTGGTATGTCAAAGGATTGATTGAATTCTAGCAGTGATTCGATGAGGGGGTTCATATGGTTAGGTTGGTGATTCGGCTCATGAATCTTACACTCCGCCTTCTTGCTGACAAAGACTAAGCCAGGGTTATGTCGCAATCAAGGGTAGGTCTTTTGTGAAGAGAAGGCACAAACTGAGGGCTCGCAGTGAGCCTTGTTGGACGCCATCGTATGCTTCAATCCGCTAATTCCCCTCTGTGTGGGGCATAAAATGCAACGGAGTTTTGCATGAACCCTCGAAACTAGCGAGCACGCTTGATTATTAGATTGAGTCGCTTTCAATGGTATGTGTCGAAAGCCACCAGAACCATCTTTGACATTGTAACCACTGTTGTCGGAATGTCTGGACTTCGACTCGATCGGAGCGCTCTGCAAATTGGAACAACATTTTTGCTCATTGTGCTCTCATTTCTTATCTCTCTAACTTTGATCACGAATTCCGAGGAGGCACTGTTCTACGTTGTTGTGGTGTGGTGTATCTATTATGTATTTCACATCATCTTCTACAAAGCGAGATTACATCATTACATGCATCATCGCATGGGAAAAAACAGAGCGTGGACTGTTTATGAAGCGGTTCTAGGTGTTGTTTACTTCAACCAAGGTTGGTGTGTAGTAATGTTCTTGCAACATTACACAAGTAGCCTTGACTTGCAGGTACCACATCTCTTGATATTCCTGGTCGGAGCAATTACATTTCTCATCAGCACTGTGGCCAAAGTCTGGGCAACACTACTGGTCGGCATGGATGTGTATTACTATCGTGATTTGTTTCTGGATGAAGCTGGTGATGGAGGGCTGGTGACGACAGGACCCTATTCCATTTTCTCAAACCCAATGTATGGGGTGGGCAATCTTTCAGTTTATGGGGCAGCCATAGAAGCTGGTTCTCTGGAGGGTTTGCTGGTCGCTATTATTTTCCAAGGGAGCATCTATTTGTTCTACGGCACAGTTGAACTTCCGTTCATCAAGCGCGTGTATTCCAGTCATGATTGAAAATGAGGAGCAAAGGGAGCCCACTGTATTGACGGGTATAAGGAGGGTACCGTTCCAACAGGTATCTCAAGCGTGGGTGTTATGAGAGATGATATTCGGCCTGAGTAGTTCCAATGATCCTACAATTGACTTAACAAACCAACTGGGGGCTTCATGAATTGCCCTGTTATTCAATCGAGCGCGCCGGGGGCATCTACAGCAAAGCCAAGCAGTAGGGATCCAAGCAAGACCCATCCGGTCAGCATGGACGCACGAAACAGTACGGTTTGAAAATCAACAAACCTCTCACGGGCCAGCACGACCCAGATGTTCACAACGGCCATGATGCCTGCAGCCCCAAGGAACCATATCCCGTCCATCGGGTCGGAGATCGCAAAGCAAGCAAACCAGAGTAAGGTGAGTTGAACGGTTGTACGAGTGGTGGCTTCTTCATCAAAGGTAGATGGAAACGAATGAATGCCTTGTTCCCGGTCGCTCTCAACATCCATTCGGGCGTAATTGATGTCAAAGGCTGTAATCCAGAGCATCACTCCAATTGAAATCGGTAGGATCGTTGGAGCCCAAAGGTATTCTGTACCCGTAGAAAACATCCCAGTTATGGCAGCCCACCCGTGTACATCCGCTGCAACGGCGACCCAAGCACCTGCAGGGGCAAGACCCAAACACAGGCCGAGCCAAAAGTGACACAACCACGTGTACCGTTTCATGTACGGATAGACGACAAAGGTCAGGACGGGCAACCACGCCATCATGAGGGCCACCTGGTTGAGCATGCCTGCGCTTACAAGCAGCAAAACAAGGAATCCCCCAGCGAGGCCCCACGCTGTCCGTAGGCTCATTGAGCCTGAGGCCAAATGGCGCCCCTGCGTCCTGGGGTTTGCTGCATCGATGTCTCGGTCAATGATTCGGTTCAGTGCCATCGCAAGACCACGGGCACCCACTGCAGCGAGAAGTATCCACAGAAGGTCAATGCCGGGAGAGCTGTTGAATTGGTCGTGGGCGATAAAATATCCAATGAGTACAAACGGCAGGGAGAACAAGGTATGTTCGATTTTGATGAAGGTCATGATTTGTTTGACGTCCATCACTCAGGTCCCCCAAAGGAAAGGTGAGGGGGCCACTCATATGATTCTAATTCAGGATGCTGTGCCACCTTTTCCAATGTCTCAGGGGAGTGTAGGGTGATAGCAGGCCATCTGCGCACGCCGAACGCAGACGAGGGAATCGGAGTGGTTGCGTCCCAGCAGAGCCGTTGGCGGGCTGCGTCAAATGACAGTCCTCGGCCCACATCAAAACGAGAGGTCAACTGCCAAAGCAGCCGTCTACGAGCCTTTGGCCCATCCAAGTCAACATCGCTGTTGGTGATGAACAACCAGCGCAAGTTGTTAGAATTTTCCAATTGCCAGATTGATTCTTTCAATTGCGCTACCTTGTCTCTGCGTTTACCTTCTGCCTCATCGTCTGAGTCGCTTGAGCCGAGTTCAGGGGAGGGGGTCCCGACAACATTGGTGGTGACAACGAGCATGCTTCCTCGGAGCATGCGTGCCTGTACGACTTCTGGTAGCGCTCGGACCGCTTCTATGTTCGTGAAGGAGGGGGGCTGTTCCGAACCCTGCCTCCAAGCCGGTGCTTCTTCAGAAAAAGAGCCCTCAAGAGGTTGATGTGTACTTCTTGGGTCCGCGGCTGCCAGCGTCGTTGCATCGATGAGGAGTTTGGAATGTACATTTTCATACGGACTTGCGGCTTCGAGGGAATCGGCTACCATGCCATCGAGGACAGTGATGTCGGTCGAGATGTCCACTTTATCATTCAAGGCGTCCAAGAATGATTCGAGATCTTTGGTGTTTGAATGTTCGTCCACCATGGCCATGATTTTCAGAAACATCATTTGTCCTGCTCCAAGAAGCCCAAGCCCAGTTTTCCTGGCCTGCCTCGGGTAGCGCTGTTTTGAGGCAGCGATGGCAAGGTTGTGAAATCCTGTCTCAAGAGGCAGGTGAACGGAGCGAACATCCCGATGTTGGAATTGCAGTACTGGCGAGAACTGTCCGCCGATCGCTTCGCCAAGATAGCCGTCTTCCATTGGAGGCAGCCCTACGATGGTGGCGGGGAGGACAGCGTCTTTTCGGCACGTAATTGCGGTGACATGGAGCACGGGATATTGTCCTGTGAGGGAGTAGAAACCGAAGTGATCCCCAAACGGCCCTTCTGTACGAGTTTCTCCGGGAATACAGTAGCCCTCAATGACGACGTCGGCTTCTGCGGGCACCATGAGGTCTTGGGTCAAGGCTTTCGTAATCGGAAGCGACTTGCGACCTAAAATTCCTGCAAATTGATACTCTGAAAGGTTGTCAGGCAGTGGCGATATGGCTGAAAAAATCAGTTCTGGCGGTCCTCCAATGCAGACGGCAACCGGCATTTTCCCCTTTGGACCTAAGGCCGCTGCGTGGTCAGCAGCATGTTTGTGTATCTGCCAGTGAAGACCGAGTTCCTTTGGTCCAAACACTTGGGCTCTGTACATACCAAGGTTGTGTTCGCCCGAGGTTGGGTCTTTGGTGACGACAAGAGGAAGGGTGACGAAATGCCCTCCGTCCATCGGCCATGTCTTGGGTATGGGTAGGGCTGTGAGGTCAAGAGGAAGGCGGACACGCTGACTTGCGCCCTTTCTTTTCTTTTTGGGAGGCATTGCGAAGGCGTCTCTTGCGAGGGGTAGGGCCGTCCACGGTCGTTTGGTCATGGCCCCGATATCGGGTTTCATCATGGCTACCATTCGGTCTCCAATTGAGGTTTCATGTTTTGCCCCAAGTGCTCGAAGGGTCCGGTCGTGCGAGCCAAAGAGGTTCATGGCTAGAGGCATGGTTGATATCGTTCCGTTGGCCAGTCGTGGTTGTTCAAACACCACTGCAGGGCCGTCGTTCTTCACGAGGAGGTCGGCGATGGCGCCGGCTTCGTAAACCACATCAACGGGCCGATTAATGCGAATTAACTCTCCTCGGTCTTCGAGGTGAGTCATCCAACGCTTGAGGGTTCTCCATGCCACAAACCTGCGTGGTCGTTCTTGGCTTTGAACCTCCGTATTCGCGCTAATGGTGCTGATGAGGGTTGAGCCGCCTCCGTTGGAAGCAACCGTTTTCTTCATGTGCCTCCCCTGCTCTCTCTCACACAGAGGGGTCGGATGAGAGCGTGTGACGTGGTCGTGATTGGCGCTGGTCCAGGGGGCGGTTCTGCTGCATTACATGCTGCTAGGGCTGGACTTTCCACTCTGATTTTGGAAGCTGACCCTGAGGTTGGTACCCCTGTTCATTGCGGTGAATGTCTCTCCGAGTTAGCGGTGCAAAACCTTGACCTTGAATTGCCCGATCATGTCAAGGCTTTGGACGTCAAAGGAATCCGAGTGATTTTCCCCGATGGTACTGAAAAGCTCCTCACCGAACAAGGTTATGTGCTGGAAAAGCATCTTTTTGAGCGTTGGTTGTGTGATGAGGCCAGCAAACAAGGCGCTGAACTCCTTCTTCACCACCGTGTGACCTCAATGGAGAGGGTTTACAATAGCGAAAATCAATTTACCAATTGGAAAATTGACGGAAAAGGAGACGAGTTTCCTATCGAATGCCGAGCCGTTATTGACGGTTCAGGCGTTTCTGGCGCAGCATCAAAACTCTTGGACATGGGCGGGGAGGTGGAAGTCATCGCAGGATTCCAATACGAGATGCTTGATGTTCCCAACGACGGGTATCTTGATTTCTACCTCTGGCCAAAGTATTCGCCGCACGGGTACGTTTGGATGATTCCGAAAGAGGGCGGACGGGCCAATGTTGGGCTGGTTACGACCGATAAGAAAGGGGCCATTAAGTACCTCAACTCGTTCATAGAAGACACCTACCTTGCAGACAAACCTACTGCAAATCCCCCCTGGCGTGCAGAGGGCATCAAAATCCGTCCGTTTGGGGGAACCATTCCAATATCGGGACCCCGTAAAACGACGGTGGGTGAAGGAATTATTCTCGTAGGAGATGCTGCAGGGTTCACCTCTCCGTTGTTTGAAGGAGGCACCCACCTTGCGCTTTGGTCCGGGAGAGAGGCAGCTCAAACCATCGCTGCTGCGATTAAAGAAGACGATCTAAGCAACAAACGCTTGATGATGTATGAGCAGGCTTGGAAGAAACGTTTTCCTCCTTACCATAAAATTCTGAAAGGAAAAACAGCCCTTTACGATTTGACCGATGAGGAGATGTCAACCATGGCTCGGTGCCTCCCAGAAGAACTTGGAAACATGAGTCCTTTGGATAAGGTGGTCATTGGGTTGCGAATCTTGGTTAGGAAACCGATTTTGTTCACCAAGCGGGTCATACCGGTCCTCCTTTCCTTTGGATATTCTCGTGCAAAATTCTTCGGATGGTAAATTCCCGCGCTTCGTGACAGATAAGCAAAGCAAATGAGGGGCGGGCTTCCACCTTGTATCATGTGGGGGGCGACACTTTGGCTGTCTCTCATCTCACTTTGTGTCCTGATATGGCGCCCAGCGCTTCACGAACGCAGCCCTGGGTTATCCACCGCTTTGCACCTTCTCCTCGGAATGCCGTTTTTCGTTCTAGCAGGCTTGTTCATCGTTAATGACGTCTCAATTTACCATGTTGCTGCATTCGGCGGAGAGGCCCTTCCTCTCAAATATCGTTTTGCCGCAACGTGGGCCGCTCGGGAAGGTCCACTTCTGATGTGGGTGGGCTGGATGGGGCTTTTATCGTGGCTTTTGAGGCGTCCACTCAAAGGCGAAGAAGGAGATTTCAAACTTTACCACACCCGACTTCGAATCTCCCACATCTCAACCTTAGCCTTGTTGCTCATTTCCTTTTCATTGGACCCCTTCAAGCCCACGCCGCAGTTGTTTTTTGGTGGTGGGCTGAACCCTCTGCTGCAAACCGATTTGATGGTGATACATCCACCTCTCATCTTTTTGACCTATGCGCTTTGTTTCCAATTAACCAGCATTGGCCTCTCAAGTGCCTATCTCAACAACAACGAGTCACTTCAGGAGCGAACCCTAACCGTAGCCCGACCGGCTCTCATCATCGCCACCGTTGGAATTGGACTTGGTGGCCTTTGGGCCTATCTCATTCTTGATTGGGGGGGTTACTGGGCCTGGGACCCCGTTGAAACGGGTTCGCTTCTTCCATGGCTGGCATTGGTTGGGCTGGTACACTTGCGGACCCGACCGGGGAGCATTCACCCTTCAATTTGGTCCGGTGGAGCAATTCTAACGGGCGTCTTAGCCATTTTTGCTACAACGGTAACCCGAGCCGGAGGAGTTTGGGCATCATCAATTCACACCTTTGTTACTGACGATTCTGGGACGCTACCCGAAAACGTGTTTGGACGTCTAATGGTTCTCAAAGAGAATCCTGCGGCCACGGAGATCATGACCTACACCGCTTGGATGATGATTTTAATCGGTTG
>DAVD01000035.1 GCA_002505405.1 Candidatus Poseidonia alphae | reverse complement strand
ATCGGATACGACAATTGCTCGCTCAATCACAACATCCACGACAGGCCGGCCGTATTGTCCAGTGGTCATTGCGCTGATTGAATCGACTACAGATGTGCCATCCACAACCTCACCAAACACAGTGTGAACTCCATCCAAATGATTTTGTGAAGAATCATCAACAATAAAGAATTGAGAGCCACCAGTATTTGGGGCACTCATCTTGGCCATTGAAAGCACATAAGGAGAATGAATCAATCCATTGTTTGCTTCGTCTGGAATGGTCCAAGCATCTGAGCCGCTTCCACTGCATGAGGAGTTATTGGAGGCCTGGCCGTTACAGAACCCTTGCCATGATGCAGCATGTCCTCCTGTGCCATCGTAGTTGGTGAAATCGCCACCTTGAATCATGAAGTTATCGATGACTCGGTGGAAGATTGTGCTATCATAGCAACCCATGATGCTCAAGAGTGCGAAGTTCTCTGCATGGATCGGGGCAGCAGAATGATTCAGTTCAAGTGTGATGTTTCCAACATGTTGGGTCGAGTTGTCAGTTGCATTCAACGTTCCGATTTGCAGTTGAATGTACTGATAAGATCCATAATTGCTAGGGGTTATATCCGCTGCGGTTGTACAACCATTCGCACTGTAATCATAGTCAAATTCAATGAAAGTGGTCACTTGAGATGAAGCTGGGTTGGGCGGTGGAAGGTTATTTAATTCCTGAACATCAACTGATACAGTGATTGTACGATTGCCCTGCATTGAAGGGTTCCACGCTACGGTTACATTGAACGTCTCACTTGAGCCAGCATCAACATAAATATCACCGGGTGCAGAGGTGGCCAAACCATCACTGGTGACTTGAATTGCGACCTTCTCAACATATGTTGTTGGGTTTGATACCGTACATTCAAAGGAATCGTTAACCCCAGCGAGTGGGTCGGTTACTATCAGTGAACTATCCTCACATTCAAGCGATACAGCTGCGCCAGAAATTTGCGCATTTGCATTCATGGGGAGGCCGAGCAGTGATAGGCAAAAGAGAATCGTAAGAATCCTGCGCATGCCTTCACTACAATTGAGGCGTACAAAGTACTTTCCCAACCGTTCCTGTTGAGGATTGGTGGAGCGATGGCCTCAAACGAGACCGTGGCTTCCAATGGCGTATGGGGCTTGAGATGATTGGACTTCTTGTCCACGCCCCAACCCTTGAGTTTCTCATGAATCGTTCGTGGGCCGAACTCTCAACCGGAATGGCTTCCGGTGGTTTTCGTGATCGTCGGCCTGAGCAAGACAATGAACTGACCAACAGCTTTGCAATTGATGCAGAGGCCGAATTGTTGGATTGGATGGATGAGCAAAACATTGGCGAAGACCACTTAGTGCGCGATGCGCTTTCATCGTGTCAAGACGGTGAAGAAGGACTTCTTTTACTCATGAAATGGGCCAGTCCCGGGCAATGGGAAGTTTGGGAAGGACGGGCATTCCTCTACCTGGAAGAAGCCCTTCGCTCTGACGTTGCCGATATTCATGAACTCTACACTCAACACGTTTGGGAGAAGGTTCACGTGAATCTCAAAGGCATATCTGCCGATGAATACGCAGAACGGGTTGTCCTCAATTGGATGACGAGAAGGAAAGCTCTTGGTGAATCGATCGATGAAAAAGACGATCCGAAAATTGTCCCAACATTTCAAGCCCACAATCGTGCCTCGAAAGCCCTGGTGTATGCGGTAAACCGTGCGGCGGATGAGAATGATTTGGAATGGGTTCTGGGGCGGGAGCATCTCGAGGCTACCAAATGGGGCTACGGAGCGTGGAATCTCACCTCCTATCTTCATTCATCCTAAGCGTGGGGTTCAAAATCCATGCGCGGAACCGCCAACTGATGTCCGACGAATTGTCAGAAGAATCACCGGTCGACGAAACTGAAGTGGAAGCACAAATTCCACCAGCAGTGGAAGAGGAGATTTCCGAGCCTTTACCAGAAGAAGAACTTGAGATTGAGGTTGAAGAAGAGCGAGACCCTCTTGAAATCGCTCTTGAGCGTGCGGAATTCGCTGAGAAAGAAATAGCATACAAGGATGCAGAAATCCAAAATGTTCGAAAGCGAATGATGGGTGAAAAGGCCGAATTGATTCAATACGGCGGAATGGGCCTTGCCCGTAGAATGTTGACCATTCTTGGAGATGTTGACCGTGCTATGGTCGGTATTGAAGCAGAAGACGATACCCCCATTGCACAGGGATTGCGCTTGCTACGAAACAAAATGTGGCATGAACTGCAGGCGGACGGGGTCGTTCTTATCGACGCAAAGGAAGCCTCTTTTGACCCAGCCAAAATGGAAGCCATTACAACAATACCTTCTTCTGAACACTATCCTACAGGGACGGTTGTTGATGTTTTAGAACAGGGTTATCTGTACAAATCAAAGGTCATACTCGCAGCCCGAGTCGTCGTTGCTTCAGATTGAATTATCCTGCGTGTATGCCGGTATCAAACGTGGAACAACGGAACATGGCATCGTTGTCAATCAACCACTCAATCACCGATGGTGGAACGCTCGTTTTCAATACTTCACGAGCAGCGTCGTCATCAAAAACCGTTGAAAGCATGCGGATGGTTTGACGCACACGCCAGCCTTCAAGCGTTTCTCGTTGCGACAAATCAACCCGTTTAACGGTCCATCCACTCGCCTCGTAAAGGTCAGCCGTTGGCTCATCCGAGGTGACCAGCACTCCTTTTCCGTGCATCTTCGTTGCATGCTCAACCCAATTCGGTGGGTCGTTGATGTCTTCAATGCCCACCACTTCCAAAGCGATGTGTTCTTGTTCAGCCCACGTTCGAATCATCGCTTCACGTTCGCCAACGGTCCATGGGTTTCTTGCTTCCCACTCGGCTTGTGATGAACCGATGGCGACGACCACTTCTCCTTCAGCACCGGCATGCTTGCCTGCGGCTTTGACGAGGGCTGCGTGTCCAAGATGGAACGGTTGAAACCGTCCCAATACGATGCATCGTGTCATGGCGTTCCCTCACTGAAAATAGGATCTCACATCAACTTCTTGAAGTTCTGCTCCGAATTCAGCAAAACATGCGAGCATACGGATGCAGCCCTCAACCATTTCTTCGACCGGAGTTTCTCCCATTGAACCTACCCGGAACATCTTGCCTTTGAGATGGTCTTGAGCTCCTATGACCTGGGTGTGATACTTGTCCTTGAGTGCCGAACGCCAAGAGTCGTCAATGCCTTCGGGATACATGATTGCAGTGACGGTATTGCTACGCTGTCCTTCGTCGGCAAGAAGAACAAAGCCAAGGTCTGAAAATAAATTCCGAACACCGTTCGCCAGGTGTTCACAACGGTTCCAGCGCCCTTCATTGGTTTCTTCTTTGAGAACTCCGAGGGCTGCTGACCAACCCATGGCCAAGTTGATTGCAGGTGTCCAGGGTGTTTGGTCATCGTCACCCTTCTTCAGGGCCGCCATCATGTCGAGATAATACCTAGGATTCGTATCGTTTTGTGCATGAATGGCATTCATGCGTTCAACGCAATGAGGGCTGACGGCAACGGCTGCAATGCCCGATGGTCCTGCTGTGCACTTTTGTGCGCCCATCACTACCGCTTCCGCCTTCCATTCTGCTGGGTGAACGGGCATGCCGCCTACCGAGGTGATTCCGTCCAATATGAACGCTGTTTCATGACGTGCACACATCTCCGCAATCGCAGCGGCGTCTTGAGTGATTCCAGTGCTGGTTTCGTTGTGACAAATCAAGACTGCTTCGTAGCACTTGCGTTCCAGTTGCTGTTCCAATTCGTACAGGTCAAAGGAACGCCCCCAATCGTATTTGAGGTGCTTCACATTACAGAACTGTTCACAAATCTGAGCAACACGTTCACCGAACTTGCCGTTGGTCGGAACGAGCACCAAGTCGTTTTGGCGGAAGCGGTTTGCAATCACCATTTCCATGGCTGCAGTACCACTTCCGGACACGACAACAACCTTGTATCCGTCTTCACCGGTCCAAGATTGCTGCTTCATTTCAGGTGATGATGGGCTGAGATTAAACGCATAGCGAAGGCCCGAATTCAATCCCGCCATCACCTGTCGGAATTCGGGGCCTCGGGCCGTCATTACCGGCGTGGCCATGGCTTGCAAACAAGCGTCGTTCATTCGCACCGGGCCGGGGACAAGAAAGCAGTCGCCACTGTGGGACATGCTTCAATGGCGTGCTTGACGGTTCTTGAACTGAATTGTGCCTTCCCCTACTCATGACTTGTTTTCTACACGAGGCGTTGGACTGATAGGGAAGAGGCGTTAGGGGTGGACATGCTCAGTGTTGGCTTGGCCATGCTTCAAGGCGCTCGCCATGAACATGCCGAAGCATTACGGGGCGCAGCAGGTGAGTTGGGGCTTGAACTGAACATCGTTGAATGCCGGCGCGCATCGCATGTGAGTTCGGATTTGGATGCATTGATTCTACCCGGGGGCGAATCCACAACCATGCGAATCGCCAGTCAACATGAATCGCTCCTTGAAGCCCTCTTTGACTGGATGAACAACCATCCTAACCGACCGGTAATGGGAACCTGTGCGGGAGCTATTTTGATGGCTTCTCCTGGCGAAGAACGGACACCGTTCTTGCAAGCATCCATACAACGAAATGGATGGGGCCGACAACGCCAATCGTTTGAATCAACGGTTGATGTGATGCTTGAAACTCCTCAGGGTGATGCATGTGATGTCGCTCCTGCAGACCGGGACATGTTTGCTCATCAACCACTGGAAATGAAATCACAGGCGGCTCAAATTGTAAAAGAAGGATTTCCCGGAGTCTTCATTCGAGCACCGAGGTTCGTAGCAGAAGAGCTCTCGTGCACTCCGGTTGCTATGCTCGGAGATGAAATCGTTGGTGTTCTTGACGGCATGCGATTGGGTCTAACCTTCCATCCTGAATTGACATTGGACCGACGGTTTCATCGGTGGTTGCTCTCTCAGGCAGAACATACCAAGGGGGCCGAATGATGCGAAGTCTAACGATGGCCACCGAAATCTTACCCGCTGAGGACGGTGAAGCAGAGGGTTGCATCCAATGTCAACAAGGAAGCAAGTTGGTTCTCTTCGTCACAGGAAAGTGCCATTGGGGTTGCGATTACTGCCCGTTATCGGAAAACCGTCGTGAAACTCCCGACATGTTTGCCAACGAACGTCGATGCACATCTTGGGATGAAGTCATTGAGGAAGGGCAAGCGATGAACGCAACCGGTACCGGAATTACGGGTGGCGACCCGATGCTTGATCTGGAGAAAACACTTGAAGCCGTGCGTCAATTGAAGGCTGCATTTGGTCCTGAGCATCACATCCATGTCTACACGTCAATTCCCTTTGACCCTCTACGTGCAAAGGATTTCGGCGAAGCCGGGTTGGATGAAATCCGCTTTCATTTATTGAGCGGAACGACGGACAAATACCGCGCTACGATGGAGGCTTGCAGCGAACACAACATCACGGTTGGTGTTGAGTTGCCGTGTGAGCCCGATAACGAGGAAGGGCTCTTTGCCCTTCTTGACGAACTTGAAACCGTTCCGGTGGAATTCCTCAATCTGAATGAATTGGAAATCACGGTCGGCAATCAAGAGAACATGGACGTCAGAGGATTCAACCTCAGTGGAGGGATCACTGCAGCGGCTGAAGGTTCGGCAGAACTTGCTCTGCGTCTGAAAGAAGCCGCTCAAGATAAATCCTATCACTTGAAATTCTGTACTGCGAAATACAAAGATGCAGGACAACTCCGAAATCGGTTCAAACGCCGTGGTCAAGCGACCCTGCGTCCTTACGAAGTTCTGAGTGATGATGATACCATTTTGTTTGGGGCCATTCCTGCTGAACTTCAAGATGCCAACGATGACATCAGTGAACTCAAGCAAGAATTGGGAATTGCAGATGGATGGATTCGCTACGATGGAGCAACACAGCGCATCGAATTACCGCTCACCCTCGCAGAGGAACTGGCTGCGGTGCTGGAGGTGCCTGTGATGCTCGTGGAAGTCCATCCAACGCACGAGCGTCTTGAAGTCGGACTGGTCCATCTCAATCAGCACCGATGAGCACAGTATGGCTTAAACCCGTGAGGCGGGTGGGCGATTTACCTAGGGCTCGTGGTCTAGGGGTTATGATGCCGCCTTCACATGGCGAAGATCGAGAGTTCGATTCTCTCCGAGCCCACCATTAGTTGACAAGTCTATCCATTGGCATTGAAAAACTGAGTGGGCTACATTATTGAACGACCGGCTCCCAGTACGGGTCATGGGGTTCCTTGACCAAGTCGATTTTGGCGTTTTCAAGGAGAAAACGACATGGCAGGCATTTGGAATTGCCCTTATCATGTTTGGAACCATTTCCTTCGCTGCGCTATCCATGTTTGACAGCATGGATGAATTGTTTCAATCGGACGCCGAACCGGCTCCAATTCCAAACATCGTCTTTGAGTCCCTGAATCGCTCTGATATCGATGCGGGCGTGACCAATGAAACGGGTTTCATCAATCTTGATGACCATCGTGGAAGCATCATTATCTTGGACCTCATGGCTCGTGATTGCAGCAATTGTCACGCTGTTCAAAGATATATTGAGGCGAATATGGATGACTGGCAACGCAGTGCCGAAGAGAACAACACTTCCCTCAAAATCTTCGCTTACGGTGCCTGGTACGGTGAAACCCTCGAATACCTTAACGAAAGCAAGAAATCCTACACGGTCCCGTTGTATCCTACCGGCCTTGGTTCAGAAGATGCAGCCCTTCTTGAGGATGGAACAACAACTGACCCCGTCCGTCTTTTCACCACCAAAGGGGCTGGGCAAATCCCTGTTGTCATGATCATTGATGAGGAGGGTTACATCATTGAGCAACAACCGACGGGCACTCCTGCCGACTCATGGTCCTCTTTTGATGGGACCTTGATGACCGCCATCTCCAGCAATGTGAGTGAAACATTTGATTCCAGGATCGGTTGGGAAGAGCCTGAAACATCGGTTCTTGCTGTCTTTGTACTTGGAATGGTCCTATCCATTCTCGTATATTTCTCACCCTGTGCCTTCCCCGTTCTACCTGGCTTCATCTCTTACTATCTCTCTCTCGGAGCAAGAGAGGATGAATTAATCGAGCAAGGCAAACTGAAAACAGGAATGCCGAGTTCCTTCAATATTGGAATCCTTTCGGGTTTGGGCATGTGGACGTTCTTTGGTTTCATCGGGATTCTTGCGCTGTTAATGGGTGAATTTTTCGCCTCTTCTGGAATCATTCACACCATCGCCATTTTCGTTGCCATCCTACTCATCGTACTCGGCTCGATGATGCTGCTCGGCGTTACTTCACATGTCATGGGATTCGTTCAAAAATGGGTTGACAAATACAGTACGACTGAGATGGATGAAACCTTCACGCCTCGTCGTAATATGTACCTCTATGGTATTGGATACGCAGCTGCATCCATTGATTGCACAGCAGCAGCAGTTCTTCCTTTCGTCATCTTCCTCGGGACTCTGGGTGCCTCAGCGATTGCATTTGGTGTGGCCGGTTTGATGGTTGGCTTGCTTCTGCTCATGGTGGCGGTTACCATGCTCGTTGGAATGGGTCGTCAAGTGATGATCAACTTCCTGCGAAGGGCAACTGGTATGATCAAAATGGTTGGTTCTTGGATGATGATTATGGCCGGAATCGGGCTCACCATCTACCTTACAAGTCCTCAAACGGTCAATGTTCTGTTTGGTTGAGTTTAGGTTGACACAGGTACAACCAAACCAGCATTGCAAACACACATCCAGTTATGGCGTCAAACATGTAATGCTGCTTGATTCCCATGGTCGACAGAACAAGAAGGCTCCAGCCGATGCCCACGAGGATTGAATGAGCCCTGGTCCATTTCCCATCTTGTACCATCCACCGACGAATGACAAGGACGATGAGAAGGCTCTGGAACACGTGGAGTGAGGGCCATGAGTTGAACGGTGGGTCTGCGTCGTAGAGGGATTTTAGAAACGGGTCCAATAATCCATCATCAATGGTGACTTGGTGTCGTAGATTGACTTTAACTGGCGTGACGATGAACAGCAGACAAGCCATCCATGTTGCGAGTGTGAGGTATGCGTGAAAGATGAGTCCCTCGACACGTCGATTCCCATCACCAGAACCGTACCATGCTACGACGGGGAAGTACAGGTAGAACGAGAAGTAAAACACGATGGTCCAAGGCATGTAAGGTATCATGTCATCAATGAAATTCTCTGGATTGAAGAGGGACACATCCCTCCACGCTGCAATCTGGTTCGTGACAAAGTACGGTACAGCTGCTGTAAAAAGATAGATAGAAAGTAAAAACAGAGCCGTTTGAGGGCGTGACCATGAGAGATAATGTGGAAACCAGCGGTCCATAAAAGCCCACGAATTTGTGGGTGCGCCCTCTACCACTGCCTCACCCTTGCTGTTGTCCTGCGCCGCAGTGTGGGCAAACATTCCACTCTGGTTGGACAATTTGTTGACATGATGGGCAAGGATGCGGGACAGCAAGCGGTGCTTTTCCGCCTTGTTGGCGGAGGAACTCTTGCATGACTTCTGGCGTCAATGCGCCGTTTTCAGCAGCAAGTCGCATCATGGACTCTTGGAGGTCGTTGGAGGTTTTCATACGCTCTTTCTTTCGCTCTTGAACTTCATTGAACAACGACATGGCTACAGCGGTTTTGTCTTCCATTTTCTTGGCGTCGAGTTCTGCTCGTGCATGGTCTCGCTTCAATTCAGCTTCCCATACGGCTTCCTGTTTGCGCAATTCATGGAGTTCTTGTTCCACTTCTATCATGACTTGACCTTTTGCCTGCCCTCGTTGAATGTTCATTTCACATTCAATCCGTCGTAGCGTTACCGATTCACGATGTGCAAGGCGTTGGACTTCAGCTTCAGCCTGTGCGCCCTCGGTGTCGGTCGCTGCTCTAAGGCTATGTTGGAGTGCAGACAGACGTTCAAGGTCGGTTTGATGGGTAATGAGCATAGCGCCCAACATGGTCAAGCCCATGGCTTGGAGAAGGGGACGAAGTTCCTTGTCGCTGCGCATTTGGAACCGCTCTTGGAGTTCAAATCCTCTCAGTTCAGGGAGGGAGTCAACCGATGAAAGGCTTGGTGCAATGACGCGGTGGGAGGCCTCTTGTCCAATGATGAGGGAGAGATTGACCCGATCAAGAACCGGTGCTCTATTGGCGAATAGATTGAGAAGTTTGGGGAGGTCTCCCTTTCGAATTTGCAATCGGAATTGAGCGACACCCTTGGCGCTTTGTCCGTCGCCGAGAGGATGAATAAACGGCACACTGATGTCCATTGGTCCGGTCATCGCAAAGAGCATGCGGCGGTCTTTCGCTTTGCGGCCAAGAAAGTCACCCATGAAACGAGCGAATCCTCCGCCGATGTTGCGGACGACTTCTTCGCTCAAAACATCTCCAATTTTCCCGTCTTCAATGAAAGCACATGCTTCGTTGGGGTTGAGCGTGACATCACTTGTTTTCCATGTTTTGATCGTCTCAGTCTTCACCAAGCGTGCTATTGTTTCTGGGCTTTCTCTCCACCTAAATTTCGTCATCATATCCCCCCTAACTGTTGAGACCGTTCAAGAGCGTTGAACGTTCACTGTAAAATCCCCTGCAGCTTGAAATCATCTGCTGGCATCTTTGAATGGTTGCCGCCAATTCTTCACTTCCCTGTTGTTGAGCTCGCTCAGAATCATTGGAAAGATTGACTGCATTGGTTACCATCTCGATCATTTCATGGTCGTGGACGATCAATGCCTTCATGTCCTTGTTAGAAACGGTACGTTGACCGGAAAAGAATGCATGTTGGGTTCCCGATGAGGATTTGTCTACATCTTCAATCAGGGCATCAATTTCCTGCATGCATGAGCGAGCATTACGGACCATTTGCAAGTCGTCGTTGTCTACTGAACGATCGTGAATGTTTTGCATGTGTTGGCGTACACGAATGGTTGTGCGCACGATTTCATCTCGGATTTGCTTGTCGGTTTCTACCCGCTTTCCTGTTTTGTATCCGCTGTATCCATTGAGGAGAATCTGAACGGCCCGTGTGTACTTGAGAATATCAGCCGGCGTTCCTATCATCATTCCTCACTGTCTGTACCTTGTGTTTCCTCCTTCATAGGAGTTGGTATGCTTTGTGATGACGATACAAGATCTTTCCATGAAATGACGCGGTCTGCCATAATCACTGCCTCCTCTTCATCATGGGTGACGTGGATGGTGGTTATGCCTCGTTCTTTCAGACGCTTTCGTGTCTCCCGTGCGAGACGATGCCGTTGCTCCAATCCAAGGGACGCAAAGGGTTCATCGAGCAACATCACATTTGGAGACTGCAACAATGCCCGAGCAAATGCTACCCTTTGGGCTTCGCCTCCAGATAAGGTCGTGATGTTCTTGCCCTCGGTACCAGGCATGTCAACAAAGTTCAAAACTGCAGATATTTGTTTGAGGAGTTCATCCTTTGCTATGCCTTGTTCGCCTCCCAATCCAACGTTTTTTCCGACATTGAGGTGGGGGAACAGAACCGGCTGCTGGAAAAGCATGGCGATGGTCGGTGAAATGGTTCCGTTTTCGATGCGACCTTCATTGGTCCGACGCTCTCCCGCATCAGCCTCAATCAAGCCACAACAAATGCGTAACAATGTGCTTTTGCCGCAACCACTCGGGCCGAGTATTGAAACGATTTCACCCTTTTCACAACGGAGATTAAGGCCTTCAAACAGGGTTCGTTCTCCGTATGCTTTTGTTAATTGGATGAGTTCAATCATTCGCATCACCTTGGGTTCTTCGCAGTTGTTCACTCAGCCACAATACAAGCAACGTTGTCAGCATCAACGATGCCGCCACCGCCATTGCCGTGGGCATGATCAGAGGGTCGAATTTAGGGCGGCCAAGCAATTGGTCCACCATAATGGATAGGGAGTCCCATGAACCCACCCGAATTAACAGATAGGTCGCTCCGAATTCACCAAGGGAAAAGGCCAGGCAGAGCGATGCCGCCATTGTCATTGGGGCCACCATCGAGGCACCCTTGCTGTGCCACCATGACTGAAGAGGGGGGAGATTGAGGAGACGCACTTGTTCACCAAAAGCTGGTTCAATTCTCGAGAATGCAGGGCGAAGCATTCTGACGAGGAAAGGCAAGACCAGCATGACATGCGGTAAGACGGGTAAGTATCGAAACATGAAGAGTTCAGGATACCATCTCAGCAGACCAAGAACAACTCCCAGTCCAATCATTACGGCCGAAGCGGAAAGGGGTATCATGCAGAGTGTGTCAAGCAGAGATGCCAAACGTCCCTGTCCATCCTGTTCAAGTCGGTGAAACATGGATGCGAGCATGTAGCCGATCGGAAGGGCGATTATCAGCGTAAGGCCTGCGTAGACCAATGAGTTTTGAAGGGCCTCCAAGAGGGTGATTGTTGAGTTGTCGCCGGCCCAGGCGCGCTGCCATCCTTCAAGCGTCCAATGGAATTCAGTTGAGCCACTTTGAGTGGTTGACCGTTTTCTGAACGAAGCAACAATGACTGAAACCAACGGAAGCATACTTGCAAGCAACAACGAATAGACAACGAACCGAGATTTCAACGGAGGAGGTCCACGGATGTTCCGATTTGTATGCTCTTCGTGAAGAGAGATCATCATTGCATGCTTTCGTTCAAGAAGACCTGCGCTGGCGAGAAGTATTAGCATCAAAATAGCCTGTAGTCCCGCAATTGCGAGTACGCCAAGACTGGTATCTATCCTGTAATTGTAGATGCCTGCTGAACCCCCGAGGTCTGCAAGAAGTGATTCAAGGGTGTTGAAATCTGGTGTCAACCACTTGACCAATGCAAACGAGGTGAAGGAGAAAAAGAAGGCGTAAGTTGCAGCAACGGCAACACTTGGGCCAAGAACAGGTAGCCAAAGATGGCGCCAACGACCGGTCGTAGACTGCCCTTGGGGGAGCATCCGGAGTTGCTCCTCCCATGCCGGGTTAAGTTGGGCAATGACTGGCTCAACAAAGCGAATCATCAATGATAGGTTGAACCATGCATGGGCGAGAACCAGGGCGATCATGTGACCTGGATGCTGCCAGCCAGTGGTATGGGCAAGCCATCCAATCCATCCAGTTTCACCGCGCAGGTCGATTCCAGTCGCATGTAAGATTCCACCCGGAGACGTAAGGGCTAGAAAACCAGCCGCAGCGACAATTGGAGGGGTGACGAATGGAAGATAGAAGAGTGCCCGTTTTGAGCGAATCCTCCTCCATTGGTATCGACCCAAAGCCCATGCAACTGGGAGCCCGAGAATCACGGTGAGCAGTGTCGATAGCAGGGCTTCAATAAGGGTAAACCGCAATGCATCCACTGCGCCGATTTGCTCAGGGAATTGGCGTAGGGCTTCCAGGGGAGATACCTGAGTCACGTTCCAAAGACGAAGGATGGCCAGAAGAAGAGGCGCAGTGCCTAGAACCACGACACAAGCAAGGACGAACCATTGGGCAGCATGGTATGCATTTGCAGGGGCAGTCTTGCGTTGGTTCAACGCCATATGTTCATCTCACTGAGTTACCAGTTGCCATTGGTTTAGCCATGTATCCATGTTTTGAGCAATGCGTTCCATCGAGACATTTGCATTCATTGTTGGCGTGTCAGTATGCCATTGGTATCCATCGGTCTCTGGAAACGTCGGTTCTTGTAGAACCGAGAGCATGAGGTTGTTTTCCGGCATGTTTCTATTGACATCCTCTGAAAGAAGATAGTTCAGGAAGGCATTGGCCCCGTTAACGTTGGTTGCCCCGTTGGTAAGTCCAGCATACTCAACTTGATGGAACGTGGAGCGCTCCAGAGTTATTGAGGTGGAATGGGTACTGTTACCGCTGTAAAAGGCTTCAACTCCAGGTGAGTGACAGTACGAGACCGTAAGAAGCGAATCGCCAATATGTCCCTCTGTCCATTCACCGTAACCTCCAGAGTAGTGGACTTCGTAAGCTTCGGTCCAACCTGATGTGAACCGTGCATCATTATCGGCCATAGCCTCCCACCAATCGAATGCGTTCGTGGATTGATTCCCATCGTTTTCAAAATAGTCAATCGTCGCAATCATGAACGCCCTGCCTGGCGATGATGTTACTGGGGACGGAAAGGAAGTCTTCCCGTTCCATTCGGGTTCAGTGAGTTCCCACAAATCCTCAGGGAATGTTCGTTCGGTTTCGTTCAAACCGTTTTCATCAACATTGAGGCAGACATCTCCCTGGTCAAAAGGAAGGGCGTATGTTCCATCGTAGGGTTGAGTGGCCGAGGGATCTAACGCTGGTGCTGTTATTGAATGAGGCTGAAGGAGGCAGAAATCAAGAGCCGTTTGGAGGTACGTATTGTCAAGACCTACTGCTATGTCCGATTGCGGAGTTCCTTGTGTTTGCAACAACTGTTCTAGAATTCCACCAGCATCGTCTGCTCGAATGAGTTCGATTTCGTAGCCAGTGCTGTTGGTAAATTCATCGAGCATGGATTGCGAAAATGCGGCTATATCATAGGTTAAAATACGAACTGTGGTCGAGTTGGATGTACTGGTTTCAAGAACACTGCAACCGTCCTTCGAATTGGTTACTGGTTCCAAGCATCCACTCAACGGTGTAACCAATATCAAGATCATGAATGCCGATGCACAAAATTTCATGTCCATTCACTCCGTGTTCATGGCGTCAATAATGACATGGCATCGTTCCACGAGTTCTGCCGTCGTACTGCCGAGAATGTACAGAGACGGCTCCCAGCCAAAAGCACCTTCGTCAATAAGGATGTCAAGAGGGCCTTGTTGTTCCTGCAATTCACCTTTTGGTGCAAATCCTAGCTGGAATCCAAGTTCATCTGAAATGTAATCGAGGTCGCCTTGGTCGACCATCCCGTCAACCATGGGCGGGCGTAAATTAAGAATTGCAGTTTTACTTCGGTCAATGTCACGGACGCGCATGAGAAGGCTGGCAAGGTGATTTGATGCTCCAAATACCGGAGTCTCATGCCGTCGCAACAATCCTTCAACCACGGTCATTCGACCGGGATATGCTGCAACCTCATCTGTTGTTGTGGCTTGACTTGTACAAGCGGCCATGTTCATGCCCACAGCCGGCATGTAGGAGGCGAGCCGTTTCAAATCCAATCGGCCTGCGGACCATTCAAGCCGTCTCAATATGGCGAGAGAAGCTTGGTCCGCATCGAGATTCATACCGGTGAGCGTTTTGTCATAGCGAATGTTTTGGTTGCCTGTAAATTGAAACTCAATGATCAAACGTTGGCGGATCACTTCGGATTTCTTACCCATTTGGGTCATCGAATGTGCAAGTTCTTGAGCCCATCCGTCGATGGTGACTTCATCTGCACTTGCTCCAAGCTTCAGTGCTGCCTTGGTAATTTGCCGGGATACAGTGCTCTGGGTTGAACCAGTAGCCTTTGCGATCTCCATTTGTGACCATCCGTTGGAACGGAGTTCTTTCGCAAGTTGTTGGTGGAGGCGGTCCAGCCATTTGTTCCCAATCGTGCCGAGCATGACCCTGCGAGTATCCCTTCTTTATTCAAACTTGCTATAAAATTATGCAAAGTGAATGGCCTAAGGCCTGAAAAAAAGGCCTTCACCACAATTTTTGCGGCTATTCGAGCCATCCTTCGAAAAGAATGAGCGATTATAGCGATCTCAGGGAACTTGTGAATTCAGAACGATTGATGAGAAAAATTACTCTTTGGTTAAGGATTTTTAGAATCATATAAACCTCGCAGTGTCGTTTTTATTCAATGTGAATTTTAAATTACTCATCAGCGATAGGTTCGCATCTGTTCAATCGCTCTTGGACCTCATTTTAGACTGTTGACCGTCGTCAACTGAAACATTTCAACAATATTTCCAACCGGTTTCACAATCAGCCTCATAAGTCTCCGAAGATGCCCTCAGCATGGAGACCAGCATGGATACAGAGGCGTTCATCAACGAAATAGCCAGCCGCCTGGTCCATTATATCGGTTCCAAAGATAAAAAAGAACGGGTCAATCCTGAGTTGGGAGCAAGTTCTCTCAAGCGGGTGTTGGATGTTAGCGTTCCTCTTGAGGGGATGGGAATCAACACCGTACTTGACGACCTTGATACCTTCATGGCCAACAGCGTAAAGACCCACAGAGCGGAATTCATGAACCCTCTCTGGGGAGGGCTCTCATTACCTGCACTTGCAGGTGAAATCATCGCATCCGCTACCAACAACTCAATGTATACGTTTGAATTGTCACCCATCGCCACTCTGATCGAGCAAACAGTGCTCAAGCGAATGTGTGAGATTGTAGGCTTTCCAGATGGATTTGGTACGCTCACCACGGGTGGTTCAAACGGCAACATGATCGGTATGCTTTGCGCTCGTGAGCATGCGCTTCCTGGCTCAACTAAAACTGGATTTGACGGCAGCAAGATGGTTGCGTTTGTTTCCGCCGAATCCCACTATTCTGTTTTGATGGCCGCTAACGTCATCGGAATTGGCCATCAGAATGTGGTCAAGGTACGCTGTGATGAAGACGGTTGCATGCGTCCTGAAAGCCTCCGTGAAGAAATTGAATTCGCTGTCAAAGAGGGCCTCACTCCTTTTTGTGTCGTCGCAACATCAGGGACAACGGTCCGGGGAGCGTTTGACCCTCTCAATGACCTGGCTGAAATCGCTCATGAACATGACCTATGGCTCCATGTTGATGCTGCATGGGGCGGAACCTGCATGTTTTCACCCACGCACCGTAAACTCATGGATGGCATCCAAAAGGCAGACAGCATCTGCTGGGATGCGCACAAAATGATGGGCTTGCCGTTGATTTGCAGTACCTTCCTCATCAAAAAGCCGCAAGTTCTTCGAACCTTGTGTGGCCATGCTAATGTTGCTCACTACCTTTTCCTGGATGATGCCGAATACGATGACCTGGGGCGCTATTCACTGCAATGTGGCCGACGAAACGATGCCCTCAAATTATGGCTTGAATGGAGGGTAAGAGGGGACGCCGGTTGGTCAAAGATGGTCGACCAGTACATGGACCATGCTGCCCATCTTGAGTCCTCGGTCAGAGAACACCCTTCGCTGGAACTCATGTCATCTCGAATGTGGACCAACGTTTGCTTTCGCTATGCCCCTGAGGGAACTGAAATGGACCTGAACGAACTGAATGGCGAACTCAGAAACCGTCTTATTCAGGAGGGGGTCTTCATGGTAAGCCGCAGCAACATCGGAGACGATGTCATTCTACGCCCCGTCATTTCGAATCAAAATGTCACGGTAGGCAGTATTGACCGTTTTGTTGAGACCGTTCTTCGTCATGGAGATGAAATCCTCCGTGGATTACCATCAATGAATTGATGAATTCTTGAACCGATGTTTATTTGATGTCCCGTTTTCCAACGGCCATGAGCGACCAGCCACCTGTAAGGACCGCCCTCTTCGATGAACACCTCGCTCTTGAGGCAAACATGGTCGATTTCCACGGTTTTGAATTGCCCATCTGGTATTCCAACATCAAAGAAGAACATCTTGAAACCCGTCGTTCCGCAGGTCTCTTTGATGTCTCACACATGGGTTCATTCCGCTTCAGCGGTGACCATGTGCGTGAGTGGCTCGAGGGTTTGGCCACACAACGTGTGACAGCGATCCCCCCCTCTCGGTGCGCTTATACACACTTCCTCGATGATAACGGCCACCTCATTGACGACATGATTTTTGCAGTCGTCAGCGATAAGGAACTTCTCGGAGTTCCAAATGCATCAATGATCGATGTCATGTGGGATTGGTTCTCAAAGCACCTGCCGGAAGACGGCTCGGTAGTTTTGGAGAATTTATCGGATGAGATGTCAATTCTAGCACTCCAAGGTCCCAAAGCCAAGGAAGTGTTCACTTCTGTGATGGGAGATGACCAACATGTTGCTCGGTTCAAGTGGCGAGAGTTAACGGACAACCCACTGGGGATTTCGGGATGGATACAAGGCACTGGATATACGGGTGAAGCGGGATATGAAATCTTCATTCCAAATGACGATGCACCTGCACTGTGGCGTGCTTTGATCGCATCAGGGGCAACCCCTGTGGGGCTCGGAGCTCGTGATACCTTGAGATTGGAGAAAGGATTCCTCCTCTCGGGTGTAGATTTTTGTTGGCCACCGCTTAGCGAAGAAGAAGACCCTTCCTTCCTTGCCAGAGATTCATGGGAGACAAACGTGCCGTTCGGCCTCGATATTGAGCATGAGTTCATCGGACGCCAGAGTGTTGTAGGCCACGCAGAAGACGATGCTCGATGGTGGGGGGTTCGGTACGTCGAGAAAGGACCCCTGCCTCGCCCAGGCAAAGAAGTCGTTCTTGATTCCGGCAAACACGTTGGCCGCCTCACTTCTGGTGCACCTGCTCCCAGTCTCAACAACCTTGGAATTGGTATTGGATATTTACAAGGCGTCAAGGAAGGCGATGAAGTCCTCATCGTTGCGAGTCCACGTAAATCGGTTCGAGCCGTTGTCGTCCGCCCGCCATTTTTCTAAAGTTGAGTGAGAACAGGTTCCATAGCAGCCATCCAGCGCACCTGCTCACGCTCTCCACTATGACTTAATTCAACCTTCATGCTCTTGGCTTCCATGAGTGCATTCTTCACCGAAGCAAGGTTGGCCCAGGTTGCAGACTTGCCCATCCGTTCCAAGGTGGCTAACTCTCCCATCAAACAACCGTCGTTAACAACACTCGGTACTCCATGAGCCGCAGCATCAAACATCTTGACAGGAATCGCTCCTTGGAGTATGTTTCCTCGCAGAGGGGAATACATCGCATACATCACGTCAACACTTTGGATGATCTCTCCAAACTCTTTGGATGTAAATGCGCCCGTGACATTGGCTTCGACCTCACCAGCCTCTACTGCTTCCATCATCAACCGTCGGACTTTAGGTGCAGCCGGACCATCGCCTGCAATTCGGATGTTTGGACGTTCCAAAGCAGGAAATTCTTTGACGCTATTAAGGAGCAATTCAAACGATTTCACGTCACGAATTCGGCCAAGGTAACCAACCGTCCATCCTTCGGAAGAACGGGGTAAACGTTCTGGAAAGGGTGGCATGGGCCTGTTTTCAACAACATTTCCCACCAGGCCGTGATGGGCAAGCCATTCCACAAATCCTCGTTGGCTTCCTCCGTCAATGCTTCCACTGGACGTAATAATGCATTCAGCATGCTTTGCACGGGTCAACATCTTCTGTTTGAATCTGCGACTCACGAGGGTTCGCGGTAGAGAATTGGGAGCGTCCATGCGAACCCACGTGTGCTGAAGGTCGTGCATATCAAATACGAAAGGGACTGATTTAGCCCGTTTGAGAGCGATTCCAATGTTGAGGGTGTCTGCATCATGACAGTACACCAATCCTGGCGGGTCGTTAAGGAGCGTCTCCCGGACTTGTCGATTGAATTTTTTGAGCCCGATCAGTGTCTTAATTCGTCCACCATAGGGTACCTTTCCAACACGATACCGCATGATTCGGACGCCGTTGTTGTTCTCGCTCAAAGGATGGGTCTCGGAACGGTCAAATGCATGGATGGTGACTCGATATCCAGCTCTGGCAAGCCAACTGGCCTGACGTAAAACTCTCGGGTCAGGAGCGCATGAATTGGTCACTACCATCG
Organism: Candidatus Poseidonia alphae; assembly: GCA_002505405.1. GTDB lineage: Archaea > Thermoplasmatota > Poseidoniia > Poseidoniales > Poseidoniaceae > Poseidonia > Poseidonia alphae. The sequence goes on along the minus strand of DAVD01000035.1, from coordinate 7,525 downwards.
CCACTCGGACCATGACTTTGCGAGATCGTCCACCGCCATGAGGTGTTCCCTTGATTCATGTGGGGCAAAGCAATGCATTATGAGCGGGACGCGCATGCATTCCATCATACACCCATAGGGTGAGGTGATTCCAATGGTGGACCAACTTCCAAACCTTGGCCGAGAAGATGAGATGTTGAAGGCTATGGGCCTTCAAAATATGGAAGATTTGTTCGCCGACATTCCGGATGATGTCAGATTCAAAGGGCCCCTCCCGCTTCGGCCCCCGCAGTCTGAAGAAGAGATTCTTAGTGATGCACGCCGTCTTCTTGGAGCAAACATTGCAATGGGGAGTCGGACATCATTCTTAGGAGCCGGATTGTACAGGAATTACATTCCAGCATCGGTCTTTCAACTCGTCACACGGGGCGAATTCTTAACAGCCTACACACCATACCAGCCTGAAGTAAGCCAAGGGATGCTCCAAGCCATGTGGGAGTTTCAATCACTTATCTCTGAGTTGGTCGGACTTCCAATTGCAAACCTCTCATTGTATGATGGTTCCACAGCGGCTGCTGAAGCCTTGACATGTGCGGTCAGAGTCCACAACAGAAAAGCAGTTCAACCAAACACTGTTTATGTCTCATCTTTGACCCCTCCTGACAAACTGTCTGTGATGGAAAATTACTGCCAGGGGGCGGAGATCACCATCAAAACACTGGAGCACAACGCCGATGGAACCCTTAATCTTGATTCACTGAAGAAGGCCGCTGGTTCATGCGGAGTCTACCTCGAACAACCAAATCCACTTGGCGTCCTCGATGAAGGGCTGACGAAGACAAAAGAAATGATTGGAGAGCATACAGCACTGATTGTTGGAGCCCAGCCAGTCTCGCTCGGCATGGTTGAAGCACCGGGCCATTACGGGGCAGACATCGTCGTTGGGGAAGGGCAACCGCTTGGAAGCCCCGTTACTGCGGGTGGTCCTCTCTACGGGATTTTCGCCTGCAGCAAGCCTTACTTGCGTTTGATGCCCGGACGAATCGTAGGCCGCTCCATCGATGTAGATGGAAAAGAAGCGTACTGCCTCACCCTCTCCACTCGAGAGCAGCACATACGTCGTCATCGTGCAACCTCCAACATCTGCACCAATGAAACGCTGATTGCTTTGATGGGTGCAATGCACATGGCGCTGCTTGGACCCGAAGGGTTGCATGACCTGGCTTATCGTAACGCTGCTGCCTGCCAGAAAGCAAAGGAAACTTTGGCTGATACACCAGGGGTCCGAATCGTACATGACGCATCTCACTTCAACGAATTTGCAATTGAAATTGAAGGCTCAGCCGAAGCCTGTCTTGCCTACCTCGATGAGAATGGAATTATCGGTGGGTTTGACCTTGGGCGCTGGTACCCTTCCATCACCAATCAAATTCTCATTACCACAACCGACCAGACCACAGTGCAGGACATTGAAGCCTTGTCTGCTCAATTATCAATGTGGGCAAGCCATCAGGGGGTGAGTGCTTGAGTCATCTGTTCAATCACAACGGTGCTCCTAACACCGGTTACAGTCAACCTCCAAGCATTGAGACAGCGGTGAACCCATCCATTCCCGCAGGACTTGTTCGCCGACAACATGCCCGCTGGCCTCGTCTTTCTGAGCCCGAGATGGTCCGACATTATACTTGGCTCTCAAAGCGTAATTTCGGAATAGATACCGGCTTTTATCCACTCGGTTCCTGTACGATGAAGCACAATCCACGAGTGAACGAAGTCATTGCTCAACTGCCGGGTATTGCCGACATCCATCCTCATCAACCTGAACATCACCTCCAAGGACTTCTTTCGATCTATTATGAGATGCAACACATGCTTGAAGTGTGTGCAGGCATGGACCAAGTGACGCTCCAACCGGTCGCTGGTGCTCAGGGCGAATTCACTGCAGTTCGCTGCATTCAAGAGTACTTTAGACTGAAAGGGGACACAAAAAGAACCAAGGTCATCGTTCCTGATTCAGCCCACGGTACCAACCCAGCAAGTGCAGCAATGGCCGGTTTTGAAATCGTAGAAATCCCAAGTCGTGTTGACGGTCGCATCGACCTTGACGCCCTTCGGGCTGTTGCTGACGAAACCACTGCAGCCATGATGATCACCAATCCAAATACCCTCGGCCTGTTTGAAGCGGATATTTCCGAAGCAAGTCAAATCGTCCACGATGCAGGCGGACAAATGTACTACGATGGAGCTAACTTTAACGCCATTCTTGGAATCACTTCACCGGGACTGATGGGCTTTGATGCGGTTCACTTCAACCTCCACAAGACCTTCTCTCAACCGCACGGAGGCGGAGGGCCTGGGTCTGGACCGATTGGGGTCAAGGCGCATCTCGCCGAATTCTTACCAGGTCCGCTTGCCGACCGACGCGCACCAACCGCTGCTGAACAATCGACTGCTGTTGACGAGTTCTGGTACCATTGGAGGGAACCAGCCCACAGCATCGGCAAGGTTCAGCAATGGCACGGCAACGCTGGCGCAGTCATACGCTGCTGGGCTTACTACAGGCGTTACGGTTCAGGACTGACAACGATGTCGGAGCACGCTGTATTGAACGCTAACTACCTTCGTCACGCGATCCACAAGGCGGCTCGGGAAGAGGGCGTTGACCACCTGTTTGTGGACGGTGCAGAAACCGATGTAGCCAAGCACGAGTTCACGCTCTCAATGCAACCCGCCAAAGAGCAACTGGGTGTATCTGCTATGGACGTCGCTAAGGGATTGCTGGACCGAGGTTACATGGCGCCTACCGTTTACTTCCCGTTGGTTGTTCCGGAATGCATGATGATCGAACCGACCGAAACCGAGTCTAAGGACACGCTTGATACCTTTGCTCAGCACTTCGCAGAAGTGCTGAAAGTCGATGCTGAAACATTGCATGCAGCACCAACCACAACACCTGTACGTCGTGTTGATGAAGTCTATGCTGCTCGCAACCTCTGCCTTCGCCATCCCTTTGATGAGTGAAGGTCCGAAGCGAAAGTGCTAATGTAAAAAATCTCCAGCAGGACATATGGGCGTAGATGAACACCAGCGGATGGGCTGGGATTCTGTTCCTCCGAAGGGCGACTTTACCGCCACCTTGTTCCTTTTTGCTTGGGCCCTTCTACCCGTTGGTTTCATGGGAATGATGCTTCTCTTTCACAAGTTTGAATCCTTCAGGCTCCCCCTCTTGGCTGTGAGCGAGGCCTTGTTGCTGTTGACGTTTGCCAGTGGGTTCTCTCAAAGGAAGGGCAGCAAATACGATTCAAGGGTACAACTGGCCGGTGTGCTTCTTGGCGTCTCTGTGATGATTCTGGCGGTTCTCTATCTCGGTGAACTGTCACAATGGTGGTGGCTCGGATATGCATTTTGTATCGGTTCGGTTCCCTATCTTTTCATTGCCCTCAACGGTCTTGCAGCCTGTGACCATGAAGTTTATCAACGCCCATGGGAGGCTAAAGATTTGGTTCCAGTTGAGCGTTGTTTGTCAGGCTGGACTGTAATGTCCGCCCGTTGGAAAAGTGGAATAATGGCTTCGAAAACAATTGGGATGCGAACGGTGGTCATGTTCGGCAGTAGAGATGAGGATTTGTTGTTACTGAACATTGAACTTCTTGCTCCAAAAAGCGAAGAACTAGCCGAAGCTGATTGGGGCGTTCAGTGGGACGGTTTCTCCGCTACTTCATCCGGTAAAGATGCTGAAGAATGAAGCATTTTCTCCGTCCTCATCAAGAGGCATCTAAATGAACCACCCGCGCCGGCAGGGTAGCATGGATGTAACGATTCTACTCGGGTCCTCTTCGGACCTGCCCATTGCCCAAAAGTGTACTAAAATCTTGGAACTGTTTGATGTCCCATACCAATTGCGTGTGGCCTCCGCTCACCGGTCTCCCAAATTCGTGGAAGAAATCGTGGGGGATGCTTTGGACGACGGTTGTCAAATTTTCGTAGCCATGGCTGGACTTGCTGCGGCACTTCCGGGTGCAGTTGCAGCCCTAACCACCAAGCCTGTCATCGGCGTCCCATGCGGTGGAAAGGTCCCATTCGATTCACTTCTTTCCATCGCTCAATTGCCCCCTGGTGTTCCAGCAGCCACCGTTGGTGTTGACCGTGGAGACAATGCAGGCTATCTTGCCGTTCAGATGCTCGCTCTCATTCACCCCAAATATGCTGCTGCTTTGGAACAAAACAAACTGGACCAAATCGAGCGAGTTAAGGCCCAAGACCGTGATGTCAACGGCGGTGCCTGAAATGTTTGATACCGAGGAATTCATCTCAGAAAGTATTGAATCCCTCAAATCGACTATTGATGACATCGCCATTATCGCCTGCTCGGGTGGAGTAGATTCAACCGTAGCCGCAGTGATCGCAAGCCAAGCAGTCGGGGATTTGCTTCATTGCGTCTACGTTGACACCGGGTTCATGAGAAAAGATGAGACCGAACAAATCGAAGCCCTTCTCGAAGAGCAGGGGATTAACCTGGTTACTGTAAAGGCAGCAGACCGGTATTTTGAGGCGCTGGAAGGCGTCACCGAGCCTGAACAAAAGCGTAAGGTCATCGGTGAATTATTCATTCGTATTTTCGAGGACGAGCAGAAGAAATGTGGAGCTAAATATCTCGTTCAAGGAACCATTGCTCCCGACTGGATTGAATCCGGTGGTGGCGTCCGTGACACCATCAAATCCCACCACAACGTCGGTGGTCTTCCTGAAGACATGACCCTCACTGTTGTTGAGCCACTGCGTGATTTGTACAAAGACGAGGTCCGTGAATTGGCCCGACATCTCAACATTAACGTGGCTGAGCGCCAACCTTTCCCAGGCCCAGGCCTTGCTGTTCGTACACTCGGCGAACTCACACCTGAGCGTGTTGCGGTTGTACGGGAGGCGTGCGCCATCGTTGAAGAGGAATTTGAAGCTGCTGCGGAGCGTGGTGAAATGGAAATTCCGTGGCAGTACTTCGCTGCTCTCTTGCCGGTTCGCAGTGTCGGTGTTCACGGAGACGTACGGGCATACGGTGAGACCATCGTCGTACGTGCGGTCCAATCCATGGACGGAATGTCCGCCCGTTATTCGGAGATACCCCACAACATCCTTCAGAAGATCAGCACTCGGATTACAAACACCGTTAAGGGTGCAGTGAATCGTGTTGTCTACGATATTACCCACAAACCTCCGGGTACCATCGAGTGGGAATAATCCCCTCCGCACAGTTTTTGGTTTCCTTTTGGTCCATTCTTTGGAAAACCTTTGTTCTTCAATCTCACAGACACAGTCACAAAATGCCAGAGGTCGATGATAACCCCTTCCAACACCCACGCATGAGGGGCCTGTCGCTTGGGTAGGCAGTGTACTGGGGGACTGAACACCCATTGTACTCCTCCATAATGTCTAGAGGGGTTTGACAGAACCCTTGCGATTTCTTGGAAATGATATGTCGCTACTCTTGATTTTGATCATTGAGAACAGAGTCTGCGATGACTCGAATGTCTGTGTTCCATTGAGTAAATTCCGGCATATCCAACGGTTCGACACCATGAACTGCATGAAGCCATATGAGTGTGCCAGTATCGATCATGATTTGGCCAGCGTGCCCCTTTGCATCGGTAAACACAGAAGTCTGCTTAGGCCCTTGCAACTGCTCTATGTCGCCTTCAAGTTCTCCTGCTTCAAACATCTCACGCAACTCGTAAGCCACTGCTCCGTGATGGAAGGTAAATATCTCGTTGTTTGGGAAGTCTACACTGAGGTCCTGTGAGAGGTTTACCCAATACGGCAAGATGTCGAGTGTTGAGTTCGTTGCGTACTCGCTTGCATTCTCGTAGTCTCCAGGGAAATCCTTCCACGGCATAGACAGCCCAATTCGGATATCGGGGTTCTGCTCCACCGCGTAGGAGGTGAAATTGTGGATGGCTTCGTCGGTGAAGTTACTGATTCCCGGTTCCTGTCCTATGAATTCGAGACTGCAACAGATCATAATCAACACATCAATCTCTCCTGTATCCAGGTAATCCTTGATGTTTTCACGGTGGCCGTTGTCATTCCATAATGCATCGGGGGCACCTGAAGTACCTCCACTGAATTCAATGAATTGCGAGTGGTTCGTAAATCCAGCAGTGTGTGCATAATCCTGCAGTGTTTGTGCAAAAATACGTCCAAAACTATGGCCGATGTAAAGGACATTGTAGTCTTCAGCGTTAACTTCTTCTGGCGGCCCCATGTCCCCTTTATCACCATCATTATTCTCGTCATTCTGGTCATTCTCACCATTACCTCGGCCCGAGCCTAAACAACCCGACAATGACACCATTAAAATCAAAAAAACGGTCATAAACACGGTATTCTTGTTCATGAATCTTCTACTAACCGTTCGTATATGGAACTTCTGTTACAGTAGTGTGAATTTGTAACAGTGGTGTAACCCTTCCGATACCCTCTGTACAGGCATCTCACGCGTCCGTAGGCAGTGTACTGGGGGACTGAACACCCATTGTACTCTTCCATAATGTCTTGAGGGGTTTGTTAGAACCCTTGCGATTTCATGGGAATGATATGTTGGTTGTCTGTATCAACCCACAAGAGACGGTGTAAAATTTGGTTCAGCACTTGAGGATTTTCTGGGCGGTTATTTGTTAATGTAGTACAACTTAGGAGTATCATGTCAGAACCCATATTCAGTCCCGATGGAAAATGGATGTGGAGTGGTTCTGAATGGGTCCCAGCCCCTCCTAATATAGAATCTCCTCAATCTAGTGACCTTGTGGTTCAGGATAGTGCTGTTGCTGGTGACATCAATGTGACTCAACAGACAAATATTCAAAATTCGGCTGATGCAGAAGTCGTTAAGGCAGCCATAGAGGCTGTGATGACAAATTCGCATAAAGTCCAAACCGGTTCTGAGGTTTTAGAAAAAAAAAATGATAGTGTTCTCTTTGGGTGGAGTGTCACTACGACTGGTGAACCAGTTATGATAAATCCCACTCGTGAACAGATAATTGGTTATGCGAAAGAAATGTTTTCTGCTGAAAAAATAGAGAAGGTTGACAGAGGCCGAGGAAGCGGAGGTGGGGGTGATATTGCGATGGAAATTACAATTCCAGGGAGTTACTTAGAAAATGAAACTGATAAAGGTTTGTTAAACATTTGGGTGCGTGATAAAGAGTTTTATGAACGCAGCAAAAATTACGAACCTGATGGGTTTTATATCGATATTATGGCAGTGGGATTTCCACTGAAAAATGTAGAGATAAAATATCGGAAGAAAGGATTTTTTGGAGGGGTGAAAACAATTATTCAAACATTTGAATCAATAATTGTCGAAGGTAATATGCTGACTGATGAGATTTCTGTTGTATGGGACTTAATTAATCACATCACTAATTGCAATTTTTCGATTTTATCAAATTATAGATGGAATATGGGCCACTGGTAATCAGGGGTTCACCAGAATACCCTTGCGACACCCTCTGTATAGGCGTATCATGAGTGGGTACGGTCTGATGCCCCGTCT
>DAVD01000041.1:16323-44332 GCA_002505405.1 Candidatus Poseidonia alphae | reverse complement strand
GCTTCCTCTTCCTTGCGAGCGGCTTCCGCAGCGGCTCGTTTTGCTGCTTCGGCAGCAGCAAGTTGTCGGATTCGTTCATTGATTGCGTCGGCATTCTTGTTGGAGTACCGTGTGAGAATGGCTTGTCCCATTTTTGAGAAATCTTCGTCTGAGATGGAATCAACTTGTCCCCGAGTTGCAACCAATAAGCGTTCTACATCATCTATGAGGAATTCACCTTCGTGACTGTTGAGTTCAGTACGGAAGGCTTTGTAAAAATCTCGTTGTTCTGGCGAAATAGCCCCGTCTTGGGTCATAAAGTCTTGAAGAGCAGTGAGGATTTCGGTTAAATTGAGTTCTTCAATTTCCATCGCAATCCCCTCCAGCAGGCACAGGGTGTCATCGGGTCGTCATCAATGTTCGTTCGCATTCTGCTAGGCGGGCCTTCGCAACATTGTGGTCCGGGTCGATAGCTAAAACTGCACGCCAGGCCGCCTCTGCTTCACCCAAACGTTCTGAGTTATGGAGAAGAGCGGCGATGTGCAAACGCGCATCCAAGTGTTGGCCGTCGCATCGAACCGCTGCTTCAAAGTCCGAAAGAGCGTTGTCAATTTTTGACCATTCAAGATAAAGGAGCCCGCGCTGGTGCCATGCTGGAGCATGTTCTGGAGAATGGCGAAGAGCCTCATTAAGCGGCGATTCTGCTCGCTCCGGGCGGTCCATACTCATGTAACACGCTGCGAGTTGAGTGAGGGCGTGGGTATGGTGGGGGGCGGTCTCAAGTACGTGGCGAAGTTGTTTGCTTGCATGCTCCCATTCTCCGAGCATCATGTGGCCTTCCGCCTTTCGGACTCTGGCAAGAGCGAGCATGGGAGCCATGTCAAGAAGAATCTCAGCGTCATCAAGTACACTCCTGCCTTCGTTCATTGCCATCGAGACTGAACTGCGATTTAGGCGGGCACGAATGTGAGCAGGGTCAATATTCAAACACTCTGTAAACTTTTGATGAGCCACTTCCAGGCGCCCCGTTCGGGCTGCTATGTTTCCACGGACGTAGGCCACCGTCGCACTGGCTCCGTGGACGTCTGCTGCATCAATGTAACCTGACGCTGCGTTGACATCGTTGGTATCTAAAGCGAGGAGAGCGGATTCGGATGCTACGGATGCATCGTTTTCATTCATCAAACGGCGCGCTCGGGCGAGAGATTCGCTGGCAACCTCAACATCGCCGAGCATGCGTTGGGTGCGAGCAAGTCCCAGCCATCCAACACCCAATTCGCGATCAAGAGACAAGGCTCCATTGAACGACTTTAATGAAGCATCAAGAAGGGCGGTGTCGGTTTGTCCGGTTCCATCTCGGTGCCGGTCTGCGTGGGCGAGGTGAAGGCGCCCTTCAACAGCATGAAGCAGAGCGTGGTCGATACCATCGGGCGTTGATGACAGCAGTTCCTGGGCCTCATCAATTCGATGATTGAGAAGGAGTTTTCCTGCGATTCTAGCACGAAGTTCTCCGTTCATTGGTTGTGCTTTCAGCGCCCCCATCAGCGTTTCTTCAGCAGCAACACCTGAGCCTTCTAACTCCAAAAGTTCGGATTTAAGGAAAATGGTGTTAACGCCACCGGCCTCCAATGCAACTGCGTGCGTTGCAGCCTTCAGAGCGTCACGTTCGTTGCCGTTCCCACCTGCGAGCAAACGAGCTTTGAGTGCCCATGCTTCACCGCATTGGCGTTCTAACGTCAAGCAGCGTTCGTTAGCTTCTAGAGCGAGTGTTAGTTCTCCATCAGCCTCAAGCAAAAGGGCATATGAAAGCCAGTCCTCGTGCCGGCTTGGGTCTTCCTCAAGCGCCTGTTCTATGGCCTCAAGGGCTTCCGAACGAGCGCCCGCACGAGCCCGCAGCCCAGATAACAAGGAACGGTCTGCGGCTGTATCAACTCCAAGTGCTTCGAGACGTCGGACTGCACGTTCTGCTTCTTCATCCCCCATAGAGGCAAGAAGATGTGCATGTGAACGAAGCAATGCTGGGTCGTCGGGTGTGATTTTCATGCGGGCTTCAAGCCAATGGCGCTGCAATGCTTCATCACCACGAAGTCGCGCGATGTATTCCAGGCCCTCTACAATACTCGCATGGCCTGGTGAGCGCTGGTAAGCAACTCCAAGAGCGCTTTCAGCCCACACGTGGTGCTGAATGTTAAGAGCGGCAAGTCCAAGACGATGTGCAGTATCTGAATTCACCCTAAGATCAGCCATCGTGTGATGATGGGCGTCCAGCAGGGCAAGAAGCCGTCTCAACATGGCTTGGTGTATAGGCGTCAACGATGAGACGCCAACGGCTTCAACCGTTTGGTGTTGGACAATGCTCTCCAGTGCATGACACGTTTCAGAGGCATCCATCGCCACTTCCAATGAACCCTCATGGCGTTTCAAGAAGGCATGAACGGTAAGGGATGCATCAATTTCTGGATGGATGGCTCGCAGGGAATTCATGGTCTCTTGAAGTCCATTGACCTGATGCTGGGTATCTTCTGCGGATCGGTTGAGTTGGTGGAAATGGGTGGCTTGTGATTCCCTGAGAAGTGTTTGTATATCGAGAAGGCGAATGACCCGTTTACTGGTGCTTAGCATCCAATATCCAACTGCACCAGCAGCACTGAGTGTGGTTAATCCTACAACGACGGTAAAAGCGCTCATTGACCCTCACCCGTCCGGTGTGCCTTTATGGTCTGCGGCGAAAAGAAGGGGGAATGTGCCTGTTTAGAGAGTCTTTAATCTCCCCCGAATTGGACAATTGAGAGGAAATGAAGCATTTTTCCTTTCCACCTTTGCTCACATTCAAAGGCTCCCTGTAACGAAGCAGGTTCGGTGAGGTCAATTGACGGATGAGGTCGACGGGGGCGTTTGGTATTCTGAGCGCCTTGAATCCCTTGTTCGATTTGGATTTGAGCGAACCCGTGTAGAGGCATTTCTACACGAGGATGAATCCAATGTTGTGGAACGTTTGGCTTGGCTTGAATCTCAGCGTGAACGAGCTTCTCAAATTGAAGGCCGAATCGTTTCATTCGGGGCTGGCCACCCAGGCCATGATGTAGATTTTTCATTGAGTACACAAGCCCTTTCCGACCCGTTTGCCATAGATGATGCGTTTTCTTCATTTGAACGGACGATGGCCCAGTATGCGCCTTGGGAGCCGGCTTTGGAGCGTGGAAAAGTGGCTTGGAATGAATTCGGTTTTGGAAATGACTGGCTTCAACTCTATCGGCGTCTAGCAAACCTGGACCCATCGAGTGCTGCATCGGTTCAAATCCTGTATCCATTATTCACGCAACCTGAGCGTTTCGATGAATTGTTTCGCCATCTGGAAATGATCGAAATGGATGAAGACCGTCAACGTAAGGTCATGAGGCAGGGGTATGATTCCCTGAAAACAATGGGTTACGATCTCCCCGATATTGAACGAGAAGCACTGATGGACGCTTTTGCTGTGATTGAAAGATGGCAGGGATTTCACCACATAAGTGAACAACTCAAACTATCAATTGCACAACACATCACCCCGTTTGATGAGGAGATGAGCCAAGAATTGGAACATCGGCGCTCTTTGCTAACCAATATTGAACAAACCGGTGAACTCAACGGGATGGAAAAAGAGGTCAGTCGCCTGGGCCAGACGTTTGAAGACCGTCGGTTAGAGGTTTCATCGATCATCGATGGATGGAGGGGCCGGGGCATTGTGTTCCCTCACGAAGGAGATCTTCATCCGAGTGAGTTGATGGAATGGGAAGCAAATTTAGACTCCATCAAAGACTCAATCACTCACCATTTGACTTTGGTTGAACGATGGCATCGCTTTGAAAAATATTGGCCAAGCCGTGTTGAGGTGAGTCGGGGGTGGGTTGGAAAACTCGAACACACAGAAGAATTACAAGACGCTGTTGACGCTTTAGACCAACTTTGGAAGCAATTGGAGCTTGACGGCCTGTCTCTTCTGGACCACTTTGAGGGTGCCGGCATGCTCCTTGAGGATTGGCGGCAAAGGCTGTTTGAAGATCCTCTAAGAACCATGGAACTGTTAACACACGCACGCCCCAAATGGGAGCGGGCCGTTGCGCTCATTGAAGATTTGGAGGCCCTCGATGTATCCTTTGAAGGCGAGGAGGGGGCAACTGGGCGAGTCCGGTTGTTGCGAGAAACTGAACTCTATGAGGAATTAATGGATGAATCTGAGCGATTTATCAGTGAAAGGACCCGACGAAACGCCCGCCACCGTGACATGCTGAACAGAGAGCTTGCAGATTTGAGAATCGCCGATAAAATTGCTATTGAACGCGATACATCAATGATGAACCTCAGTGAATTTGAACGTTATGTTGCTGCCCTGCAGCGTTCGGATTCAGCCACGAGTTTGGACACTGCATCTTCACTCCCAACCCGATTTATATCGCAATTAAACCGTGAGGTTGAGCAACTTCAGGAAATGGGGTGGGATGTTGAAGACTGGCTTTTAGCCCTCCCAGATCAACCTGGAGATGTCGCTCGCCAACTCAATCTGGCACGGCATCACGTCCAACATCACGAAGTGTTGAGGCGCCGACTTCAGCACCTTCCCTGGAATAAAGACATCAATCGGGCATTGCAAATTGAATTGGACTTAAGGCGCCCTTCCCGTTTAGCATCGCTGAGCGAAAAAATCCCAGCATTATCGACCCATCTTGCCCAAAGAGCCGTAGAAGACGAAACGTTTGAACTCAAATTATGGAAGCCAAAAACGGTCCGTCCAACCTTGGTTCCACTCCCGGAGAAGGAGCACCCCGTTCAAGCACCAGCGAACGCCCTTGAGGATGCTCATGAAGCCATGCTTGAAGCCATGGAACAACCTGTTCAAAGGGAAGGTCATGTTGAGCCTGTGGAGCCCACGCCTCCGGTTATGGAACCCCCCTCAACTCCCAAAACCGATGCAGTGGTGGTTGATGCCCCTTCTGAAGACCACCTTGAGGATTTACCTGAAGTCATTGAAGAAAGGTCAGAAGGTCACGGAATTGAGAAGGTGAAAGAAAAAGTCGTAAGTGAGCCTTTGGAGGTTGCAACTAAGGTCACGCCCATTCAACCTCAAGGAGGCAATGTTGAGGAGACTTCTGCCGCTTTGAACGCTCTGGCATCGCTGCTCTCACAACTTGGTTTGAGCGATGCTGCCCATTCAACTGAACATGCCGGCCTCAATGCAATGACGGAGGTGCGAAGGTCAATCGCTGGACATGTTAACGTCACTCCCCGTGATGTTCGTATTGCTCGCTTACTGCGAATTATGTTGAGGTGCCTGCCCGATGGCGGCAATGAAGACGCTCAGCGAGCCGAGATCCTGACGGTACTTTCAAATTCGATTAAGCCCCTAAAGAAGTGGATGCGCCATCGGTTAGAATCACGTCATTCAGGAGCGAGTGGGGATCTATTGAAAGACGCAACTGAACTTGGAACAGCACTTACCCGGATACCAGGTCCAGGCCGCCGGGTCCCGATGATGCAGGACGAATACGCTCTACCTCACGACCTTGCTGATATCAAAAAAGAGGCGTTGCGCCTCTATGACGCCATCGTCTTGCCTTCTGCAGGCGGCGTTGTTGCCTGATTCAATCCCACAGAGGGTCTCGAACCGGTGCCCCAACTGGCGACGTTGGTGGCGGTAACGGGGGTGGCGGGAGTGAGTTGAGTGGGACCATTGTTGGAGCTTGCGGTGTTGAGGGCAGCGGGAGCGGTGCAGGAATCGGGGCTGCGACTGGCGGCGGTGGAATGTTGGCTTGAGGCGACCTAATTGGAGGCCCAGCCAACGGGGTAGGTTGTGGCGAGGGGGGTGCTGGAATCTGCGACGGCAGAGGGAGTTGTTGTGCAACACTATGGGGAGGTTGTGGGATCGGGGCAGGCAGAGCCTTTGTTTGCTCAATCACAGCCGGGGCTGGCTGTGCAGGTTGTTTCATGGACTCCACGATAACATCAATGTGTTGAGTGTTCATTTCTCCATCCCTTAGAAAGCCAACAAAAGCCGGCCCTAGAAGGGCTGTACTGTTGTAAATCAAAAACGGGTTTTGCCTCCATCCAGAGAGGTAAAAGTCATGGCGGCCACCGTGGTCAGAAAAGGAAATACGGTGCAAATCCAATTTAGCCAATAGTATTCCTGCAAGTCCAGCCAAAATGAATACCCCTCCCCCAATCATGGGGAGGTTGGTCAACATCATAACCCAAACAAACAAACCGAACCCAATCGAACCCGCCCAGATGGGCATCAAGCGCTGAAAGATATCGAGATGCGTGTGGGAATATCCGGAAATATGCTCTTTGACGAGGGCCATGCGGACATTGAGCCGGCGGATGCCGTCTGCATCGTACCGAGATTCAACCATCCTCATCAATTTTTCATCAATGACAAGTGAGGTTGATTGATGCCCAGATATATGTTGGCTCAAAGGAAACTCGGTTACCGTTTCGCCTTGGAGCGCCAAAATAGGTGCTGCTCGTACAGGAAACGACCATTCTGTTGACGCTTTGTCGCCCTCAGTAGACGTGACTTCGGGGTCGTTATCCTCTTGTATTTCATCGTCACGGGGAACGTCAAGTTGGTTCGCACCCTCTGGAATTATGTCGTCGGGAGAAGGTTCTGCCTCATCCTCTTGGGCGGGCCAGTCCGTAGCAATATCTTCGTCCATAGACGGGCAAAGGCGATGTTGCTTTTCAACGAACCGCTTACTCAGCGGTGAACTTCAGAAAGCCAAATCTTGACGCCTTCTGGAGCCTTGAAATCCTTGCCTTCTTTGGTTCCAATCAATGTGGATGCGGTTGATTGATTGATGTAATCAAGTACCTTTCCAGTCACTGGCCCATTGAAGATAACAGCCTCTGCTTCCTCGGATTCGCTCATTGCTGCTTCAAGCTTTGAGGGACCGATTTGTTCGGAATATGTGCCGTCAGCAAATCGGATAACGGCCTTGTTCTTGCCGATGTCCTCAGCCATGTCAAACAACTCTTGAATGTCTGCTGGAGCGGGTTCAACTTCTTCAACACTGAATTCTTCGTCCATATCTTTGTCCCAGTCATTGTCCTTTTCGCCGCCGAACTTTTCGTTGTCTTTGGCTTCCTTGTTGTCGATTTGGTGCTTGAATTTGGCAGCGTCAACCTTCTTTTGGAGGCGCATGGTAACCGTCTTTTGAGGGAGCAATTCCCATTCTTGACCAACAGGTGCTTGAGCAACATGGTCAACCTTCATCGTGTCGTAAAGTTGTAGGAATAGCATTTCACCGCCCCGGTCACCATCAATGGCGACTGTGACGCTTTCCTTGCTGTTTGCCAGGTCAATCAATTCTTGCTTGATGTTACCGGATCCGTCGGCACTGATGGCGTTCTTCAAGCCACAGTTCAACAAGTTTCGAACATCGTTTCGGCCTTCCACGATAATCAGGGAAGTTGATGATTCGACATTGGGCCCACAGGTTAGTCCGTGGAATGATGTTGCAGTTCCGGTCGTGAGAACGGAGCGAACTTCTTCAATCACAGTCTTTGAGGCGGCTTCTCCTGAGTTGACGAGAGAAAGGAGTAATTCCTTTGCTCGGTCAACAACAGCGGTTCGCTTCGTTGCACGAATATCGCTGATTTCAACAACTTTGATGATTGAGTTGCACGGTCCAATACGGTCAATTGTTTCTAGCGCACTACCAATGATAGCCGTTTCAACGTTGTCCATGCTGCTTGGAATGGTGATTGTTCCATGCACTTTTCCGTTCTTAGTTTCCATTTCAACATCAACGTGTCCGATACGAGCGGTCCGTTGGAGTTTTCGAAGTTCAAGTTCATCGCCAAGAAGCCCTTCGGTTTGACCCATAATGGCCCCGATGATGTCCTTGCGTTGGACCGTTCCGTTCACTTTAATATCGGCTCGAATTTGATATTTCATAGCCTTGCCTTTTGAGTTTCCACCGCCAGAGCGGTTGTTAGTGTTGTTTCTTCCCATGAGAATTCCTCTTTCTTACGAACACATGAACTTTGCATAATCGGCGCCAAGCAGTCTGTTTGGCGCTGTCATTTGCAACCATCCTCGGAAGGATGAAGTGAATGTGAACAGATATCCCAGGAGCCGACCCCTTTTGAATCCTCTCCACAAACGAAACCTTCACATTACGTTTTTTTGAAACGGATTCTTCAAGTGGATGAAGGTATTGGATGAACATGTGTCATCGCCGGAACTCGGGAGTTTGGATGTTTTCCGTTCCACCGTTGAGGTCATGCTCATCGATGGCGTTCTTACTCGGGAAGAGAAGCGCCTCATCATCAAACTCGCCAACGTTTTGGGATTAACCCCCGACGAGCCCGCCTACATTTACGAAGCCATTCAAACCGATCGTGATTCTCGGCCTGGAGATTCGGTTTCGCCCGAAAATATGCGCTTGATTTACACAAAGGTGTTTGAAGTCGCTATCGTTAACGCCTCGCTTTCACGGGATGAATTTCGTGTCCTTGCTCATCTTCGCTCACAATTTGATATTGACGATGAACAGCATCGAGAAATTGAGGCTGAGTTGCGTGAAATGGTCAAAGAAAAATATGAAGATGCTGCCGTCATTGACACCTTGATGAATACCTTGCGGGATTCGGTCGGTATGGTGGGGGACCTCTTTGATACGTTTCGAAAACGAATCAATGAGGGTGAAACCCGTTGAATCCTCATCTTGACGACTGGTTGGAATCTCAACCAACTTCATTGTTAAAGTCCAAACGCAAGATGATGAAGTTTCTCAAACAATCCTACGTGATTTGCGTTGGTAATTTTGCGAACAAACCGAGAACCGATATCACAACACAAGATGGAACTTTTTCGTTCCATATGGGAAGTCCTTTGCCGGATTTGCGCCAAATTAGTTCCTGGATGCTAACCCACTCCCCCAACCAACGAAAACTAGCAAAGCTGATCCCGTCGCTTTGGAAACGGCACGGGCGAGAAGATGTTTCCATGGCGGGTTTGTTTCTTGCAAATTTATCGTTAGAAGACCTTGCTCAAGATCCCTGGATGGCGTTTATTCACCTTCTACAAACGAAAGAGCCGCTATCAGCAGTGGTTGAAGTTGCAGAAGAAATCGTTCGTGGCGGCCACTCTTCTCCGAGCGATGAGTGGTTGGTTGCGGCAAGTGAACAAAGCCCTCACTGGCACCAATATTGTGTTCTGTTTTTATCTCTAAGAAAGGTGCAAACCGTTGCATCCCGTCGTCTCGCATCAACCGCTCCGAAAGGTGGAGAACTGTTCGAACGAATTAGGGAACGCCTTCTCGTATCGGAGCATTGATGGACATCTTGCAGAGTGTATTGACCATGACGGAACGGTTCCTTCCAGCGGAAGACCCTGTTCTTGAGAGTGTTTTACGATGGACTGTTGATCGAGATGCGCGTGATGTACGCCGTCTTCTCGAATGGCTACCAGAAGCTCGTTCGAGTCGGGAAAGAAAGGCGCTTCTTGACCGCGTTCGAGGCTTGCTTGAAGAATTAGAAGAGGCATTAAACCGTCTTGACGGCATGCACTGAGGAGCCCTCATGTCGTTCACTGTACTACTGTTAGCAGGCGGAGAAAGTCAGCGAATGGGACGGGATAAGGCGTTGATGTATGGAGGGGTTGCCCGACTAAAAGACGTCTTGTTACGTTGTGGAGCTCATCGCGTTATTGTGCTTTGTGGAGACGGGGGGCGAGTCGGTTTTTTTGAAGGTGAAACATGGGCTGACCCGTCGCATTGTAACGGTGTTCATCAGGTTGTTGAATGGGCTCTAAACCGGATTGATGGCAACGTCTTATTGGTGCCCTGTGATGCATTCCTCTTTGAGGAAAAAGCATGCATGGCCTTCTTGGAACGAGCACAACTTGGAGGAGTCCCTGTCGATGCGAACGGGCGAAGGCAACCTTTGTTCTCGTACATCCCACAATCCTTTTCCCTACCCGTGAGGATGGATTCAATGCGTAGCATGACTGAATCCTTACCGACCATTGACACGAAAGATATTGGGCAATGTTTCACCAATTTCAATCGTTATGAAGAACTTGAGGAACATCGAGATGAACTTTCCCGGATTTCATGGTAACAAAGCCTTGGGCAATCCAACTCAGCACCCGAGGATAGAGCCGATGTTCCTCAACCTTGACTCGCTTGCTCAATGAAACCTCGTCGTCCCCGCTGAGCACTGGAACGATCTCCTGAGCAAGGATAGCCCCGCTGTCCATCCCTTCGTCCACCATGTGAACGGTACAACCGGTTAACTTAGCCCCAGAAACAAGGACATCTCTATGGGCGTGAGCGCCGGGAAAATGAGGAAGATAAGAAGGATGAATGTTGACGACTCGCCCTCGCCATGACTCGAGGAGATGGGGGGATAGAAGGCGCATATAGCCGGAAAGAACCACGAATTCAATGTCATACTGCTCAAGAATCTCCATGATCAAATCTTCATGGGCAGCCCTTGTATTCTCGGTCCCTTTTGGAGGCAAGACAAGTTTGACCTCCACCCCGAGTTCCTCGGCAAGTTGAACTCCTCCTGCTTCCGACCGGTTGGAAATGACGACGGAGGTGGTGTGGGAAAGGCCGTGGTGTTGTTGGGCTTTGACCAGTGCTTGCATTCCCGAACCCGACCCGGAAATCAAAACCGCACAACGAAGCGGATTCGCAACTGTCGCCACTCTTCCGCCAATTGGCGTTCCTGTCATGATTTTCCCAAAACTCACCTTCATTTGATTACTTCGTTCATATCGGAGGGGTTTTTGAAGGCTCAGCGTGCCGCAAGGATTGAGGGGTCCCGTGACTGAAATCGCTACGAAGTCTTTTGTGAGAGCCCAGGCTTCACAGGAAATCGCCTCAAAATACGCCCTCTTGGAAGACGCTGAAGTTGTTGCATTGGTGCTAGCTGAACATAAACCGAGTGCGAACGCATTTATCCGTGGTGTTTGGATCACCGTCGGTAGTTTGTTTGTTGCATTTGCTGGAATTGGCATATTCCTCCCTGGATTTCCAACAACATCATGGCTGGTAGCTGCTGCTTATTGCTACGGGCGTTCATCCCAGAAGTTGTTTCACTGGCTCATTACCAATCGGTACTTTGGGGGCCCTTTATTGGGGTATTACAGATCTGGAAAGGCCCTTCCCTTCCATTCAAAGATTGTGATTTGTGGATTAATCGGGTTTGTTTCTGCTTCTTCCATTTGGCTTGTCACAAAAGCAGGAGATCCCGGATTTGGCCAAGTCACCATTTCCATTATTGCGGTGCTCGGGATATGGTGGGTTGGATGGCGTGTGCCCACAACTGCGTGATTACTCTACTTGGAAGGAATCATACACTTCTGCAGCTTTCTTGCCTCCATCGATGAACAACATCGGAAAAATTCCGTGAATGATCAATTGTATTGAGCTCAAGCCAAATCTGAATGATAAGCGAAACGCTCTCAAAAGGTGTTCAAAATATGTCATTCCTACGTCGTTTAGATGTCCCAAAATAATTCACCGCTTCACAATTGTCAATGCCTGAAAAGGCGATGTCCTGTGAATATCATTGCTATGTTGCGGGTATTGGCTTCATCAATGACTTCTTGGTCACGGATTGAACCTCCCGGTTGAACTACGACGGCAGCGCCTGCTTCTGCAGCTTGCTCAAGGCCGTCTTTGAATGGAAAAAATGCATCGGATGCGAGGACACAGTCTTTGGCTTTGTCGCCAGCACGTCGAGCGGCGATTCGCACGGCTTCAACCCTGCTGGTTTGCCCTGGCCCTATTCCAACTGTCGCTGTACCTTGTACCATGACAATCGCATTTGACTTCACTTGCTCACATACGCGTACGGCGAATTTCATGCTATCGATTTGTGCCTGAGTGGGTTCTCGCTCTGTGACGGTTTTTGCCTCTGCCCAATCGATGATGGGTGGTTCTTCGGTTTGGACCAGCATTCCCCCTTCGACGGGTTTACGAACAAGGATTCGTTCCAAAGGAGCCAAACGGTCTTGAGGGGATTCAATGGTGAGCAAGCGACGGTTTTTCTTTTCCATCAGAAGAGATTTTGCCTCGGGTGAAAACGCTGGAGCCATGAGGACTTCGACAAAGAGATTTCCAATTGAAGCCGCCGTTTCAGCCTCGACTGGTTCATTGAAGCAAATAATGGAGCCAAACGCTGACTCTGGGTCGCTCGCCAAAGCCATGTCAAACGCTTCCTTTTGGGTTGCAGCCAGTGATGCGCCACATGGGTTGTTGTGCTTGACAATAACACATGCATGAGGCGTTTGTGGCCATTCGTCTGTAGAAAGTGAACGGCAAAGACGCAAGGTTGCATCAGCATCTGAATAGTTGTTGTAGGACATTGCTTTACCGCCTTCAACCAATGCTGTCACCAACGTTGAGTGTTGACCAGCATTCAGTGGGTCAACGTACAAACCAGCGGCCTGATGAGCGTTTTCTCCGTATCTTAGGGTGTGCATGATGTGGGCGGATGAGAGCATCGTCGAGGGAAGTCGTTCGCTTTGTTCGTTGACATCAGAGAAAGCAGCTGGGTCGCCGATGAAGCGTAGATGAAGTTCGTTGGCGATTGCGGAATCGTATGCAGCAGTGTGTTGAAAGGCCTCAAGGGCAAGTTCTTGGCGCAGGCTCATGTCAACTTCAGTGACATCTTCAACTGCTCGAATCGCTTTGAGAAGATCGTTGTATCGCTTTGGATTGGTTGCGATGAGAACGTGTTGGTGGTTTTTTGCCGAAGCACGGACCATCGTTGGTCCGCCAATGTCAATCATTTCCAGCAAGGGGTTGTCATCCATAGGAGGTTCTTGAGCGGCAGCGGTTGAGAAGGGGTAAAGGTTGCATGCAACCAGGCGAATGGGCGAATATCCAAGTCGGTCCAGTTCTGCTCGGTCGTCTTCTTTGTGAAGGCGTGCAAGAAGCGGCCCGTGGATGGCTGGATGAAGTGACTTGACCCTCCCGTCAAAAATTTCAGGATGGTTGGTTAAATCAGAAACATGAAGAACATTGAGTCCTGACTCCCGGAGCAACCTTGCTGTTCCCCCAGTGGAAACCAATTCAAAACCTAACTCTGCTAAACCTGCAGCAAATTCAACGATTCCTGTCTTGTCCCAAACGCTCAGTAATGCACGGGGTCGGGATGATTCTTTACCGTTCATGCAGGAGTCCCGTTATCGTATTGGCCCCGTCCAATGGTCTTGAAGATAGCGCACAGCCATATTGGCTCATTTAGAGGTCAATCTCCACGGGCCGAAATGACTTGATCGACTCGCAGCAACCCGCAGGCGGTTTCTGTGGCGGCTTCAATTCCATGCAGAAGTGTCTCGGTTGGCGCCCATGCATGTTCAACCACCTCAACGGAGCCGGAGGGGCCGATTCCTGCTTGGTTGTTTCCGTTACGGTGTGCAGAACGAAGCGCGAGGAGCGTGTCCAATTGGTCAACACCCGCATTGGTAGCAAGTGTTGAAGGAATCGATTCAAGCGCTCGTGCAAAGGCTTCCATGGCCAATCTTTGACGGCCTGATTCTTGTTCAGCCGCCTCCTTAACCGCAAGGGCAGCAGCCATCTCTGCACTCCCGCCTCCGCGTACAAGTGAATGGGTTTCCATCACTTGAGCGGTCGAACGAAGTGCGTCGTACAAGCCGCGAATCACTTCATCCGCAGCCACGCCATCGCCGCCTCCTACGTCAATAGTAGCAAGTCCAGCAGAATCTCCAAATCTCATGCAAAGTCGTTCTCTGCGTCCGTCCAAACTTTCGCTGGTTTCAATTGTGAGGTGGTCAAAGTTACCAAGGAATGATGCCGAAAGGTCGTCAAGATGGTCGCACATTGAAGCCCCTGATGCTTTGGCAATGTCTTCAATGCCTGCTCGTTCAAGTCCGCCTAGGACGAAACAACCAGCATCGGTTAGCATGTGGAAAATGCTGGGTTCAATGGTTTCAGCAGAAAAAATAGCAGTGGCACCAGTATCCAATATTTGTTTGACTTTCTTTTTCAAAATCCCATCCTTAGCATCAACAAAAGCCATCCATTCATCGGCCGTTTCAACCTCAATATCGGCATCTCTCGAAGATGTTTCATAATCGAGAGGACACGTAAGAGCAACCAATTTCCCGGCACCTAAGCGACGAGGTAAGCGGTCTAGAATCAAGGCTGTGTCCAGAATTAAACCGTCCAGAAGACGCGAATTCTGTAGATTACCCTGTGTTCTTTTTGACATTCGAATGTCTTCGTAATTGACTCCATCATCACTTCGCGATACCGTTTGCAATCCGTCCACAACCAATTCAGCGAGGAACGAGCCGGCAATGTCTGCGGCCGTTCCATTCATTGATGTCTTGGCCACGTGAACGAGTTGTTCACGAGACTTGTCCCATTGCGTTGAGCTTGATTCTATGGATTGACGCGTCACTGCTGCAGCTTTGATGTAACCGTCGTTCAGAATCAGTGGATGCAAGCCCCGACCAAGCAGTCGTCCGGCTTCTCTCATGAGTTCACTTGCGAAGATCATGCAGCCAGTTACTCCGTCCCCGCATGCATGCTCTTGTGCTTCAGCGAGTTGAACGAAGGCCTTTGCCGCAGGGTGTTTCACGAGCAATTCTGCTACGATTTTAGCGCCATCATTGGTTACCGCTGTCGTTCCGTTGGTTTTGTAGAGCATCTTGTCCAAGCCTTGGGGGCCAAAGGTTCCCCGCATTAAATCACCAAAGGCTACGGCGGCTGTAACGAGTTTCTGGGTGACGCCAACACCGCTTGTTACGGTAGTGGTTGGCCGTACAATTGTAACCGGCGCGCGCCCACTGCCGTCATTGTTTGCTTGAGCCATTAGAACAACCCTGGAGGCTCAACTTCTTGAACCCTTTATCCCTTGAATCACTTTTTCTTAGCAGGCGCTTTCTTAGCAGGTGCTTTCTTTGCATGCTTGCCAAGTTTGTGAGCCTTTTGTGACTCGTTGTGGGACCAATGGTAGGCCATCTTCAACAATTTGAGGTAGTGTTCGTTGCCGTCCTTCACCATCTTGTCATGAAGAACATCGTTGGTCATGAACACGTCGCCCCATAGTTGTGCGGCTGTGCCCTTGTCGCCCTTTGGCATGTCGAAAACTTCCTTGATGGTTGGGTCAAGGTATGCTCGCCAAACACGAGCCGGATTGACCGCCATGGTGACCTCGACGATGATTTCATTTTCGTTGATTCCGGTACCGGTCTGCCATGTATCTTCACCGAGGTCGGCGAGGAACGGTAGACAGAGGTCTTGAATCGAGAGGCTCGTCATTGGGTCGGCGTTGGTAAGTGCGGCGTAGGCCTCACGCATGCGTCCACGGTCTGCTCCACGAGAAGCTGTCTGGAAGCGAAGTTTGTCGATGGATGTTGGAACCAAAAAGCGAACATCGGTGTAGTAGACCAACGGATTATCATCGGACGAATTGAAGATGTGTTCAAACGGTGCAGGTCCTGCAGATTCACCAAGTTGGTCAACCGGGTATACTGTCTTCAAGGCGTTGGTAGCAACGGATTGGATGATGCGGCGCATCAAGCGTTCTGGTGCTGCAGAAACGTCATTGAAGGTGTCAAGGTATTCTTGCATGTTCAAAATATCATATCCGCGAACGGAAAGAATGGAGTGGACGTTTGGACCAATCATCTTCTCGCCATCAACTTCTGCCTGGCTGATCCAGCGGGAGCCTTTTGCAACATCTGAAGCGGCAACGAGGTCTGCATAGGCCTTGAAACGTCGAGTCACGCGGTTCATGAAATCAGCTTGGTCGAGTTTGGTGAACACGGTTGAGCCGTAGTTGGACTTGAGGGCATGGTCAGCAACTTGGCTGGCGTTAGCACAGGTCAAAAGATTGCCCTGGTCGCTTGGGTACATGATGAGGCGACGGCGCTTAGCGGCCCCTCCAAGTGTTCCGACTTGGGGGTCGGTCAAAATGTATCCAAGGGTTGCGCAGACCTCAAACAGTCGGCTGTACTTGTCTTCGTCGCTGGAGTT
Organism: Candidatus Poseidonia alphae; assembly: GCA_002505405.1. Taxonomy (GTDB): domain Archaea; phylum Thermoplasmatota; class Poseidoniia; order Poseidoniales; family Poseidoniaceae; genus Poseidonia; species Poseidonia alphae. Next base: position 28,352 of record DAVD01000041.1, on the reverse strand, counting down.
TCCAATCCACTCGTCAAGTCCAGGTTCGATGCAATGGAATTCCAATGGAACCATTTCTGAACCCGCACCAAATGCTTGGCGTACGGTTGAAGATTGCATCATTCCCATCATGGTGTAAAGGGAAGTTTTTCCTGTGGTCAGGTAAACGTCCGAAATTCCTTCTTCACCAAACGAAGAACGGCGGTCTGGAAGATTGACAAGGAGGTTGAAGGCTGTTGCTGTTTCACGGTTTCCGTTAACGGCAGGCCAAATCCAAGTGTTAGGTCGGGTCATCAGGTAACCCGATGCGTCCTTTCCAAATCCAGCAGGTGAATATCGGATCCATCCCACACGGTTGTTGAATGACACGTTACGGTGCATCAATGATGGGTAATAGACTCGGTCCAGAGGGTCTGAGTCGGGCACAACACCGCGGTGTCCAAGCCCCCAAAGAATAACTTCCCATTCAGCGAAGTCCTTGCCGTCTTTTGCTCCGAGAAGCAGGTGGTTCTCATTGAGTGTATCGCCTTCAAGAATCGCCCCGCCCATTCGCTCTTCGTCGCCTGTTGAGCAAAAGAAGAAGGTCTGAGTCGTGAACAATTGTTTTGGAGTCCACATGTTGGCGTTGATAACGGTCTTTTGCTTGAGGTAATCAGAGATGTTCTCAATTCGTCGCTCGAATTTGAAACGGTCTGAGTCAATCCAAGAAGAACCAAGAACGATGTTGGTGTTCAGGAGTTTGGCCGATGCTGGTCCGATGTAACGGGTTCGTGCATCTGCTCGGCTGTGATCCGAAGCAGGAATTTCTTCCCAGGGACCCTTTCGGGGAATGTATGTCATGAAGGTTGCGTCGTCGAATTTGTGCTTTTCGGCATCTGCAACCACGGCTTCAACTTCATCCATGAGTTTGACGTATGTCTCACTCGGTAAGATGCGTTGTGTTAATTTGAATGTTTTATCTGATACGCTACGATGTTCCCACATTTTTCTTCACCTCAAAATTTCTTCATGTCTTCTTCGGGAGCCTCTTCGACCCCTTCTTCGACGGTTTCTTCTTCTTCCGCTTCAGCTACTTCTGCTTCAGCTTCGACTGTTTCTTCCACTTCGGTTTCTGCCTCAGCTTCTTCTTCAACGGATTCTTCCGCCTCGGAATCTTCGGACTCTTCGGAATCTCCGTCCATATCGGCGTCGGGATCCAGCATCTCAATGACAGTGTCTTCGGCTGTTTCCTTAGCAACCTCAGTTGCTGCGACGGTAGCGGCTTCTTCTGCCCTTGAAATCAATTCTGCTTCATCGACACGCCCTGCTGTTGCTTGGTCAAGAATCATGGCAGCGGTAGCAGCCATTGATGAATCTACGTGTGGGGCGCCCTTGTAGACGTATTGAACTGCAAGCCCAACCAGACCGCAAACAGCACCAGAAGCCATAACCCAGCCGCTGTTGTTTCGTTGTGTGTCGGTAGGGTCAATGTTGGTTTCAGTCCCTGTGACCGGCGGGATTTGCATTCCCGTGAAATAGGTGTTTGTTAGGACTTCGATGACGGCCCAAACAGCGTATAGAACCAGAACAATGGAGGCTCCGTTCATCCATGAGCGATTTTGAAGAAGGAAGGCAATGGCCCCACTTTCGTTGCTTTCTCTTGATGTTTCTTCAACGGACATGACCAATCCTCTATCCCGTAAGCCCCGCTTATTCACTCATAAAGGTGGTCCCGATATTTTTCTCGAACGCCCCCGAAGTGGCCTCTTTTCACCGTGTTCGTTAACGACGAGGTTTCTTGCCCTTATTCCCACCTTTTCTGCGGGAATTGTCCCAAGTGGAATTGCCCTTTCCCCTCCCCCGCTTGTCAGACCGAAAGGCGTTGGGTCGTTCGAGCGATTCGGGCATTTCATCAAACGATTCAATGCTGAGTCGGATTCCTCCGAGTTCATCTTGGAGTTGTTTGACATTCTCTCCACCTCGGCCAACAAGCGTTGCGATCATGTTTTGCGGCGCATAGACCGTTGCGGCACTTTCACTGCTGAATTGAACTTGACAATCTACACCAACCCACTGGCGTATGTGTGAAGCAATCTGTTCCTTCGCGAGCGCTTTCAGGGGCGACATGTCCTTCTTTGTTCCATCGATCGGAACGACGGCAATTTCAGAGCCAAAAGCAAACATTTCATGCGTGATTTTCCCGCTTGGGAATTCGATAACCTCGATGACCGGGCGAGCAAGTTCTTCCTGCATTCCTGTTGGAGGTTTGACCGTCATTCGCAGTTCAAGGACTTGTTGAATTGCTCCCGCCTCGACATGGATAATGGTATCAAGCACCTGGCTAACGAGCCCCAATTCAACTTTTCCAATCAGGCGTTGAATGGCTTCCAATGCTGAATTGGCGTGGGTCACCCCCAACAATCCAACCCCTGCAAGACGGACGTCGGAGAAAATCTCGAAATCGCGTGCCCGGCGTACTTCGTCAAAGATAACAAAGTCAGGCCTGACAAGGAAGAGAATCTCTGCTGTTTTTTCCAGGTCGCCTTCCAGTGGCGCATATTGTGTAATGCGGTCAGCGAGCTGCAAGTCTCTTGGGGCCTCCATCGTTTTGACCAATGCGCCGACATCGGTGTCAAGATATTCGGCAATCGCTTGCGCGAGCGTCGTTTTTCCGGATCCTGGACGCCCACAAATGAACACGCCTCGGTGATGGTTGCTCAAACGAGTGATAAGGCGATCATCGAGATCGTAATCGGAAATACTTAATTTTGCAACCGGCCGAACCACGGTAATTTCTCGTGCGTCTGAAAAGGGTGGCCAAGCGCATGCAATACGTAGATCCCCGAGTTGGATAACTTTGCAGCCTTTACGGTCAATTTCTAGAAAACAATCGCTGCGGTGTCGGTTATCTTCAACCAATTCGGCTAATTCGTCGCTGAGTGCTTCTACACGTAGCGTATCCCAATCCGTTCCACTGTCTTCAACTTCGACAAGTTTGAGTTGTCCAATTGTCCCTCGTTTCACTCGCGGTGGGCATTCTGCTTTGAGGAAAACCGTGTGAACGTCGTCCTCCAGAAGGGCCTCAAGAGCGTCAGGTAATGCTGGGTGGTCGCCGAATGTAGCCATAGTACTCGTGTTTAGGCCGTCGGCTTCTGCCTTTGACACTTCGCATGGAAGACCGAACGATTCGTCTATTCGGAAAACAACTTCCTCAGTTGCCGTTTGGTTGGATCATAAAACCCGTAAGCCAAAATGAGCCAACGAAAACGAGCGACAAAACATAGGCGCCGACGGTTGGAAAGGCCCACATCGAAACTGAAACCTGTGCGAAGATGATGATGCTGGCGACAACGGCGAGCATCTGCCACGGGCCGTTACCTTGCAGGTGAAGGGTTGAAGTCATCACTTCGCGCTCCGAAAGCCCCCAAATCAGTCCGGTGAGGGCCGAAAGGGCGATGAGTGCCTGCATGCCTGCAGTGACGGTTCCTTCGAGATACCAAACACCCAGGGAAGCAACCAAAGTTGCGGCAAACATGCGTTGGACGGTTGAGAAAGCAAGTCCCATGAAGACGGGGAAGTGCTGTTGATTCTTGAATACTCGCAACACCTTATATGGTTTTGAGGCGATTCAATACCGCTCTAAATCTTGGAACCATTGGTTGAGAGTGCGAAGGTCTTTGATCGGTGGGTAAATGGTTGGAGTTCTCGATTTCACATGCTTGAGGAAGAAGACCCATTCGTTGTACAGAGGAGAGTGTGTGTTGGTAAGTTGAACCGTTTCCCGCACACCTGAGCGGTTCAGATGCATCTCAGGCGTTGCTCCGAACGTTAAGTTGAGGTTGCCCTTTTGCCCGATTAGAGTCAGTTCGCGAAGTTCGGTGGCTGCATTCCAGGATACATCGATGAGGAGCCGTTTCTGCCCCGCTCCATTTGCATCAAGAAGCATTCGTTCAGGTTCATGTTCAAAGAGACCGGGGGGCGTCTTCGCCATTTCCTTCAATCCAAAGAAAAGTGAAAGGTCAAACCCGTGAATTGCCAGTGTTTTCATCGCTTCTGCGCCTTCGGGGCGCCCTCGTTCTGTCCTGCGGCGATAATGGAGCCCGAGCAACGTTCCAATGGCTCCTTCGGCCAGTTGTTGTTTCATGGCCTCAACTCCTTCATGATGACGAAGAAGGAACCCCGTGACGAGCGTGTCGCCCCGATTTAAAGAATTGAGGAATTCAGGCTCCTGTTCCAAGCGGTCACTCAACGGCTTTTCAATCAGCACTGGGATGTTCCTTTCAACTGCTCTCGAAGCAAGTTCAAGATGGGAGTTGGGTGGCGTGACAACAGCAATGCAATTCACCACGCCGGCGTCAAGCATGCGGTCAAGATTGGTGAAGGTCGAATCGACCTGTTTCGACAGGTTGACGAGTCGGTCGGGGTCGAGGTCGCATATTGAGATGTGCTGGATGCGACCTTCTTTTTTGAGTTGAATTAAGGTCTCAAGGTGGCGCTTTCCCCATCGGCCGTGGCCAACCAACCCCACATTCAAATTCATGAAATCACTTATTCGTCACTTTGAGGCCTGTCTTCGGTGCTGGAGCCTTCTCCATCTCCGCCGTCTCGATCACGCTCTTCATCTGTGGATGTTTCAGAAACATCGGTGTCGTGGGTTAGTGAATCCTCTGCAATCAAAACCCGTGCTGTTTCTTCAAGCGTGGTCAGGTTGGTTGCAGTGATGCCTGCGGAAGATATGGCGTAAACATAGTCTCCCATAAAGATGGAGCGGCGTATGTTGTATTCATTCCACCATCGATTGTTTTCATCTTGTGAGTAAAGGTCGGAATGGTCAACTGTGCCGTAGATGTTGAGGTCCCCGGTCGTCTCGTTGACATGGACGAGCATCAGTTTTGAGACATATTCGTAAGACCAATAGTAGCGGTTGTTGATTTCATAGTCCACGTATCTGTAAGTGGAAAGGGGTACTGCAAGAAGTTCCTTTGGCGCCCAGTATTGGAATGCCTTGGATTCATAAGTTGCCTCGGACCAAGACCAAACCCAATCGCTTTCGTTGGTACTGACCGGCGAAAGTCTGAGGGCTGCGGCTTGCGATGGTGCCGTAGGGTCTGTAATGTTGAACAGGGAAATCTGAGTTCCCGACCAGTCAAGGCCCGTGCCATCTTCGTTTGCAGGGCCTAACCCGATGGTCAAAAGGTGGTCTCGCGACAGTGGATGAATGTATGTGGAAACTCCCGGCACCTTAAGTTCGCCCAAGATGGTGGGTTGCGTCTCGTCTGAGACATCAATAACCCAGAGTGGGTCGATTTGCTCAAAGGTGACGATATAGGCCCGGTCGCCGTCAAATCGAGCGCTCCAAATGCGCTCTCCTGGAGCGATTCCATCCACTCGCCCTGCTTCAACTAAAATCTGTTCTTCTGTTTCTACATCCATGGAACGAACAAGGGTCACGAGTTGTGAGGACATGGGTTCTGGGTCTTCCACCCACCAGCGCGCCCATTGCCCTACCGTGCTAGCGACTCGAAGAACGCCTTCATGCTCTGAGAGTGCGAATTGGTTGACGACCGTTCCGTTGATCCGTCCGGATCCGGTGTAGAGTGTTGTCTCCCCGCTGATATCAAAGGTGTGAAGGTTGGTCATCTCGTTGGCTTCCTCGTTGCCCCAGAACCACCACCAATCAAACGCCCTTTCAGCCAAAACGAGGAGGTCTTGGGAGGCGTAAACTTGAGGGTAGGTTCCTACGACGTGGTCAACTTCAAAATCGAACGTATCTGAGGTGAGGTCTAAAGAAAAGATACTGGATATGCCCCGATTAAACCCTTCCTTCGGCGCCACAAAGTCGGCGCATTCTCCATCGGTCATGGTGTGTGTCGTCACAACCCCATCGCCGTATTCGTAGACCTGGGGGAGAAGGTCTTCAAGGGAGAGTGTGGTAAGCGCTCTTCGATTGTTCTCTATGGTTTCCCATGCAACTTTGTGACGCACTTCGGTGCGCAGTGGGTCGTCATACTCCAAGTTCCAATAACCGCTTGGTAGGTCCAACCAAGTCTGAAGCCCTTGCACATCCATCCATGCGTGACTTATCGTTCGGACCGTTCCGTTGACTTCTCTAGCCGTGATGTAGCTTCCTTCAATGTACAACTCCCGCTCAACGTCGGGGTCACTCCGATTGGTGACATCATAAACCGTGAATTTGGTCAGGCTTGAGGTTCTCCAATTGCCATACTCGCCGTCCCAGCCCATTTCTTCAACCACCGGATTGCTTCGAGAAAGCCCCCATGGGCTCAGGGTGGAAATGACAACCAATTCATCACCATCAAGCATCATTGCTTGTGGTGTTCCTTCTACGGTTGTGTTCGATAAATCGGTAAGTTGGCCAAATTCAGGGACGCCGAAGATGTGTAACTTTTGGCCTTGTAGATAGTAAATGTTGTATCCGTCGGTTTTGACAAAATCGGCTTCGTCGACGCCTTGCTCTTGGTTGTTCGTCCCTGAGTAATCTTCGCCTTCAACCCGCGTTGATGTGGTTCTGGGTTGTTTTGAGTTGCCTCCGTCAGCATCGTCGGCGACCATTTCCATATCGTCTTCTAACCACATACCGCCGCCGTAGTAGTATTCTTCCGCGGCAGCCTGCAAGAGTTGGATTCTGTATTCTTCTTCTATCGAACCTTTGAGTGAGCGCTCCAGGTCCTCACAATCATCGTATCCTTCCAACTGGGGTGAGCCAATGCTTCGTGCTGGAACTTCAGACCAATTTTCGGGGAGAACGACATCCGGGGCTTCCACCTCAGGTTCAACCATGCCCAAACAACCGGAACAGAGGAACAGAAAGATGAGGGATAATGCAAGCGTTTTTTGCCCTTTCATAAAACCACTACAATCCTTTTGCCTATGAATGAATTGGTAAAGTGATTTTACGTTCATCGCCTTTGTCGCCTTGGATGAGCATGCCGGCTCCTTGTGAGATGAGGCGCCAAGGTGAACGCCGGTAAGTCATGATTCAAACGGGAACGTATCCGAGGTAGTATGCTGCTCCAACTCCGATTGAAAGGAGAATGAAAAGCAAGCCCGCCCGTTTCTTCCAACTCTTCTTTTTTGCAGGAGTTGCTACTTCTGCCATTATGAGTTCCGCTGAAGGGAGGGTCGGTAGCACGAGGTCGGGTAAAGGCAAGGGCAATTCACGCAGTAGCGCCCCCTCATCCGCCTCTACTTTGACGCGGTCTTCCGGGTAGAGGGAATCCAAATCTTCCAAACCTGGTGCTTCGGGGATGGTTCCAATGATGCTGTTCCATGACGCCTCCAGCGCTTCGCTGGAAATCGGCTTTTGCAACCAAGCAACGGCGCCAGCAGAAAACGAAGCATCACGGGCGAGCTCGGCCAAACGGCTTGAGGCCACGAACACGATGCGTTGTTCTCCGCCGTGCTCCCGCATTTCCAATGCTGCAAGGTGGCCATCAAGGGAAGGGAGATCAAGGGAGAGGACGACCAGTTCGGGATCAAGGCGGATGTATTCATCGACGGCTTTGTCACCGTCTTCGCAAAGTTCAATGTTGAAATTTTTTGCTCTGAAGAGGTTGGTAAGGCGCATCGACGCCATAGGATTGTTGTCAACAATGAGGACGGTTGGTGCTGCGTCATCGTTAACGTCGGTGACAAGGCCCATACCAATCAAAGCAACGCACAGAGTTCTTCCACATCAAACAACCGCTATTCTTCTTCCTCAGAGGCCGATGTTGACAGGTCTTCGACTGGCCCGTCCTGAGGATGGTTAAATGTCTCTCGAATAACTTCGCTTTGTGCCTGTTCTTCTTGCCGCTTGCGATGCAGTTGTGGTGCTTTAGTAAAGTGCATTTGCAAATCACTGATGACCGTTCGAAGCATTTGTGTTTCTTGGGTGGTCAGATTGCCTTCTGTTTTTTTCTGAAACATTCGTAGAACCTCTATTCCTTCCTTGGCCTCCAGAAGGTTGTAGTGAAACGTGTGGTCTTGGTCGGGTAAATAGCCCATGTGAAGCATGGTTGAACGTTGTAACATCTGAACGATTTGAAAAAATCGGGCTGAGTCTTCATCTGCAAACATATCCGCCATGTTGCGGCGAGGCGTTGGGGGTTCTTCTCCTATGCGCTCACTCAAACAACTGGTCCAGCAACCATTGTGGTTCAAATTGTAGCAAGTCTTCGTAGCCTTGGCCAACTCCTGCAAAGACAATCGGTCGGCCTGTTGCGTAGGCAATCGAAAGCCCGGCCCCGCCCTTTGCATCGGTATCCATTTTTGTCAGAACTGCCCCGTCAAAGCGCATGATCTCTTGGAACATCTTAGCTTGTTCAACGGCATCGTTTCCTGCAAGCGAGTCGCCGACAAAGAGCGTGAGGTGAGGGTTGGTTACTTTGCGGACTTTGTTAAGTTCGTTCATGAGGTTGGTTTTGTTCTGCATCCGTCCGGCTGTATCGACCAAGACGACGTCGATGCCCCGTGCTTTTGCGGAGTCGATCGCATCGCGAGCAATCGCCGCTGAATCGCCGCCTCGCTGACTTGAGATGCAACGAATACCGAGCGCCTCACAATGAGATTCTAATTGTTGGATGGCTCCAGCCCTGAACGTATCGCCTGCTGCAGCGATGACGCTGATGTTGTTCTTGAGGAGGCGATGGGCAATTTTAGCGGCAGTTGTTGTCTTACCGGTTCCGTTGACACCAACCATCATGATAACGACGGGGGAGTCGCCTGCGTCAAGGAATCCTTTGACGGACGCGTCAAAGTCCCAATAACCGGCTTCCAAAAGCCCATGAAGTGCTCGTTTGAGGGCGGCTTCGAGAACCTTTGGCAGTTCAGCACCCTTTCTCAAACGGGAGCCCACGAGTGCGGTACGGAGGCTGGAGATGAGCGCATTGGTAGCGTGTTGGGAGATATCGGATTCAAGGAGGACCCATTCCAATTCTTCAAGGAGGTTGTCTAGAGCCTCACTTGGCTTGATAATACGCCCCCCCTCGCTGACCACCCCGCCCCCGAGTTCAATGTCCAGTGTCGTTCCGGCTTCTGTTTCCAGTTTCGCCGTTTTTGAGGACCCTTTTGGGGCTTGTTTGACTTTGACGAGTTGCCGTCCCGTTGTGGTTCGCATCATGGTTAAATCAACTTTGGAGCCTCTCGGGCGAGCAATGTCTACTGCGCCTCGCTTCTTCATGTCCTTAGCAACCTTCGCCGCTTTCTTTTTTCGTTCCTTTTCTTGGCGTTCAAGAAATTTCCGTTCTTTCTTGGTGAGCGCGATTGGAGCCGTTGGTTCGTCGTCGTCCCATTCATCCCATTCGTTATCGGGCGCAGGTGCTGCTTGGGCCTCTTGTTCGGCGGCTTCAATCGCTTCCAAATCGTCCCAATCATCGGACGGCTTGGCTACATCGGTTGCTGTATGGAGGAGTTCTTTGGCTTCCGCCGATTCTGCATCTGCGGAAAGTGCTTGTTCATCAACATCGCTTGCAACTTCACGGACTCGGCTACGAAATTTATCAAATAAGCCCATTCAATCGCCTCAGTCATCCAATGTCAAATCGTTACCGAACATTCCCCGTTTCCGCCCTCTTCGGGCAGGTTTGGCCGGCTCCGGCTCGGGTTCAGTTACAGGTTGTTGTGGAAGAGGTTTGGCTTCTGCGGGCGGGGCAGAAAGAGATTGGAGTTGTTCGGCAGCGGTGTTGAATGCCTGAGCCACCTGGGCAAGATTGGTTTCTGTTTGTTCGGCCTGCCCTTGCAGTTCGTCACGAAGATGTTGAATGTCACTTTCTCGTTCGAGTGTGATGGCGTGGGCATCTGACCAGTGGCGCTCACCGAAAACACCTGCTCCCAAATCAACCAGCGCGATGCCTTCTTCGCTTCCTTGGTGGCGGTAGTGAAGGCTTACTCCTGAACCGATTGAAACATGGCTCGACGCGTTGTTCGGATCTTCATGGGCCATCAGTGCCTTGAGAGATGCTGCGGTAATCTTGTGCTCGGACAGAACTGCATCCACTTGCTCCATACGTAGATGAATTTCATCAAGGCGTTTACGCAATGCCTCAACATCCCTCGCCATACGCTGCAATTGGGTTCGGTCTACCATCGGGCTCAACCCTTCCATTCGTTAGGAGTTGAAGAAGGCGACGACCGTAGGGTTCACTCTTCTTCGCTGACGGGTGAAATGGGTCCACCTTGAGCTGCGATTTGCTCACGGAAATCATGAAGAATGTGGGGTTCGGATGAAGTTCTTGGATCAATTTCTGAAACGTCAGCAATAGCGATGGTTCGTCGCTTAGCACGGTGACGTGAGCCAAGAATGGAATATGTTTTGTCGGTTGCTTGTTCAGCATTTTCTGCGGTAAAGTCGTAAGAAAACTCTTGCCGTTGGCTCCCAAAAGGTGCCGTCCCTGTCACTCGATAGGCCTTCATCGGACCGACCGACCCGCCATCCATCCTTAAACGCGCTGGCGCGAATTGAGCGAACGAACAACCGCAAGATTGAGACAAAAAGGGATACTCGGAGTGTCATGTCGAAGGCTTGGGCAATGATTGTTCTGGCTTTCCTACCGTTGGTTTCGGGAATGTATGCGCCCCCCGTGGAGTCCGAAATCTCAGAGGTTGTGATGGGAAACGAGCAATTGTTTGTTTTGGAGAGCGGCGTTTGGGATTCTGACAAGTGGTCGGCGTTGGCCGAGAATGGATTGACGCCGCTTCGTGTCGTGGACCAAAAATCCCTTCTTGTGTGGGTGCCCTACGATGCCACTGCCCCCCCGGGTTATGCCGTGGATTTGTTTACTGACGCCGTCTGGAAAGCCGGCATTGAGGGGTATGATGCGCGGGTTGGGGACTGGGTTCGTCTTGTTTACGAACCGCGGCTTCCAGTTGATGTGAAGTTGAATATTGCAGATTCCTTGCATGCGCACGGAGGTCGTTTAGCCGATCGAAATGTAGGCCCCCTTCTTCCCATTCCCACCTTCGTGAACGTGCAAATTCAAAACATACTTTTTATTGAAGCGGCGTTAGACATTGAAGGTGTTTTGTGGATTGAGCCCGTCCTGACCACAGAAGGCCGAAACGGACAAAGTGCTTCGATTCACGAGCACGGTCGCCTCACTGAACATCCCTTCTGGAGCCTTGGATTAAACGGAACTGGTGTCACATTAGGAGTGGCTGACAGCGGTCTTGATGCCGACCACGCTTGCTTTCGTAACGCCACAGAACCTTCGAGCGTGTATGCGGAACCCTCAGCTGATTATCCTGCGGTGGGGCTCTTTGGCGACCAACATCGGAAGGTGTTGCTTCTCAACACAACCCTTGATGAAAACGACACTCCTGGCCACGAAGACTATCGGCACGGAACACATGTTGCAGGAAGTTTGGTGTGTTTTGATGTCTCAAGCGACCGAACCGGTGCAATTCCAGCCAACGGTTCAGCCCTGGCCCACGGAGCGAAGCTTCTGATGCAAGACATCGTTTCTTCGGAAGGCTGGGTTCCTCCAAACGTTGATGATTTGCTCTACGAAGCCTCCGCTCAAGGCGCCTACATCCACTCAAATTCATGGGGCGATGCCACAACCGCTTACACTCAAAGAACGGCGACATTTGATGGATTCGCCAAAGCAATGCCTTGGTCCATTTCGTTCATCGCCCCGGGCAATTCAGGTGCGGGAATTCTTGAGCCTGCAAACGGACGCAATGTCGTATCGATCAGTGCAACGACAAAGGCCACTGATGCAATCGTATGGGGGTCCTCGTCATACGGCCCAACCGAAGCCGGAACCGATGGAGTGTTCATGCTAGCAACGGGCGGAAGTGTGCAATCTGCAGCAGCCGACGGCGACTGGTCTTCAAACAATAACAACCTCCGTTCATCCTCGGGAACGAGTATGGCGACACCCGCTGCCGCAGGCGCTGCGGGCGTCCTTCAGCAAATGTATCAAGACGGTTGGCTGACCGGTTCCTTCGAAACATTGCATGCGGTTCCACTTTCTACCCTTCAGCCTTCGTGGGTTGAAGTTGTGCCGACCAACACAACACTCCTTCTTGGACCGGGGTTTACTCCTTCTGGTTCACTCATGCGTGCAACT
>DAVD01000041.1:0-16215 GCA_002505405.1 Candidatus Poseidonia alphae | reverse complement strand
TCCCTCCAATCGGCGACGTGTGGGTTCATGACAGTTATCGGCTCACCAATTCCAACCCTGCGGACTGGATGGAATCCTATGGCGGACAACAAAGCAATCTCTCGGGGTTCTCAGAAGTTTCGTGGGACGGGGTTGGTGCAGCAGGTCCGTTTCTCAAGACCGGTGAACGGTTCCAACAACGATTCTCTCCGCTTGAAGGTTCAGATGTCGCCATTCGTTTGGCTTACCCCGCCCAACCTGAGCCCTCTGCGGTTGACGACCTGCAATTGCGGATAACATTCCCCGACGGCACCGTTGTTATTCCAGATCGTTTGCATGCTGACGGAACGCCAACAGAATTCAATGGAACTGTAGCGGATTTTGATGACCTCAATGTATTTCCTGGAAGCAACGAGACGACGGTTGGAGTGAACCTTCCAAATGACTTGCTAGCGCAGCATTCGTACTTTGACGTGGAGATCGTAGCACGCTATGTTGCCCCCGGCGGGGATGCTGGAGCAGTGGGGCTCAATGGAGACCGGATTGGATTTGGCCTGGTCGTCCAAGGCGTGGATAGAGATGGAGATGACCACCTCGATGGAGACGGTGATGGCGTGGCGAACATGGACGACCTATGTCCGAATGAAAATGCATTTGGAAATGATGGAGACGGAGACGGATGCCTCGATGATGAGGACGGAGACGGTGTTGTCAGCCCCTATGATGATTGTCCAGAATTGAATGCTTCTGGCTATGATGCAAACAACGACGGTTGTATTGATGACTCCGACGGAGACGGTGTTCTCGACGATTCGGATGAATGTCATACTGAAGGCGATTCTTGGCCCGTCATGCCAAATGGATGTTACCCTCTTGATGAAGTCCCTCTCATCCAAATCACCAACGTTCCTGAAAACGGTACGGTTTGGGTTGATACTTTCTCAGTAGAATGGAAGGTGAACGATGCAGATGGGGATGGATACCGCACTGGCGCCCAGTTGGTGTACTCAAACAATTCAAATTACACCATCACGGATTGTCAGTTTCAACATGACATCAACCGGACCATGTCGTGTGTCTGGCACAATCCTGCTGATTTACCGTTGCAGTATTTGCAGAACGGTGATTTCGTTCTCCAAGTTTTCGTCGAAACCACCAACGCATCTCCGGCAGCCTCTCAAGAACGTATCATTATCAATACAACTGCGAACATCACACTTGAACGGTCAGGAATACACGATAACGGTACAGAAGAACCGGTGTTGATTACCACCAAATCGTCTCCACCCTTACTTCAGTGGGCTTTGACTGGCGCGTTGCTCGCTGCAATCGCCAGTTTCTGGTGGTCAAAGCGGCAACTGAGAGTGGATACGACTGGCGAACCATCGGCGCCATTTATGCAAACAGAAAGGGGAAGAGAATTTTTGCAGGAGCAAGAAGAATAAACGGTTGGCTGCTCTTCATTTCTTACCGGCAAACGCATCCATTCCCATCGATTTCACAAGGTGAACCTTGAAGGTTGGTGGCATACTCGCAGGTATGTCCGCAAGTCGGAAGGTGAACAAAAATGAGCGACCGCCTATATGTTGGAATTGACCTAGGAACCTACCAATCAACCATTGCTTCAAGCGCTGGAAAAATGCACACCATTGAGACCGTTGTCGGTCGTCCAAAGGACCCTGTTGCACGTAACTTCCTTGGCCGTGACGTCCTCTTTGGAGATGACGCCCTCAAGAACAAACTCGCTTGCAACCTTTACCGCCCTATGGCCGCAGGCGTCACGCAAGACGATGAGGCCAACCTCGCAGCAGCAAAGGCCTTTGTATCTCATCTTCTTGAAACCGTTGACCCAGAAGAGTTCGACGAAGTTCTTGGAGTCATTTGCTCTCCAAGCCACGTTTCTTTTACAGACAAGTCCAACCTCGTAGCAACTCTACGAGGACAAGTTAACGCCATCATGGTCGTTACTGAACCGTTCGCAACAGCATATGGAATTGACGAAATTGCAGGCTCGATCGTTGTTGACATCGGCGCTGGAACAACTGATATCGCTCGTGTGTACGGAACATTCCCTACCGATGAAGACCAAGTCACCATCACCGAAGCCGGAGACTGGTTGGACCTGGAACTCATGGCGCTCATCCGCAAGAAGTACACTGGAGCTCAAGTCACCAAGGACATGGTCCGAAAGTGGAAGGAAGCGTCCTCCTATGTTGGCGGCGACGTTCGTGAAGTCACCGTAGAACTGTCCGTGGATGGAAAGCGACAAGTTGTCGACATTGGCGATTTGATTCAAGAGGCTTGTGAACTCATCATTCCAAAGATTGGAAACGCCATCAAGCGCAACGTCGCTGGTGCTGACCCAGAATACCAACCCATTCTCCGAAACAACATCATTCTCTCAGGCGGAGGATCACTCATCGAAGGATGTGCCGAGCGAATCGCCTCGGAAATCTCTGATATCGGAGATGTTCGAGTCTGGTGCGTTGAAGACCCCATCAACTCTGTGGCCGCTGGTGCTTTGAAACTCGCCAGTGAAATGCCCGATGACATGTACACGTCCATCAACTGATTCGGCACTCTTCAAAGGGTCTCAAATCAGCACTGCTTAGCCCTGTCGTGGCGGGAAGGTTCAAGTGTGGTTAATCCGCGATGAGCAACCGTATGACGGTAGATGCTTCATCTCCTGGTGGAATTCGTCGAGTTGGAACCTCGACCAACGATGAGCGGGCAGCCCTTGAGGGAATGCTGAAAGGGTATCCAATTGAGCAGCTCGTAGACGAGGTGCTGATCGCTTGGGATGAACTCGCAAAACGAAACGATGAACTCGTTACTGTGAAACAACGACTGCGTGTTGTTGAATTGGATTTAGCCGAGCGACACGACCAAGTTGCACCAGAACTCGCAAAATTGGCTGAATCTGAGCAAGCACTGCGAGAAGCGGACGCAAAAATCATTCACATTGAGCGCGTGTTAGACGATACAAAGAAGGAATTGTCATCTCAACAATCTTCTCTTTCGCAACAAGAACGGTCCTCTATGGAACATGAGGTATCTCAACTGCGAGACCTTACGACTCAACAGGACGCCGTCATTGGGGAGATGGAAGGGCGTATCTCCCAAATGGTGGAGGCGCTTGAAAGGGCTGCAGACGCTGGCTTGACATCGGTTACTGCTGAAGAGGTTCGCCTCTTGAAGAATCAGGTTGATGAAAAGAAACGCCAACTTGAGGTTGAGAAGGCTGCCGCTGAAGCGCTTGAGGAAGAACGTCAACGTTTGAGAGATATTGCTGACCGCCTTCGAGGACTTTTGGATGCCCGCGACCGCCGCCTTGGAGAACTGGAGGAGCAACTCGAGCGCGTCATGCAGGGGCCACGGTCCGTTTCAGCAGAGCACGATTACCTCGTTGAACAAATCGAAGAGCTCAAACGCCGACTTCTTGAGCGAAACCGAGAATATGAATCATTGCGACGACGAGAACGACGCCTTCACAACGATGTGTTTGAGCGTGACGAACGTTTGCAACAGATCACCCTCACCATGACCGACCTCGAATCTGCACTTCAGGACCGCACTGCTGAATTGCGTGAGTTGGAAGATCAGCGAAGTTCCATGGAACATGAGTTGCATTCTGCTCGTCGAAGTGAACGCACTCGAGAAGTTGTCGGTCGCGTCTTTGCCGACTCCCTCTCTCTTGTTCGAAGCCATGAAAGCCGTGAGTTGAAGCGGGAACTCTACGCCAACGCGCCCGATGTTGAGCGCGTCATCGAATCTCCGTCGACCGATGACATGTCTCGGTTGGCAGAAGGAGATGAGTTGGACCTCAACACCAAAGAAACGGTTCTTGAGAAAGGCATGGACGTTGAGGGAGTAAGGCCTCCATCCCCCGGTGGAACCGGAGACCCTGTGCTTTTTGATGAAGAAAACGAGTGAAACGTTCAGTTGCTTGAACAAGCGCCGACCAGGTTTTCCAATCGACTGCGAAGTTCATCCATTGATGCTGCGTCTTCTGTAACGGTTCCTGTAACAACCCAATCAGCCCCAGCCTCAACCGCAGCCTCAACGTCTGAAGAGGTTCGTAAGCCACCGCCCACAATGAGTGTTAATCCCTCAACCTCTCTCGCTTTCTTGATGAGGTCCGTGTGAACTGGAGATGGTGCTCCACTGCCGGCTTCTAAGTACAGCAGAGAAAACCCATACATCTTGGCGCAAAGCGCGTAAGCATGCACCAAATCAACGTCCGTTGATTGTATCAGTTCTGCAGCGCCGACTTCCCCCACTCGGCCGCCTGGGGCGCAAACAATGTATCCTGTGGGAAGGGCCTCAACGCCAAATTTGTCCAAATAAGGTGCTCCACGAATTTGTTCTCCAACCAAAAATTCTCGTTTTGTTGAATTCATGAGCATCATGAATGTAATAGCGTCTGCAGCCGGAGACAGCGCATGAGCGCCCCCGGGAAACAAAACAACGGGAATGTCCCATTGAGATTCGTCGCCCTCAGGGTCTTGGCTTGCTGCGAACATTCTCAACTCAAATGCTTCTTGAATGGCTTCACATGTTGCATGGACAATCTTGTCCGGGGTGTCGGTGGACCCGCCAACAAAAACCATCTTTGAACCCGATTCTACGGCAAGCATTGCGCGTTGAGCGGCCGTGTCTGGGCTTTGTTTCGCCGGATCGATGAGCGTAATATGGCGCGCTGGATGAGTGCCTCTGCGCACTTTTTCCAGTACTGTTGTCTCTCCGACGTGCATGGGCCTCAACCTAAGGTCATGGCGGGCAGGGCATAGGACTTACGCTATCGAGCGATTTCAACGGGAGGCTTCTCAAAGCCCCCCGGCGTCCCATAGACATGAGCGAGAGCGGTCCGTTTCGGCGTTTGCTTACCTATATGAGTCCGCATCGGGCAACCATCCGCCTGGCTTCGTTCTGTTCGGTGTTCAACAAAATATGGGACCTTGCCCCCCCATTGTTGATTGGGCTGGCTGTTGATGTTGTGGTTCTAAAGGAGGACTCTCTGCTTGCATCGTATGGTTTGGTAGACCCTTGGCATCAACTCATTTTGCTTTCTGTACTCACCTTCCTCATATGGGGGCTTGAGTCACTCTTCGAATATTTTTACGGCATCTTGTGGAGAAATTTAGCACAGACTGTTCAGCACGAATTGCGTCTCGACACGTTTGACCACGTCCAACAACAGGGCATGGGGTGGTTCGATGAACGACAGAAAGGAGATATTCTGGCTATTCTCAACGATGACATCAACCAACTTGAACGGTTTTTGGATAAGGGGGCCAATGATTTGCTCCAAGTGAGCACTACGGTACTGGTTGTAGGTGCAGTGTTCCTGATGATCTCGTGGGAAGTTGCGCTCTTCGCTGTTCTCCCGATCCCTCTCATCGTTTGGGGTTCGTTCCGCTATCAGCGCAGTCTTGAGCCTAGATATGCTAAGGTAAGAAGCACCGCTGGAAAGATGAATGCGCTTCTTGAAAACGATTTATCGGGTATGTCAACCATCCAATCCTTCACCGCAGAAGAGCGGGAAATGAAGCGAGTTGAGGCCTTGAGCAACGAATACCGTGATGCAAACCGAGAAGCCATACGTTTGTCAGCGGCATTTACGCCTCTTATTCGGATGGCCATTCTTTGTGGTTTTACTGCTACCTTGTTGCTTGGAGGTTGGATGGCTCTCGAAGGTACGCTCGCCATCGGTGCATACTCGGTGTTGGTCTTCATGACCCAACGGCTTCTATGGCCACTTACGCGGCTTGGCGAAACCTTCGACCTTTACCAGCGGGCCATGGCCTCCTCTACCCGAGTACTGGACGTACTCACCTCACCCACAGAAATCAAACAAGGCGTACAGCAACCCCCTCTTGAAAAGATAGCAACGTCAAACATTCTTCTAAGCGACGTGAGTTTCGCTTATCCTGGACGCGACAACGTGTTTTCAAACCTTAATCTTGAGTTGGAGGCGGGCCATACAACGGGTGTTGTCGGGTCCACTGGTGCTGGGAAAACAACGCTTATTCGACTTTTACTCCGCTTTGCAGAGCCTACATCTGGCGCGATAACATGGTCTGAAGCGCCGATACAGGAATGGAAATTAAGTCATCTTCGCTCATCAATTGCAATGGTGGACCAGCACATCACTCTGTTTCCGACGACCATCATGGAGAACATTCGATATGGAAACCCAGATTGTACCGATGAGGAGGTCAAAGAGGCTGCCGCGACTGCAGAGGCAACCGGGTTTATTGAGCAGTTGCCCGATGGATGGAGTACAATGGTAGGAGAAGGGGGTCACCGCTTGTCTGGAGGTCAACGGCAACGACTTGCCATCGCTCGCGCTGTTCTAAAGGATGCGCCCTTATTGGTCTTAGACGAAGCTACATCGGCCGTGGATAATGAAACAGAAGCGGCTTTACAACGTTCGATTGGGCGAATTTCAAAGGGTCGGACCACCGTCATCATCGCCCACCGGCTTTCTACGGTGCGAAATGCAAACCGCATCTTGGTGTTTGAGAACGGAGCCATCATTGAAGACGGAAGTCATGACGAGTTGGTTCTACTGAATGGGACCTACGCTCGCCTTTGGGCAGTCCAGACCGGAGTTTCTTTGACTTCACTTCCTTAAAATCGCTGTACTGCGGATAATTTTATTCCTTTCACAGCCAGAAAGAAAAAACAGCACTTTATATCCGGAATGGCGACAAGGCGGGTTTAAGAATTATGATTTCTGAAAAGTTTTCAAAGACCACGAGCCTGCTGCTGATTGGAACGATTGCCCTCGCAATGGCCGGAACGGTCAGCGCTGCGGACATTGTAGACCCCTCTAAAGAATACAAAGGGGATACGCTTGGACTGATTACCTTCTTTTTGTTCTTTGTTGGTTACATCTCAATGGGTGCGGCCTTCGTGTTCTTCATGAGCGAACGCAGCAATGTAGCCCCAGAATACCGCACAACAATGACCATCTCGGCATTGATTGTTGGTATCGCTGCATTCCACTACTACTACATGCGAGGCGTTTACACCGACCTAGGTACGGTCTCGATTGAGTACCGGTACATGGATTGGATTATTACTGTCCCATTGATGGCTTTGAAGTTCCCTTCCCTTGTTGGTAAGGATGCCATCACCGACGAGAAATTCCTCGGCATGGGCTTCACTGGCATCTGTTTCACTGGTGCACTCGTCATGATTGGGTTTGGATACCTCGGCGAATCGGGCGCCATTCCCGGAATCGCTGGACTTGTTCTTGGTGGCGTCGGCTGGGCAATGATCATCGTTGCCACAGGGACACCGTGGTCCTCCGGAAAAGGAGTCGATAACTCGAAGATTAAGCCAGAACTCATGTGGAGCGCCAACGCACTTCGCTGGTTCATCGTAGTCGGTTGGGTCATCTACCCCCTCGGATACATGTTCAACCCCAGCGTCAACATGATCGATGTCGGTACAAGCGGTGTTGAAGTTATGGCCATTGCCTACAACGTTGCAGACATCATCAACAAGATCGGATTCGGTATTGTCGCATGGATGGGCGCAAAGAAGGCTACTGAAGCCCTCGCAGCCTGAACACAATCAACATGTCCCCCCAATGAGGCGGGGCGGCTTAAGCCGTCCCGTTTCACCGGTGACATCTGACTACACCTCAACGCCAACTACGGACGTTGCGAAGTATGCACAGGTCGCATAAACACAAACGGTGACCGCTATCCCTGCCATGAGCGCCAACTCAAAACCCCATCCTCTTCGTAAGAGGTAGGGCAAAATGACGAACAGGCACATCGAAGGGACAATGAGCCAGAGAATGCCCTCAGCGTAATCAGCAATTTGCTCCGTGTCGTGAGTATCCCTGTACAACCAGATGATTGAGAGGTACTCATGAACGGTATGGATACGAGCAAGGCGCCGTAAAGCGTAGAACGCTTTGCAACTTCACTTGCTCCAACGACCAAAGCTCCGCTTAGAATCCCTCTTGCTACCCACGCAGGCCATGTCATGGTCGGGCATTCGCACGCTCGCTCTATGAACCGTTTGCCGTCACTCCAGTTTCTTGGAGGGCCCCGGCGTTGGAGATTGTGTGCCCGGGCCAAGTGTTCGCATGAGGTGCTCCAGGGTGGCTTTTGGGGCTTTTTTGTACCATAACGCTCCGATCAAAATCCATCCGGTGGTGTAGGCCAATACGACGAGGGATGATTGCGTCAATGACCAATTGTTGGTCTGATCAACTGTATGGAACAGCGCGAGTGGGATAAAATGAGCCACGTATACCGTAAGTGATGTTCGACCCGTTTGGGAGAGTATCGTTGCTCGAGAGAGGAGGTAAGATGAACTGCTCCAAAAGAGAAGAACGCCCGTCATTGCAGCAACAAGGAACGGCGCATTGGAAGGAAAAAACGTCAATACAGCATTGCCCGACGGCAAGGCCCATGCTTGTTTGATCGATATCGAGTAAGCGAGTGTTAGACTTGAAAAAATCAGTCCAAAAGTGATTGAGGCAGTATAAAAGTGAGTCAACTCCCGTTGTTCCAAACGTTGTAACATACCACCCAGTGCGGCAAAAAGTACCCATGGGAAAAGCGGATAGGTCCCTGTCAATAACAGGTGACTTAGGGCAGTCTGTGCATCTGGGGTCTGCACTCGAAGACCCCAGATGCCTTCACCTTGGAGTTCGGGAAACAAAAGGATGATTGAACAACACAGCGCTGAGAGTAGAATAAGGGGCATGATTGGGTTTCTGTATGTCTTGAACGGCCACGCCCATAATGGCTCTAACAAAACAAGAAGCCCCATCAAAGAGAGAACCCCTGGTGTAAACGGCTCAAACAAATGCGGTGCGCTGATGTTGACAAGGAATTGACAGGCAAACAGAAACAACGCTCTTGTCCAGCGTTGATGAAAGGACAGTGTGGCCTTCATGAGACCCCATCCCAAAAGTGTCACGAACAAAGGTGCTGCCAGACCTCCAAGGCCAGAAACAATGTACGCGAGTGGGGAGGGCTGTGAAGTCGAAAATGGATTCCACGTTGCCGCTGCATGGACCATGACCATCAAAGCCACCGCGACGCCTCGTAACGCATCAATGTGGATTTGGCGGCCTTCAGCCTCCATGAGATTCACCTGTTGGAACGGACGTGTTCTACTGCGTTGCGGAAGAGTTGCAATCCTTCGCCTTCCCATCCATCCATTGCGCCAGCACCGTGAGTTTGAGCTCCGTCTCGGGTATGGTGTGGATGGAGCCACTGGGCGTAAATTGCTTCAGGGTGGGGCATCAATCCAAAGACCAGCCCTGTAGAATCACAAATTCCTGCGATGTTTCGCATGCTCCCGTTTGGACTCAATGGATAGGGGAGTTGGACGTCTGTTCGGCCTTCTCCCACCGTTGAATCGGGGTCTACATATCGCACCGTGAGTTGGTGTGTGGAATCGAGGCGATCCAAATCTTCTGATGAAGGCATGATGTATTTCCCTTCCCCGTGCCTTACTGGGCATTCCATTCGGGTCATTCCTTTGGTCCAAATGCACGGGCTCTCGGGGTCGAATTCCAACGTCACCCATCGGTCTTCATAGCGGCCACTGTCGTTCAAACCGAGACTTCCTCGTTGAATGAAGTCAGGAGATGTGCTTCCCTCGGGGCCCGGAAGCAGTCCCGTCTTGACAAGAACTTGAAATCCATTGCAAATACCGATAATTGGTTTCCCTGCCTCAACGAAGGCCTGAAGCGCATCCCTCATTGCGTACCGCATCCTATTGCCCATCAATCGCCCGCTTCCAAGGTGGTCTCCAAATGAAAAGCCTCCGGGAACAGCGAGAATGTCGTACGCTTCTAATGCAGCATCACCATCGATAAATCGGTTCACGTGAATGCGGTCGGCGGATGCCCCGACCAGTTCAAAAACGGCTTTTGTTTCATGGTCACAATTGATTCCAAAACCAAAGAGAACGGCTACCTTTGGCTGCATCAAGCAACACCTCCAGTCATGTCAAGTGTGCCCTTCCAAGCCTCTGCCATTTCTTCAACGTCGTTCTTCAAGAGATGGTCGTCTCCATCGGTGATGATGAGTGTTGGTGTAACGGTTACTGAACCTAAAATCGTTGTTGGATGCCCTTTCATGAGGGCCAAGAAATCAGCCTCGCTTGCTTCTGGAACTGCGACAACGATTCGCCCCAAGGATTCGCCCCAAAGACGCCCCCAAACATCTCCATCTCCGGTTCCATCGATGTCGATTTCTGCCCCGATTCGGCCTCCGATGCACATCTCAGCAACTGCAACTGCAATGCCACCTTCACTGCAGTCGTGGGCGGTTTTGATGAGGCCTTGATGTATGGCTGTGGAAAGTTGCCGATAGGTGTTAAGATTGGATGCGGGGTCAAGGAGTTGGGGTACTTCACCCCCAATACCTGCTGCCTCACCGCGCTCGTTCAGCATGTAAGCGATCTCGCTTGCGCCTAATTCTTGGTGGGATGTTCCAACCAGGTAGATTCGATCGCCCGCTCGCTTGAAGTCGCTTGTTGCCGAAAAGCGGACATCGGGATGGTCGCCGAAGAGCGAGAAGAGAAGCGTTGGCGGGATGGATATCTTCTCCGGGCCCGAGCCGTAGTCATTCTTCATGGAATCTTTACCGCTCACACATGGAAGTCGGTATGCGCGGCAAACTCGTTCCAGTTCCCGGTTTGCACGTACAAGTTGAGCTAATTTGAAGCGGCCATCTGGGGTTTTAACGGATTCGATCGGGTCCGGCCAACAAAAGTTGTCGAGACCAGCCATTTTGTCAACATCCAATCCGACACAAACTGCGTTTCGAACCGCTTCATCAATAGCTGCTGCTGCCATAGCGCCCGCATCAATGTCTGAATAGCGTGGGGCAATTCCACACGAAATCACAATGCCGTGAGGGTCGCCATGAATTGGAGCGATGACCCCAGCGTCTCCGGGGCCGTCTCGCTTTACGCCGACAAAGGGTTTGATGGCGGTTTGGGCGATCACTTCGTGGTCGTACTGACGGACCCAAGTTTCCTTGCTTGCAATGTTTGGCCGTTGAAGCATCTCGGTCAGAAGGGTAGAATGGTTTGCCGTTGAAGGGGGTTGGAAGAGAGGTTGGTTTGGTGGCGTCCATTCGGACTCCAACTGCAGTTGCGGCACTCCATCGTGGAGGAATTCAATCGGGAGGTAGGCGACCGTGGTCTCATCGTAACGAACATGGAACATGCCGGTTGAGGTAAATGTGGCAACTGCGGTGGCTTCAACTTCATGCAAATCGGCGAGCGCTTCGAAGGTTGCTTGGTCTTCTGGCTTTACTGCTACCGTCATGCGTTCTTGGCTTTCAGAAACGAGAATCTCCCAAGGGGAGAGGCCCGCTTGCTTGAGTGGAACTTGTGCGAGGTCGATTTCGCAACCGTTGGTGTATTCCGCCATCTCTCCAATCGATGAAGAGAGGCCGCCCGCGCCGTTGTCGGTAATGCACGTAATGAGGCCTTCATCTCTTGCTTCAAGAATCATATCAAGCATTTTCTTCTGAGTGATCGGGTCACCGATTTGAACGGCACTTGAGGGGGATTCTTCTGTCAATTCAAGGGAAGAAAACGTTGCTCCGTGAATGCCGTCATATCCAACTCGGCCACCGACCATATAGACGATATCTCCCGCTAGAGGAGTTTTGATGTGGGACGGGCGGCCGTCTGGAAGGGTTCGCGGCATGAGCCCTACGGTTCCGCAGTAAACCAACGGTTTTCCGATGTATCGGTCATCAAAGACAATGGCTCCGTTAACCGTTGGAATTCCCGATTCATTTCCGCCAACACGAACGCCTGCGTGAACGCCACGAAGAACTCGCGATGGGTGGAAGAGGTTGTCTGGGAGGTCGCCTTCCCAATTAGGGGGTCCGAAGCAAAACACATCGGTATTTGCAATTGGGCGGGCGCCGAGTCCAGTCCCCATGATGTCACGATTCACACCAACGATTCCAGTCATCGCTCCACCGTACGGGTCAAGAGCCGATGGGGAGTTGTGGGTTTCCGCCTTCATGCAAATACTCCACGTATCGTCCCAAGCGATGACTCCAGAGTTGTCGTGAAAGACCGATAAGAGCCAATCCACATCGTTTTGCATGTCATGGGTTGGGGTCATAATGTGTGTCTTGAAGAGTGAATCAATGACGGTGTCTTCACCTGTTTCATGGTCAACGTGATGGATCTTTGAGGCGAAAATCTTGTGTTTACAATGTTCGCTCCAGGTTTGCGCTAGGCACTCCAATTCAACATCGGTAGGGGCATTTGGCACGATCCCTACCGCTGCACGAGAAGCACGGACGGTATCGTCACGGTAGTGTGCTTGAATGGCTTGCATTTCTTCAACGTTTAACGCAAGAAGCCCGTTGACGGAGATTTCTTCGAGGGTCGCGTCATCGCATTCCAAATCCATTGGCTGGGGGGGAATGAACACCTGTTCAGGTGGTGTTGGATAGTCGAGGGCTGGCCAAGCGTGTTGGCTGCATGCTGCCTTGTCGGCAATGAGGGCCCGTTGAATCAAATTGTTGTGCAATGTTCCAGCCAACCAGTTCACATCAACCTCTTCCGATAAGCCGTAGAATGCATAGGTTTGGTAGGTAGCTACCGTCGCATCCATATCTGCGGGAAAGAGGGTTGTAAACCCGTCCTTTGCTGCCTTTCCAGGGTTGTCGGTAACTCCGGGTTTGAATCCAACGGTAATCACTGCATCCGGTATGCTGCTAAACATCTCGGTGGTGAGAAGAATGGTGTTCACTGCACCCTGTTCAATGATCGGGTCGGCAAATAAATCATCAATTCGTGCAGCGATGGTTTCGGGAGGAGTCTCTCCATTCACGAGGAATCCGTAAACCGAACGTACTTCGGGGACGTGGATGTTGTGGTCGGCGGCCAATTGTCTGCGTACAACATCGCCGCGTACGTCCCGCATGCCTTCCCCTTGTCGTGGCGTAACCTCTACTCGAGTCATTGGCATGGGGGTCACCGGCCCGTGGGCAATGAGTGGTCAACGCATACGCTCTTTGTAGTCTGCGGCGGTCATTGTTCCAGCATTTTCTTGAGAAATTGTCCAGTATAACTTTCTTCAACTGCTGCAATCGCCTCGGGCGGGCCTGTTGCTAAGACATCACCACCGCGTTCACCGCCTTCAGGGCCCAAGTCTACGACCCAGTCGCTTGATTTGACAACGTCCAAATGATGTTCGATGACGATGATGGTGTGGCCTTTATTTCTGAGTTCGTGGAGCACATCGATGAGTTTTGCAACATCGCTGAAGGAAAGGCCCGTGGTTGGTTCATCAAGGATGTAGACGGTATGCTTGTTGGGCATTCTGCGCAATTCGCTAGCTAATTTTACTCGTTGCGCTTCACCACCAGAGAGGGTTGTTGCAGGTTGTCCCAGGCGAATATAGCCGAGGCCAACGGCGTTCAAGGTGTCCAAGGTGCGATGGATTTTACGATGATGTTGGAAGAAAACAGCCGCTTCTGAAACGGGCATTTCAAGAATGTCGTGAATGGTTTTTCCTTTCCATGCGACTTCAAGAGTTTCTCGTGTGTATCGCTTGCCAGCGCAAATGTCACAGGTAATCCAAACATCGGGGAGGAAATTCATTTCCAGTTTGATGGAACCTCCGCCGCGGCAGGCTTCACACCGCCCTCCCTTCACGTTGAAGCTGAAATGGCCAGCCTTGTATCCGCGCTCTTTCGAAATTTTGGTGTTCGCAAAGAGGGCCCGAATCTCGTCGAAAACTTTGGTATATGTCGCTGGATTTGAACGGGGCGTGCGACCGATTGGAGATTGGTCGATGATGATGGTCTTGTCCACGTTCTCAATGCCTTGAATGCTCGTATGTTTTCCCGGCAAGGTTTCTGCCCGATGGAGTTCTCGTTGAAGGGCCGGTGCAAGAATTCCTGAAACCAGTGAAGACTTGCCTGAGCCTGAGACGCCCGTTACCGCAGTCACGCACCCAAGTGGGAATTTGACCGTGATGTTTTGCAGGTTATTGTGTCGGGCACCCTTGACCGTTAGGTGCTTCTTTGTTGGCGCTACGCGTTGCTCGGGCCAAGGAATGGACCTCTTTCCACTGAGATAGGCTCCCGTAATCGATTCTTCGTTATGCATCACTTCGTCCGGCGGCCCATTGGCTACGATATACCCTCCCTCAAGTCCAGCACCAGGTCCAAGGTCGCAGAGCCAATCGGCTTGGCGAATCGTGTCCTCATCGTGTTCCACAACAAGAAGCGTATTGCCCAAATCACTCAGTTCTCTCAGTGTTTGGAGCAGTCGTTCATTGTCCCGTTGATGCAATCCAATGGAGGGTTCATCCAAGACGTACATGACGCCTGTTAGGCGGCTGCCGATTTGAGTGGCGAGACGGATGCGTTGACTTTCTCCTCCTGAAAGGGTGTTCGCCTTTCGGTCAAGGGTAAGATAGTCCAATCCGACGCTGTCCAAAAATCCAAGTCGGTTTTCAATCTCTTTCAGAATCTCTGTTCCAATGAACATGCTGCGGTCGTCCAAGGCCTCGAGAATATCTTGGAAGGCTTCTGGCGGGCCTTCTCCTTCTGGATTCCATGCTTTCACCAACCCGAGCGCATCGTGAACTGAACAACGGCTGACTTCGGGGAGGCGGATGCCTCCAACCGTAACGTAGCGAGCGGCTTCGTTGAGTTTCTCACCGCGGCAAGCGTGGCAGTCCAGATCGGTCATGCAGGCTATCAAACGGTTCCGGGAACGTTCAGAGGTTGTTTCAGTGTACGTTTTTTCCAGACGAGGAATGATGCCTTCCCAGGGTTTACTGTACTTGTATTGAGAGCCGTTTTCCGAGGTGAACTCGTAATGGATGATCGTAGAGCCCGAGCCGTGCAGAAGGATATCTTTCTCATCCTCATCCAGCATTTCGAAGGGAAGCGTTGTTGAAATGTTGTAATGTTCACAGGTGCGCTCCATGAGTTTACGATACCATGACGGAGACATGGATTGGCGCCACGGATTGACGCATCCGTTGGAAACACTGAGCGAATGGTCGATGATCAGTTCTGTGTTGAATTGGCGCTGGACGCCAAGTCCCTGGCAGGTCCCACAGGCTCCGAGGGGTGAGTTGAATGAGAAGACTCGCGGTGATAATTCGGGCATGAAAGCCCCGTGTTCGGCGCAAGCGAAATCTTCCGACCAGGCGATGGTTTGACCCACTTCGGTCTCCATTGCGTTTGATTTATCGCTCAATTCTTCCGGCTTTTTCGGAGCTTCAAGGCTTTCAACAGCCAAAGTTCCACCGCCCAAGCGCAGAGCCGATTCAACCGCTTCAGTCAGCCGTTGCTTTCGGTCTTTAGTGCAACGAAGTCGGTCGATGCGAACATCGATATCGTGGCGGAAGTTTTTGTCGAGGGTCGGGGCGGATTCAAATTCTGATTCGTGGCCGTTAACGCGCCCGTTTAGATAGCCCTGTTCAACGAGTTGCCTAAACAAATCAGCGTGCGTTCCCTTGCGAGCGCGTACGACAGGGCTCCAAATGGCTACAGCGTGGCCTTCCATTCTCCAGAAGATGTCGTCAACGATCTCCTGTACGGTTCGACGCGCAACTTCTTTCCCGCATTTTGGGCAGTGCGGCTTTCCGATTCGGGCCCACAGTAATCTGAAGTAATCTTGGATTTCAGTCACCGTTGCAACGGTTGAACGGGGATTGTGACTTCCTTGCTTTTGGTCGATGGAGATGGCGGGAGAAAGTCCTTCAATTGTGTCGCAATCTGCTTTCTTCATTTGACCGATGAATTGACGAGCGTATGAGGAGAGGCTTTCCACATAGCGTCGCTGGCCCTCTGCGTATAACGTGTCAAAGGCAAGGCTGGACTTTCCCGACCCTGATACGCCCGATATAACGACGAATTGCCCTTTTGGAAGGTTGACTGAGACGTCCTTCAGGTTGTGGGTTCGCGCCCCGCGAACTTGAATCCAACCGTCATCTCCTGGTTGTGACATGTTATCCCTCACCCTAACCGGGCGGCCAACAGTTCTTCAAGTCCTGCTTTGGCCGCCGAAACATAGATGATGGGTTTCGGTGCGTTATTAGGGAAAAACCTTCTTGGAAAGCAGTACAAAATAAGCGCTGATTTCATATAAGGCGAGAAGAGGCGACAAAGCATGACCGTTGACTTGTTCTCATCCGAATCCGTGACTCGGGGGCATCCAGACAAACTCTGTGACACTGTTTCCGATGCCATTGTT
>DAVD01000023.1:48325-72244 GCA_002505405.1 Candidatus Poseidonia alphae | reverse complement strand
TCCAAGGTACCCGCCTTATTGAAGAGGGGTGGACATCTCGGAGGCACAAGGGCGATTGGGGTAGCTTGGATATCCTGACGGGCTTCGAACCCGTCGACGCGGGTTCGAATCCTGCATCGCCCACCAGTGTATCAGGCTACAAGCGCATAACCACAAGCCTTCATGATCATCGTGAATTTCTTGTGGTGTTCTTGAGCCAACGGGTCGTTTCGCAGAAAAATGAGCAGATAACTGGCCTGGCACAATTTTTGATATTGCACACCAGTGTCGTCGGGTGCCCAGATGCTGCGCACTGGCATCTTGTCAAAATGTTCATTGCCCCATGCAACCAATGCTTCGTCCGGTTTCCATTCCATCGTATTCACGCCTGCCCCTTGATGAAGAATCAGAATTGGAAGTGTTGTTCGTTTTCTTGGGCAAACCATGGTGCGTTTTCCCGAATCACATTGAGCGCTTGGAGTTGTTCACCTTCTTCCATGGAAGAAAGAGCATACTCCATGAGTTCTTGCCACAACGGTCTTGCTTCATCCTCGCCAATCCAATAATCAGTGAGTTGGGCAAGTCGGTTGAGGGCACGGGTGTAGAAAAAAACAGAGCGTTCCTCTCGAGAAAGATCGGCCTTGGTTGAAGCAACCAATTCAGCAAAGAGACTGAACTTGCGACTGAGGCCGGCTTGGTCGGAGTATCGGATGGCGAGGTCCCACATATTTTGCATCCAATCAGCGTAGCCTTCGTTTCCGCATCGGGCAAAGATGGCAACACGAGCATCAAGCAAAGAGATGACATCAAAGGGGTTCACACCGTGGTTGTTGGACGCCTCTTGGATGTTCCAACGGGCCGAATGGAGATTGTACAATTCATCGCTCAAGACGAGCAGTTCCTCAACGCTCAGCTTCGCTTCATCGAGATAGTGCTCGTATTCGTTGTGATTGACGTGGTTTGCAATCAATTGCATCATTTCATTGGTCGGATTGTTCTTCATGGTTCTCCCCTGTTCTCTTTCTTTTCCGATTTATATGCTCTTGAGGTGTTTTTGGATATGGTACTCAAACGGAACCCTCTGGTTCATGCAGATCACCATCATGCCCGTTGGCCATGCGCATCAAAAAAGTCACTTGACGTGAATTGATGGCCTGTGGGCTACGAATTTCTCGGACCGTCCTGATGGCCTCATGCATATCCATACCTCGCAACCATAGGTACAGCGAGGCAAAGGTTCCTGCGCGGCTCAAGCCCCCCATGCAATGCACAACCACCTTGGCACCTGCTGAAATGGTCCCAATGATGCGATTCAACACGGGGTTGGCCTGTTCCATCCAAGCCTCGGTGGGCGCGGTGGTATCGGCGAATGGAAGGTGGTCCCAGGTCAGTCCACTGGTTTGCACCTGTAATGGAAGGTCTTCCACTCGCAACATTCGCATGTCCTCATCGGTGATAAGGCTGACAAGATGAGAAACGCCCATGTCAACGAGGGCTTGCACGTCAACGTCGAGTTGGCGGTCCCAGCTGCCCGTTGACGCCACGGGCTGATACTTCCCCGGACACAAGGTTAGGCCAAGGGCTCCCTCGTCACCCTCAAGGTCAATCCACGAGACGTAGAGCGGATGCGTGGTGCTGTTACGCAATCAAACTCCCCCTCGGTTTCTGTAACGGTTGCCGTAAGACCACATCGTGCGCCACACGTCAAGACAAGCGTCATGGTATTCGGGGTCAGGCACACTGTTCTTGAAATTGTCATAATCAAGATTGAGGAGGTACTCGGTCAAGGCGCGGTGAACCTCACCGCGGCGGGCGACGGTACGATAGGGATAGTCTGCTGATGGCATGTGAGTGACGTTCGCGTCCGGCAGTATGGATGCAATGTGCTTAGGGTGTCGAGCACGAACAAGCAGGTGTTCGGGCTCGGTCCTGTGGGCTACGATGGACACAAAGCCACCTGATACGTACAACCACACTCAAGCCACCTCCATGCCAACAACCTGAGCAACTACCCGCTCTTCGCCTTCTGCCCCTTCTTCCACCTCATCCGCCATAGGGCGTATGACTGTGTAAGGAGCAACTTCAAGTCGGCCTCCTGCGAGCTCAATGGTCTGTCTTACGATGGACAAACTGAGAACTGCAGCCTCGTGATCAACGAGGTGTATGCAGCGCAGCGCACCTGCACCAGCGTTCTGAAGCGTGAAGCCGAGGCTCTCAAACCAGTGGTAACGCCCCACCTCCTCCTTGCGTAGAAAACGCTTCATGAACTCAATGTCGCTTGGGTCGGCTGCTTGGTGCAGCTGTGAGGCGTCAAGTTCTGGCATCTCGTCTTCATGCAGTGTGTGGTAGCCTGCTTGTGTGTAGTTCCCTTTGCTTCGTACGTTCATTTCCATGTTTTTCTGGTCTCCTTTTCCCCTTTGGGGGTATTGATATATACAATCATTCTAGCATATAAAAAGACGTAAATTTTCCCGCTTACTGCGAGGCACCGCCTTTTTTGACACCCAATATTATATCGGTTTTGAAGCGTTTATAACCTGCGAAATCTAACCGCAAGTCATGGGACCTCAACCCGCCAATGGCGAACCATCTCTTGATGACCTTCGAAGCACCCGATTCCTTGTACGGACAAGCGGCACACACCTTACACATACATTCCACTGGGAAGACACAAAAACACTCAAACAGCATACGCTTCGACCCACGGTCAAATTTCTTGATTTTCTCGGACAGAAAAGCGGGCCGAAAGGGCGACGCTCTAATCGGCACATAGGGGCAACGCCGGACGATTCTTTCCTGCGTGCCGGGGCGCCAACCAGAAACGTTCCACATCAATTACGAAGTCACATGGCGAACTTTTTCGCCATGAGCGACGAACAAATACAGAGGCTCCTTGAGAGAAATTCCGATTATAAACCGGGAAAAAAGGGCCAAGTTGGCATCGTTATGCCAAACTTAGCCCATGCAATTGATGAACTCTACCGACGTATGATTGTGCGCAACCCTGAGTTACGCCATCATGTTGCCTTCAAGCGTCAATGGGCACCTGCCGTTTGCCGTCTTATTGAACTTCATGCCTCCATTCGTTTCGCCAAACCGTTTGACCTCAATTAATGAGGCCGAGTCGGGGGTTCGAATCCTGGTACGTCCGCCACCAATTTTGAGTCCGTACCCCGCGAAGCGTGGATGCCGACCTGGAACCAACGGATGGGATTTCTCTGAAATAATAAGCGATACCTCAATAATGTAGGTGAATCGTGGTGGTGGCAGGTGAAGCAAATGGATGTCACTTCTTCAGCCCTTGCAGCAGCCGTCCAAGCCGTTCGAGCGTTTGTCTCTGCCTACGAAGGCTATGAAAAGGGACGCTTCATGCAATCAGATGAAGCCGTGCGTGCTGAAATCCAACGCCGTTGTGAGATGATTGCTCGCCACACCGAAAAGATACAGAATGACGTCCATCGAACTGGTAATAGAGAAGCCCGAAACATGCTAGAGGCTATGCTTGACAACATCAATATCTTGAGAAATGAAGCTCAGTTTTCCATTACAAGTAACCATGTTTCGCAACATGCGGGCATTGGGACACTGAATACCAATTCAGTCCGAAAATTGGTAAAGCACGATGGCGAAGTGCTTCAGGCACTAGTTGAAACCACTCGGATGGCAAACGAACTCGCGAATGGCCTGGATGAATTGATGCATGATGAAGTTGTTGTGAGAATCTCGAATTGGCAACAAAAATTGAACCGCACTCGTAACATGTACCTTGAAAGGAACATGTTTATTGATGGATTAACAAAGAGGTGAAAAAAATGCATTTCCGATGGAGAACAAACCCTACAGTGATTGCCCAATACTTGAATGATGACGATATCCCTCGGCAAGCGGAAGTTACGCTGAAGCCGAATGAGGTCTGTGTTGTTTTGGAGGACGGAAAAATAGTTGGATCCGTTTCACAAACACACATGGAAGTTAATCCAAAAGTTGGCCTTTTTGCAAAGTTATTTGGACGCAGCAATCCAGTTCGCTCGTTTCTTTTTGCCTATACAGGACCTCACCCCGTGATGATTCAAATTCAGGGAGTAGCCGAAAATGGAGATGAAATCAACTGCTTGGTAACTCTCAAACTCGAAATCACTAGGGAATCGGCCCCTCGCCTCATCACATTCCCGGCCAAAGGAAACATGGCCGTTCAAGCAACCGATGTTGCCGAAGTGATAATGCACCTCACGCAAACCTGCGTATTAGAGGTTCTTCGTGGTAAAGATGCGAATAAAATGCGAACAGTTGAAACCAGTGAGGATGTAATGTTTGAGCTTCGAAACCGCCTGCGTACGCTCCTTGATAGCCATGGAATGGCCTTCCGAGGAGGCTATATCACGTGGAGCACTTCCGCTGCCGAGCAACAGATGAAAAATCAATATGTGCTTCAACGGATCAAAATTGAGCACGATTTTTCATCTGATAAGGAGCGTATTGAATTGGATGCTCACATCGCCTCTGAACAACGAAAGGCGGAACTAAATGCTAGATTAGCCCTTAGTAATGTCCATGCTGAAGAGACCGCCGCCATGGCTCTCGAAATAGAACGGCTTGGAGCCTCAGGTAAATTCGATCTTAAGAAATGGGAACAAGAGCATTCCTTGAATGAACTCAAGGCCGAGGTGGCCCGTGAATCATCGCTCAAGGAAGCAGTCCACAAAAATGAGATTGCCCGTTTAGAGGTTGAGCGACAACAAATTATGGCCGCCCCCGTTCTTGAAATCAAGGACCAAAAGGCCAAACAAGCCATGGAAATGTTTAATCAGATGCAGGACAAAAAGCGTGAGCGAATGGCAATGAACCAAGAAAAGGAGAAAATGCGCCTCGAACAACACCAACAAGGTTCAGACAAGACCATTTCTGTGTTGGAAAACATTGCCGCTAATTCAACTGATCCGCAAGTTCAACTTGAGGCACTCAAGCAACTCGCCGAATTACGAAAGACCGATGTCGATGCTCAAAAAGGCGCATATAAGGATGATTAAACCTTCAACGTCAATCTTTGATGACCTCATCAGTTACATCATGACTGCGGCAGAAGTGCCAACTTTGTTTGTCCCCTTCTTACCCTTCTGAAATACACGAAGAAGATTGGAAGCAAACAAAACCAAAGGCACAACGAATAGGAGGCCTGAGTTATGTCTTCATCATGAGCCCGGGTGTCAATGAACACATTTGTGGCCTTGCCAGAATCAATATGGAGATAGATTATGGATGCATTGGTTATGTCGATCGTAGCATGATTATTACTCCATGACGTTGTTGGGGCCAGCAGTAACTCCGAACATTCGAATTCACTTTGCATTGAATCAATGTACTGAAGATCAGGAGTGGTTGAGAGGCGTGTCCGATTGATAGTGAAATTATCCCCTTCTGGAACTTGAAGGGAAAAGAGCGAGTGTCCTTCATCCCTCCTTTGGTAGTCGGTAGCATGTTCGCTGCTGCCACAAATTGATAATGTGATATCATACTCACCAGGTTCAACAAAGAATGTAATAATATCTGGAGTTGTACCTATATCTGAGGAAAACTCATCATTATAATCTACATTGATCTCTTCCCATGGTTCGAAAACAAATGTCAACACGAGAAGGGCAAAGGCGCAGGGGAGTATGTAGTGAATAGAATTAATACATATGTTTTGACAGGATTCGGAGAAGATCTCACTCCCTTTTCGCATTTGTAAACCAAGATACCCTGCACTGATAACCAAACCTGCTTTGCCAAGCCAGTTGATTGTGAACAGGATGAGAATAACGGTTTCGTGATTCATGGAATGGGTGTGAAGGCTTGTATCGAGCAATGTTGCATATGCATAGAAATCGTTTGCTACGACCTCTACGAGTTGGATTTGGGCTGTAAGATTGAATGTGCAAATATATCCCAGTAGAATGACAGAATAAAGCTGATGGCCGGTATCCCCCAAGGACTTCACGAGTTTTTGGTGCATGCGAGGGAGACCAAGCAACGAGAAAAGCGACAAAACAACGATTCCAGAGAGTAAAATCCCTGAATTGATGAAATCAATTGGAGTTAGATTCGCAACGACGATGATTCCACAAAGCAGGGGTGCAAGAGATGTTCGCCATCGGGTTGATTCAACTTGGTTGTAAAGGAAAAACGCCGTCATAGTGAACGTTATGACGATGTAAGCCGGAAAAAACAGTAGTTCAACAAAATATACGCTACGAGGATAGATTCCATATTGGATCAAGACTCCGTTGTGGTAAGCCATAGCAGACTCAATAATGTAGATGATGAAAAATATCAGCAGTCCAGCAAGTGATCTGATGCGTTTCGAATGCTTTCGGAACCAATATGCGCCGAGTGCACAAAAAAATAAAGGCCCTATGAAGAAATCTATAAGCGAAAAAATTACTAGATTTTGCAAATTATAACTGGAGCCAGTGACGGCATAGGTAAGCAACACAGAGGCATAGAGTGTTGCAAGGATGGCGCAAAGGGCAAGGAGCAGTTTGTTCCCTACACCGACATGAAAATAATTCGGGCTTTCGATTTCAAACACGGGCCGAGGTTGTAAATTGCTTGATGGTTCCATTTCACCCATGGCTGAACCACCCTAGAACACTATGAGAATCTACTTTCATTAAAAATGGCCCTTGTTCGTGCATAATATTCAGTGCCCTTTTGGGGCAAGCGTGTGTGGTTAATACCAAGTTCAGCTCTTGCTTGTTTGCTGGATTCCATCCACGTCAGTTTGACTTGATTGACCGCCCATGAATCTTCAGGTTCCTCAACAATATCTTCGGCCGAAGTGTTTGGCTCCTCCCACACAGCTTTGAGGCCAGTAGTTGCGGCTAATTCTTCTGCTTTCTGTTTCGTGGAGTCAGACATTTGGACATTCCCAAGTCGCTGATGTGCGAAACTGAGGCCAATGTATGCTTTGAGCATAGTCTCCGCATCCGTGGCTTTCATGTCAATGGTTTCGTTGTAGAGGTCAATGGCCTCCTCAAATTCACCGAGACCAAATTTACACCTCGCCAAATTGTATGACAGCCAGCCCCGTGAGTCGCCTCGTTGGTCTAGGTAGGAACGCTTGGAGTCAAGCATGATCATGGCGTTCTCAAAGTCGCCTTCAAGCATGAGAAGTCTTGAGAGATGAGAGGTTGAGTAGGTAGAAGCTTGTATACCTGTTCTGTTCTCTGCAAGCACCACGGCGGCATAGGAATACCTCAAAGCCCACTGAATTTGACCTTCGGACGCTAAAAATATGCTGTACAAGTCATAATACGATTCAAGCGCAGCACTCAGCCTCCATGAATCAATATGATTTTGATTGCCGAAGTTTGATTTACAAAGCGAAATAAGTTTATCGTGAATCATCTCAAGTTTTGAGGATTCTGGAATGGTGCCTGAGGCCAGAAACTGCAAACGAAGGAGATCTTTATTCACTAAGATCCATCGCAGTGGTTCGTCTTGTGAGATTATTGAGGCAGCACCCGACAGTTCGTTTACGGCATCATCAATCTGCCCCCGTCGTTTCAAGACGACACCAAGAGCTGCCTTGATTTGACCGAAGGCGGTCTTGTGTTCGGGAGAAATAGTTGCGAGACTTTTTCGGCATATCGCCTCTGCTTCTTCAAAATCCCCAATGTTGGTCAATTTCTTGCTTAGCATAGTGACGATATCGGCGTATTGGATTGGATCTTTGTCGGGTTGGGTTTTATCGCGCATCAACTTCAACTGAACCGCTTTATTTTTTTCTGAGGTGGCCGCGACCTCTAACAAATCGAGGTGCTGCATGATGCTCAATCGAAGCCACTGGGCATTTGTGAAGTTCTGACGTGGGTCGCCTGGATAGATTTTCTTACCTTCATCGTCGTAAACGAGGCTGTTCATGATGTTGTCGTATTTTTGCTGAACGATATCATCAACGGAAATCTTGGTGAAAATGATATAGCCGAGTAAGTATGTGGTAAGTAGGCTTGAAAAACTGAGCAAGAGAAAATACTCCTCCTCGGAGGAGTCTGTACCAAGCGGTTTTCCGATAATGTTCAAGATGATCCTTATGATCAACCAAATGAGTCCCAAACAAACAGCCCCGGTGGCAAAGAACATCTTGCTTCCAGGTTTGAAAAATGGGTTCCCTTTCAATTTTCGCCAATCCATGGTTGCGGATAAACTTCTTGTTTATACAGGTTGGCATAGTATGAAAAGGTTTTGAAGTTTGTAAAAGAGGGGATACTATGGCGGCCAATCCAGTTAGCCCTGATGGGAAATGGATGATGACCCCAAGGGGTTGGGTGTGTTTGAAATCCGAACCGTCGAAGACACCCGACGGACAGTGGACCTATTTTGAAGGAAGGTTTGTTCATGCTCAGCATCTTGCCGATGAGTACATTGACGACTCAGTACACCTCTCTCGGGAGGTCTCGGCAGACGCCCCCTTGACGCAATCTCTCGTCTCAACCCATGATACACTCATCATGGGAGATATGAATGTTGATGTTACGGTTAAACAAGGCCCGAGTCTGGATGAAATTAAACAAATGATGTTAGAATTACTGTCCGGAATGGGAGCGAGCACATGGCAAACGCCAACAAGCATCTCTGACGATCAACGAAGACTGCTTTCGGAATCAATTGAGTCTTACGATGAGATAATCTCTAGAGGTGGGGCATCAGACCCCGCTGCTGAGCTTGTCGTGGCAACAGCTGCAAAAATATCAGGAGATTATACTGATGCTACCCGCCGATTGACTGAGTTGATTGAAAATCATCCCTCGAGTCCAGAAGCCGATGATGCAATTCAAGTGCTGGCGCAAATATCAATCCGGCTACAAGACTGGAAGGATGCAGAATCTTGGATCGAACAAGCAATGACCCGATTTGAACAATCGGGGAACTGGAACGGTTTAGGAAATACGCTCATGCGTCGTGCTCGGGTTTTAGAAAACAAGGGTGCATCTCAGCAAGCTTTGGATATGTATGACGAAGCTACAGCAATTGCAAAACGACAACATTTGACGTTGCTTCATGTACGCTCCATTGCAAACAAGGGTATTCTGCTCAGCGCCCTTGGGCGCTCATCTGAGGCCAAGAATGTTCTATCAACCAGCCTACAGTTCGCAAGGGCAGCTAACGACCTTCAAACCATCAGCAAAATCAAACAGTTGCTTTCAAAAATTTATGAGGAGCAGGGCGATTTACAGAATTCCTCTCGTCTCCTTAGGGAATCTCGCGCAGATTACCAAGATACGGACGACAAGTTCATTTTGGCAGAGCGGGTATTTAATGAAGGTAAAATTCTCGAAAAACGAAAAAACCTCCAAATGGCTCGCACCAAGTATATCAAGGCGGAACGCATGTTTGCAGCGATAAAGGTAAATAGAAAACAAGGTAATATTTGTCTCGCACTCGGGGAACTTGACCAATTAGAAAATGATTACAACTCGGCCATTGGCTGGTATTCAAAGGCCCTTGAATGTTTTAGCGACCCGCCTCAGCCAGCCGACAAACTCTTTTGCTTGTCTGAAATCGGAAGCTGCCACATCGCCCTCAAAAATAACACTGAAGCAATAGATAACTGTACCTTAGCCGTCCAGTTGGCTGAAGAATTAAATGATCATGAAAGCGAATTTTGCAATTTGATTAACATAGGGATTGCCCAAGCTAATACCGCCAATTTGGAAGGTGCCAAAAAGACATTCGTGGCTGCAAATAACTTAGCGAAGGCACATCAGGAACTCGATGAAACGATGATCCCTCATCTCTAAGCCTGATGCAATGTCGGCCAGTATTCAACATTCAGCATTGGCATATTCATTCTGTTGGCATTGTGTGTGAGAAAGTCATCTATCCTGTTCAACAGTTCAATTTGAAGCGCTGTATTTTGGTCAAGTGTGTTCATTAGAACTTCGTCAGGCCGGACAATGAACACTTTTGTATCTTTGTTGACGTATGTACAGAGATAGTTGACGAAGCCGTTAAATTGGGCTGAGATGGACGAAGCAAGTTGTTTATTGACATCGGAAATGGCTTCCCATGAAGATGATTCAAGATATCTGGAAAGGTCGGAGGGGAGGTCCCCGAGATTGGTAGTCCATGCAGGAGTGTTTGTTCCAACAAGTGCAGCATATGTCTCAGCATCAACTTCGTGGAAAAAGTCGAACAGAGCAGCGTATTTGGATTCCTTGTGGATGCTCGTTGGCAGCATGCTCCATCCGCCCTCATCAAAGGGTGCTTCTCGGGCTTCAAGGAATAAACTAGTAGTTTCCCAGTTTATTGGCGGATATGGGAGATCGCCCGGAAGGATGAGTATTCTTGCCCCTGAAGATTTGACGATGTTGATGACCTGTTCGGACACCGATAACCCACGAATTACAATCGCTCGCTGTTCTGCAGGTATGAATGAGTGTCTGATTTGATTTTGAAGGGTGAAAAGCTGGTCAATATTTCCCCGGGCGAGTTGGGCTAAATCGGTTGCATCAAGCGTCCATATACCCCTAATTGTTGTGTCAAATCTATGATCACTCGAGTGCGAAACCGATGACGACCAGTGTTCTTCTTGGGTGATTTCTACTTCTGAATGACCGGCTAATGAAAGAAGCGATGTTTCCCATACACTCATCTCATTAGGATTAAGTTCCGTAACACCAAGCCTAGTGTATACTCTCTCCTCATCAAATTTTAGATTAGGTACGGCGCTAGGTATCTCTACAAGTTCTAAATCTCCATCTGAGCAGGTTTCAAGATACTCTGTTTGACGCCGACGTCTGCTTCGGGCGCGAAGGGCAGGGTCAACCGCTTCATCAATAGCAATAACCAAATTCTCTACAATTTCTTGTAAGGACTCTTCATCTTCCTCGTTAGTGTTCCCCAAGTTGTAAAATACACCTCCAGTTGAACCACTGACTTGTCGAAAGACATCGCATGCAGATTCTGGTAAGCCGAGACCTACAATGTGAAATTCTACATCAATCCCCACTTCTTGTAACTCTTCAACGCATTTTCTAAATCCCTCAACGCCTTTGTATAGGCCCGAGGATTCATTATCCATTCCGTCACTTATGAGAATGAACATCCATTTGTCGGTTTGCTGGATAAGTGTCCTGCCCTCCTCTACGAGGAATTTCCACAGATAGGTGCCTCCATTGCGGGGAGGAAACCGTGTATTCTGTAACTCATATACTGAATAGTTCCCAATCTCTCTCAATGTTTGAGATTTACCTTTAGAGTGAATGGTCCTCACCGTCAGCGGCATACTGGCGATGTGGTCAATGATAGAAACCCAAAGGTCCATCGCAATTTCCCAACGTTCTCTACGTACATTACCTGCACCGGCGAAGAGCTTGTCGGCTAATGAACGATTTTCGTTCCTTTCATTCAACACCTGCATTTTTGAGCTCATTGAGCCCGATGTGTCAACGTACACAGCAACATGTGTCATCTCCCTAGTGTCTTGCATATTTGCCCCTCAAACCGAGTTACAGTACACGCCATGTTAAAGGATTCCCTGTGTAGATTAATCGGTTTCACAATATCAAGATTCGCCGTTTGGTATTACCCCCTATCTTAACATATTCTCAGTCTGAGAAGTGGTAGAAATGACTATCTTCTTTCTATTTGAGGTAGGAAACATGACGAAATTCCTTATTTCTCTAATCTCAATATTGGTTGCCACATTGTTAATCAGCAGCCAACTTCAGATGATTCACCCTCCCGCAGAACTGAAATTAAAACCTCAGGCGAATTCGAGCTTGTTAGAAAGTAATTTTTCTGACGGCGGATATGTTATTGGGTCAATTAATCCTACCTGGTGGAGCCCTAAATTAATCCAAACTACCGCTACAGACATGGATGGAGATGGGTACGATGATTCTAATGAAGACCACCCTCTTAATGCTGCAATACCACTTCACTATAGTTCTACAAAACCATATAAGGAGATACCTAAAATTACGATTCCCGCAGATCCTTCTTGGGAGGAAATTGAAGCAACTAAAACTATTGATATAGAATGGAGTGATGTAAATGGAGATGGTTTTTTAGACATGATTGTTGCTAACACTGGTGTGCATGGAGCGTCTCCTGAAGTCATTCAGTTATTTTTGAATAATCGTGGCCAGTTCAATGAATACCCATCATGGGCAATGAATAGCAATATTTTCTCTCCAGTCACTCCGTTTGATATTGAATTGATTGACCTCGACGGAGATTTAGACGCAGAATTAGTACTTGCAGCAGAAATAGATGGTCAATTTGTAGTTTCTGTTTATCAAAACATGGAAGATTCTTATTTCAGTACCGCTCAGCAAACACTTCACCTCGAATCACCCCCCGTAGATATTGAATGGGGGGACATAAATGATGATGGGAGTTTAGATTTAATAGTAGGGTTTTCGGATGGGGTAAAAATATATTTTTGGGAAGAAGATCAACCAATATCTTATTGGAACATGATTGAATATCCTCCACAGGACACCATTTTAGTAGGTAAATCTTACAATATTGCCGATATGGAATTAGGAGATTTAGACCGCGACGGAGATTTAGATATCGCATTGGCTATTTGGGGTGCGCCCTCGATGGTCTTATTGAACGTGAATGGCAGCTTTTCTGATGTTACGATTGATTATAGTGTAGATAAGGCAAGTTCTGTAGCGTTAGGGGATATTAACGGAAATGGGTATCTCGATGTTGTACTAGGTACAGGAGGACAATACTGGTGTGCACCATCTTGCGGGGCCATGAACAAACTTTTCTTTTTTGACACTGATAACCGCTGGTATTCTGAATCATCATGGGACCCATCATGGATTGATGAGAATAATTGGGGGGCTACAGATTATACTAATGATGTCAATTTAGGAGATATTGACCGTGATGGAGACTTAGACTTGATTGTCGGCAACATGGGGAATGACAAGGTATATCTAAATCAAAATGGTAATATTGCAAATAAATCGGTTTGGACTAGTTCAGGATCGGGAGATACAACAAATGCGGATTTTGCCGATATCAATGCAGATGGCACATTAGAATTGGTAACGGGTGCTTATTCCGGGAAAAATCGTATTTTTATCAATGATGAATATTTGTTTGCCGGAACACCAACATTGACTTCAGTAGGAGAAATATACTCTGCAGTTGCGGTATCGACGGCAGGAAATGAAAAAAGACTTGCGTTGGCGAATGAAAATACAACTGAAATCTATATTGAACCGTGGAATCAAAACGAAGGAGAGCCAATATGGGAGAGTGGAGTGACATATCCTCAAGCGCTAGAATGGGGAGACTTTAATCATGATGGAGATGAAGATTTAATCATCCTTAATACAAAGAGATACAATTCTACCTGTGCTTGTTTTGAAGGGGGAAATGATCAATTATACCTCTCTGAAAATGGAGCCTTACAATCAAATCCAAACTGGACCTCGGTGTTAAATGAAACTAGTTATTCACTTGATTTGGTTGATATTGATAATGACGGTTACACTGATTTGGCAATCCAAGGCACTCAACTCCACTTCTATCTAAATTCAAACGAAGAAGGATATCAAGGAGTGCCACATTATTCAATCGACATAGGGGGATCAGAAATTGATTTCGGCGATATTGATGAAGATGGATTTGTTGATTTATTAGTGGCTAATCAAACATCATTGGCGATGTATATTAACGATAATGGAACCAATTTCGGCAGCCCTGAATGGGAAATCAGTACTTCGGGATATACAAGCGCAACATTTGTCGATGTAGATTCGGATGGAGATTTAGATGTTAGCGCCACACCGGACTCATACTTTGAGTGCTCTGACGGCAGTAAAGTAGACCGAATATGGGTAAATGATGGTTATGATGATTGTTTAGACAGTTCCGATGAGGGAGTTTTGGATTATGCATATAAGCATAATTTAGAATTATTTTTGAATACTGATGGCCTGTTGAGCCAACAACCTATATGGAATATATCCTCATCGGAGCACACAGAGATTGTAGATTCAGAACCTGTAACAGAATACTGGGATCCTCAATACTCGGTTGTTGAGTGGATAGACCTTGATTCAGATGGTATCAAAGAGATGATTCTAGACAATTCAGATATATATTGTAAGGTTCCAATGTTAGTTGTTTACCAATTTTGTGATACACTAAATGTTATCACGGAAATCAAGGATATAAGAT
Source organism: Candidatus Poseidonia alphae (assembly GCA_002505405.1). Lineage (GTDB taxonomy): Archaea > Thermoplasmatota > Poseidoniia > Poseidoniales > Poseidoniaceae > Poseidonia > Poseidonia alphae. The sequence continues at coordinate 58,075 of DAVD01000023.1, read as the reverse complement.
GGATAGATGTCAATGATGATGAACACCTTGACGCACTGGTGATATTTGTAGAATCAAATGAAGAAAATATGGGACTCGCAATCTTTCAAAGTGTACTTGATAATGATAGAGATGGAGTCTCTAATCAACTAGATGAATTTCCTTTTGATCCGACTCAAGTCTCAGATCGAGACAGAGATCTATTTGGAGATAATAAGTTAGGATTCTTATCAGACGATTGTCCCTTTACTTATGGCAATTCGCAACATACACTTCGTGGATGTGTAGATATAGATTCTGATGGTTATGCGGATTTTAACGATGACTGCTTCACAATTTTTGGTATTTCCTCAATTGGAATGAAAGGCTGCCCAGATTCAGATTTAGACGGGTTGCCAGATTTACTTGACTTATATATAGGGAATACAGGAGGGGATGAGACCGACTGGGATGCAGATGGTTGGCTAAACTCTGTTGACGCCTTTCCAACTCAAAGGTTCCAATGGGAGGATACTGATGGCGATGGTTTTGGAGATAATTATGACCAGGTTCATGAGTTATTCGAGAGACCTCCTGATTGGCCAGGGGGGGTTGTACCTAACGCCACATTCGTTGACTGGTTCCCACTAAATAGTGAGGCATGGGATGATTCTGACCGAGATGGATATACTGACCAACGTTCAACCAGCATCACTGATGATTGCCCAACAGTACCAGGAAATAGTACTATCTCGTTGAAAGGTTGCCCGGATCTCGACGGAGATGGGATTCCAGATATTCTTGATTCAGATATTGATGGAGATGGTTTATTGAATACATGGGAATACCACAACGGAAATGATCCATTTAACAACCTTGATTTCCCTTTGGACACTGACAAAGACGGCGTCCCCGACATTTCAGATGATGATGACGATAATGATGGGTTCCCCGATATTGTTGAACTGTCTCGCGGTAGTGACTCCAAATCAGCTAAGAGCGACCCGATATCAGACTACGGCGGCGGCTTTTATTATGTCCCTGGTGAAGGATTTGAATCAGGTTATCAAGCAGAAGGCTTTGAGATCTCATTCGGTGCCTTGGTATACATTATTAAAAGTGAATTAATAATTCCAATTTTATCCTCTATTTTTGCATTATACCTATTTAGTAAAAAAAGAAGAACCTTTAGTTTATTTCAGAAACAGGTTAGCCAAACCGATTCAGAACAAGATCTTGGGGAACTGGAATTGGGTATTGAAGAATCTGCTGCGAATAAAAAAATCACAGTGCTGCATGCATTGCTCCTTCGTAATCTCATCGAAAGGAAACGAATGGCACTATCCGATTTAATTGATTACGTTAAGCAAACGATTTCGGATAGTTAAAATGTTCACACGAAGGACCTAATGGATGATTCAATGTTACCATGCTGGTGTTAGAAGTGATGTTGAGCGCTGCGAAATTCGGTTAATTCTCGGTCAATGTTCGGTTGACCTTTGGTCGAAAAGGCGGCGAGGAGGCAGGTTGCCTCGTCGATGAGTCCTGCTTGGAGCAAAGCGTGAGCCGAACGAATGGTTGCTTCGAGTTGAGCCACTTGGGTTTGGGGAGCGGAGACTTGTGAGTCTAAACCCATCAAAAACATTTAGCCGCCGAATTACTTATTCATTACCAGGTTTATCTTAGAAAGGCAAATATGCTTGTAGACTTTGCAGAAAGTATGTCCTTCTGTAGAGAATGCGGTAAGAAAGTCCAAGACGACTGGGTCACTGTCCGCATTGTTCGTGTTCCCTAAATATCTCATCACAAAATGTATCTCTTCAAGATACAGTCGTAATGGGAAATATTAATTCTACTACTGTTAATGATTCAAAGACAAAATGTGCATCTTGTGGTTCGGTAGGAGTCACACAAATTGCGTGTTCAGTTTGCAAGAAAATGTCTCACTGCAATATTTGTGAAACAGAGGTGCATGAAGAAAGAAGAACCGAACGAATCTGCGGATTATGTTATCAAGAAATAATTGTGAAAAGAATAGCTCAAGCAAAAAAGCAAGAAGAGAAGAAGAATAAAGAAAATCATCGAAAGACAGTACAGAGGAATGAAAGAAACAAACTTGCGAAAATAAATAGAAGAGAACAGGAGATGGTTCGACTACAAAATGTGATCAAGGATAATGGCATATTCCAGCCGGTTGGGATTTTGATAGTTACGATACTTGGGATAATTAGCGTAGTTTATGATGAGGAAGGATGTGGTATGTGTTTAATCATTTTATCGCTTTGTCTATTGATAGGACACCTTTTAAGAAGAAAAGAAGATATTGCCAGCCTGAATGATCTTCGAACTAATCCAATATTTCTCACAGAGTCAGAAACAATGGGACGATTAACCATAGATGATGACCAAAAACCATGATGAAAAACTAGACTTGTGAGTCCGAACCTACAATGCAAAATCGCCCGCCATGCATCATGCAGTTGAATTGCCGTTTGCTAGTGCCATCAAAAAGTGGGACCCCCGGGCGAACCCAACCACGGTTGATGTACTTCCTCAACAGAGTATAACATGAGAATACAATGCGAGGAAAAGGCTCACAAAAAAAGGCTCGGCTGGAACGACTGAAGAACGAAATCATCGATTACGTAGGCACATCGCCGGGCGCATCTGCGGCGGACATCGTTAGTTTTCTATCAAACGATCGTAAAATGCGAAATCATGGCTTGACAACCAGAAAGGTTGGATTGTTCATCCCACGTCACCTCTCCGAACTGATTGGATTTCACCTGGATTCCTCTACTGGAAAGCGAATCTATCATTTGGTCGCTTGATGAAGCACCACATTCATGCTGAGGTGCTTCGTGCGCCAACACATGAACTGGCCAACCTCTGCCCAACCTGAGGCGTTGTTTCCTTCATTCAGCGGTAATGAAGACGGAGCAGTCCCTCAATTTCCAGCAGGAGAACCGGCTTGGCGAATTCTTGACCCAGCTCATCCAATGGGCATCAAATCCCAAATGAGCCAACTTTCTGGAACAATTGATTGTGAAAACCCTGGATCCTTTACGGTGGGAGAAGGCATCATCATCGACGCTACTGCTACGGTTGAGGCCGGTGCTTACATCATCGGCCCGTGCTACATTGGCCCTAGAGCTGTTATTCGAAGCGGCGCTTATGTCCGTGAATACTCGTGGATTTGCGCCGATGCCGTGGTCGGACACGCCACGGAAGTGAAGCATTCAATTCTCCTACCAGGTGCCAAAGCGCCGCACTTCAACTACGTAGGAGATTCAATTCTTGGAGCAAACGTCAATCTTGGCGCTGGAACCAAACTGAGCAACCTACGAAATGACGGAAACGAAGTCCATGTTCGAATTGACGGAAAACGAATCGGAAGCGGGTTGAGGAAATTTGGCGCCGTGTTAGGGGAAGGTTGTGCCCTTGGGTGCAACAGTGTCACCAACCCCGGAGTTGTCTTGGGCTGTAACAATGTGGTGTGGCCTAACGCAACCGTTACCGGAATCCACGGCCCTGACGTTGAACATCGCTGAGGTGGACCGTATGACGTTCTCGTATTTCGGAACCGATGGAATCCGTGGGGAAACCTCGCTTGAGAAGGTGGATGAAGAGGAAGCAATTCTTGCTCTCACAGAGAAAAGGACGCTTCATCCTTCGTTGATGCGGGTGTTAGGAGAGGCGTTAAGCCACGTTCAATCTCTGTTCCCAGGGCAAGGCCATACGGTGGTGGTCGGATGGGATGACCGGCCGCATAACGAAGCCATCGTTGAAGCGCTAACCCTTGGACTTCAGCTCAGTGGAAGCAACGTTGTTCACATTGGTTTGTGTGCTACACCAACGCTTCACGCGGCAGTTCTGCACAACAATGCGAGAATGGGATGCATGATTACCGCAAGTCACAATCCCGTTTCAGATTCTGGAATCAAAGTTTTTGACGCTCATGGTTTCAAAACAACGCCTGAACAGGAACAGGAAATCAGTCGAACCTTGTTGGCTCTAGCAAGCGAAGAGCGTGAAGTCAACTTGGATGAACAAAAGCGACTGAGCGAGCCTGCGGTTCGGATGAGTGAGGAATGGGCTCAAACCTTCCATCAAGCCTGGCTTGAAGCTCGTTGGGCAGACTTTGAAGGCGTATTTGGAGGATGCACGACTTCTGTTCAAAACGGAAGAATTGCTACTCCGTTCCTCCTCGATTGCGCCCACGGTTCAGGGGCTTCATGGCTCTCGGACGTTCTCACAAAGCGTGGCATAGAAACACGCGAAGTGAGTGGGAGCGCGCTCGCCCTCAATGCAAACTGTGGTGCTGGGGATTTCTCTCCAACACAAACATGGACGGTTGAGGAAGCTGCTTCGTCCTCTCATGCACTCCTTTCAAACCTGAAACCAGCACCTATTGGAACTCTGGTTGGAGCCGCATTGGACGGTGATGGCGACCGGTGTTTATTGATCGAGTCAACAGAAGAGGGTTACAAAGTAATTGACGGAGACGCCATGGCTGCAATGTTGGTCGAAGCAGGACAGCAACAGGGGCCGTGGCGTTTTGCCGCAAGCATCGAATCTGACGTTGCATTAACAGGATTTGTTTCACAGTTCCACCCAGATACACAGTGCCTCGAAACAGCTGTTGGTGACCGTTGGCTCTCGGTTGGATTACGCCACCCTGACGGATTGATGGTCAGCGATTCCATGCCTCTCCGGCTTGGAGTTGAAGATTCGGGGCATCTTGTCATGCCGGCATCGCACCCTGGCCGTGAAGGAGATTGGAGTCTCGTTGGTGACGGTGCTGCTTCACTCTGCGCCTTTTTACTGGCCCAAGACGGTTCCAATTCTCGTTCCTTCAATCGCGGATGGAAGCGAAGGGTCGCGGTGAAAGAGAGCCACCGTGAACGCTGGCAGCGAGGGAATGCGCTGCAAGATACTGTCTCTGACAAGATCTTAACGACGCTCAAGGACAAAGGCATTGAAGCCGGAACACGAACCATTGAGGGGGAAGAAAATCTCCTCCTCGTTCACGGTGATGGGTTAGAAGGTACGCTCTCGTTTGGTATTCGCAACAGCGGAACTCAAGCAAAGACGAGCCTTTCTTTGCGTCTTTCTCCTGAGTTGAACGCAGAGACCTTCCTTCCCTTGCTTGAGGACATCGAGCGTGTGTTGACCGAGGCCCTGCAATAGGCTTCAATCCTCAGCAAGTGCTTCTTGACGGCCTTGAGTCAGGGCTGTTACTGCGAAGAGAAGAACGGCTGAGGCTGCAAGCATTGCAAGAAGGTACCCGACTTGAGCACCAGCAACAAACGAGACAGCAGCAAACAGCCAGGCGATGCCCAGGTCTACAGCGCCGATGACGCGCCATGATTTGCGGAGGGTGAAAATGCCAGAAATCCATGCAGTTGCCGATGCGGCGAGACCTGCAAACACCATCAGAGGAAGCGATTGTCCAAGCAAGGCGGCAGGATAGAGCATGATGTGAACCCCCCATAATGCACTTGAGAGCCAAGAGCCATGCTCTTGAGCAACAATGGAGGCAGTCCAAACCATGCATCCGATTCCGACAATGGACGCTGAAAGAACAGGTTCAAGCGTCATTCCTGCTGGTGTGAGGGCCCATGGATTGAACGATTGTAACGCAAACGGTAGGGCAGCGATTACGGCCAACATCACAGCAGGCTGCGCCCATGCAATGCTTCGCCGAGCTGCGAACAGAACCACGACAAGACTGGCGGGTCCAAACGACAGGAGAACGCAACAAGCGAGCCATGCGCTTCGTCCTAAAGCACCCCGGTGGTCGTCGAGGTCCCGCCGAAGGCGCTCGCCTTCAACCCAGTCAAACAACAGAACAAGAACAAGAAGAACAAGTTCAACACCGATCAGTGGTAGAACCCACTGCATGGTACCTCCTTCCAGGGGGTTGAAGGAAAACGGGACTGGAACCTCTCCTCCAACAACCAGTGCAAGGACGCGGTCAACGGCAAAAAGGCCGACAACGGCTTCAAGTGCACTGGGTAAACGAAGTCCCAGATCATTGCGTCCAATCAATCCCATTCCACCAAGGAAACCGATTGAGCCCATGAGAACGAAGAGGTGGAACGCATCCTCTCCATCAAGAACACCGGTGGTCATGCGTCCAGCAAGGTGAACAACGACCAACCCTGTCATACAGAACGCGATGGGAGATTCCACTCCTGCAATGTCGGGAAGGCGTAGCCCGATGGAATTCGCACGCAATCGAGAAAGGCCGACCATGAGAACCGAAAGGACTGCGCTAAACATGAGGGCTTGCAGCCCACCGTCTGTTGCAAAAGAAACCCATGCAGCTCCCAAGAAGGCCACTCCAAGGAACATGAGAATGATCACCGGGCGGTAATGAATATCTCCGATGATGAGGTCGTCTGCGGAGCCTGTATCGGTTCGTTTGGACCGCTTTCGTTGTGCCTCAGCAAGACGTAACATCTCCGCATCCAGGTGCTTGAGTTGAACCGAAGTTGTCTTGTCTGAAGTCATTTCTTCGGCTACCAAGTGGCGAAGACGTTCCCGTTTCTCATCAAACTCTTCTCGCCGTTGTTCTTGGGCTGCAAGTGCTTTCAATCCCGACCGCACTTCTCCTTGAAGGGCCAAGTAAGCACCGGTGAGGACGAAGAGTACCAAGGCTGCAAGTTGGATTTCTGCTTGGTCCATCCCTTGACCGGCTAGCGCCATGCTGACCAACAGCCCAAGTGCACCTATGGTCGGTGTGAGTAACGATTCAATCTTCAATATGCGATTCATGTAGATGACCAGAGAGATTGCTCCAAGGACCGTTAACATGCGAAGGTTTTCGACATCGTTCAGCCATCCATCTTGACCGGTGAGAACCGCCTGCCGTTGGGGCTCAAGTCCTATGATGAGAAACAGGCTGGTGATGATACCAAGATGGAGGGTGAGCAGTCGCCCAGGAAGTGCTTCCAATCGCTCCAACTCTTCTTTTGTTCTCCCTTCTTTTTGGCGTCGCTCTGCTGCGAGGAGGAGGAGCACGCTTGCAAGAACGAGAATCAGGGACCAAATTGCTTCCTGGCCAAATTTCCATGAGAGGGTCATGGCGGCTACGCACCATACGGTAAACAGCGTTCGCGGTTTTCCTCTGTGAACGTCTTGTAGCACAAGGAAAGCATGGGAGAGGATCAGCAGCGACATGCCGCCAAAGAGTCCCAATGCAGTGAGGCTGCCCGGGCGAGCCATCGAAACGAAGGTCAACACGGCCAATACAAAACTAAGGTTCCAGAGGTTCAGGGCTTTCGAATCTCGTAGCCGTGCACTGATTTCAGAAAAGCCCCCAAGGCGCCCAGCAAGGTTGAGGTTTGAACTACCGAGTGACATGTTCACGCCGACTTGTTGAACCACCAACAGGGCCATCCAAACCGCTATGTCCTGCTCCGCAAGAACGATCGGAAGCACGTCCGAACTCACAAGCCGTGATTCGAAGTCTGTGGCAAAAACAAGCAACCAGAGATAAGGCGTCAACACAGCCACACCCGCTATGCTTGGCGAGCGCCGAAGCAATGCAAGCCCTGCCAGTCCCAACCACACAATTCCTTGTGTAGCGAGAAGGATTCTCGAATTCGTTCCACCGTCTTCGGCAGGGATCAGCAAGGTGAGCAAAATCACCACGGCAATGCCTCCAACCCAAAGCACATGGTCGGATACACTGGTCTGATGCTGCAGAAGAACAATGACGGTTAATCCAGCCAACAATGAGGCAAAGATGGAATATGCTTCGAGACCAAACGGCCATTCGATGGACACGGTGCCCGTAACCATCAACGCCAATCCAGCCAGTAAGAACGGCGTGGGGCCAAGAACATAGGGCATCAACGTCGTCCAAGGAACGCCTCGAACCACAAGATAGGACGCACTGAACGCTGTAGCGATAAGCATCAATTGGGCAAGGGCATACCCTGTTTCGGAACGGTGAGCGGCGATGGCCATGAGTGCGCCGATCATACCAATCGATACGGACACCGCCCAGAGGCCGGGTTTGCCCAATCCAAGGGCGTTAGCAGCAGAACTGAGCCAATTCTCATGATGAACGAAAACCGCAGCCATGGCCGCATTCGCAGCACTGACCACTGCTAAAAGGAGGAAAAGTGTGAGGTCATTCTCAATTGGAATCAGGGTCAAGGAAAGAACGGACCAATCGTTTGACAGTGCGTGAACCCCTACCCACAGATAAGAAATGGATATGCCCAAGCTCGCCAAATTTCCTGATGAGCGTAACAGAGCAAGGACGTGCATCAACGCCATGGCGAGCAGAATGAAGACGGCCACTCCTGCGCCACCAAAGACGGCTCCTGCAGAACTCCCTACCGCAAAAAGGACCAGCGCGGACTGTGCGGCGATGGCGTCTTCATCGTGGCGAAAAGCAACGGCGACGTTGAGACCCACCAGGCCCAACATTGCGATGCCTAGAGTTTCACTGCTTCCGATTGGGCTGGAATCGAACCAACCCCAGCTCCAAGCGTCAAGAGCCAATCCGTAAAGCAACTTCATTGAGATGATGACCCAGGTGATTCCGAGTAGGTGCATGGATGGCCGTGGAATCCATCGCTCACCCAAGGCAAAACCAAAAAGAGCCATTGAAAGAAGACCAAGAGCGCTGAGGAGAGGAGGGAATACGGTCCCCACCAGCGCCCCGATTGCGGTCCAAATGAGGACCATCATCACCATCATGGCCCGACTGATTTGTTGTTCGCCGTGCACGGCAATTTGAGTGACGGAGTCTGTCGCTTCATGATCATTATCGGAGGGTTCCAAATCGGCGGTGAACATTTCATTCAACGTTCCGACAGCGGCATCAATTTCTTGCTCTCCGACCTTCACGTCATCTTCGGGAGTTTTCTCGATGGGTTCTGTGTCTTCAGAAGCCACCATGAACGTTCCAAGATTCAATCCACGTGCGCGCCCAAACTCCTTCTTGCGCAAGACTTCATCTTCCCCCGCAGGACCCGTTTGGGTTCCGCTTCGGTCGTCCATGGGACTTGGTGAGGCCTCGTCGCCTTGAATATGCCCGTTGTTTGTCAGGGAAACGGTTCAAATCGTCGTACATCGCCGTTATGTCGGCATGGTTTTTATGAAACCGGGGGGGTGGAAGATCAGAAAAAATGCTCAAGGAAGAGGAATGAACAGCCAAAAGGGACAAAGAGGGGCGGCAGAAACGGTCGGCATGGGCGGCGTCCACGGCACCCCTTCAGGGGACCTCGGAAAATACGGCATTACACCATCAGGAGAGGTTTATTGGAACCTCGCTGCTGGCGATTTAATCAACCTCGCAGTATCTCGTAGCGAAGGAAATTTAAGCGCCCACGGTGCTTTAGTTACTGAAACTGGGGAGCGCACAGGGCGGTCACCAAACGACAAATTCATCGTTGATGAACCAACGGTTTCCGACGACATCAATTGGGGCGATGTGAACGTCTCAACCAACGTTGAAACCTTCGAGCGGATGCGAGCAAAGGTGGTTGATTACCTCTCAGCCCAGGACGCTCTTTTTGTTCAGGACCTGTATTGTGGGGCTGACTTCTCAGAAGCGCTCCCCATTCGCGTCATCAACCATAACGCATGGCACAACACCTTTGCGCGCAACATGTTCATTCGGCCCGATGAAGCCCAAATGGCTGACCACACGCCTGAATTTACCGTTCTTCACGCACCGCATTTCGAAGCAGATGCTGAGGCTGACGGACTGAATTCACAGTGTTTCGTCATCGTGAATTACGCTGCAAAAGAAGTGATTATTGGCGGGAC
>DAVD01000023.1:0-48244 GCA_002505405.1 Candidatus Poseidonia alphae | reverse complement strand
GAAAACACAGCAATTTTCTTTGGACTTTCAGGAACTGGAAAAACAACTCTCTCCGCAGACCCCAAACGAGCACTCATCGGTGACGATGAGCACGGCTGGGGCACCAACGGTGTGTTTAATTTTGAAGGAGGATGCTATGCAAAACTCATCGACCTTTCCGAAGAAGACGAGCCTGCTATCTTTGGAACGACCCGCCGATTTGGAACGGTTTTGGAAAACGTGGTGTTGGACTCGGAAGGCGTACCGGACTTCCACGATACTTCAAAGACGCAAAATACGCGTGGATCCTACCCGATTGAATTCATCGATAACCGAACAGGAGACTCAAAGGGTGGCCACCCTCAAAACGTGATTTTCCTCACCTGTGATGCCTTCGGAGTTCTACCTCCAATCTCCCGACTAACACCCTCTCAGGCCGCATACCATTTCATATCGGGCTACACGGCTAAAGTTGCTGGAACAGAAATCGGAGTCAAGGAACCTCAAGCAACCTTCTCCGCTTGCTTTGGAGAGCCTTTCATGCCCATGCACCCTGGTGTTTACGCTGACCTTCTATCCGACAAGATGGCCGAACACGGTTCCACTGCTTGGCTCATCAATACCGGTTGGTCTGGTGGTGCTTACGGTGAAGGGAACCGAATGAAAATCAAGTACACCAGGGCCATGCTCAATGCTGCCCTTGATGGCGATCTGGACGCTGTTGATTACATCACCGACGGACGATTTGGATTTGAAGTCCCAACCAGTTGTCCTGGCGTGCCATCCGAAGTCCTCCAACCGCGAACCACATGGACCGATGGTGAGGCTTACGATGCTACTGCAAATCAACTCGCTGAAATGTTCAATGACAACTTCAAGCGCTATGAAGCAGGCGTTTCGCCTGCCGTGAATGCCGCAGCACCGGCTCCTGTTGAATGAAAGGGCATCAAGCATCGTTTGATGAGGCTTGAAGCATCGCTTCATTTTTGCCTTTACCTTGGTCGATCGGAGTCAGTCCGTCAAGTAAGGACCGCAGTGAAGAAGCGTCTGGATGGTCGTTTTCTAACAGTGCTTTTTCGGCCTGAAGCAGTCGTTGAGCGATGGCTTCAAGATGAGTCTCATCGTTTCCAATGAGCGCAAGTTCCATCGCTTCATCAAACAATTCAACAGCCAATTCTGGGCGGTCAATGGCGAGCAATATACTGCCCAACCTGTCCAATGAAGCTGCGCCTTCAACCGGCGAGGTTGAGAGAAGGGCTGAGGCTTGTTGAACACGGTTTTGCGCCTCTGCTTGTTGTTCAAGGAGCATCGCAACAATGGCTGAAAGGACAAGCGAAGGTATGGTATCTACCGGATTTGATGTTGGTTGGTTGGTCGCTGCAGCAAGCAGGTCAAACGAACGCTGCAGGTTGCCTTCGTAGAGCGCTAATACTCCCAGCCTTCGCATCGCCTTGCGTTCTGAACCAACATCGTCGACCAGTGTAGCAAGATGAAGCGCACGAACAAGATGGCTGCGAGCCTGCTCCATTTCTCCTTCCATTCCTTCCAGGACGCCGAGGGCGGATTCTGTTCGGAGTAAACTTCCAGCCATCGCTCTGTGGGCGATTTCTGCCTTGGCCTCGTCAAGTGGAGCCAGGCCCAAACCGACCTGTTCCATGACGTCGGTCAGAAGGGCCTTGGTTGCTCTGAGGGTTGTTGGTATGTCATCTTCAGCGGATGTACGCAAAGAAGAGAGGTGCTCGTCCAATCGTTGGACGGGTTGACAAATGGTGGGAAGGTCGCCAAGGGCCTCAAGCCGTTTAGGTTTGATGCTGTATCCGCGGATGGTACGAGTCAAGTCTGCAATCAGGCGGCTTTCATCAATCTCGACCTCATCCGATTCGGTTTCATCGGCCATAGCGTGAGCAGAAGCGAGAAGCGAGTCCACCATCCAAGTCAGTTTTTTCTGCACGTCGTATTGATCTCGACGGCTGATGGCGTACTTCATTTCTGAGGCTCTCACTTGCCTTGACAAACTGCGTAATCGTTCGTCTCGCCCTTCTTCAATACCTCCGTCAATGAGCCGTTCAATGAAGGTCGAAGGGGGGCATGTGGTGAAGGCAAGACCCGCGGATTCGGCGGTTGTCGTCATTTTGAAATCATCCGAAACGAGAATCACCTCTGCCCCGTCACTACCCAACTGGTCTGCGAGAACCATCAGGGATAAATCGACATCTTGAGGGGCTGCTCGCTCCCCAATTTTGATGGCGAGTTTTCGGACATCTTCTTCATCTACGGGAGCGGAGTGCAAGAGTGTGTCAAACAACACCAAGAGGTTTGGGCGGCCAGGTATCTTGCGCATGCTCACCGTGGCGACCTCGTCTCTTACACCAGGGGTAATGAGTAATTTTGCCCCGTTTAATGCAATTTTGAGGTCTTCAACAACCTTGTCTTTTGCTTTTTGCCCCAAGTGGATAAAACAGTTCGAATCCACCACCCATGCTTGGCCCATGGATGATGCTTCAGCAACAAGGGCATGGTTCTTACTGCTTCAAAGTGAAATGCTTTCGGGCGTTACTCGAGTAGAAAAGCGTTGGATGGTACCGTCAGATTCAATGAGGAACTTCTCGAAATTCCACCGGATGTCGCCTGAATATCCGTCAGCATCAGCAACTTCGCTTAAAATGGAATAGAGTCCTGTTTTTCCGTCTCCTTTGACATCAATTTTGGCCATTAAAGGGAAATCCACGTCATACTTTTCAGCCGTAAATTCACATATTTCAGCGTGAGTTCCAGGCTCTTGTGCTCCAAATTGATTGCAAGGGAAACCAACCACTGTGATGTTTTCGTTTCCTGAATGAATCTCTTGAAGCCCTTGGTATTGCGGGGTTGCCCCGCATGCGCTTGCAACATTGACAACGAGCCAACGGGTTCCACCAAGTTCCCTCAAGGTGGTTTGTGTTCCTTCCATTGTGGTGATGTTGGTATCGAGTGCTTCGGACATAAGTTCTCCTTCAACTTGGGCGTTATGAAGATGTGGTTCGTGGCTGAACCAACCAAAGCCTCTTCAATCCCCGCCTTGTCGCACGACCATGCAAGTTCTCATGGAAACCAGTGCAGGAAACATTACGATTGACCTCTTTCACGGCAGCGCCCCCGATACTGTGGCCAACTTCGTGAAACTCGTCAACATGGGGCACTACGATGGCCTCCACTTTCACCGCGTCATTGAGGACTTCATGATTCAAGGCGGCTGCCCTCATTCCAAAGACCCGATGCACCGACGCGCCGGTACTGGCGGACCTGGCTGGCAAATCCCCTGTGAGCCTTCTGCTCTCGCTCTCAAGCATGACAAGCCAGGAGTCCTTTCCATGGCTAACGCAGGACGAAATACTGGCGGCTCCCAATTTTTCCTCACCACCGTGGCGACTCCTTGGTTGAATGGAAACCACGCTGTCTTTGGCGAAGTGTCTGAAGGCATGGACGTTGTCAAAACCATTGAAAACTGTGCAAAGCTTCCTGGAGACCGTCCTCAACAACCGCAGCAAATCGTCCGCTGCTCTGTCATTGATGACTCGTAATCTTTTGACTAAGATCGAACCTACGGCACGCATAGAATACTGCCCGTAGGTTCTTGACCCATAACCAAAGGGAGGGCCATGGCTGTTGACGCAAGTGAAGCGCTTCTGCGTGCTACGCTGATAAGAAGCGACCCCTCCTTACGTGGCGTTACCCGTGAAAATGGCTCTGATGTTGAAGGTGAATACGACTGGAACTATTTCTCATCAAATGGAGAGCCGATCACGGAAGAAGACCTCGTAGTCCGATGGAATTCTATGGCCCTTCCGCCAGGATGGGTTGATGTTTGGATTTGTCCAAATCCAAGAGGTCACATTCAAGCCACTGGAAAGGATACAAAAAATCGACTTCAATACCGCTACCACCCGGACTGGATAGAAATTACTGCGGAAATGAAATACGACGACGTTGTCTATTTTGCATCACAATTGCCCCGTCTTCGAAGACAGATTGATCGGGATTTGGAGGAACAGACGATGTCCCTTGAGACCGTTTCTGCACTCGTGGTCAGGCTTATTGACCTCTACAATATTCGGGTTGGCAGTGATGAATATGCCCGCTTGAACGAATCCTATGGGCTCACGACCCTCAAATCAATGCACGTCAAGCACATTCGTGGAGAAAAGGCGGAAGGGAAGCACGACGTCGTCTTCACGTTCACGGGAAAGTCCAACAAAGAGTGGGAAATTAAAGTCGAGGACGACCGTTTGGTTGACCTCATTTTACGAACCAATCGTCTCGGAGCAAAGGACGCTGATTTATTCATGTACATTTCGGAAGCCGGCAACGAAGTTGACCTCAAGGCCGAGCACATCAATCAATACATTCGCGCCAGCAGTGGAGAAGGGTTCACTGCGAAAAATTTTCGTACCTGGGCTGCAACTTCCCGTTGCGCTGAACGTCTTGCATTCCTGTCCAAAACCCAAACCCCACAAGCCATGAAAAAATGGTTGAAAACCCTGCCTGACATAGAGTCAATGGGCAACATTTGGACTGAGGGAGAATGGAAGTGTCCAGAATCCGAAGCGCAGCGTACCAAGGTGATGCTCGCTGTTATCGATACGGTCGCAAGTGATTTGGGCAACACTCGTGCTGTATGCCGCTCGTCCTACATTCATCCGTGGTTTATGGATGCCTGGATGGAGGGAACCCTCGGAGATGCGTGGGAAAGTGTTGATTCTGAACGGAAAATACAGGGCCTTTCTCAAGAGGAAAGTGCAACGCTCCGGCTCTTGAAAACGATTTGAAGCGGCACTTATCTTCTTAGGATGGCCGTTCCAGCATTATGGTATGGGCGAGATGCGAATTGAGAAGGACACGATGGGCGAACTCGAAGTGCCGGTTGACCGCTACTATGGATGTCAAACAGCTCGTTCGTTGTTGAACTTTGATATCGGGGGAGACACCATGCCCGTCGGTGTTGTTCGTGCGTTTGGTATTCTCAAACAGGCTGCTGCAAAAACAAATGTTGCGCTTGAACAACTTGACCCTGAGGTGGGCGACCTCGTCATAGCGGCTGCCCAAGAAGTCATTGACGGGCACCTCAACGATCACTTTCCACTCCGTGTATGGCAGACTGGAAGCGGCACGCAATCCAACATGAATTCCAATGAGGTCATCGCGAACCGAGCCATTGAAATCGCTGGAGGCGAAATGGGCTCAAAGCATCCCGTGCATCCAAACGACCATGTCAATCGCGGTCAATCTTCGAACGATACCTTCCCCACCGCCATGCACATTGCTGGTGCTGAAGCCTTCACGCATCGCTTGTTACCGAGTGTTCGCGCCCTTCGAGATGCGTTGGACGCTAAAGCCAAGGCTTGGACGGACATTGTCAAGATCGGCAGAACACACTTGATGGACGCTGTACCGCTCACCCTCGGTCAAGAAGCGTCTGGATGGGTTGCTCAGTTGGATGCTGACTTGCGTCGCTTGGACTTTGCGCTGGACGACCTCTTTGAATTGGCTCTTGGAGGAACCGCAGTCGGAACTGGCCTCAACGCTCATCCGCTCTTTGCGCAAATGGTTGCGGATGAAATCGCCAACATCACCGGATTGACCTTTTGTTCAGCAGAGAATAAATTCGCACAGCTCGCTGCCCACGACGCCATAGTTGCAGCGTCTGGAGCATTGAATACGCTCGCAGTATCATTAATGAAAATCGCCAACGATGTCCGATGGCTTGGTTCTGGGCCACGTTGTGGCCTTGGTGAACTGGCTCTACCAGCAAACGAACCGGGTTCCTCGATCATGCCTGGCAAAGTCAACCCCACACAATCTGAAGCATTGACAATGGTTTGCTGTCAGGTCATGGGGAACCACACGGCCATAACCATCGGGGGAAGCCAAGGAAACTTTGAGTTAAACGTCTTCAAACCGATGATGATTCACAATTTCTTGCATTCAGTGGACCTTCTCACCGATGCTTGCCGCACCTTCAGAACCCGTTGTGTAGAAGGTCTTGAACCCGTTCGTGCCAACATTCAGTCCAATCTTGAGAACTCGCTCATGCTGGTGACGGCTCTCAACAACCATATTGGATACGACAAATCAGCTAAGATTGCGAAGAACGCTCATGAAAAAGGGACCACTCTTCGGGAATCGGCTTTGGAACTTGGATACTTGACCAACGAAGAATTTGACCAATGGGTCCGTCCTGAGGACATGACGGGCCCTTCGTGACGAACATTAAAGGGAACCGTAGGCCGACACGGAAAGGACCTCGGACCTGCTTCTAATGGAGGCGCATACAAAATTGGCGTTGGGGGCTCAAAACGAGCATCCAAAGAGCATTCACAGCGATATCTAAGTCATAAAAAAACCAGATTCGTGAATGAAAGAATTTTTTATAAACGTTAGAAACCACCGAATGTGCAAACATCACACACCCTGTTTGCAAGGTCGATTCATTGGAGTTTTATTGTCCTCTATCTCTATGGGCTGTCCAAACAGATTGGTGAATTGGATGAACTTGAAGACAATGGTCTCCTTCTGTTCGAGATTCTCTTTGCTACCGTTTTCCTTGTTGTTGTGATCTTAAGATATTCTTAAATGAGGCGCTTCAAGACCTTCTTGGGAGCTCGAGAACCCATTCATATCGTCCATTATTACTTCGCCCGTTCGCTTCACAAAGCGATGTACGTGGTCTTCATTTTACTTCCACTCAGTGGTTTGTTGATTGCTGCATTGTATACAAAAGGATACCAAAACGAGGATGAGTTGTTAATGGAAGCTGCGCTTGGCCTCCATTCGTTGGCCGCTCAGGCGAGTATCCTTCTCATCTTGGCCCATATTGCCGCTGCTATTTACTCTCGAATCAAAGGTGAAGGCGTTTGGTCTTCCATGGTTCCAATCTTGAAAGAAGACAAACCGTCTGATAATGAGACGGTCAAGAAGATCGCTGCTGCTGAAGAACAATTCTACAATAAAGTCGAATCTCTTTTCACCCGTGCAAACAAGTGATGCATCTCCTTGTTCCATGATAACTCAAGCATGCACAACCCTTGTACACGCCCGTATCTACGTCGGTACCCTACCATGAGATGCCTGTACAGAGGGTGTACGGAGGGTGTTGCATGGGTATACAGAGGTATCAAGAACATTCAATTGCATCAATGATTTGCTTCTGTATGTGTTCATCATACGCCGAAGAATGGAGCTCTTGCACATTACATTTGGTGTCAAAGTAACGTCCTGTTACGCCCTCCAGTGAGGAATCAGTTGCCACGAAGACCGTTGATTGTGAGGCTTTGTGAGCACTCTTGCCACCATCACTTCGGAAAAATAATTTGAAAAATGGCATCATGATTTTCATTGGACCAGGAAGCCCCTTCGTTGTCAATGATTGTGTCATTGAAGTCGATGCTCTTCCCGGAAAAACGATATTGACACTCACGTTCTCTGGCTCCAATCTTTTGGAGAGGGCAATCGACATGGCTTCCAAGATGCTTTTTGAGTGAGTGTATGTCATCAAACCTCTGAATTTTTTCTCAGCCTGCAGATTTGTTGGATCAATGGCGGCGGGTTTATCTCCACCACTGGTGTTCAATACTCGAGGTGATGGCGAGGATTTCAATTTAGGTAAGAGAGCATGGCTTAGGTTCCAAGGTGCAACCACATTCACTGCAAAATGCATCTCTAATCCATCTTCGTTGTATTTGAGTGTGTTTCCAAGATAGCCTGCATTGTTAATGAGGACATCAATTTTTGAAACGCTTTGATTGATGCCATCCGCCAATTGCTGCACCCCTTTTATGGTTGAAACATCCCCAACAATAAACTCAATTTCAGAATTCCCTGATTCTTTGATGATGGTTTCAGTAGCATTTTCTCCACGCTCAGTATTTCTTCCAACGAGAATCACATGCGCTCCGAGGTTCGCAATTTCAAGAGCACTGTAATATCCAATTCCCGAGGTTGCTCCTGTGATTACAACTGTTTTTCCTTTCATCAATTTCGACATACAAATATCACCATTTTCCAGTAAAATATCAATTCGTACTGTTTGACACAAATACCTGTGGAGGGTTATTTGCCCAGATCGCTTCAAGGAAAGCATCGACTCTGTCGTTGATTGGTGTTCTAGCCCAGTTTGTTTCAACATGATCTCCGTCGGGATCGAAATCCAAGATATGGGGTGTATTCGGTTGTGCATCAATCGTCTGCCGCAAATTGTCATACATCCAACGACAATTACTCAAGTTAGCCTCTTCAGCTGCAGGAATCGTTGGTAATTTCCCCCCACAGGCAGGATCGAGTTCACCGATAATGAACATAATTGGCACCTCAGTAAATCCATTTCGAATCATCGCTTCAGGATAGAGGCCATAGCCCTCGTAATCAAACCCGAGTTTCTCCATACCATCGCCAGATAAATCACCCCCGTTGAAAGGATAGGGGTCAACACCGACATAGATGTCAAACATCTCGAAGATACGGGGGGGATCAAATGTCCATGAATCCGCCACGACTGCAGTAAGGTGGATGTCTTCGTGCGAGTATGCAATGGCTACATTCCATACACCAATTGACCCAGCGCTTGTTCCATGAGCGAAAACCTGACTGGTTGGGTAATTGGCTACGGTGTAATCCATTGCAGCCATCGTAGCCTGCAGACCATTCACCTCTCGAAGAACACCATCAGTGGATGAATTCGGGTTGTTCGGATATGGGTCGCCACGACCGGCATAATTGTCATGGTCGCAGAGTGATACCAATAAAACTCGGTATCCGTCGATAATTCGTCGTGTAAGGGTTGAACTCATCAGTTCGTCGTTGTTATTGTGTGTGTTTCCAATCAAATGTAGGTTGATCAGTTTGTCAAATGATTCCTCATGGTTCCAAGTATTCTGAGTGATGGTCTTGACAGTTTGGTATGTCTGGTTTTCATCAAACCACCCGTAGCCACCTCCGTGAAGATAGGTCCACAGAGGAGCCTCAATACCGGGATTATTGATTGGCTCCATGACGAAAAAGGTGTAATGTCCAGACAGTCCGCATGTGTATGCTTCATTCCGATAAAAGCTAATTTCAGCACTTGTGTTGTTGTCCAACTCGAGTATCCTTGATTCGACAAGTTTGATATGTTCAGTCGTTCGTTCGACGAATGGAATTTCGAGTTCATCATCCGAATTTTCAAGTTCCTCATCCCCTGATGTACCTTCAGACTCACCAAAACATCCCGCTAGAGATATCGAAAGAAAAAACAGTACCATGAGACAAGCGTTTGGTTTGGTTGATTTTTTCATCAGACCTCGCCTCCAGATCCTGTTGTGACTTGGGTAGAGCATGGGGTTTCAAGGGACTGAATTCGTGGATCCGATGACCTATGAAGAACCCACTCAAACACAGATTCCAAACTTGGGTGGAGTGCGACACCGTCATCTGTAAGTGCGTATTCAACTCGGGTTACCTGAGAATCTGTGAATTCTGTGCGAGTTACGAGTCCATACTCTTCAAGTTCAGTCAGCCGTCTTGAGAGGGTCGTAGCAGAACTTTCAACTCTCCTTTCAATTTCAGAAAATCGCATCGACTCTTTATTTGAGTTTAGAACAACCAACGTATGGAGCATAGTTGATTTTGAGAGCAAACTAAGCAGATTATCTACTTCGTTACGCAGATTTCTTCGTATTGACTTTACTCCACTGCTTTCTGCATCGCCCATGCTCCTTTGGATAATGCCTCTAATTATCAAGTCAAGGGTACCACAATTGTTAGTGAAATCAACAGTTCCGACATATCATTTCCACTAAATCGTAAGGGTTCTTGCAAACCCCTCGAGACATTATGGAGGAGTACAATGGGTATTCAGCCCCCCAGTACACTCCCTGCCCTTTGCTTACCCGTCTGAGCAAAGGGGTCCCCATTGATTAGGAGTGGTCTTCTACGCCAGTATAGTCTGATTGACAACTTACTGCATCGTGAGGTAATGCGTCATCCATTCTAAGTGTATAAGGAATAATTTGAACACCGCCATCATCATCAAATGCCATCAAATTAAATCTCGCAAAGCAATATTGTGGATAAGATGCCCACTCCCCATGTCCATAATTTGCTAACGAACCGTTAGATTGGGCAATTCCTGGTCCTTCATGATAAGTGAAATTACTCCAAGACTCATTCGTGACGAAGGGGTGGTCGATTACCTGATCTAAATCCAAATCCAAACCAACAGATGTGATGTTGCTATCTACATCAGTCACTGAAAACCAAAATTGAAAGGTGGTATGATACATTCGTGTTAATTCTTCACCAGTAGAGGGGTCGAATGTAGAAACTCGTCCTAAATTTTCATCATTATAGCCTACCCCAGCAACATAAAACTGAGGCGGTTGATTGGTCGTTTGGTTGTAATAATTGTTCACAACGGTAGTGTTGTTCACTACTGGAGTAGTAGATTCAGCATCTTCAGTTCCTTCAACATCTCCGACAGCAGCATCCATACATCCAGACATGGGTAATAAAACAACAAGCAGCAATACAAAAATTTGGTCATTTCGCATAGTCAGGCCTTAACCTGCGTGAAATTAAACCATTCCCCAGCATAATCGCTTTCGGATAGGTTCAGAGGGTATATCCGAATACCCATTGCTCAGTTATTCACAAATCAAAGGGCTTTCAGTGGGTCGGTGCAAACGCTACCGTTGTGTATGTATATGTACACGAGGGGCCCCCTTGTGTTCGCTAAATGCTCATTTAACCTTCTCCAATCTGGAATCTCCATGAATAAACAGCATTCATCAGAATCATTGCTATCAATTTAGAAATACTTTAGCCTCATACCTTGACGACACACACATGGACGATGAGGTTACAAGAGCTGGCCTTGCATCTTCAATCACAATTGCAGTAGTAACTCTTCTTCTCTTTTTCCCTTTGATTCAAGATTCAATTGTTAAACCCCGTTTGTACGATGGTTCGGTCAATGAGTTGGGAAGATACGCTTTCATCTTTGATGCCTATGAGTATATTGAAGACAACAGTGAAAACCCAGTCATTGCAATAGGTAGTTCAAAAATGAGAGAGATTTTCAACGGTATCACAATAGGTGAAAATACGACTTATGATGGAGATTTCTTTAATTTAGCATATTCATTAGATAAACCGTATATTCGTATGTTAGAAATTGATGCAATGATTGAACTAAATCCTAAATTAATCATCATTGAGGTCGGAGCCAACACTTTTTCATCAATCCCTCAAACGTTAGATGAGGCTTCGATTCAACGTATGTCTCAGTTGATGGCACTGAATACTGAATGGGGCAAGCAAAGTTGGAAAAATACCCTTCTTCAGGAAGATGTTAAATTTTTACCGATGGAAAGATCGGAACAGATTTTGTACACTGCTTCACTCACCCCAGAATCATTAGAAAAAACATTTCTGTATGAATTTGAAATAGAGGAAAAACCATACTCCTGCGATCCAATTGCTGGAAGAGTTCATTGCGTGCCTTTGCAAAATGATGCAAAGTACAATTATGATGAATATCTACAATATCCAACGCAGTTTGAGAATTGGCTGAAAGGTATCAAGGAGGGTAAATATCAGACGACAATTGAAGAATTTTATGGGGAGAGATTGGACAATTACCTAGATGGTTCGTACCATAATTCAGAAGGGGTTGAAAATAGAAATCAAATCGCTTTTGAGTTCATGTTGGAATCACTAACCAATGCGGATATACCCGTATTGCTGGTTGGACTGCCTTACAATCCTGTCTTGATTGAACGGCTTGACGTAGGTCAATGGGACTATTACAATTTGACAACAAGTACATACGCAGAAATTAATGGTATTACTGTTCATGATCTAATTTGGAATGACAATTGGGTGGAGGAAGATTTCAATGATTTCACTCATGCTTCACGTGAAGGAGAAGTCAAGTTTACTTCCTTCATCTCTCCGCTTATTGATTCGATATTAGTGGGTGATTGATAATGGATTTTATCACCACTGATTATTATTTTTGGTTTTTACCAATCGTTTTTTTAGCGACTTTTACGATAGGTCATAAGAAACGAAGAAAACAAATTCTAATCCTGCTGGTAAGTTCTTATGTCTTTTTTTGGTTGGCTTCAGGATGGCATATTCTCCTTCTTCTTGTGTCGACCATTACAGATTGGACAGCATCGAAAAAGATTCACAACTCAGATGACTCAAGGTATAGAAAGCGGTGGCTTCGGGGCTCTCTCATCATCAATCTCGGACTTCTAGGCCTATTCAAATACCTTGATTTCCTTATCCAATCACTCAATTGGGTGACTTTGAAAT
Organism: Candidatus Poseidonia alphae; assembly: GCA_002505405.1. Taxonomy (GTDB): domain Archaea; phylum Thermoplasmatota; class Poseidoniia; order Poseidoniales; family Poseidoniaceae; genus Poseidonia; species Poseidonia alphae. The sequence continues at coordinate 35,935 of DAVD01000023.1, read as the reverse complement.
TAGCAAACAGTCCCGAAATTGACACGTTTGGTTTACTTCTACCAGTTGGCATTTCATTTTACACATTCCAAACAATGTCTTACACCATTGATGTTTACAATCGTAAAAACAAACCCTACGAAGACTTCCTTTCTTTTTCTTGCTATGCGGCTTTTTTCCCACAGCTTGTTGCAGGGCCTATTGTTCGCGCAGATCATTTTGAAAAGGAAATCGAAAAAGTGCTTTCTCCTTCAACAATGCGCATCCGTTTGGGACTAACGCTCATTGTGTATGGATTGGCAAAGAAACTGATTATTGCCGATAACATGGCAATACATGTCAACACAATTTTTGACGACGTTGAAGGTCTAACAAACATAGGCCTTGTGTGGTGGGGTGCATTGGCATTTGGAATCCAAATTTATTGTGATTTTTCTGCATATACTGATATTGCAATCGGGTCCGCTCATCTGTTGGGAATCACTTTGCCTGAGAACTTCGATTCCCCATACACTGCAACCTCTCCTCAAGACTTCTGGAGGAAGTGGCATATTTCCTTATCTACATGGCTTCGCGATTATCTGTATATCCCGTTGGGAGGAAGTAGAAACGGTCCGCGAGTGATGTTTTTCGCACTTATGACTACGATGTTACTTGGAGGATTGTGGCATGGTGCATCTTGGAACTTTGTTCTCTGGGGACTTATTCATGGATTATTATTGATCATTCACCGTGTTGTAAAACAAAATAACACCGTCACATCCCTTTACGCGTCTAAACCGCGTATTTTTACAATGATGGGATGGATTGTCACTCAATACTTCATCTTCATGACATGGCTAATTTTCAGATTAGAAGATAGTTCGATATTAATTCCGGCCCTGAAAAGTTACATCGGCATTGGCTCTCACTGGGATACTCAGGAAATGTTAGAACACCTACCTGAAATAAAATTCCTAACCTTTGGGATAGCGATTTTGTTCATATGCGGGCATTTGTTAAGTTCAAAGATTGGAGGGTTTAAACATTGGATCTCAAGGCAGAATCCTTTGGTGTGGGGTGTTTTGATCGGAACGATGATTGGATTATCCCTTACCTTGAGGCCGGCAGAAACTACGGATTTCATATATTTCCGTTTTTGAGGGTTAATCTCATCCACTTTCAATCTCTAGAATATAGCATCGTTGAATTGAACCCAAAGTGTACATATGGGTTTATCCAAAACACCCTAGTAAACAATCATTCCATTCACAAGGGTTCGCAGTGGGTCGTTTGTATCGGTAGCGAGGCGGGCGGCCCACTGCGAGCCATGCATTCAACAATTGTGAGCGCGAGGGTGTTATGGTGACACCCTTTGCTTCACTGCACAACTGATTGAATCAGTCATCCTTTTCCTTCAATCCGGTAGCATTGATATCGCCAGCGATTGCACTGTCCTGAATGTTGTAAGTAATATTCTGAACAACTGTGGTTGACTTTGCTTTCTCCAACTCATCCTGCATATGCGTTTTTTCAAGTTCAGCCCGAGTGACTGTTTGCTGTAAACGTTGTATTTCATCATTGACTGATTCGTTTTGAATACTGGGCTGAACCGAAGCAGGTGACTCACTACGAGTTCTCAAAATCAATCCTACAATAACCAATAACCCCACAACTACTGCAATAGTGGTGGACAATGAATTTGTCAAAGAACCTGCTGAAGATTGTTCCTCCGTGACTTCTGAATCCTGTGCTGGAGAATCTACGTATGTCGATCCGATTGCAATCAAACTGTAATCACATGGTTCACCACCATTTTGAGTGCAGAATAACTCAATGAACAAATCCCCTGAATAATCAAAATTGATGGAGAAATCATAGTTTCCTTCTTCATATCCATCGCCAATCTTAATTCCATACTGGTCATAAATTCGATAAGATGTCATATCACTTGAAGTAATCACTATTCTAACCGTATCGCCTTCAATGACAGGAGTCCGATAGTAATCAAAATCGATAGGTTCGGCTGAATCATCAAGTGCAGCCCAACCATAAATTCGAACTTCGGGGAATAGTTCTTTAGCGTCTTCCAAAGTATCTCCTGCTTCATCTTCATGGACAGTTGCACTGAGTGAATATCGCGCATCACCACCATTTTGCCCCCCTGCACACTCACCACAATATATTTTGACAAAATACACGCTCTTGGTCGCCTTTTGGAAATATGTAGTTGAGCCTGGAGATGTATGTTCTCCCACACATTCCACCCTATCGGAGGAACGGTTTCCGTCATAGACACAGAACTCAATATATTGGCCATCCAAGTCATTGAATTGGAATTCAATAACATCGGCAATAGGCACACCGAGTTTGAAAAATTTCTCATTATCTCCTTCAATTAGGCCGTCATGTGTGACACCCGATTGAAGAAGTGTAGCATTATCAAAATCAGAGTTTGTTCCACTGACATTTAAAATCGGTAGAAGTAGAATTGTGGCCACAATAAAGAGGGGGATTTTGGTCAAGGACCCTTCTCGATAACATCTGCCCATACATTTGCTAATAGATTGGCAATATTATACTTGGCAATCGCAAGGGGGCTTCTTACGCTCAAAATGAGCGCGTGGGTACCCTTGTATGCCTGTGAAAAATAGGAGCCAGCATCTGTTGTATACCGCACTCTTGAATTCAAATGAAACTTTAACTAAAGATTATATTCCTAATCTAAGAGACGACAGTATGTACTACAGAGTGAGCATAGCACAAATAAAACCTGAACAAATGGATGCTTTTGTTGCGAAGGCAGAACAACTTGAAGATGCAATGAAGGGACTTCCTGGACTGCAATCGGTGACCTTCATTCAAACCGGTGAAGGAGAAGCTGTAGGTTTGGCTGTCTATGACTCCAAAGAGAGTTTTATCGAAGCCGCACCTCTGGTTGTAGGAATTATGGGTGGTTTTGCAGAGTTCTTCACCGCTCCTCCAGAACAAAGGGATGGACCGGTTATTTGGTCAATTTGAACCTGCCCGTCAAGGGACTGAATGCGTCTCTGAATCAATGTCACAACGCCCGGCTCCCTGTTCAAAAAAGACGCAGGGCCCTCAAAAGGGATGGAATGACTAAATACGCTCTTAGAATGGGACGAATATGTTTCAGCACGTTGCATGGGAAAGGCCTCAACAGTGGCATCTTGACTTAAGTTCAGACAAGATGACCGTATTGGAGCGTGGAATTGCTATCGGCTTTTTCACAGCACTTACCGCTCTCTGTGCTCAATTCATTCTCTATCTTCCGATTTCACCCGTTCCATTCACGCTGCAAACTTTTGCAGTGATGGCCACTGGCGTCTATCTAAGACGTAACGATGCTTTCGTGGCGGGAAGTCTTTACCTCGTACTCGGAGCATTTGGTTTGCCTGTATTTGCTGGTGGCGGAGATTACCTCTTTGTTGAGGGTGCACTGTTTTACCAGGGCGGTTACTTGCTGTCATTTCCGATCGCATCAGCATTGGTAGCTGAAGGGTTGGACCGCTCACGCAAAGCCGGACATGCGGATTTGAAATCTCAACTGATCTGTTGGACGTTGGCCATGATTCCCGTGTATGTGTTTGGAACGTTGTGGCTTGCGCACTCGCTTGATTGGTCAATGGAAGCCGCCTTTAATGCAGGAACGAAACCGTTTCTCCTGTGGGATGCTATGAAAATTGTCGCATTAGCGCTGGTCACCACAAAGGTGTGGGCTTATACTCCACGTGATGAAGAAACTGCAGGCGAATGAGGCCAATCTTTCTCCGGACTAGGAGCGTCACTTGGATTGGCGAAGAGCAAGAAGTTTGGCCTGTAAGGCAGCCTTTCGGTCACTCACCGGTTCGTCGTTTGACGTGCTTTCTTGGTTCAATCGTCTGGCGAAAAGGGTTGAATCCCACACGAGTACTTCTCCATCGTCGCACCCAACCGCTGTCCGTGTCTCGGTGCTGGAAATACTACGAACTCGAGAGAGTGCTGTGCTAGCGAGTATGGAGCCGTCGCCTGAATCGTAAACCGACAGTTGGCCCGTAACTTCCGAGGCTCTAGCGACCCAGAAAAGGTTCGTTTCGTCTGCGATAAGGCCTCGGTGTTGTGCGGTAATTGGGTCGCCTTTTGATTCCCATCGCAATTTCCCTTCATCGCTACGAACGGCAAGATGTCCTTCATCGGTTGACGCAGCAAAGCCTTGTGATAGCAGGTTAAGATGTTCAACTGCTCCCGACTCAGTACTCAACACGGTGGATTTGTGATCCACAACGGAACCGTCTGTTTGACCGAACAAAAGACGCTCACGCCCTGATACGCCGCTCATTACAGGATACGAAGTAGGAGGGAGGTGATGTTCAAACGGAGGCTCGTCCGAGAGCGTTAACCAACCGCAACGAGGTCTTCCAAGGCCTGCGTAGCACTCATCTCCAAGCTCAAGCACAGACCAAGGTCGTTCATCCATTCGTTCAACCCAAAGACATTCACCGTCAACATCAAACTTCCAAAGAGCGGATTCAATGAAATCATTGTGCTCGATATCGTAGACCGAAGAGACGGCAAGAAGAGCATCGTTCCACCATCGGACATCGTCAGCACTTCCTTCGAGGGCAACCTTCCAACGTTGTTCGCCCGTGCCTGGGTCCAAAGCGACCAAATGCAATCCGCTGGTCACAACAACCGCCTGCTCGTTCACAGCAAGAGCACTGATTCTGTTTCCCGTTTGAGCAGTCCAACGAACGTTTCCTTCTTCGTCCCAACGAATCAGATGGCCGTCCCATCCTCCGGCGAAAACGTCTCCGTTTTCCATGACGTGGACCATCGAAACGCTTTCGCCAAGAGAGCGTACCATCCAAGTAGCGCCTCTGAGGTCCATGTTTGAAGCCAGAAGTTCTCCGCCATAAGGAGGTCGCTTGATTGATTGGAATAAATGAGGTTCCATCCCAAATGGGGAACGACGGACAAGAACAAAATGCTACCTCCGTGCGTTAGGGATTGAGCACCATGACTTCGTTCACCGATCGACTCAGCGATTCCAACGAGGCTTTTGTCAAATCTTTCGACGCTCATGATGTCCCTGGAAGGGCTGCCGTCCATCTTTTATTGCTGACTTGCATGGATTCCCGCATCGTCCCGCATGATGTTTTTGGATTGGAAGTTGGCGACATGAAAGTCATCCGAAACGCCGGAGGCCAATTGAACGCTGAAGTTGAACGTGATATCGTCCTCGGAAGCTATCTTTTGGACTGCGATAACATCGTCATCATGGCCCACACGCGATGTGCTATGGCCAGTTTGAGTGTTACCGATGTCAAGGAAACATTGGGGCGGCTAAGCGGGCTTGATTTCTCTACATTTGAGCCGAGAATGATTGAAAATCAAGAGGAAAAGTTGCGTAGAGATGTTGCAACCTTGCTGGCAAACCCGTTACTGAAGAACGATGTTCAGGTACGGGGCGCCATTTACGATGTTGATTCAGGAAAGGTCAACTGGATTTGCTGAACCTCAGTTCAATCCGTCAAGGGTATCCGTCGCCGAGGGACAGCGAACGTGAGAACGAAGGCTAGCAAACCAAGGATACAAGCCGAGTAATAGTGGCCCATTGTAAACACGGAAAGGCCTGCTGCGGTCCTCAATAACCCAATAGAGCCGTTTTTTAGAGCCCAAACGCTGAATCCTGCTGCAATGAGGGCGAGGCCCATGAATCCAAATCCGACCAATACGTAGGTTGCAGACGCACTCGGGTCCATCAAAGGATGATCCATTTGTGTCGGTGTCATGTCAATTTCGCGAATCTCACAATCGGTCACTTCCGGGTCGTCACAGGGTTGCTTGGCGAAGGTTTCTGACGAAGGCACATCGAATGAAAGTGTGGTAAAACCGATGGGTTCAATCAACGCTGGTGGAGAAAGAAGGACGCGGTTCGAGTAAACGTCTCGGTGACCGTCTCGTTCCACGATGATGTCTGCGCGTATCAGTCCAGGAGTGAGTTTTTCAAATTCAAATCCTCCGTTTTCCCCAGTGGTATTTTCCACCGATAGCCATGTCTGAGTGCCGCGTTCTAACCAAGAGAGGTAAACGGTCGCTCCAGTGAGAGGTTGCCCCGCTTCATCCATGACAGTTCCGCGAAAAGTAGCGGTTTCGGCTGGTGCACTTTGTGCTAAACGATAGACGAATTCATCGGGCCGAATCAAACCATCATCGGGAGATGCGAAATCCAACCCGTTGAGAAAACCAAGTGCACAAATAAAGAGCAAGAAGACTGCTGTTGCTCGACCCATGGGGTGAAGATTGGGGTCTTCAATCGTCAGCACAGCACCGGAAGAGGCAAACAAAAGCGGCGTCTCTTCGATCATTTCATCGAGATACGGGGCTTCTTCCTCCGTTTCATCCGCCATGTTTGACGGTAGAGGTGGCCCTACTTGACTTCAATGCGCTCGTTCCAGCGAGCCTTCAATTTCTCAAGGGCTGCGTGTGTGAGCCAAACCGTGAGCGAGACCGTTCCGTTTGGATCGCGTTCGTTTGACGTGACCATCCCTTGGTCGTAAATATCGGAAACGATTCGTTCTACTGCATCGCCGTTACTGTCGACAGAAGGATGCACATGAACCGTTGACGGTGAACCAAACAAATGTCGGAGGATGGCTCGATTTAATGCATCAATTCCATCGCCAGAATGCGTTGAGATACCAAGTGCAGGAGGGAAGCCAAGTCCAGCAACGGTAGCATGTGCTTCATCCAGCATGTGCTCGTCTGCTTGGTCGATTTTTGTCAATACGACCTGCATGGAATGGTGGTATGGGTCCATGGCATCGTTCCACGGAAATTCATCGTCAACCGGCTCGCCGTAAAGTCGTTCAAACACTTCTCGCCTGGTGGTCAGAAGTTTTCGTTCAAGTTCAAGGGGGGAGTCTGAGGCATCAGCCAAAACAAGAGTTAAATCGGCTTCTAACGCCTCAGCGAGAGTTGCTTTAAATGCCGATAGAGTGGCGTTTGGAATGTTATCAATAAATCCGATGGTGTCGGCAAGAAGAACGCGGGGGCTATCCTCCATACGGCCCACGGTGGTCTCTAGTGTGGAAAACAATTGGTCCTCAACCAGCACTTTTTTCCCCGATAAAAGTCGGAAAAGGGAAGATTTTCCAGCGTTTGTGTAACCGATTAAACCAACCGTAACCGCTCCACTGCGAACCCGTTGGCGGCGATGTTCTCGCTGTGCATTGGTTTGCCTGACCTGCCTTCGGCGCAGGTTGGCTAATTCTCGCCCTACGTTTGCAAGCACGTTTTGAAGCGCCGTCACACCACCGCCACCGTATCCTGCTCGCTCGCCCGTAGTTTGCTGATGCATGAGTTCTCGAAGTACGGTTCGGTCCGATTGCAACTGAGCGATTCGTACCTGTGTTCTTGCCTCAACTGACGAGGCGTGAGAAGTAAAGAGTGACAACAAGAGGCGTACTCGGTCCCAAAGTTCGAGGCCGATGGTTTGGCTGATGTTAACCAGTTGGCGAGGGGTTGCATTGGTGTGAATGAGAACGAGGTCAACCTTCGCCCACGGGTGTTCTTTGATGGCGCTTTTTCGCTCGTCCGCTACGTCTTGCAAACGCCCTTTTCCGAAGTAACTTCGAGGGTCTGAATTCCCTTTTTGTTCTATTTTTTCAACCACAGAAATGCCCATGGTAGCGACCAATGCCTCAAACTCAGACGTGTCTTCTTCACCGCGGATCAAGAGCAGCGCGTGACGCCCCTCGTGGTTGGTCCGTGCCTCTCCCAAGACGACACCTCCGCTCCCGGCAACGACAAAGGGGTCCTCGGGCGGTTGGGCCATGGACGGTGGGGGGATTAGCCTCATATCAGCCCACCCCAAGACCTCGTTATGGCGGAACGCCACCAGATGGCCCTGACATGGACCGGGGACCTTGAAACCGCTCACCGCTTGGCTGGATTAGCCGGCCCGCATTCATGTGAAATCAAACCGATCGATGGTCGGGCCTCGGTGGTACTCACCGTCATCGTTGTTGAAACCGATTTGCAACAACTGCGTGACACCGTTGACGCTCTTCTGGTATCCTTTGACACTGTAGAAAGCGAGGACGAACGGAGCGATTGACGTGGCGGATGTCCTGTTCATTGATACTCATTGTGTTCTGTGCAACCGTCTTGGAGCATTTCTCACGAAACGCTGTTCCAAGAAGGGAGGACTCAACATCCGCGGAATTGATTCTGAAGAAGGTTTGAACGTCATTGAAGGCTTACCCGAGTCGCTCAAAGAGGCCGATTCAATGTATCTGATTCGGGCAGGGCAACCCTATATTCGCTCAGCTGCGAGCATCCGCTTATTGCTTTACATGCGTTGGTATTACGCCATGTGGTATCCCTTTGTGTGGCTCTTTCCGCTACCGTTGCGAGATGGAATTTACCGGATGGTGTCGAGGTACCGTCATCGATTGTTTGGCGAATGAATCCTTCACAAATCCAAGTCCAAAACAACGGGTGCGTGGTCAGAGACATCGATTCCCCCTTGGCGAACGATGAAGCAATCTTTCAACGCTCGAGTTGCGGCCTTATTCAAAAGAAAATAATCAATTCGCCACCCTCGGTCTTTGACTCGGGCTTGACCGCGGTTTGACCACCAAGAGTAGATCTTGTTGCCTTCACCCGCGATATGACGGAACGCATCGGTCCATCCATCGTTGAGCAAACCGGTGAACCAAACTCGTTCTTGCGGCAGAAACCCAGAGGATTTTGCATTTCCCTTTGGGTTCCAAATATCATCTTCAGTATGGGCAATGTTGAGGTCGCCGCACACGATTACGGGTCGTTCGTCCTCAAGGTACGGGAGTAGAAACGTTCGCCATTGTTCCATCCAGGCTTCTTTGAACTGTTGACGCTCTTCCTTATTTGAGCCGCTGGGGAGGTAGGTATTGATGCAGGTAAGGCCGTTCACTTCACAGACCAAAACGCGCCCTTCACTGTCCAGTGGGTCTTGACTTCCACCATGGCCTGTTTGAAGGACTGTATGGGGTTGTTTCGTAGCCGTTGCAACTCCGGAATATCCTTTTTTTTCTGCAGGATGCAGGGTGACTTGCCAACCTTCTGGCCAGTTCCAGTTTTTTGGGAGTTGTTCCTCAAGCGTTCTGGTCTCTTGAAGCATCGTAACGTCTGCATCAAGTTCCTCAAAATAGGCATCAATCCCTTTTCGGATGGCCGCACGTAAACCGTTCACGTTCCAAGAAACAAAGCGCATGATTCCTTCGTAGGGCCGAGGGTGAATAAGGATTCAATCAAGGGCTGATGACACATGTTGGCCAGCATCTTTGCCCGTTTGCGCTGCTGCGTCTGCTAAAGCATGGTTGCTGGCCACCCACTCGCCTGCGAGAAGCATTCCCTTGTCAGATAGGTCGTCAAACGCTGGTTTTTCGCCGACCGTTTGGATTGTAATCGTCCGCTGTTGGCGTTCGTTGATCAAATGACGGCGCCATCCGGGGGCATGATGGTCAAGCGCTTCATTCAGCCGTTGGAGGCGGGTTTCGTGAGACTCCCCTTCTCGTTCAAACGCCACTGACGAAAGAAATGCTCCTTCCAATTTCATTCGAGGCTGGATGTTCGCATAATCCAAAATCACAACCCCGCTTTCTTCGTCAATGATCCCGTGGCGCTGTGACAAAGGACGAGAGGTAAGAGCGGCGTCAACCGTACTCGCAAGCATCGGTTGCAAGTTCGGTTCTTCTTCGCTCCAATGCGGGGAGAGCAATTTCTTAGCCCGTTTCCATCCACATGCCACAATGATGACATCGGTTTCCAATTCCCGTTTGTCCGCGAGATGGACGGTTCCATGTTCAATTGATACCACATCGCAGCCCGCTTCAATCAGCACGCCAACTTCGTCCAACGCCGAAGCCATTCGACCGACAACGCCAGACCATCCTTCACCAACCACACATAAATTTCCTTTCTGCAATGCCTGGAACCGCGAGATGGGGCCATCTGAAGCACCCATATCGCTTAGGAAACGCGCACCGCTAACCGCGGGATGTGTTCGGTCGTTAGCCTTCAATAACCTTCGAAGTACGGAAGCCTGCTTCACATTCCCACGCGGGCGAAGTGGCCCAACGCCGGTAACATGCAGGCGGTCCATGCGAAGCCTTCCGAGCACCATTTTCAGGCGACTGACTTTTTTTGTAACCTTTGCCAGGGGCCCGTTCGACTGCAAGAGATGGGGGCCAAACCCGAATGGAATTCCATCAAGAGATTCTGAAGTACCGCGCCCACCGAGATGTTCCCCGCGGTCAAGAATCACCACGTGGTGCCCCGCCGTTGTAGCGTAAAGGGCAGCGGTCAACCCAGAAAGGCCTGCACCGATCACCGTAACGCGAGCCATACCATCGGCTCAGGGTCGCTCATGAAAAGATGTGCGTTCAAGGGTTGGCTTGAAGTGAAGGTTCGCATTCCGTTATTCATGGCCGATGAGCAACCCGTACCACACGACCGCGGACACGAACTGTGGACGGTTGAGGGTGGGGCAAGTCGTAAATTGCTAGCAAGCATTGACCGCTGGGTCAGTGCTATGGTCGGCGATGACGGCATCGATATGCCTCTTTCAAGTCGTTCAGAACAGGTAGATGCTACCATCGTTGCACGCCAGGACGGATTGATTGTCGGTTGTACCGCTGTTGATTACATGCTTCAGATTTGGGCGCCATCCGTCCGAATCTCTTGGTTTGCCGGCGATGGGAAGCGGGTCTCAGAAGGTGACGAAATCGCCAGTTTGTCTGGAGACCGAGACAGTCTTCTCATCATTGAGCGACCAATTCTCAACCTGTTGGGGCAGCTTTCAGGAATTGCAACCAACGCAAAACGCTGGTCCGCCATCGCTCCCAAACAAATTGCTTGTACTCGTAAAACCGTGTGGGGGCTCTTGGACAAATGGGCGGTTCACATGGGTGGGGGTTTATCGCATCGACTCTCCAAAACAGACGCTCTCATGATCAAGGAAAACGATCTTGCAAGCATGCACCAAGAATTGGATTCGCACGAACATCGTCTCGTTGCCTTTTTGCAAACCGTTGACATGTCGGATGTAGGGGCTTTTCTCGAGGTTGAAGTTCGCACGGAAAAAGAAGCGATGATGGCCGCTATGGTTTGGGCCGGAAGAAAGGCAGAAGGTGTTGACCGTCTCGTCATCATGCTCGATAACTTCGCTCCAGAGGCATGCAAGTCCGTATCTGAACAGATGATTGAACAGGACCTTCGTCAACATGTGGTGTTGGAAGCAAGTGGTGGAGTTACCTTCGAAGGTCTTGACGAATGGCGTGAATGTGGACTTGATGTTGTCTCCACCAGTGCTATCAATCGAGGCGTCAAACCGATGGACCTCAGTATGCTTGCTCAAGGCTTGTAAGGTGATGGCATGGATGAAATCGCGGCAGACCCCAGTCATCCACGTTATGCTTCATTGCTGATGAGGCACCGTTTGGAAGAAGCTGAAAAGAAGGGAATGCTGGCGGCCAGTGCAATGATTGCACACGGTCGCGGAGAAGCGTTTGACTACCTTCTCGGAGAAGTAACCACTCCCAGCGCCCTTGAAGCAACGCGCCACGCTCTTGCTTCGATGATTCAAGGAAAGCGAACGGTCCTCAGTGTAAACGGAAACGTTGCCGCTCTTGCTAGCGATGAGATGATAATTTTAGCATCTGAACTCGGGTGTCCTTTAGAAGTCAATATCTTCTACAGAACCCCCGAGCGTATGGAAGCCATTCTTGGACACATCTCCGAGAGAAAACGAGTCCTCGGGTTGGAAGTTGAAGTCTTGGGTCATGCGCCGAATGCACGAATACCTGGACTCAAGGGACCTCGAGCAGCTTGTCACAAAGAAGGCATCTTGGACAGCGATGTAATTCTCGTCCCGCTTGAGGACGGAGACCGATGTCGCGCCTTGATGGAGATGGGGAAAACGGTCATTGTGATCGACCTGAATCCACGCTCAAGGTCGGCTCGGGAAGGGGCCATCACCATCGTTGACGAATTGTCCAGGACGCTGAAGAACATGGTCGCGATGCTGGAGGATAAGGCCGCAGTTGTTGTTGATGTAAACTATGACAACAATGCAACATTGGACCGCGCATTGGAATGGATGTTCAATACACTCAAGCGCGAGTGAACCTTGTTTCCAAATTCAGAAACGCTCGCTCAATTTGTGAGCCAAGCGGTCCGCAATAGCCGACCCGACGCCGGAACAAGTAGCACTTCCACCGATGTCATAGGTGACAAGCTTTCCATCCCGAAGGTGGTCTGAAACGCTATCGTCGATCAAACGGGCAATTTCAATCAATTCGTCTTCACCGTTTTTACGACCAAGGTAGTCCATCATCATCTGAATGGAATTGATGGAGGCGATGGGGTTGACCTTGTTGAGGCCTGCGTGCTTGGGGGCAGAGCCGTGAACGGGCTCAAAGAATGCATGTTGGTCACCGATGTTGCCGGATGCTGCCATACCCATTCCACCTTGCAAGACCGCTCCCAAGTCCGTCGAAATATCTCCGAACATGTTGGATGTTACGACGACGTCGTAGTGCTCAGGTGAGCGGGTTAGCCACTGCATGAAGGCGTCGATATAGCCGTAATCGGCTTCTGTATCGGGGTGCTTCTCTGCAACGGACTCGAATGTCTTTCGGAACAACTGACATCCGCGGGTAACGTTGGACTTGTCAATGCATGATACACGACGTTGCCCGTCGCTTGGGGCGCCGTTCCGAGTTGCTGCAACATCAAAGCCCATCTCAATCAATCGCTGAGAGCCGGCTCGTGAAATCGGGCGTGGGTCGTAGGCCACTTCGCCTTCCAAACCGGGGAAGGTCATGGGCTCTGGTTCGTATTCTGGGCGACCTTGGGCTCGGTCTGCACTTCGGCGGAGAAGAGCGTGGTAGAGTCCTTCGGTGTTCTCACGAAGAATCGTCATGTCGACCATTCCAGGTTCCCAAATTTGACGGAAACCGCCGTGAATCTTGTGTGGTACGCCTTCATAGAGTTTGATCGGACGAACATTCGCGTACAAATCCAAGCCGCTACGAAGACCGAGGATGACCGACCCTCCGGCAAGATCGCCGTTAGGCAGAAGTGCTCCGGGTTGACCAATGGCTCCGAGGAAGATTGCATCCGTTTCGTCTCGGCAGAATTCAAATGACCCTGGCGCCCATTCTTCGCCGGTTGAAAGGTAGTGCTGGCCGCCGCATGGAATGACCGTTTGGTCAAAACCATGGTTGGTATTTGCTTGGATTGTATCAAGAATTCGTTGGGCTTCCAAGGCGACTTCGCGCCCTGTTCCATCGCCCGGCAGTACTGTGATGCGGTGGTCACCCATGATGTCGGGACAGGGCGCCCATACATGAACAAAACCCCCGATAGAAAAAGGCGTAACGATGCGTGGCCAAACGGGTACCCTGCTTTCCGGTAACGCGCCTTTTTCCATTCAGTGCCGACACTGTAAACGGTCTCCATTGGAAACTATGGTTCACCACCAAGGGCATGCTTCATAGGCTGTCATGTCACAAGCACTGTCATGGCGGATGAGGGACAAAAGGAACAAGAAAGCCGTGTCTCCCTCGCCGACATGCCTGTAGAGGTTCGGCAATTAGCGGACGTCATGCTCGGCGTCAACCCTGATTGGAACGTTCATGATTGGCTGGTGATGCAGGCCTCTAATTCCATGGACCTCTTGACGGTTGATTTACTTCATGAAAAAATGGCAATTGAACAGCGGCTTCAACGATTGGATGACCTCGGTCGTAGGATTGAAGGAGTGGCTCGTAAAGACGACGCGGATGACCCTCACCAGCGAAACTTGTTTGATTGCTTCGACATCAATGAAGAGCACCCATTGCGTGGTTTAGGGCAACGGGCCGTTGAGCCAAGTAAGAAGGTTGAGACGGTGAACCAAGGTCAAGAACCGCATCCCTCGAGCGTCTTCATTGACCTCATGCCGAATGACAATACTGACGACCCGCTGCTTGCTATTGCATGTCAGACCGTGTTGATCACGGTAGAATCTGAACTTGCCCGTGGTGAACCTGTTGCTACCCTTGAAGCGATTTTCAAAGGAACCCGCTCATGCAACATTGAAGATGACGAGACAGATGAAGCCCTTGACCACCTCCTTTCCATTGGCGGATTGATTGAGATCGATGATAATTGCTTCATATTATTCCCTCAATAAGCGGGGTCCCACAAAAGTCCCAAGTCATCCTCTTTATGTTCGGACACAGAGTACATTGTATGGGAATACTGCGCTCACTCTCCGTTGCAACGCTGACATGGATCACCGCCACCATGCTTTTCTTCCATCCACAACTCGCTCTAACCCTCTCCATCATGATGGCCTTTTTTTCAGAAGCCGCCCAGTATCACAGTAAGATGCTAACCATGCACCATCGCCACCGTGAAATGGTTGGACACCTCAGAGAGGCAAACGTCCACATTGAGGGTTTGGAAACCGCTCTCACGCGCCGTCATGTAGAACTCAATACCGCCATTGAAGAGCTTCGAAGACGTGATGCGGTCGGAAGCCCCGCAGCAAGAGAACTTCTCAAGCGGCAAGAGGAAGCCATGAAGGCTGCTTCGCGCGCCCTTGACAGTCGACAAGAGCGAAGCAACATCGTTCTGGAGAGTATGGAGAGGTTGCTTTCATTCCAGGCAGAACAAACGGCCAACATGCAGCAAACCATGGGCGACCTTCTCCAACAAATTGCCCTTCAACCACGAGGCAATGTCACCATGCAGGACAGCGTACTGGTTCAAGACATGACCGCTGCCCCCTCGGAAGTAAGAAACCAACATCGTGGTGCAGAGGCGCTCAGAGAAATCAACGAATGGCTCAAGCGAGAAGCGGTATCTTCACCTTGAACAGCGTTTTGGCTTTGTCATGGCGGCCATGACGAAGAAGGAAGGGGCTCGGCGAATCCTTGACGCTCAAGTCTCAAACTCCCGAATGAAAAACCGAGCAACAGTTGCTGGTATCGTTGGAATTGGCCTTGCCTTAGGAATCACCTTCCTCACGAGGTGGCAATTTGGTCTCGCCGCCTTGCTTGTTTTTGGACTCTTGATGCAATTTTCCTTGGAACGAATGGGTACGAGCATCCGTTCGAGCCAAGTTCAGGGGCTGAAGGCGCTGGGATGGAAGGAAGATACCGAACTTGATGACGCATGCATGGAGCGGCTGAACAATCTCTTGGATTTGTGAGGGTTTGATGTGGCCAGCGAACTTGACCCGTTTTCGGATTACTTCGCTGACGAGGACGCCTCGTTGCTTCGATGGAAAGGAAGCAATTTCCTTCTTGGAGTTTTTTCAGTTTTATTGTTCTTGCCACCGCCCCTGCAATACTTGGGGGCCGTTTCTGCGGTCATCACCCTTGGTAGTGAGGGGTTGAGGCGCAACTATCGTTCTCTGAGCGAAGCGCGTCTGCTCAGATTTATTGATGCAATCGAATTTGATTGGGATGTGTTGGCTGACTTGGATGTTGATGAAGAATCCATGGGGCGGCTCCATCAGGCCTTCATCGCCGCCAAGTTTTCAGGTATGGAGCACACAAACTCCGATGAAAAAAGAGGTCGGGGTAGCGATGAAAAGGGACCAGCGTTTTCTGAGCACATGGATGAGTTCAACAAAGAACGAGGGCGCGTAGACCCTGCCCTCCATGAGAACGAATACGAAGGCTTAGAAGGACCTCTGCGACACAGTGAGCACCTATTGCGAGATGCTGACCTTGTCTATGCAAAACAAGCAGAAGAACGATGGAGGGTTGCTGAAGCAGGGGACAGCGACCTCATCGAAGCGGGAGTGGAGCGCTTGGGGGATCTGGTAGCAACTGAATGGTTCGAAAAAAATGCACGGGACGGGGCCGTTTCTGAAGTGATGAAATCGGACGATACTCAATAACCAAGGTGGGGCAGTTTCAATACAGGGTCGCCTCGTGGTATCTTCATGGAGGTAAAGGCCATTCTTATCGCCGGAGGCCACGGAAGTCGCCTCTACCCCTTCACCCACTATGTCCAAAAGACGATGCTTCCGTTGTATGACCGTCCTGTCATTGATTATGCGCTTGGAACGATTCGCCGTGCCGGAATCAAGGACATCACCATTGTATCGAACCAATTTATTGGACAAATAACCCGCCACGTTGGTCAAGGACTTGAAGGCGAACGGATTCATTACGTCATCGAAGAGGAGCCCCGTGGTGTTGCAGAAGCACTGAAACTTGCCCGCCCATACAACGACCAAGTCCGTCTTTTGATCTACTTCTCAGATAACATCACCACCATGGAGTTGGACGAAATCGTAGCCAACTTTTCCGATGCAGAATTGCCGCCGGGTTGCATCCTGATGGCCAGGGAAGAACGCCATCCAGAAGCATTTGGTGTTGGAGTTCTGGACGAAGAGGGGAATTTGGTCGATATTGTAGAGAAGCCTGAGCACCCCCCCTCAAATCTAGCCATTGGTGGCATCTATCTTTTTGATGAGCGCTTTTGGACGTATCTGGATCAAGCGGAAAGCATCCATGGAGTCAAGACCTCGATTTCTGATGTGAACCGCTTTTATGTCAACCAAAAAGAGGCTGAATTGATTTCTGTAGGTGAAGAGACATGGGTCGATTGTGGAACACCAGAAACGTTGCTTAAGGCCTCGATGATGGCTAAGGAAGGCAAGCTGGACCCGACGCCGCACCGATAAGGAGGAGATGTTGTGAAAATTGGAATTATTGGAGCGGGCATGGTCGGAGGCGCCATTGAGCATTGCTTTTCAGATGCTCATGAACTCTTCATTCACGACCCCGCACGAGGGACGACCCTTGAGGATGTTATTGCCCATGTGGATTTCGCTTACATCGCCGTACCAACGCCTCCACACCCAGTGACTGGAGCTTGTGATACGCGAATTGTTGAGGATGTTCTGGACGCCCTACCTGAAGGCTTCACGGCCGTCATCAAGAGCACGGTTGTTCCGGGGACAACACAGCTCTATCACGAACGTTACCCCCATCTGAAAATCGCTTATTCGCCAGAATTTTTGGTTGAACGACAACGGTTGGAGGATTTTGCTAACCAAGATATTTTGGTTGTCGGCTCTCATCATGAAGACGTTGTGCAACGGGTGTTTGAGCAACACAAGGAAGCGGGAGTACTTCGTAGAGAGCAATTGTTTCATGTGACGCCGACTCAGGCTGAATTGGTGAAGTACACCAAGAATACGTTCTACGCCGTCAAGGTGACCTTCGCCAACCAACTTTACGACATATGTCAGGCCATGGGCGAAGATTGGTACGGTATTCGGGACATCATCACGGCAGAGCAAGCGCAGCCTATTGGCCCCTCCCATCTCGACCCTATTTTCGGATTAAACCGAGGTTTTGGGGGCAAATGCCTTCCAAAAGACAGCCTGGCACTCGGCGTGCTGGCTGAAGAATTAGGCGTCAAATACGCCCTTATGGATGCAATTCAGCATGATAATGCACAGTTGCGCGGCATCCTTACCGGCAAACCAAGTGATGTTATCACCAATGACGATTGATATGGTTGAATCATCGGTTTTAACTCGCTTCGCGCCGCGGGGCTCCTTGCTACGATTTGGAATCGCAGGCAGTTTCAACAGTCTTGCATTTTTTATCGTCTGGGAAGTGTTTTTGATCACGTTGTCAGGCACGGATGTTCGCATCTTGTGGGGTACTGCGTGGGGCCTAACTGGAGTTATGGCCCATTTCGTTCATCGCGCCTACACCTTTGATTCAAGAAAACCCGTCAAGTGGACTTTTGCAACTTCCATTCCAACCTATGTCATCAGCCTCGTTGGCTCGAGCTATACTATCGGGGTGCTCTCGGAAATGTATCCGGCCAACCTGAGGTGGTTATCGGTTCTCAACATGCTCGCCTGGGGCTTCGTTGTTTGGCTTACTATGCGGGTTTTGGTCTTCCAATACAAGGAGGAAGAATCTCATCCTCAAACGGCATGAGTTTCGAGAACCCCAAGCGGAATGACCTCAAGCGCATGTTCATGGGTCGCTTCTAGATCGATCGGGCAGGCTTGGCCAGCATTGACTGCGTCAAGCCAGGTTCGGGCGCATACGCACCATGAGTCGCCAGGTTTTAGCCCTGGGAAGTTGAATTGCGGGGCGGGCGTTATCAAATCATTTCCTTGGCCTTTTGCAAATTGAAGAAAACTTTCATTGAGAACACAGCATACTGTGTGGGAGCCACGGTCGTTCGAATCGGTATTGCAGCAACCGTCCCGATACCAGCCGGTCAGCGGTTCCTTTGAGCACGTTTGGAGTGGCCCTCCAAGCACATTGATACTAGGGTCCATGCACAATCTAAATGTTCCATCGTCTTTCAAGACTTGCCTTGGATGTTAGCCCAACCCAGCCCAAGCCCGAAACCTCTGCCACGCCGTTCTCTCTGGAAGGGAATCCGATAAGCCGAGCATCACGTCCAATTCTCCTGACTTTTCAAGAATGAGAAGATGGTCGAAACCACCGACTAATGTGCCATCAATAAGAATCTGGGGGACTGTTTTCGCACCTCGTGACGCCATGCTGAATGCACGCTGAATTGCCGGAGAGTTCTTCAGGCGGCGCTCGATAACCTCCACCTGTTTGTTCTCGAACAATTGCTTTGCACGAACACAAGCACCACAACCCTTGTTGGTCCAGATGACGACGTCTGGTTTGGCCTTCGCACCCACACCCTTCGGTGATGGCTATGGGGTTTGAAGATAGCCCTCACACAGGGGGTTCCAACCGTTGAGTTCATGGGGAAGAAGCGTTCGTGGGGACTTGATGCTACCTGATACGGTTCACAAATTACCCCGAGAAGAACGGTTTGCCTATGCGCGACTCCTCGCTTACATCGCTCGAATTGATGATGAATTGACCATTGATGAGATGGCGATGTTTGAACAGCGCCTCGGAACCGCATTGCTTTCACCCAACCAGCGCGAAAGTATTCGGGATGATTTGAGGAACCCGCCCTCTCTCGAAGAGTGTATGGAGAATTTGTCCGGAGAAGCCGGTCGTCTCGCCCTGCGGGACGCGGTCATGATGGCCGCAGCTGATGGGAAGGTCGACGAGGATGAGCGCGACGCACTCGAAGACATTTCCGAGATCTTGGGCCTCAAGGAAGATGCCGTTGACCAACTGCTTCAATGGACCGTTAAGGGCTACAAGTGGATGAAAGACGGCTACGATATTTTGGATAACCTCGAGGAATGAACCATGTTTCCTGATGGTTTGAGCCATCGCTCACCACAGGAATTGCGCAAGTATGCTGAGGTTTTGGTCTACATTGCTGCTGCTGACGGCGAACTCGTTAGAGAAGAAATTGCTGTGATTGAAGCAATGATGGGGCGTTGTATGATACATCCCGAAGTTCGGGTGGACATCCGTTCTGGATTTGAGCACCCCGTCCCGCTCGAACAGTCGCTCGTGGATTTAGAACATGGCCTCATCCGGTTTATTCTTAGAGATGCTGCCTTTGTTGCAGCAATCGATGGAAACTACGACCCGAAAGAAATCAAAGCACTGAAGGCTATTGCAAAGGCTGGAGAGGTCAGTAAAGAAGATCTGTCCTCCGTCCTTGATTGGGTTGGAGACGGTTGGAATTGGTATCAAGAGTTTTCAAAACTTCTGTGAACAAAACGATAAATTTCGAGCCTTGCGGGAAGAGTCACATTCAAAGATAGAAAGCCGACCCGCTTGGAGTGGTGGGGATGATGCAAAACGGAGTCAGCGGATGGTATGCGCGCCTAGATCGATGTCTTGCTGACCGCAATCAACAGATTGACATCTGGCTCATCACATGGGAGCAGTCCCTCAAATCGTTCCAACCCATTGCCGCACTTCTCCCTGAAGATTGGCCAACACTTCCGGCAAATCTTCTCACCGACCCGGGCCATGTGCTTGACCATCTTTTGGCTCGGCACGATGCTGAATCGGATGGTCGATCTCCTCGGGGCGCCCACCCAACTCCCCCCCGTCTGGCCGACGCCGTCATTGCATCCGAAATGCGTGAAACTCTCATCAATCCGAAGAAACCTGTACAGCAATCAAATTTCCTTATGAGCAATCTTCCACCTGGCTTTAGACAACATGTTGAACAACTCAACCTACCCGTTGCTTCTCAAGAAAACGAAGTGGACAACGAAGCAGAAGCAGAAGCGGTCGAAGAAGGCCTTCGCACCCTCAGCGGAATCCCGCTCCCCGTAGCAGATACCGCTACCGGCGGCGGTTTGTTCCACGCTCGCCTTATTCGCCGCCACGCTGATGCCCACGATGAGGCAGACGCTGAGATCAAGAAAGAGGACACCCGTCGTTTCTTCAGCAACATCCAACTTTTGGACATTGACCCTTTGGTCGTTCAAAGCACAAAGGCTCGCCTTCTTCTTGAATCCATCCGGCACGAACTGGTCAGTTTCGGCCCAGAGACTCCCGGCAAAATTTCCCGAAAAGAAATGGAAACCCTTCTTGATGAAGGGGTCCAGCAAGGTGACGCTCTTCAAGGCGAGTGGCCGTGGTCGCAACAACCCCGTTTGGTCCTCACCAACCCTCCTTGGCTCCGAATCAAAGACCGGTTCCGCGGCATGGAGGACGGAAGCCGTCTTCGCAAGGAGCTCGGAGAGCAACTCCGCGCTTTGCAAGACAACAACAAGCCTCGATTCTCAACCATGCGGGGTAACGTTAACCTCTACCGACTTTTCATTGAACGCAGTTTGCAAATATTGGAAGAAGGTGGACGATTGCGAATGGTTGCACCGGACAGTTTGTTGCGTGAACAATCATCTCATCCTTTGCGAGAGTTGTTGGTCAAGGAACATGCTTGGACACAGGTATGGGCTATCGAAGAGGCAAACTTGCTGTTCCCCGGCATGACTCAAGGCGTTGTCGTCTTGGGCATTACCGCTGACGGTAACCGAACCAACCTCATGATTCACGGACCCATCACCCGGTCCGACCTCCGCCGAGATGGTGAAGGATTGTCAAGTCGCGTGCCTGTCTTTGAACTGAAGGATGAGCGATGGACTTCGTGGGCCCGAGACACGTGGGCAGTACCCCGACTTCCTAGGGACCGCATTGAGCGCAAGTACACCCTTGAGGTCCTGGACCGATTGGCTTTACTCCCGCGCCTGAGCGATGCTACTCACCCGCTGACCACCAACGAGCGTCAAGTCCGTGTTCGCGTTGGTGAAATTGACCAAACTGCTCATGCGAAATTCATTGAAACTTGGGTCAAAGGAAAACGAAGCCGCCCCTTCATTCGTGGCGTGCACTTTTCGGAAAATGAAGACGGTGAAGTCTTCATTCGCCACCCTGCTTTCAGAACCGATATCCCTTCGCGAGCCAGTGAAAGGCAACTCGCCATGTGGGTCGGAGACCACCATCCCCGCTTCGGCCCTCGGCTCGCCTGCCAGGCCATCGTCAACGCCCACCAAGAGCGACGACTGCGTTGGGCGGTTATTCCCGAAGGAAGCGTGCTGGGCAACAGTGTGAACCACATTGAACTCCATCAAGAAATACAAGACCGACTCGTATCCGAGCATGAAAGCCTTGAAACAGGCCTGCATTGGTTGTGCGAACACCTCAACAACGACGATCTCGACGAGTGGGCTCGTGCCTGGGCAGCAAACAACAACGTCAACAATTACGAATTGGAAATGCTTCCGTTGGAATTGCCGGAGGCTTTTCCGCAAATCAGCACTGTTACCAACTGATTGTATGGTTTGGCGAATTTAATTTCCGAAAATCCTCCTTGGCAGCCCTATATTTTATATCACATAACCCGTTGGAAAAGGTTGTACGACTTTCGGAGGACGCAATTCAATGGGCATTCATCCAAAAATCGGAATCACCGGCTTGCCGCGAAGTGGGAAGTCTGCAGTGATGGAAAAAGTTCTCAAAATGCTGGTAGATGAACGCACGAGAGAAATAAAAATGCGCGGAGGCACCGTTGAAAAGCCAATTTTGGGCGGTCTTCGAACAGAACCACTTTTAGAAAACGGCGAACGTCTAGGATACAAAATCATTGACGTTGTCACCGGTGAAGAAGGCATCATCGCCCACAAGAGCATCGACTCCAGACTCCGAGTACTGGGGTATGGAATCGATGTTGAAGAACTGAACCGTGTTGCCATCCCGGCCATTGATTACGCCCAACACAACTGTGAGGTTTTGGTCATCGATGAAATCGGTAAATTCTCTGTTGAGTCCGAAGCCTTTGTCAGTGCAGTCCGCAGTGCTCTGGAAGTTGACATGCCCACTCTACTAACCCTGCACAAAAAGAGCCGTCATCCGCTCTTGCAAGACATTCGCCGCCGTGACGACGGTCGAATTCTCGAAGTGACTCCGGTTAATCGAGCCTTGTTGCCCTACAAGATTCACAAGTTGATGCGGGAAACCTACTGAGCATACCTCGCTCATCGGTTGATTCATCCGTAAGAAGTTCTTGGAACGTTCATGCACCCCCCTGCAGTTGCTGTTTCCCGACTCCTTATGGGAGCCGGCGTGGGGTTGTTCCTCGGCGTTGGTTTTGCGATGCAAGAAGGGCGGGCATCGCTGACTACGATCGGCGCATTTCATGGATTTGCGATTGTCGCGTTGGTTTGTTTTGTTCTTGGCTGGCAACTTTCCAATGGAAAGGGGCCTCTTGCTTCACAGTTCTCCAGTGAAAACGATGAGGCAATGGCGGCTCGAGTCCGGGATGATATCGAAGACGTGCAGCGCTCCGAAGACGTCAACAATGCATGGGCTGAACTTGAAACCAAGGTTCTGACCAGCGAATTGAATGAAGAGGAATGAACAAACCAGAAATCGGTGGATTCATGAGGGTCCTCCTTGTGAGGCAATTGAGGCAGCACCATGAGTGAAATCCCCGAAGACCTGTACTATACCAAAGAACACGAATGGTTGAAACTTGATGGAAACACAGTCACCATCGGAATTACCGACCATGCTCAAGAAATGCTGACCGACATTGTTTACATTGAACTTCCTGGTGAAGGCGACGTCATGGGCGTCATGGGCGAATTCGCTGTGGTTGAGTCGGTCAAGTCTGCTTCGCCAATTTTCGCACCGCTTGCCGGAACCATCACGGCCGTCAATATGGACCTTGATGATGCACCCGAATTGATGAATACATCTCCTTACGATGAGGGATGGATTGTCAAAATGACGCTCGATAACCCGGAAGGCGTTTCAGAGTTAATGGACGCTGCTGGTTACAAGGCTGAAATCGGCGAGTGAGCTGTTTGAGTGCATCTCCCGTCTGGAGCCTCTATGTTGATGGCTCCTGTCTTGGGAATCAAAATGTAGACGCCCAAACGCCCGCCGCCTGGGCATTGGTTGCTGTCAAAGGCGATTCCGGGCTGGGCCGTGGAACCGGTGAAATCGTTGAGGAAACATCGGGCCGAGTGATCACTGACCCTGAGGTTGACGGCTTTATTGGGGCCGAGGTGGGCTCAAACAACACGGCTGAGTTGTGCGGGTTTGCGGCTGCTCTTCGCTGGCTTCTCGTGGAAGGAGGGGAAGAAGCTGCTGTGATTCGTGCCGATTCCCAATACGCTGGCAACCTCGCAAGCGGAGCTTGGAAGGCCAAAGCCAACAAAGAATTGGTTCGCCAAGTGCAATTGCTTTGGAGGGAAGTTGCAGGCTTGCGGCCGCTGACATGGTCGCATGTGAAAGCGCATCGTGGCCATCGTTGGAACGAACGGGCCGACCACCTCGCTCTACGTCGCGCACAGGGTGATCAACCGGAGCCCCTGACCTTTTGGAAACCTGGACAGCGTTAGTCATTCAGTCGCTCTTGAAGCCAGGCCCGCATAGGTTGCGAATATTCTGGCCGGCGTAGCGCATGGTCGACTTGGGCTTGAAGCCACAAAAGCGGTGAACCTGAATCATACCACTGCATTCCATCCAGGAGAACCCCATGAAGAGCCCCTTCGTTCATCCAGTGCTCTTGAAGAGCAATGGTTTGCAAATCTCCACATCGTTCAAATGAATAGTTCTCCAACAAGGCTTGGGTTGTGGCTGGGAAGACGTATCGCCCGCACATCGCCATCCGGCTTGGCGCTTCTGACAATGACGGTTTCTCAACCATTCCGGTGATAACGCTCCCTGTCATTGAAACAATCCCGTAATGGCTCACTTGGTCCTCTGGAACTTCCATCAATCCAACGGTTGCTTGCCCGTGCTCGTTGAATTGTTCAACCAACCGACGTGAAGCCGTTGATGATGCAAAGGCAGTTGTTGGGCTGTGGATGTCCATCAGGACATTGTCCCCAAGCAAAACCAGCATGGGCCCTTCAACGGCGTGTAGAGCGCACTGTAGCGCATTTCCAATACCTTTGGCTTCATGTTGAATGTGAGTGAATACCTCGATGTCTTTTGTGATGTTAAACAGAGATGCATCAAGTTCCGGCCTCATCGTAGCCAAGTCAGAACGATCGGCGAGAAAATCACCGAGATTTTTTCGCGGTGAGAGAATGATATGGAGGCGGGTTGCTCCTGCATTCTTGGCTTCCATAACCAAGTGTGTAAGCAAAGGAACGTCAACCAGAGGGAGGGTTTCCTTGGGTTGAATGGCGCTTACCGGAAACATCCGAGTTCCCAAGCCGCCGGCCACGATCAGGGCGTCACGAACATGCTGCATGGCACTGCGACAAAGGCACAGGCTTTCAAGCGTGGCCCACTACGGGAGGAGCATGGAGGCAAAAACCATCTCGCTCTCCCTCGCAGTAGCAGGGACGGGGCTTGTCCTACAGACCTTCCTCGATGTCGCCCCTTCGGGGCCTTGGGATTCTGCCTCTTTTACCCGCGGTGTTCTCGGATTAGCAGGCCTTAGCTTCCTGTATCTGGCGTGGTACGAGCGTACATTTGGTCAATTTGGAATTGCCCCTACAGTTGACCGATGGAAGACCCCTGAAGATACGTGGTTGTCAGTCGTAGTCTTCGGCTTGGTTTGCTTGGTTGTGACTCGCTTGCTCTCATTGTTTGATGCGGGTGGCGTTGCTCCGGAACCGGCAGGGTTGATTCTTGCTTTGATTGGCTCCCTTGCCTTGTTTAATGGACTCTATGTTTGGTCCATTACCAAGGGGCCACTTGCTCTGGACGAAGAAGAGTGATCAGTCAAGGAAACCAAGTTCTTGGTCAAGGACATCGAGCGCATCGCCCAATTCAGGAAGTTCCCCTGGTTCTTCCATCGTTGATTGTGGAAGGGGTTTCTGAAGGGTTGTGGGGTGAGAACCGCCCTGGGAAAGCCATGTTTTCCATGATTCACACCGCTCAGGGCGTCGGAGGGCAAGAATTTCCCACAGCGGTTCGAGGTCAGAGTTCTGCTCGTTGAGCCCTGTGATTCGTTGAGCAAATTGGTCAGAGTCAACCTCTTCCATGCGAATGAGCAGTTCTCGGAGTCGCGTTCGCACAACTTCATCGCCGTCGCACCAAAGTTGGTGAAGAAGTCCCCGTTGGTCGGTAGAATCAAACTCAATGTACTCTCTAAGGTTTGGAACAAGATTTCGCCGTACTATGGCCAAGGGGTGGTGAGCGAGGGTTGCTAAACGGTCAGCCCATTGATCCTTGTCGAGATACTTCAAATCACCAACGGTTGAACTTGCTGCAGCCAACACACTTTCGTCTTCTGAATCAAGCATATCGTTGAGAAACGGGATGGCGTCTTCACCGAGTCGGCGGAACAGACGAGTCAACACATCCGCTAAACCGCGTTGGACCAAAGGCTCCTCTCTGGAATGAAGTCGGTGCGTGAGCTCGAGGCCAAAATCACGGTCGGCTTCAACCGATTTCGCCAAACAAAGTGTGACTTGAGCCGCAATCTCAGGGTCTTCATCAGCCGCCCTTCTCAAAAGAATTTCTTTCAGTCCTAACGGGTCGATCAAAGGTTTTCGTTCCATCAACAAACGGACCCATTGCATCAAAAGAAGACGTCTTGGGGAGTCGCTGTTCTCAAGGCGTTCAAGAAGCCAAACTGCCGCTTCAACGCCCTGTGTGTGAGCGACAACGACGGTTGACATCCTTGGGACAACGGCGGTAGGGTTCCAATCCATATGTTGGGGTCCAGCATCGGGCTGAGTATGCCATGTTCCAGGGCGTTCTGCGAGAGCGATGGATTCGACGAGGTGGTACCCTTGATGAACGGGCTGGCCGTGAGGGGCGATTGAAAGCCCGTTGAGCAAAGCGATGCTAAGCCACCAGCGGTCTGTATTGGGTGCATGGGGGTCAAAGGCTTGAGCCAACCAATCTGTGGCTATACAAAACAAAAGGCGATTTGAAACATCACTCATACGGCGTTTTAGCCATCGCTCATGAATTTCAAAGGGATCGTCACTGAGGTTCATCCTGTGAGGCACAATGAGGTCGACAACTGAATTGAGGTGTCGGTCAAACATGCCCCGGTCAACGTTGAGAATTCCAAGGCCTTGCTCAAACAACACGTGCGGTGACGTGGGAGGGATGGCGGGGAAATCCGGGTCGCTCATCGGCGGAGAAGGAAGGGGCCATGCGATGGTTCCGCGTTCCAATGCTTCAACCAAACCGGTCGCAACCAGTTCAAACGCTTGGTTTGAAATTTTCTTACGAATCTTGC
Source organism: Candidatus Poseidonia alphae (assembly GCA_002505405.1). GTDB lineage: Archaea > Thermoplasmatota > Poseidoniia > Poseidoniales > Poseidoniaceae > Poseidonia > Poseidonia alphae. The sequence continues at coordinate 9,337 of DAVD01000023.1, read as the reverse complement.
TCACGCACAAACCCTCCTACACATTTCCTAAGGATGCAATCCTCAAATGTCAAGCTCAATGTTCAAGTTCTGAATGAGTTCTTTGTACCGGTTACGGATGGTGACTTCTGTCACTCCAGCAACTTCAGCAACTTCACGTTGAGTCCGGCGCTTTCCGCACAAAACCGATGCAATGTAGATGATTGAGGCTGCAATTCCAGTCGGGCCTCGGCCACTGGTCAATTCCTTCTCTTGGGCGGCCTTGATGAGTTCGTATGCTTTAGCTTCAACTTCTGCATCCAAACCAAGTCCAGAACAGAATCGTGAGATATAATCTTCAGGGCCTGTCGGCATGATTTTCATCTTGAGTTCACGGACCATGAATCGGTATGTACGGCCGATTTCTTTGCGTCCTGTACGAGATGCTTGTCCGATTTCATCAAGGGTTCGGGGAACCCCACATTGTCGGCAAGCTGCGTAGAGTGATGCTGCTGCGACACCTTCGATGGAACGACCGCGGATCAAACGCTTGTCAACGGCTTTCTTGTAGTTAACAGCTGCAGCCTCTCGGACGGATTTAGGAAGTTCAAGGCGGCTGGCCATTCGGTCCAATTCAGCGAGAGCCATGGCCAGGTTTCGCTCGGTAGCGTTGCTGACTCTGCTTCGCTTCTGCCACTTTCGCATACGGTAAAATTGTGAACGGTATCGGGAATTGATGGTCTTTCCAGAGTAGTCTTTGTTTTGCCAGTCAATGTCCGTTGAGAGACCTTTGTCGTGGAGCATGACGGTCATTGGAGCGCCGGTACGAGCACGCTGATCGCCTTGTTCGGGCGAAAAGACACGCCATTCAGCACCTTGGTCGATGACGTTGTCTTCCAACACCAATCCACAGTCGTCGCAAACCACTTCGCCACGTGTTTCGTCCCTCGATAGTGAACGACTTCCACAGTCGCTGCACTTGACAATATCTTCTACTTGTTGATCATCCATAATTTCCACTCCAACCCACTAATCTAGTGAATCTATATAAGGCCTTTTTGATTTCATATTTAAAATTTTCCAAATGCAATAGATGTCGTGTTTCGCCCACAGTTTGGTAAATATATGGGCCAGCACTGGTTATTAACTATTCAATAACGGTTATTATCTACACCCCCGCGGGGGAAACATGAACCGCCGCACCTCTCAAAATCAGAGAAAAATTCGGATTCCAACCGTACTCCGCCGTCAGCCCAAAAAAGAGCCCCAGGAGGAAGTCGTCGCCAAAGCAGATGACCCTTCCTGCCAAACTCGTGGCTGCGGCTGCGGAAATTGAGAACCCAACTCAAGGCCCCTCGCCGCTGTGCTTTCCTGAGCTTCAGTGCAAACGGTGTTGAACAGGACATCAAGAGTTTACGGTCCGCAATCGGATATAATGAACTCCTGAGGCACCCCCGTGGCCATACTCAGAGGGGCTAAAGGTGAACGGGTCATTCAAGGTTCCCGGTGGACCGTTTTGGTCGGCGAAAGGACCGCTGTGGGCAAATGATGTTCCGTTCCAAGAAGCGGCATAGAACCTGTTGTCCGCACTAAGGTCTTCGATTGTTCCGTATTCGAGGTCAATTGCAGCATCCGGCCAAGCATCGAATCTGAATACTACGATATCGATTTCAATAGAACTCGCGTTGAATGCCGAGGGATTTAGAGTTACGTTATCGTCGTAATGCCTCACTACCAACAGGTCGTTGCGAATGAGGTCGGTTGTGCCAACCTCATGACCGCGCCATTGATCGTTGACGTTTACGAAGGGCTCAATCGTGAGGTGGCTCGGCTCGTATTCACCGGCAGTGTCGTCGAATTCCCACAGAACCATCCATCCGTTAACCTCACTCACCCCCGCAACCGGAACCAACCAAGGCGCTTCAATGCACAAAGTAACGTCTCGGGCACAAGGCTCCGGCGTCCCTCGGTTTCTTGTGATAATATGGCTGGCATCACGGTCGCTCATCCAAGAGCGAAGGGAATCCAATGAATGGGGTGGTTCTTTCGAATGTTCTTTGCTGAGCCATTTTATCTGAAGGGCTTTTGACGATGCTACGACCGTTGCATCTTCAGGTACTTCATCTGCAATTGAGCGCATCATGTACACCCATTCACTCGTCCTCGAGTGATAGTCATCTGTTTCAATAAGATGGCCGGCAAATGGAGCAACTATGGTCAAAACGACCACCATGACAGAAAGCGCCGGACGAACGGCCGAATCAAACCGATTTTGGCCAGCTTCATTCACCCTTCCTTTCCCGCCGCCACCCTCAGGGGAGCCAATACATGATTCGGGCTGTGGGTGAATCAGTTGGTTCACCCAGTTAATGACAGGATCAAAAGAGCGCGCAGCCAGTGCACAGAACAGGGGGATCACCAAGATCATATAACGCGCTTCTCCGTAACCGAGGAGTAAACTGTAAATCAAAATGTGAGGGACTGCTATGGCCGAAATGACTGCGAGTTCGCTCCATTTTTTATCCCGAATGAGCAAGGCGATTCCTCCAAGAGCAAGAAACCAGATTCCGTCCGAGAGAAGGTCCAGCCTGAAGTCCAAATAGCCAAGCACAGAAAATTTTTCTGCAGACCATCCAACTCCCTCCACGGGGTCCAACGCACGGTCCACTGGTGCATTGATTTGAGGTCGTAAAGAAGCCAACACGTCGCCTGTCTCCATCCAATCGTTGAGCATAAAGGGAAGAACGGCTAATGACCATGCGAGAAGGAACCACATCATCGGCTTCACCCTTCTAGCCATCAATCCTGAAAATCCAACAACGCCTAACAAATAGGTGAATGAATACCTAGCCAGGGCCACGCCTCCCGATGAAAAGCCAATGAAGAGCATCAATATCGGTGAGGGTTTTTTCCAATCGATGTTCAAGAGGAGATTCATAACCGTAGTTGCCAACATTGCTGCAAAGATTCCATGATAATATTTTGGACCCCAGTCAATGACAACAGGCGAAGTGATGGCAGCAACTGCAAAAAGCGTGGCTGAAACCGTTGATGCTCCCAGTCTTTTACCGAGAACATACGTCTGTAAGCCAAAGAGCAACATGATGAAACGCATCAAAACCAATGACAACGAGCCGCCTTCGTCGAAAGCAAGGGCGGTACTGAGGATCACGGGCAACAACGGAGGTCGAAAAATTCGATTACTGAAGGCATCGAAATCCAAGATATTAGCATAGGTTGACGCCTGCAGAATATGGTAAGCGCCATCGTAGTGGACAGGATAGCCTTTTGCAGGCCGGATCAGTTCACAGATGACGATGATACTGACGAGCGTAAGAAGTACCAGATGGGATGAGGTGGATTCTCTTGATGCCTTTGGGGCAAACCGTTGAACAATGAACAAACTCAAAGGCAACAAAAGCAGAGCAGAAAAGACCGATGAATTGTAACCAAGGAGAATGAGATTCAATTGCAACCATGCAAAAATCAACACCACCATTGGAGCGAACAGAAACCACCGCTCAAAGGCGTCAACGTCAATCAACTCCCTGTCCATTGTTTCAAACGGTTTGGGTTGAGGTTGTTGTTGTTGCGGTCCTCAAATGAAGTTGCGCAAGGTTTCCACATCGATTTCATTCTCCCGAACAACGATGAAAAATTCATCGATGTTTGTTTGCAACCATCTTTCATGATTCCGAAAACAACACAATTGTGACGCTGATGCTGTCATCGATTTCACGAATATTCTCAAGTTGCAAGGGTAGCGACGAATAGCACCCACTGCGAACCCTTACAAACACTAATTTTGAACACATGGGTTTGAGCATAGACCCTTGTGACCTCAAAACTTTTCTCGATAAATAGACACTTGAAAGACTGAACCTCCGAGATATGAATGCTGACAATGTGCAATGGTTGCTTTTTTCTTAGTTTGATTGAGGACCAAATCAGGATCACGTATACAGACTCTTACGTGATTTCCATTCATGCTCACCGAGCAATTTCTGCTAAGCCGAGGACTCATTTTCCTATCAGGAAGATATGTGTTCAGTGTAAAACCTAACCTTGAACCAATGGTTGATGTTTCAGTCGCTTTTGCTATAATCCAAGATTTATCGGTAGAGCTTCGGTGCAACTTTTCAGCGGGATTTACAATTTCAAACTCAAAGCAGAGCGCGGATGACCTGTGCCATCGGACATTCACTCCCATGTTTACCACTTGCTTGATTAGGACTTAATGATTGCCGTTAAGATTTGATGATGAACACAACGGGGCCCCATGTACTCGCGGGCGACCACGACGGTACCCTTAGTGATACATGCGTACACATGGGCAGCCCTCGTGTACGCGCAGGCTCAAAGTTCGTGAATCAATCATCCAAGAGTGTGATTTGAGAAAACAAGCACGTATTGGTAGTCTCCATTGTCCACCGATAGTTCACAAGCATCGTTTGGCAACACCGGTAAAAATTCTCCTTGACGGAGGGCGAAACTATCCATCACAAACCCACTGGCGCATGTCATGGTAGCCTGGCCCTTTGCAGTAGTTGTAGTCCAGTAGCGGTCTGCATTAGGGTCGGGTATGATTCCACCACCCAAAGCCTCGTAGTGCAACGTTTCGAGTTTGTAGGTATATGTCCCGTCAAATGAGAGATTGAGAGTTTGATTTTTCGGCAGGTAGTGGCTCATTGCCTCCATTTTCTGGACGCTTTGGACTGTTGTGGTGTTGTAGTAGTTGTTGATTACGGTCGTTTCTGCTTCCTCGGAGTCTGTCGAATCTTGGGCATCAGCGTTGTCGGATACATCAATGCAACCAGTGAGGGGAAGCAAAATTACAAGCAATAGGATGAACACTTTGTCGGGTTTCATGGAAAATTGCAGCAATCCTCCACATTTAGTGTTTTACATTACAACCATCTGTGCCAAGGCTTGTTGCCCCACCCTGATGGATTTGGGAACCTTCGCCTTCGTTCATGGAATGGATTGTCCTTGACCTTGATGACGCTTCCAGCAGACCATTTTCCGCCTCGCTTGCCCTTGAACCCCTCTCGGTTGAGTTGTCGTGCTACTGCCGTTGCCGACATGCCGTTTTTCTCAATCTGCCACACCATGTAGTCAATCACATGTTGTTCATTCCAATTCGGGGTGAGATCCCCGAACTCGGTTTCATCCCAACCGTAGATGGATTGTGTGAACTTCTTGTTCATGGCCTTGAGTTGGTCCATACTCTCCTGGGTTCGCTCGGAGATGAGTCCTCGCTCCATCTCCGCCATGGCTGCTACAATCGTCAGAAACAGCATTCCTACGGCCGTGGTGGTATCAATCGCCTGTCCACCCATGTCCACCACGTGTAGGTCAATGCCCGCAGCGTTGAGTTCGTCTATTGTGTTCAGCATGTCTGAAGTGACCCGAAACAATCGGTCAATCTTTATCGCTATGAGGTGCTGATACTGACCTGAAGCCAGCATTCGCTTCAGTCGTCTGCCCACAGGTCGCTCCCATAACGGAATACCTCCACTCACTCCCTTCTCAATGAGAATGTCGCTCTCATCAAGCGGGATGCCCCTATATCGGGCATAGTCCATTATCCGTCTTTTCTGTGCGTCTAAACTCACGCCTTCGTCCACTTGTCGTTGTGATGATACCCGTATGTAGGCTATCGCTTTGTCCCGATTTTCGCTGTTTTTGCTCGTTAACATAATCGAGCATCGTGTTCCTTTCTAGTTAATACTTCTCAAATAATAGGTGCTACTTCACTAACCATGGCCGAGCCAACCTTCAGTCCAGATGGAAAGTGGATGTGGAATGGAGAGAAATGGATTCCTTCACCCCCTTCATCAGATTCTGAGACTGAACACAGAACTGAAATCCAATCATCAACAATTCCATCCATCGATGTAGAGAAGTCCTCCAAATCTGAATTCAGATTTAACATTCGTACGGGCTCCTACTCACAAAATGTTATCATAAGGCCAAAATATCTCAACATCCTTACGGGAGGTTTTGAAGTTTTGATAAACCACAATGATGTGATTAACACGACATGGAAACGGGGAAAAAAAGACGGCATCCTTGGAATGAGATATGAATTAATTCATGATTTTGGAGGCGGATTGGGTGAAATATCAATCGTTTTTTACAAGAAAACAACATTGTTGATGGATCATCTTTACAAAATCGAAGTCAATAATCCTGAACTAACACTGAATTTTAGTCATCTAATTTGAATCAATGCAAGGCCGATACATCAATTTTCATTTTTGAGGTACCTGAACAACAAAATGTGATATGGAGTGGATAATTGGATTAGCGCTGTTCACAAGGGTCATGCTTATTCCCCTTTTATACAGGCGGAGTGTATTCAAGGGTTCGTAGTCCGTCCTATTCGTCTCTACCGTTGTGGTCGCCCGCATATACAAGGGGGGCCCTTGAATACATTAGATTCAATCAATTCAAATATGTAAAAGAGAAATTGAAACCATGGCCGAAATCAGTGAAGACGGATTTTGGCAGTTAGTCAATGAAGAGTGGATTCCAACCCAAAAACAACTGGATGCGATTGATAGTGGCGCTATTCCGCATGAGAAGGCACTGACTGAACAGAGTGAAGAAGAAGTTGAAGATTCAGGCTACTTCGATTCAAAACCTCCACATGAAACTCTTCTGACCCATAATTCCAATATGAATACATGTGCAGCCTGTGGCAATGAATTTGAAGGGAAAAATGCCAGGAACTGTCCAGGGAGAAAATGTAGAAACCCGATTTGTTTAGAATGTGATCCACTTGACACATCATTTCAGAAGAAGATAGGTTTAGTTGGCACAGTTGTAGATGTCGTTACAGGGGATATTGCTAGTTTAGTCGGTGATAAGGTTGAAGGTGGATTGAATATTTCGAGGGTGAGGTGTAAGCAATGCGTTAAACGTGATCAACGAGAAGACGTCATGCTTATTTCGGCTTTATTATCCTTTATTTTCGCCTTCCTTTTACTCGCCATAATGAAACTATTTCTCCCATTCAATGCTTTTATCTTATATCTTTTAGCATACTCAATTTCATTTTATATTCTGATGAAATTATTCTATAAATTTTATTCCTTACACCTAGAATATATTGCACCATTGTTGAGAAAGATACCAAGTAAATTCAAAAATTTAATTACAATAGCTACTGGAGCCGTAGGGGCGACAATCTTCATCAGTTTACTAATCGGTTCAGGAACTGATTATTCCGATAATGCAATCGTTGGGGAATGGTATAGTACAGTGGAAACATTAGAATTTCAGTCTGATGGCGATGTAATTCATTCAGATTCATCAATAGTTAGCTGGAGAGTTTTGGATGGAAATCTTCTTCTTCAATTTACGGATGATGATGAATATGAATATTATTACAAATACCAGATTTCTGAAGATTTTTTGTTTGTTGCACCTTATGCTGATTCAGATTTGAGCACCGTATCAGAGAACGATTGTGGGGTTATGTCGAGTGATAAGGATGCAAAAAATGAAAATTATTGGAATGATGTAAATGTTAGCCTCCCTGAATGGTGCAATGTTTAGAACATCAAGTACAGTGTAAACAAATAAGGTTAGTTTATGTGGGTTTATCCTAAACACCCTTGTACACAATTATCCTGTTGGCAAGGGTTCGCAGTCCGTCCTATACAACGGTACCCATGTACACGTATACGAGCATAAGGGGACCCCTTGTATATGGCCTCAATAATTGGCATTGAATTCTGATAGCAAAATGATTATTTGCTGCAAGGCGTGTTTCCATTGCATGAAGCGAACACACCAAGCAATTTTTCTTGCATTGATAATGACTACTATGTCCCTTGCCGGCTGTTTTGGCGGCGATGATGGTAAATCAGATGGGAACATTTCAGACATGGAAACCTTGGTAGATTGGCAGGTTCACTTTGCCAGCTTTGCCTCGGACCTACCAGAATGTAACGATGACCGAACCGGTTGGTTGTATTATGTCGGCGAGGATGGAAACTTCCAGGTATGTACTCAAAGCACACCCATCACCAACACCAACACCAACACCAACACCAACACCAACACCAACACCAACACCAACATCAACACCAACATCGACGACAGCGTCTCTTGGCACGTTATCGATATTATGGGGGCTGATGCAATTTCTCCATTACAGCAAATTAACACTGCCGAGCAAGATGCTACAAATAAATTGATTCAGTCTTGCGGAACAACCATTGAAGATGCGCAGAATGTAGTGAATATCGTGGTTGATGAATCGAGAGGTAATTTGGACAATTCAAATCAATTCGTTGTCACTGGTTCCAATGCGAACATGATGGATATTCGGATAGAAAGTGAGCTAGATTTTGCGAACATCGACAAAGCTTGTGTGATGGATACTGCTGATGAGCTCTATGATGGATTGCTAGAACTTGATGATTATTTTGGGCAAAAAGGTGTTGACGGAAACGACGGTGCACAGGGTCTTCCCGGTGTGAATGGAATCAACGGTCTATCCATTCTCATCAACGTGGTAGACTCAACAACGTGTTTGAACGGAGGAAAAACCTTCGAAATTGGGACTGATGGTAATTTTGATAATATTCTAAGTGTATCTGAAGTCAAAACGAGCGTTGACATCTGTAATGGTGAGCAAGGACCACCTGGTGTGGACGGAACGGACGGTCAAGATGGTGCTGATGGAGCCGATGGTGCACAAGGGCCAGCAGGTGCTGATGGAACTGACGGCCAAGACGGTGCTGATGGAACTGACGGCCAAGACGGTGCTGACGGAACCAACGGAACTGATGGACAAGATGGTGCTGACGGAACCAACGGAACTGACGGCCAAGACGGTGCTGACGGAACCAACGGAACTGATGGACAAGATGGGTCAAACGGCATGAATGCACTTGTTTCCATGACTCCTGAATCAGCTGGATCCAACTGTGCAAACGGTGGTACAAGAATCGATGTTGGCGTTGATGACAATTCCAATGGAGTATTGGAAGCGACTGAAATTGATCAAACTCAATACGTCTGTGATGGCGGTTCCTCCAACAACACCATGTTGACTTCGATCTCATCACCACCAGCCAACATGGGTTGTGATGCTGGTGGACGAGTTGTCTCACACGGACTTGACAACGGTGACGGTGGTGGAACGTATGCAAACGGCGTTCTTGAAACAGGTGAAATCGACTCGTCGACGACCTTCTGCTCTCGGTTTGCAATCGAGATGCTCAAGGATATCAACAGCGGAAGTAGCAGCAGTTCTCCCGACGAATTCATAGCCTTTGGTAACACCCTTTATTTCAGCGCCGATGACGGGACCAACGGAGAAGAATTGTGGAAGAGTGATGGAACTGCCTCAGGCACGGTGATG
>DAVD01000049.1 GCA_002505405.1 Candidatus Poseidonia alphae | reverse complement strand
ATGAAGGATGAAGTGTTCTATGACGTTGAGTAGTTCGTATCACGTCAGAACTTCGAGCAAACGATCTTGCTCAGCGGCCATTCGCAATTCCATTGCAATACGTCGTCCACTTGACATGGGCTTCCTCCATGTTGCATTTCCATAGGGGTGGCCTACGCTAACGTGGACGTTGGTGCCTCCACCCAGACGAGGTGCAACATCGTAGATGTAGTAGTTCATGTCCTTGTCAATGCAGGTTTGGAGGCAAAATGGACCCACAATTCCCGGGTCGTAATGTTCTTTGCTTGCTTCAATGAATTTCTCTCCCAACTCAAAGGCTTTCTCAAGGAGTGATTCTCGGATGGTCGCAGTGTTGTGTCCAACAACGGTCATCTCAGGGATTTGTTGATGGAGCGGCATGGTCATTTGCTGTGGTGCAGGGAGTCTGACATGTCCGTCAAGAGACGATTCAAATCGCCAGTCAACGCCCAGAAGTTCCAAACGTTCCCCTTTTTCAGCGAGGGGGCTGTAAAAGAAGTTCAAATTGAAGACTGGGCCGATGACATACCGTTCAATTCGGGCACCATCGAGTGATTCTTGGTCGATGACACCTTCTGCGAGAAGTGCGGCAGACTTCTCTTGGTATTCTTTATACGATGCGCAAGTGAAGAATCCACGCTCAAGTTTCTTTTGTGCGTGGTGGAGTTTGACGATCACCAAACAATCAATGTCCTCGGGTGAAGGTATGGCTTCAGGATACGGGAGTCCTGCTTTCTCCAAAATCCAATAATAGTCTTGTTCTTCCGTTCGCTCTTCCATGCGGAGCATGTTTCTTGACCCAAACATCGGGACGCGGAAATTGTCTTCAATATCTGATATTTTGGAATACGAAGTAAACGACCGATTTGGGATGTAAATGACGTTTCTTTTCCTCATTTCAGCTTGCATGCTCGGCTTCATCACGTCGTTAAATTGGTCGAGAACAATGGCCTTGTCAACCATCCCTCTGACGACTCGGCCCGATGAACTCCGGTGGGTTTTGAAGTAATTTGCATAGGTTTTGTGGCGTCCTTCCTTGCAATAAGCCACGGTTGGAAAGCCCTCTTCAATAGCACCGTCACAGATGTCCAAGGCAGAATGCGATGCAGTCATGCCGATCCGCAATTTAAGGCGGTCATACTCTTCTACGATTTCAGCAATTTCGTCGTTCTGAATCATCAGGCTCACCTTGCTAAACTGATTGCTGTTAACGGGGGTCTTTGAGGTGTTCCCCATTTCATTCTTCAATCAAAACGCTGAAGTTGCATCAATTCTTCTGTTGAAAGTGTTTCACCAGAGAGCAACTTTGCCATCAGATCTTGAGTTTCATTGCTTGCGGTTGGGCGTTGGCCTTGTCCGGCACTTGCTCCTCGCATGGCTCGCAAGATGTCTTGAATTGAGTGGAGGCATCGCAGAGATACAATGTACAAACTGTGTTCCTTGTCGGCTTCCTTCTTCGAAGTTCGCAACCGTCGGTGAGCGGCTTCGGCCTTCTCACGTTGTCGGTCAACTTCTGAGTTCCATTCAATCATCAAATCGTGAGCACTCTGAGCAGCTTCAGCCGCTTCCTTCACGGCGTTGTGAGCATTATCCTGCTTGGCCATGGCTTCTCGCAGTGCTTCGTTTCCTTCAGTTTCCCCGCTTGCGGTTTGAGAATCCTTTAGTTTCCGACGCTTTGCACTGAGTTCCTTCATTTTCTTGAAGTACTTGGTTTCGTTTTTACCCTGGTGCTTACCTTGTTCAAATTCACGCTCAAGTCGTTCCATGGTCCGAGTCAAAGACTGTACGGTGTCAGGGCGGATTGGTCGTCCACGCTTGTCCAGTTGCGGAGGTGCTTCAGGTTGAGTGCCTCTGATGGTATCTTTTGCATCTCGAACCATTTGATTTGCATCTTCTCGTTCCTTCTTTTTGTCACGAACTCGTTCGTTCATGTTGTCTCTGAGTTCACGTTGTTCACGAACCTGAACAATCAGTTCACGGACTTCGTTGTTGAGTTCGTTTCGGATTGAGGTAAATTCCTTGGTTTTCTCGTTCCAATCATCTCGAATTTCGCGGTGATGCGTGGCCTTTTCGTCAACCATTTTTCGTCGCTCGTTCAGAAGATCTTTGAGTTCTGCCATTGTTCATCTCACCTGGTCGCAGAAGATTCCCATCTTCCCGCATCCACGGGGACTTTGCTCCCCCATTTAACCCTTCATGGACCGATTGACGCAGATGTGTTGCTGGCTAGGCCAGGTTATGCAGCGATTCATGGCATGTTTCGGCAGTTTGGCGAACCTCTCCAAGATTGGTTGAGGGTCCGCAGTGCACGGCGAGGTGAAGGCGTTTACCACGGTGGAGGATGACTGAACCATGCTCCATAATGAAGGTAAGGCGGTCTGATTTCGAAGAGGCGTTCAGTGCAGAGATCCAACGCGACATTTGTCCGTCTTCATTGGTTGCGTCATCCTCGGAACGGTAGATGACGAAACCATCGTTCTCAAACAGAGTGACGCTTTTTACTCCGGCAGTTTCCACAAGCGGCTTCATTGTTCGCTGGAGCATGGTTCATCCATCAACTGCGACAGCGAATAAGACTTTCACTCATTCAACGTAGTGAAGAAGAGGCCCTCGCATCATGTATCCCAGACCGGATTGATAGTATCCTTCAAGGTTTTTTTGAACCGTCAGACCGCGCCGTTGATAAAATCGTTGAGCCCTCGTATTGGTGGCTTTGACTTCAAGTTGAACGCGCTTGTATCCTGCCTTGAGGGCAGCATCCACGAATCGATTCCAAGCCTCGCTTCCAAGTCCGCTGCCTTGCCTCTCGGAATGTATCACAAATGCAGCAACTCGGACGATGTCATCCATGAAGGGAGTGGCCCACAACAATCCGATAATTGGACTCTCATCGCTTTGAGTTTCTTCTTTAAGGATCAAATTCCCTTCCCAGTTTGGTATGGGTAAATGACGGACTGATGCATCAGAATATTGTTCACCGGTCTCTTTGAGGAACAGAGAAAGGACTTGGCGACATGCATCCGGACTCATGTGTTTCGGTTCAATGCCTTGAGTCCAAACAGGCGATGACACGAGTCTCATTCCCTCTTTGTTTCCTTTTTGCCCTGACCCCGTTGACCTCGGCGAACTTGATAATTTGAGGATTTGTTCTTGTTCCGCTTCCCTTTTCGTTGTGACCGAGGGTCGTCCTTGCCGGCATTCATGTTGAGGACTCCCCCATGCTGCAGCAACGTACTCAAATCATCCATTGAAAGCGCTTCACCTGCATTCATTTTCTTCTTGACTTCACTCGGTTTTGGCCCTCGGGGTTGATGCTTTGGACTGCGGTCGTTTCGTCGTGGTTTCTTACTTCCCTCTTTGATCCGCATCCATGATTCAAGTCGACCTTTTTCGCGTCGAAGCGACTTTGATGCTTTCCGGTTGGAGCGGATGTTCCGTTTGATTTTTTTCTCGGCTTTGTTGAGATGCTTGATGTTGCCGTGAAGGGGTTTTTTGATGTAATGAATTTCCCGGTTAAGTCGGTCAACTTCCTTTGCAATGGGGTGAATTTCTTGAAGTTCAAAGAAGAGTGATACAAGTTCTTGCTCCCGCTCAAGCTGTGGAATGTTCATGATGTCCAATTGCTCTGTGATTCGGCCAAAGGTTTGTCGAAGGGTTTCGGAGACTTTAGGTGATGAGATCACAATATTGTTCACCAGTTCATCTCTTTTCTTGATCAATTCGTCCAATTGGGATTTGGACTCACTGATCTCGGTAGACACCGTTTCTTCGTCTTCAATGGATCCTTCGGGGGGGGTGGTTCGTTTTCCGAGTGCAAATTGTATGGCTTGGCCTATGGAGCGCCGTTGTGAACTCAACTTCTTTCCATCTTCCTCAGACCGATTGAGTTGGTCCACGGTTTCCTGGTGGAGTGCATTGACCTTGTCCATTGACAGGTCTCGTAAATCTGCAAAGAGGTCGAAAGGTTGAATTTCAGCACTCTTTTCTTTCTTACTCAGTTCAGTCCAGGTTGCCCCATTGAGCATGCCGACCCAAGTCTTGAGAACTTCTTCCCGAATGGTGAGGTATCCAGAAGGCCTTAACACTCGACTCAGGTCGTGGTTTAATGAAAATGGGTCTTCAATCGGCATGCTGTGTTCTCCAAGCCTCCGGTCCAGGTGGTCCGGTAGGAGGGTCCATGCATCGGGTTCTCCTTCTGCCCAACCCTTTTCGCTTCGTGAAACGGTCCCACCGTTTCGGATTGAAACGACATCGTGCTCAAATGGCCAATCAAAAACAAACCTTCGGATGAATGAAACAAAGCATGTAGCATGGTCCATGTTTGGTTTCCAGGGCGATACAGGTTTTGAGTGAAAACCAACATCGTAGGTGTCATCTAAATCAAGAACATTTGGCTCCGCATTTTTTTGCAGATTGGGCAGGCCAATTTGTGGGTCAGCCTGCATGCTTCCAATGGCAAGGAGGGTCCATGCGTACGATGAAAGCGTACCCATGAACGCTTGATTGATGGCTCTAGATGACGCCCAGTATTTGATCGAAAGGACTCCGTTGCGAACCATCGGATGGGTGTCTGCGTAGGCACGTATCAATTCAGTATTGTATAATGCAAGTTCATTATTGACTGAGATATCAATGGGGAGCCCCGTTTCAGGATCTTTGAATTTGATGATGGGTACTTTCGCTCGCCCAATCACTTCAATTTCAGTCATGTCCAAATCATTCAAGATGTTTCGAACTTTGTTCAGGATTTTTCGTGGGGATGGGGCATCGACGACCAGGCACAGGTCCAAGTCGCCCACGCCCAGGGAGGTCCGAGACTGTGTTGACCCAAAGGCATGGAGTTGGCTTCCGTTAAGTTTCCTCTCGATGTTCCGTTTCAGATGCTGATAGATTCGGTCTCTAGCTTTCGTCTCTTGGTTGCTCATTCTTGAAGTGCTGATGGATGCTTTTATTTCTTCTGACAAGCCTTTCAAGTAATCGGGGGCGATGGCATCGATGTCTCCTAATTCAAGCGTTCCGAGCATATGGGAATGCAACAGTGGCCACTGCTTCTGTTGTGCAGCTGAAAAACCGGTGTGGGGGCAAATCTCACGATTCATGATGAGAGCCCCTGTTTGTCTTTTTTTGCCGGGATAGGGCGTAACTTGAGGCCCCTCCTTGCTTCACCCTTTGTGCGTCAACGAGCAGATGGTCGAACCCCTGTTCTAAAACGGATTGCCAGTACTCAATTGAGCGTTGACAGTCATTCAACGCCATGGTAAGTCGCTTGGTGCGCGAGTCACTTCTTCGGCGAAAAAGTTCATTCTCAAGGTATTCATGTTCTGATTGTTCTGCTTTTTTGATAAATTGCTCGCGTTGAACGAGCAGTTCTTGATGCTCAGGCGTACCTTCTTCGAGGGATTTGAGTTGTTCTGAAAAGGTTTCGAGTTCCGATTTTTGGAGGTCCCTTCGTTGTTTTGCATCCCGTGCTAGCCCCTCCGCGATTTCCTTCTCATCTTTGCGCGCGTTGAGCTGCTTTGGAATCATTTCAGCAAGCCTTTCTCGGCGATGTAGGATGGCCCGAATCAGGACATCGGGCGCAACTTCCAGCAAACGCTCGTCCTGCATTGATTGCGGGGGGCAGTTCAATGTTGAATAAAGATGCCCTCACAACATCTTTCGGCGTGAAGGTGAAGAACCCCTTCAAACAACCATGACCATGGCCGGAGGCGATGTAGCAGTGGAGAGGCGAGTCCCTCTCCTCATCGTTGCCCTCTTTCTGGTCTCTATGGTGCCCTCTGCGCACGCTGTAGCTGGAGCGGGCGTCATCGACATCAACAGTCTTGGTCTCACGGATTACGACACATTTTCTTCTGAAAATTATTCCTTTACGGTAGAACTTCACGAAACCGATGGTGGGTCTGCTGACTTGAACCTCAACGTGACCGTCACGACATTGGAGGGCGCGATTCTTCAATCTCTTCCAAGTCAAACCGTCAACCTCGGTTCGCTTGAGCAGCGTAACATAACCGTTACCTTGACTTCACTGGATTATGGCTACAGTTTGATCCATCTCGGATTGAGTGGGGACGTTGGCGTTGAGAACAGCACTCAGTCGCTTAACCTTTCGCGAACCATCCAACGCCTTCGTCCGCTATCAATTGGTTTGGGATCAGCAGGAAGTTTACTTTCTCAGGGAATTGATTCACTCGGGGCGCCAACAGGAAACCTATCGGTCAATGATGGGGATTTCATTCAACTCCAACTCCCAGTTATCAATCAAGGCGATGTCAATTGGTCCGGTTCGGTTGATGTTCACATTGAAAATGGTGGCCAAAATGAATCGATCATCCTTCAAGGTATGAGCGTCGATGCAATGTCTTCGTCATACGCAACGGTCACATCATCGTTTCAACTCGCCGAAGGCAGTATGGAATGGTCCTTTGCCCTCAACGGGACCTTGGGCGAAGACAACGGAGCCCACACGCAAAACGGAAGTGTGATGATTCTCCCTCCGCCACTTCCACTTCTCACAACCGTCCTTTCCTCAAACGCAGTAGAAATTAATGCTGGCGAGGACTTGGTTTTTGAACTGAACGTCACGAACTCAGGTGATGTTGATTTTGGTGGCATCATACAATGCAGTTCTCCAAGCCAGATTCTTCTGACAACCTCAACTGCAGTTCCATCAGGCACGTTTGTCATCTGGCAGTTTAACATGACTGCAAAGCCCGTAACCGTCGAGTGTGTGCTCCAAGAAGGAAGAATTTCAGCCTCATCAACGCTTCCTCATGAACTCACTGTAGAGATCGAATCAGCCTCTTTTGCTTCTGCGGGGTCCACCACTCCCTCCCTCACCGGAGGGCCTTGGCATCAAGGTGATGCTCTTCGTGCCAACATGCTTATTCGAAATGTTGGAGACCTTGAGGGGCGCGTGAGAATGGTCTTGGTGGACCAAGATGGTAGCTTGGGGGATCAACCTTCGACAGGGGATTGGGTCACGTTAGATTCAGGAGAAGCCGGTGAAGTCTCCTCGAGTTTCCTCTTTCTTCACTCAGGTGAACATTCGCTTCAATGGTCCTTAGAGAGCGATGACGGTAGTCTGGCTGGGGTTTATGGAGGGAATTTCACTCTTCCAGTTAACCAGCAACAATCCATCGGTCTTGACATCGATCAACTCACTTGGTCCCAAGAGTCCGGTGTTGGCTTTGAAATCAGCTTTGACCTGGATGAAGGCAAGCCTCGTGATGTTTTCGTTCAGTTGGGGTATGAAACAACTGAATCGACGGTTTACCTCTATGAATACACTCGGACTTTGGAACAAGGGACTCACACTGAAGCATTCACATTCGGTCACATAACAGCAGAAAAAATCGTGCTCAAGGTTTCTTCAACGGATTGGGCCATCGGGCCGGGTGCCCTCTCAACGACGGCATCAGTCCCTACCGAACGAACAAATTACTGGATTGAAATGGACCCTGTTCCAGTTCCCATTCTTCCAGTGGAGGGCGATTCCGCTACCCTCCGATTAACACTTTACCAATCCGGCCCTATCTCTAGCACCACTGGGGAAATTATTCTGAAAGATGCTTATGATGAAATTCTCGCTACGGTGAATTCTCCCACTTGGGGGACTTCACAAACTTCAACATTAGAAGTGGATTTGGTATGGCCTAAGGGCTCAAATGTTGTGATCCATGCTGTTTGGTCCATTGATGGAGAACTCGTGACGGTTCAGGAATCCTTCGTTTCGGGCGAATCCACAGCAGAGGAATCCAATTCTATGCCTTGGGGCGCCATCGTCTGGGGAATCGTATCAGGTACGGTGATTGCTCTTGCTTTACGGCTGAGAATGAACCGTGAAGAATCCACTGCTGAAGTTGACGATTCAACTGAACCGTCCCAAAGTCCCAAGCCGTCCAATTCCCGTTCGAGCCAAGAAAAAGTGGAGGTTCAGTGTCCAAAATGTGACCGTCGCCTTCGCGTTCCTGCAGATTACTCGGGCTCGGTAGGTTGTCCAGATTGTTCCAACAAATTCGAGGTTCATGGCGAGGTCCAATCGGAACGTGAAGATGAGCCCTCGGATTCAACATCAGTTGAGCCGACAGAAAAGCCTTCCAAACCAGAGGCATCTAAGGACGGTAAGATCGAAATTTCATGTCCCGACTGTGCTCAAACGCTACGAATCCCAGGTTCATATGAGGGTTCTGTGCGTTGTCCCGCATGTACGAAAGTTTTCAAAGCAAAGGACCGCAAGTAGAGTTCACAGGAGGCATGTATGTGGTAGGCCATTTTCAAGAATTCGAAGATGAGTATCTGGAAACCATGTATGAGTTTTACGAACAGGATCCGCTTCAAAGAGTACGAACGGGTGACCTTGCATCACGCCTTGGTGTGGCGCCTGCATCCGCAACTGAAATGATTCAACGGCTCGCCGCTCGCGGATATTTGGAATACATTCCATACAAAGGGGCAAGTCTGACAGAATCCGGACTGGTTCACGGTCAAAAAATGAAACGGCGGCATCGTCTTGCAGAAGTTCTTCTTGAATCCCTTCCGTTTGATGGTAATGCCCATGAAACTGCGTGTCGTCTGGAACACGCCATCGATGATGACCTCGAAGTTGCGCTTTCCCGTTTGATGGGCGGCGTGATGGTCGACCCGAGTGGGCGACCAATACCGGCGCCTACAAAAGATATAGAGCAGAGGATAGCGATTCATCCAACATCATTCTCCCTTGATTTACTTGAACCAAATCAAACCGGCTCAATTCTCGCGTTCCTGTTGCCTAAAAACATCATTGACGGTCTCCAATCGAGTGGCCTTGCTGTTGGTTCAACGGTTGTCCGTGATGATGAGGGCAACCTGATTGTTGAGGGGAAACATCTGATGCTCTCGGAAGAATGGTCAAAAGCCATATTTGTCCAGTTATCAATGGAATAGGTGTGAACACTTTAGAGTAGGGATTGCCCAACCCAGCCCATGGCAGAGGACGGTGAGGACGACCTTGTTCCTCTCGAAACCGATGATGAAGCTCCTTCGAGAGGTCGCTTTGGATTCCGACCAGCCGAATCCATCATCCACGCCATCGACCGACAAATCGTCAGTTCAGGATTGCGTTTGATCATGTTTCTGCCTGCGTTTGCGACCTTTACATACTTCGCAACATGGGCTTTTTCCCAAGATTCCCCATCTTGGTGGGCGGATAACATTGAACCGAACCTGGGTATGACGTTCTCAACAGCAATGGCCAGTCTTTCATTCGTCGTGGTTCTCGGATTCATCCTTGCGGTCGGATTCCACCGGTACCGTGTTGGGATTTCTCTCCTTGAATTCCATGAGCAAGTGGATGCATCAAACAACGAACACCGCTCGGTACAATCGTTGCACGGCTACGATGGACTTCTCTATCAACTCGAAAGTTCGATGTCCCATCACACCCGTTCGCTTATCTTTGCCGTATCTTCTGCAGCCATGCTTTTGATGGTGCTCTACTTTGAAAGCAACAGCCTTTTCGGAAAACTGTTCCTTCTTGCCTCAACATCTTTTCTCGTACTCTCAGTAGGTCAGCATTTACCAACTCGCTCTACGCCGTTTAACATGGTTGACCGAACCGGTCTTCTTTCAGCGTACTCTCCTCCAGTCCATCCCTCAACACTGAACATGGTGTTCAATGACCTATTGAAAACCCATATGGACCCGCTTCTTCGTTCCCAATACGATGATTATATCAAAGAACTTGAAACAGGGTTCAAAGGAAACATCAATTCACATTTCGCCCATGAAAAGTTCCTGATGACCCTTTACCGACATGCTACTGGACTGGATCGGAAAACACTTGAGTCTGAATTGAGTGAAATTCTTAACAAAAAGGGCATGGAATTCGTTTTCTCTCATCAAGTATTCACTTTGGAAACATGGCTCGTCCTCATTGGGATTATCTCTCAAACTTGTCCTGCTTTCTTCCGAATGGTGGACCGTTTGAAACAGGACTTGGAGTCCGGTCGTTCTCCCGCTCTGAAGGACCTCATTTTTGAGGTGGACATGGAAAATGTAGTCTCGGAAAAAGCAAATCTTTTCACATTATTTCACAATTTGTCCAATGAAACGCGAACCGTTGTCTTCCGCATCCAAACCCCGAATTTTCAACCAAAAGACCTGGCACTAACCTATCGCCTTGAGCCTGGTCAAAAATATTGGTGGTCAAGCGAGGCATTGCCCCTCGCAGCAAAAGGGAATGAAGACGTATTGGGTAAGATGTCTGGTTTGCTCAAAGACAGCACTGTGTCGTGGCAGACTCTCATCCCGATCACTCATGGAGATGCCACAGTTTCCGTCCGTTTGGAAGAAACCAACGGAGAATTGCTCCTTGGCCGTCAAATCAATGTTCGTGTCCGGTCTGAATTCCGCCAATGGCTGCGTACGACGGGTTCCTTCGTGGCTTACATCTTCGGTGGATTTGGCCTTACGGCCTCGTTTTTCTTGTTTATCTACCACATCTTTAGCGGCTCGTTTTGACCGTCATGGATTGTTCCTTCAATCCATAGGCTTGAAATGCACAACCAAGTGGACAGCGCATGCGCGGGCAGAGAGACGATGGCCAACCCAACCCTGATGCAGAACTTCAGGACCAACTCCAGACGATGGAGGGCAGGGTCCGCAAGATGCGTGAGAACCGTAATTCCCAACGAGAACAGGGCAAGGCTGTTGCTCAGAAGCGGAACGCGGTTCAAGAGCAGTACCGGGAGCACAAAAAGAAGCTGGACTTGATGAAAGCTGAACTCGATGCAATCCATGCAGAGCGCAACCTCCACAAAGCAAAGCGTGATACCATTCAAGCACAACTCCGTGAACTGATTGGGCAAGCAAAAGGACGACGAAGTGAGAAAGGCGATAAGAAATCTGCAACCGCGGAATACTCTCAACTCATGAGCGAAATCAATTCACTAGAAGAGAAATTTCAAACCACTTCCTCAAGTACCAAAAAAGAGAAAGAAACCATGGAGCGCATCAAGCGAATGAAGCGCCGTGTGAGTGAATTGGAACCTGAAGTGGTTAAATTCGAGATGGTCAGCGTGGACCTATCAAACCTTGACGAGGCCATTAAAACCTTGAAATCCGAGGCTGATGATGCTCACAAAATGTTTGTTGAGGCATTGCAACGTGCCGATGCTAAGTGGGCGGAGTACAAGGAAGGTCTTGACCACCGCAATTTCTTGAAAGCTGAAGGCGACCGACATCACCTCGAGTCTGTAGAGTATCACGAGAAGGCCAACACCATCCACGCTAAAATCGAAGAACTCATGGTCGATGTAAACAAAGCCCGTGAACAACTCAATCTCGCGGTTGAAGAACGGAAGTCTTGGATCTCTGAACACAACAACGCCGTGAGGGCTGAGATGAAGACAGGTGCAGAGTCCGATGAAGTCGCAGAAAGCCTCGTTCAATCCCTTTTGAAAGATGGAGAATTGATGTTTGGTGGTTTGGGCAAAAACGACACAGCTTCATCCGCTACACGCACGACCCCTTCTTCAAAGAAGAAGAACATGCGCCGTCTTGGTCCAATCCGTCGCCGTTGAGGTGGTTCGCAGATGCTTGGAATCATCATGGCCGGTGGCCAAGGTTCACGACTGAGGCCTCTTACCTTAACACGGCCAAAACCCATGGTCGAAGTTCTCGGTCGACCCGTTATCGATTTTGTAAAAGAGGCCATGGTCGATGCGGGTATTGATGAAATCATCGTTACGACCGGTTACCGAGGGGAACAACTTGAATCTCATGTTAACTCTTGGAACAACGCGAGCTCTGGCTCGCTTCTAGCATCCGTAAATCAGGAAGCAACTCCGATGGGAACTGCCGGAAGCGTGGGTCTTCTTCGTGATAAAATTCAGGCCACGTGTGTTGTAGGTTCTGGCGATTCAGTGGCCTCATTCGATATCAAACGCCTCCTCCAGCAACATCGCGACAGTGGAGCGAAAGTCACCATGGCACTCTGGGAAGTTGAAAACCCATCAGAATTTGGGATTGTTGGACTCTCCTCATCCAAAGACGGTGACGTTGATGGCTCTCTACGGTCGGGATATATCCGTCGTTTCAAGGAAAAGCCAGCCCCGCATGAAGCGTTTAGTAACGTGATCAATGCTGGTCTTTACATCATTGAGCCAGAAGTGATTGAGTTGATTCCTCAAGAGGTGAAATTCGACTTTAGTAAGCAACTGTTCCCTCTCGTTTTGGAGAAGGGTTGGCCCATGTATGCTGAAACCATCAACGGGGTTTGGTTTGATGTAGGACACCCTAAGGAGTTGCTAAGGGCACAAGAAACATTACTCAAGCAGTATGATGATCTTCCGTTTTCATTGCCTGAAGGTTCTTGGGTCGGTAACGATGGCTTTGTTATCGCAGGAGCGACGGTTGATGGGATGACCACATCCTCGGTGATCTCCGAGTCATGTGCGATTGAAAGTTCAGCTTCCGTAACCTCCTCTCTTTTGATGAAAGGATGTCATGTCGGCGAAGGTGCTACGATAGTCGATTCGATTCTTGGACAGAATGTTCGAGTCGAAACGGGCGCTTCTCTTACGAATTGTGTTGTAGGAGACGGTGAAACAATTTCTGCTGGTGACTCCTTCAATGCAGCCCTTCTACCACCGCCGGAGTAACACTTGTCGGCATAGCCCATAAATAGGACGCAACCGGCCCGAAGCACATGTCAAAAGCCACTGAACCCGTACGCAGTTACGACCGCACATGGGAAGAGATTGAAACCATGCTCGACAAAGCAACTGTCAAGATGATTCAGTGGAAGGAATGGTATGAGGAATGCAAATCCAACAAAGACAAGCAGGGCATGAAGGAATCTGCCCGCAATCACAAGGCTTTGCAGGGCGTTGTAAAAACACTCAAATGGACGCTTGGTGAAGAAGGCGTTTCCGAACCACTCAACTGAATTACCAGCCGCGTTGGTCCATTCGGACTTCTAGGGTTTCAAGTTCGTCACCCTTCATTGGTTCTCCGGCCATCATAGCCATTGCTTCAGCGACTTTGCTTGCATCATCGTAATGGGCGGTTGCCATCACAATTGCATCAGCCATGGTCTTCGGATCGGTTGACTTGAAAATTCCTGAACCCACAAAAATACCGTCCATTCCCATACGCATCATGAGCGATGCATCTGCTGGAGTGGCTATCCCCCCTGCCGAAAAGGTGACGACGGGAAGACGACCAAGTCGGTTCACATCGTCAAGGACGCTGCGAATTCCATCGTGCATGGTGGAATCAATGGGTCCAAACGGTGTCATTTGGTGCGTTCCAGGAAGGGTTGAATGGTCGGCAAGCACTCTGTAGCGTTCCATGATCATTTCAGTCGCCAAGTCAAGTCCTCGGTCATCGAGTGTTTGTATTTGGCGAATCTCTTGATCGATTAAGCGTGCGTGCGTGACTGCTGCTACGACGTTTCCGGTTCCAGCTTCTCCTTTGGTCCGAATCATTGCAGCCCCTTCCCAAATTCTTCGGGTTGCTTCTCCTAAGCCGGTTGCTCCGCAAACAAAGGGGATTTCATAGTCCTGTTTGTTGATGTGGAAGTAAGGGTCAGCGGGTGTCAAGACTTCGCTTTCGTCAACCATGTCAACGCCCATAGCCTCGAGAATCCGAGCCTCTCCTTCATGTCCAATTCGTGATTTCGCCATAACTGGAATGGAGGTGCAGTCCAAGATGCCCTGTATCATGTCTGGATGACTCATACGGGCGACGCCTCCGGCCTTGCGGATGTCTGCTGGCACCCGTTCAAGGGCCATTACCGCAACGGCACCCGAATCTTCTGCAACCGCAGCCTGTTCAGCATCAACAACATCCATAATGACGCCACCTTGTTGCATGCGGGCGAACCCACGCTTGAGCAATTCGCTTCCTTGACGGAGGGTTGAGAAGTCAGTTTTCATATGTGACACACCTCGTTGATAACGACGACCTTTATGACGCTTGGTTTGGCTCCGTATGGAGTATGTCTTCAATCAGCGAGGACTGGTGAGTCCCCTTCTGCAATTTCAGCATCAATGGATTCTTCGGCGTTTCGGTCAATCCACGCTTCTTCACCATCAGGGACATCGGTATCGGCAAAGATTGCGTCAACGGGACATTCGGGGATGCATGCGCCACAGTCAATGCATTCATCGGGGTCGATGACCAAATATGTGTCAGCTTCCCTGAAGGCTTCAACAGGGCAAACAGCAACGCATTCTTGGTATTTGTGATCAACGCAAGCGGATGTGACGACGTGTGGCATGGGTATTCCTCATTCACCCCACGAGGGATGTGTACTTAATTTCTTGTAAAGTTAACATCGTCCATCAGCCGTCCAAACTCAGGATTTTTTCCTCTTCATTCATCTCATTCCACTGGTGTCCATAAAAGTTCCACTGTTCGATGGTCCAACCTTCGGGCAAGCCTGTGGCCGGTAACGGTCGCGGGGTATCCGCATCGGGAGTGCTGAGTTCTGGTAGCGTTTTTTCCAAGTGGTCGGCCTGTGCTAAAGTCGAACCGTTTTCATTCAGGATTCGTCCCTCGTTCGGCAGGAGGTTGTCCCTGGAGCGTCCAGTCATTACGAGGTAAATCAGCATCCAGGTTCCAATCGCCATCAGGAGATAGCCGAGTGCAGAACGTGAAGTTATTTCTTCAAACAAACCAGAACGGGATGTTGGGGTTGGTTCAGAATTGTTTTGCTGCTCCTCGATGGATACGTTGAGTGTTGCATTGCTATCGTTGCCGTCAGTCGTTGTGATCCCCGACGGGGTTGAGTCACAACCATCCGGAACTCCATCGCCATCGGAATCGACAGAATCGTCACTCCCTGGGCACTGTTCGATAGCATCGGCTGTTCCATCTCCATCTGAATCGATGAGGTCATCACATCCATCCACAACCCCATCGTTGTCTTGGTCTGTTCCATCATCAAAACCTTCACAACGGTCTTCGCTGTCTCTCACTCCATCCAAATCGGAATCTACGAATGCGTCGCAAGCATCTGGAAGACCGTCTTGGTCCAGGTCGAGCAAATCATCTCCAATCCAGCATCGGTCGTACGGGTCCATGATTCCATCTGCATCACTATCGTCGATGCAACCGTTTCCATCTCTGTCCCACTTCCAAGCGTATTCTTCTGGACAGGTATCGGTCCAATGTTCGAGGTAAGACCCCGGGGTTAGGTTTTTGTCTGCGAGACCGGGATGATCTGCTTCGTATCGGTAACCTTTGAACAACATATTCGCCGTTGTTCCTGCAAGGTTTCCAGGCGGCAACTCAAGACTCTGTTGAAACGTGCCGTTGGCTCCGATTGGATTGATGTACGACCATACCACTTCTCCATCGGGAGAGACTTCTTGGAGGGCGCCCATGGTTCCAATCGTGACCATGACATTGCCATTCGACAATCCTTGAGCGCCTGAGACAACGGGCGCATACATCCCTTCTGGACTCCAGGTCCACGATGGGGCCAAGGGGCCAAATGTCCCGTTTGTGAGTATGGAGTAATGGCCATTTTCATGGTCGGGATTTAAAATTTCAACGGTCGAGTATGGAGTTGAACGCCCAGCACCGTTGTTGAAGAGTATGATGTTTCCTTCCTGCGTATGCCCCTCTTCAATCCATTGAACATCGTGCTGGCCGAAGAGTTGTTGGTCGCTTGATAGGCCCTTTTTGTAAACCTGAGGGTTTCCCCACCTGTAAAGGAAATCTCCACCCTTCCCGTATGTCCCACCTTCATGTCCTGCAGCTTCCTCAGTGGTCGTGCTGTGGTCAATAATGTAAAATTCATCCATCCCTCTGCATGAAATCATTATTTGGTCCAATTCGGCGTTGTAATCAATGCTGTTGCAGTGCATCCAATCAGCCCTCCCAGCCTGGTTTCCGGATTGAGTGACGTAGTTGATGTTCAACAACTCAGGATGCTCTTCCACAGCACCGTAATTGTCCTTGGTGGGGTCGTAATCTTGTACGAGATGGTCCCATGCATGCCACCGCCATACGATGTTTGCATCGTTTGAACCAACCGGTTCAATTTCAATAATTTGGTCGGGCCAAATGTTGCCTTGACCTCCGGGCGAATCGCTAGCTATTGCTGGGTCCCTTCCGGCTTGCAACGCTTCTTGCTCGCTCCTGTCTTCCCAAGCAATGGCCAGAATGTTTCCGTTGGGTAGGGGTTCAATATCGTGATGGGTGATCGCCGATGTGGATGAGTAGTCCCAAGACCACATCAGTGTGCCATCCCATCCGATTCGCTCTATTGTCCCACCAATGCCGCCACCGCTGAAATTGCCTGGTGACTCGTTTCCAATGTTGCCAGTCCTGAGGAGACTTCCGTCGCTGAGCATGTATGCTGATGCACCGGGTCGATGTTCTCCTGGTGAGCGCCAAGAGTTAATTTCTCGCCCCTCCTCATCAATGAGGTAGGAGGTATTGGATGGGAATGGAGAAAAGAGAGTGTAGCCACCATGGGATTCATTGGTACATGAAATCAAACCAACGGTCCAATGTTCTCGTTGTGCATTGCATTCCGGTGCATGGTTGAGTGGAATCGATTGTTCTTCAGATGCCTCAGCTTGTACCAGAATGACTGACCCGAACATCAAGGCAGTGAGGACGATTGCTTTCATTGAAGTGGTATTGATGCCATCACTTCCTTTCAAGGAGGACCCCATCACCAGGATTTGAAGGTTGGTGGGTGGATGCTTTGGCAAGAATTGAATCAAATTCAGTCTTGATGGTTTGTCCCGGATATACTTCGATTTTGATTTGTCCTTTGATGGTATCAGGCTTCGAAGCATCCGATAGGATCACCTTTCCAGCGATGAGTGCATTCATGTCAATCCTGAAATGCAGGGTATTGCTTTCATCCATTCGAGCGTCAAACTCTTTGGAAAGGAATGCTAAGTTGTCAGGCCCAAGACGAGCAAAGGACTCTAGCGCTGCAGATTTTTTCTTGCAAAAAGCAGCAACCATGTGCATCTCCGAGCCGAAGTGTGACGTTGTTCGTTCCACCTCAACCCATGATTCGTCGCCGATAAGCCATGCTACGGCGTCTGCTACGGCATCAACATCGTCAACAGCACTCGCCGTTGCTCTCCAGGTGATATGATGCAGGCCCACATCCTGCGGGTGACCTTGGGGGTCATGAGGTTACCGAATCTGCGTCCAAACAGAACAATCCTTTCAATGCTGTGAGATTATGATGATGAGGCTCATTCAAATAGGGGAGGTTAGTGGGCGGAGTGCAAGTGGGGTAGCCCCCGCAATACACGAACCGAGTTGAACAATATGGCAAAGAAAATCAGTGCAAAGGCACGTGCACAAGCACGTAAGCAACGGGACAAGTGGAAGACAAAGCGATGGTACACCATCCGAGCACCTCGACACCCTTGGGATTTCAAGCGTATTGGCGAAACAATCGGTGAATCCGATGAGCATATCATCGGTCGTGTTTACGAAATGACTCAACAAGAATTTGGCGGAGATTTTTCGAAGATGCACGTCATCCTTCGATTCCGAGTGACGGAATGTGTTGGACAAGATGCATTGACGACTTTCATCGGCCACCACCACCAAACCGACCACATTCGCCGTCAAATTCGCCGGTACCGTGGCAAGGTTGACGACGTCGTGGACGTCGTCACCACAGACGGTTACTTGGTTCGAATGAAGCCACTGATCATCACGCAACAGCGCGTTCAAACTTCGGTTAAGCAGGACATGCGTACCAAAACCCGAGAGATCATCATCGCATTCGCTGCTAAGAATACCTATGCATCGGTACAAGATGCAATTCTTGACGGTTCGTTGGAAGAGGACATCCGAAAAGGCGTCAAACCAATTTATCCAGTCCGCTCAGTCGCTATCCGAAAGAGCCAACTCTTGCAAGACGGTGTTGTGACAACCTCCGGACCGACCCTCGACGAAATTCATGCGCAAGAAGCTCGTGATGATGCTGAATTCAAGGCCAAGAAGGCTGCAGCTCTCGCTGCAGCTATGGCCGATGAAGACGATGGTGAAGACGCAGAAAGCGACGAAACCGTTGAAGATGCTCCAGAGGAAGCAGCACCTGTTGCTGCAGCCGAAGAAGTCGTTGAAGCGGCAGTTGTTGAAGAAAAGGTAGAAGCAGACGCTCCTTCCTATGACAAGATGACCGTCGCTGAACTCAAGGAACTTCTCAAGGCCGCTGGAAAGCCTGTCTCTGGAAAGAAGGCAGACCTCATCACACGCCTATCAGAGTGAACCAAAACCTCATCAGAGGTTACCGACGGGTTTTTTGATTGAGTCAATAGAGCGCATGTATGGGCAACAGGACTTCTGCACTTCTGTTGTTCATTGTCTTCATTCTCCCAGGTTGTACTACTGGCCTCATTGAATCGTCATCTGGAATTGAGGAACCCTTGTTGGAAGGAGTCGAATGCAACGGCCAGGTTGACTTGTGTTCTCGATCGTATGACGATGTGACGTTTCCTGAAACACACAATGCTTTTGCGACACATGAAGATGGAATCATGTACCCTGCAAGCAATCACCAAACCGGCCTTTTTTCTCAATGGAACGCTGGCGTTCGTGCATTTATGATCGATACACATTATGAAAATCTCAACGACGAAAGTCAGGGAAACGTCCGGTTGTGTCATGGCGATGATGACCGTGGGACAAGCCCTTGTATCTATGGCGGCATTGATGCAGTTTCATGGTTGTCTTCTCTAGCAGCGCTTATGGAAGATGCTCCAAACGATGTCGTTACATTGTTGGTGGAAAATTACGTCCAACCAGAACATCTTGCTGCTGTATTTCTTGAATCCGGACTGACCGAGCATGCATTTGTTCACGAGCTCAATTCCCCATGGCCAACACTTGAGCAAATGATTGCTTTAGAACGCCCACTTGTCGTCTTCTGGGAACAATCAGCAGATCTCAATTACCCATGGATTCACGATTTTTTAACCCACAGTTGGACCACAAATTTTGCTGAAGAGAATCCTGAAGATATGAATTGCGATCCGCTGCGTGGGGACCCGAAACAATCCGTTTATCACATGAATAACTGGTTGAGTGGTCCTCTTGGTTTGTCAGACCCAACTCGGGGGGATGAAGCAAACAATCCGGATTTCCTCGTCGATCGAGCCAAGGAATGCTGGCAGCAGCACGGCAAGCGTCCAACATTCGTGGCGGTTGATTGGTGGGAAGACGGGGATGTCGTTGAGGCGGTCCAAACCATCAACAGCATGAATGGATGGGAATGAACGCCCGTCAGCCTTCCGCAGGGTTCACATGGTGGTGCTCGCTCAGCGTGGTATGTTGCGTTTGGGAATTATTGGGGGCACGGGTTTGGTGAACATGAACCTTGATGAACGGTTCTCAGAGCATGGGATTACAGTTGTTCGCAGAGAACTTATTGAAACGAATACGCCCTATGGCCCCGTTCCTTTAACCTGCATCACCCTTGACGCTCAAGGCGTAGAGAAAGAATTGATTTTTCTCCAACGCCACCACAATGAGAGCGGGCATGGTTGCCCTCCCCATCAAATCAATCATCGAGCCAACATGCGTGCGATGCACGATGCAAATTTAGACGGAGTTATGGCGGTTTGCTCGGTTGGCGCAATTGATGCGTCTTTTCCGCCTGGGAAGGTGGGTCTAGCCGAACAATACATCGATTTCACGGGTGTTGCTTCTACGTTCCACGATGATGAGTCGGTGTTTACTTCCGTCACCATTCCGTTTGATGCATCCATGAATGACCGGCTCGATGCTGCTCTAAGAACGAGTCAAGGGTTCGAACCTGCTGAACGAATGCGTTACACATACTGGTTAACTCAAGGTCCTCAGTTTGAAACAAAGGCAGAGGTCAATGCTATTGGTTTGCTTGGTGGCGACATGGTTGGGATGACGATGCCGAGAGAAGCGAAGCTCGCCAAAGAACTCAATCTCCCGTATGCGGCCGTTTGCATCTCCTCAAACTGGGGGGCAGGTAGAGAACCGGGGGATGATACCAAAGATCTCAATCACGAGGAAGTTTCAGCACAAGCAAACGACCGGTTGGAACCCATTTGGGCCTGCTTGCTCGAACTTCTGTCTTGACGCAAACCTCTTGGTTTGCCGACAAGAGCCTCCGATATGGAAGGACGCAACGTTGACCAATGGATGAATCATGAACCACAAGATGAATGGGAATCGATGATGAAACGTGTTGCAGCCTTTCATCACAAGCATGATTTCGCAGGGAAAAACGGTCATGATATGGGGTACAGGATGGCCCTCACCATCGAAGAACTCGGAGAATTAGCAGCCGCAATTACGAAAGGAAAACCGCTCCATGAATGTGCTGAAGAGATGGCTGATGTCCTTATTCTTCTCATGGGTCACAGTCTGGCGATGGAGATTGACCTCAAAGCTGCTTTTGAGAAGAAGTATCAGCGAATCATGAAGCGAGAAGCCCTTCAAGGACGACTCGGCATTCGTGTTACAGAGTACCGGCCCGAATGATCAAACAATCCAATGCTGAAAGGTCATTGCATGTTCATCCCGTTCTCCCGAATTGACGTGTCGCTCCCCGAGTAAGTAGAAGCCAACATCGGAGATATCGGGTGCAAATGTGTCGGCGTTTTCCACAACGGTGTGAACGATGGTCCGATGGATTTCTTTGGCGTGTTCTAAAAATAGAGCATAGATTTCTCCTCCACCAATGATCATAACTTCTTCATTCTCCGCAAGTTCCAAAACCTGTTCAAAGGTCATGCACTCGATGTTGTCAACGCCTTTTCTTGACATCACAATGTTGCGCCTGGAGGGCAGTGCTTTTCCGAGACTGTCCCAAGTTTTTCGACCCATGACAATTGATTTATTGAGTGTGATTCTCTTGAAGTGTTGAAGGTCAGTGGATTGCCTCCATGGTAAATCCCCATCCTTTCCGATGGCACCTTGTTCATCGCAGGCATATATCATGGAAATCATGTCATCACCTAGATTGAAATTGGAGCTTTGATGTGAGGGTGGTGATTGTAGCCAATGATTTCCATGTCCTCATAGGTAAATTCATCGATGGATGAAATGTTTTGATTCAACTTCAATCGTGGAAGAATCATTGGTTCCCGGGTGATTTGCAACGCAGCTTGTTCAAGGTGATTGTTGTACAAGTGTGCATCACCGAGCGTGTGAACAAAGGTCCCTGCTTCAAGTCCACACACCTGAGCCATCATGTGAGTCAGAAGTGCATAGGATGCAATATTGAACGGCACCCCAAGGAACACATCAGCACTTCTCTGATAGAGTTGGCAATTCAACTTCCCCTGAGCCACATGAAATTGGAAAAAGGCATGACAGGGCATGAGCGCCATTTCTTCCAATTCACCAACATTCCAAGCCGATACGATGATTCTCCTGCTGTTCGGATTGGTTTTGATGGCCTCGATTGCTTGTTGGAGTTGGTCAATGATCTCACCGTCTTTACCCTCCCACTTACGCCATTGCTTTCCATAAACGGGCCCTAAATCTCCGTTTTCATCAGCCCATTCGTTCCAAATTCGAACGCCGTTCTCCTGAAGATACTTGACGTTTGTATCACCCTTGATGAACCAGAGCAGTTCATGGACGATGGATGGAAGGTGGAGTTTTTTGGTGGTGACCATGGGGAATCCTTCGCTTAAGTCAAATCGCATTTGGTACCCAAACACAGATTTTGTTCCGGTACCGGTACGGTCGCCCTTGTCAACCCCGTGTTCCAAAATGTGCCGCATCAAATCCAAGTACGCTTTCATCTTGTCACCTAACGGCCGTTCACCGCCGAAAGCACTTGAGGCTTCTTACCTTACTCCAAGGGGACATGAGCGATGAATCTTGTATCATTTGGGTCGCTTGGTGAGGCGAGGTATGCATTGATTTCATCGCTTGGAATACGCACTAGATAAGGTTCGATGTGGACTTGGACTTCCTCATCCGTCCAACCCTTGCACGTGTAACACCTCCGTGAATGCTCCCCAATGGCCTCCAAGGCATCTTGATAGACGCCGTGCTGTAGGAGTTCATTGATGCATTCAAGACGTTCATAATCCTCCTCGGTGATGTTTGAACCATGCGGGACATTCCTGATGCTATCACGTAGATTTTTACGCATCAAGGCTAATGTAACCGGTGTTTGTTTTGCGGGCCAGCCAGAATCCGCCAGCAAAACAAGCGATATGACGGTGTCAATGATGGCACATGTCGGTGCATCGCTGGCTACAACAACGCAGGGCGACGCCATCATAGAGCCATCAAACATGTAATTGACCAAGTGCTCGTTACCGTCTTTGTAGTATCGTTCAACCGTAGCACAGGGGTCGATCATGAGGCTCGGATTATCATCGTAGGTATGGATGACAACTTGTTTTCTATCGTTCATGCGGACATACCATTCGGATGACTGTTCAATCACGTTTGCAAGCAATTCAAACGCCCGAACCTCAGCCGAAATTTTTTCTTGGAGTGTACTCCTCTGGAATTTTACAAGACCTAAGGCTGTCGCTACTTCAATCACACAAGAATGCAACGCCAACATTAGATAAAGTCTCAGGGAGCACCAAGCGCTTTGAGTGACTCCATCAATTGGTCGGTAAAGTTCCGATACAATCGGGATAACTCTGCCCGAACCTCATGGACTTCAAGCGTCGATAGTGCGTTGAGACTTTCGAAGGTATGGTTGCCTCCCGATTGATGTCCAAGCCAAGAATACCAAGAAATCGGAACTCCGGCATTGACGCTAAGGGGCCTCCATAAGCGGGGAAGTTTATGTTCCTGGGGCGTCATAAACTGACGGGAACCTCTGATGGCGAGAGGTACAACTCTGGCGTCAGGGTAGGCGGCAGCTAACCGTGCAACCCCTGTTTTCCCAGGTAACAAAAACGGTTCCTCTGTCCGTTTGGACCGCGTCCCTTCGGGGAATATTCCGAGTGCTTTACCACTTGAAAGAACGGTTGCTGCACTCGCCAGTGCTTCGTCCCCTCCCTTTTCGCGCTGCGTTTCTATTTGTCCAGTCGCCTTCATTACAAATCGGACCAAAGGTTTGCTAAAATGCCCGTCTTTCGCAAGGTAGTGAGTTGTTCTACGTGCGGCAGCAATCACGGCGATGGGGTCAACGTGAGATAGATGGTTTGCAGCGAGAATGGTCGCCCCTGTTCTCGGGATGTTTCCCGCCCCACGGATCTTCCAGCGTAACAACGGTCGCAATAATGGAGAGAGGAACATTCGGAGGATGCTGTATGCTGGCGTCGAAGAAACCGAGGGTGGATCGGGGAGTATTTCCCAATGTTCCTTGAGTTGAAGCCACCCCTTTTCCACCCCTTCGGAATGCTCCATGAACCACACATGCGGTGGATTTGGTTTTGATTGTTCTTCCTCTCTTGTGGGCCAAATGAACATTTGAGCAGGTCATACGGTCCAACGACAACGGTCAAAGGCTACATCGTGAAGCCAAAACCATGCGAGATGCTGCGAAGGGTAGAGGACTGTCCGTCTTGCTCACCAGTACCTTGGTTCTCATCCTGTTCCATCCTGTGGCTCTTGCAGAGAGTGCGTGGGATGAAGATGGATGGTTGCAGACATCATACGGCACAGACCGACTGGAGTTGGGAGATGAATTTGGGTGCTATGGTATGCCGGGGCTGAGTTGGTACAACGACCCAGGTGCAGTAGCCCAATCCTGCCAGTCATACATCACAGAACGGATCAACGCAAGCCAATGGGGCGTCCACCCCCTCTCAACCTATACTCCATCAACCCTGACCATGGCTCAGCATGAGCGAATTGCTTCCCAAGGATTTGCCGTCCATGGTGACGAAAACGAACTCGAAGACTCAGCATGGCTGAATTCTACAGATACTCCAAAGGATGTATGGGATTGGTATAATCTTGGGCGACGAGGTGGAAGTTTGGAAAAGGGCATGGCTTCTCTTGATTCCATTCAAGAAGAAATTTCAGAAGGAGGCCTTGTCAATCTGTATTGGATCGGTCGCGTTAACGATGCTACCGTTCGTCACGATCGTGAAGTTCTCACCTATCTGAATGATGCGGAGGATGTTTGGCTAACCACGTGGGGTGAAGCATGGTCGTATTGGTCCGCCCATCGGTGCTATGAATTCAGCCATAGTTCGGAAGTTACCGATGAAGGTTCCATCTTGAGGTTTGAATCACTCGTCACAGAAGCTTGCACTTCCGGTGAACTTGTGGGTTGGAATCTACCGTTGACTTGGAAATTAAATACGAGTTCTGCGAATGTTTCAAAGGTCCTGATATCCGGAGATGAGGCTGCTTCTATAGAGGGTGAAACAAATGCGATGCAGGGTTGGCGGCAGCAGGACGACGGTGTTGTCCTCCTCTCGGTAAAGAACGGAGAGCCCGTTGAACTTCATTTCAACGACTCAGAACTCGAATATGATGTACTCGGATTGACCGAATTTTGGAACAATCATTCAGCAGCAGTAACCATTGCAGGACATGAAACGAGTGACTTGTTCAAATGGTCAAAACGTTTCCTTGGCGACGATAATGTACGGTTTACTTGGCTGTTAACGCCACGTTCTTCTGAAGAAGGTGCGGCATGGATGCCTTATGCTGTGCTTGGAGTCGCCTTTGCGTCAACGGTGGGTATGATGGCCGTTCTCGGAAGAGAAGGGATTGGCCCTCTAAGCCAATTTTTCGGTGCAGGTTCGGAACCATTGAAACAACCGGATTCTGTACAGATGAAGCGAAGCCTTGATGCTGAAGAGTAATCGACAATCACATGGAGGCAAACACCATGGGCGACAAGGACATCACCATCGATCCGTGGGGAAGTGCGCAGTCGACCGATTATGACCGTATCATTGACCAGTTTGGTTTGACTCCCCTGAACCCCACAACGATTTCAGAACCGTCTCGTCTTCATCGTCGCGGAATTGTTTTTGCTCACCGCGACCTCGATGTAGTCCAAGAATCTCAGCGAAAAGGAGACCCCTTTGGTGTACTGACTGGACTCATGCCCAGTGGTCAGATGCACCTCGGGCACTCAATGGTCATTGAACAAGTGAAATGGTTCCAACATCAAGGTGGAGATGTTACCATAGCCGTTGCAGATTTGGAAAGCCAGGCTACACGAGGTGTAGGACTTGAACAAGGTCGTAAGATTGCCCTTGAGGAATACATCGCTAATTATGCGGCTCTAGGTCTCGACCCTGAAAAGACAAACGTGTACTTTCAATCAAGGCGGCCAGTGGTTCAGCGACTCGGTTTCCAACTGGGGAAACGTACCAATCTAAATGAATTTGAAGCCATATATGGTTTCAACGGTGAAACCAACCTTGCCCACGTGCAAGCGCCGTTGGTTCAAGTGGGGGATATTTTGCATCCACAAACGGAAGAATATGGCGGTCTTCGTCCGATTGTTGTTCCAGTTGGCGTCGACCAAGACCCTCATCTCCGATTAACTCGTGGTCTTGCAAGCAAGACCAATTGGTTCAATCTCAAAGACGCCTCATCCCGAGGCTTGATCATCAGCCTTTCAGTTCACGATGAAAACGCTGCTGTATTCGGCCAGATGCCTAACGGTCGGATTGACCGGTCCAAAGTCGAGCAAGTATTCTCTCAAATCGTTGAGTCGTTGATGAACCTCGGCTTCTCCGATATCATGTCAAGCCCAAAGCAAGGAACGGTCCACGTCCCCTCCGCAACACAACGAGACAAACATGGTATTCGCATGGCTTTGTTATTCCTTGAACGTCAATTGGGCGGTCCAGGGCTTCTCGCACCTTCCTCTACCTACCATCACTTTGCCGTCGGAATGACCGGGGATAAGATGAGCAGCAGTAAACCCAAGACAACCTTGTTTCTCAAGGACGATGTTGGGACCGTAGAGAAGAAAATCAAGCGGGCTTTTTCAGGCAGCCAAGCAACGGTTGAGGAGCACCGCCGGCTTGGTGGAAACCCAGACATTGATGTAGCCTACCAGTACATGATGTATTTCTTTGAAGACGATGAC
Organism: Candidatus Poseidonia alphae; assembly: GCA_002505405.1. GTDB lineage: Archaea > Thermoplasmatota > Poseidoniia > Poseidoniales > Poseidoniaceae > Poseidonia > Poseidonia alphae. The sequence continues at coordinate 37,528 of DAVD01000049.1, read as the reverse complement.
ACCTACCTCGCTGAAATCAATGCAGGTTACCGAGCCGGCAACATTCTTGCCGGTGAAATGAAGCAGCTGTGTATTGACCGAGCCACAGAATGGATGTCGAACCTCCACGAGATGCGGGATCAGACAGCGCATTTGCTTAACGATTTCCTCGCAACAGATTCGGTTTAATCCAATTCTTCGGCTGAAAATACGGCAGGGTCCGGCCCAACGGGCAATTCTGCGAGTTCTTCGTCGGTAAGTTCCCTGTCAACCGTGTCCGAGTGGAGGATCATCGAATGTCCATGAGGGTCCAAAAGGACCAGAGTGATCGGTTCATCAATCTCTTCTTCTTTCAGTGATTCAAGCCTTGAAAGCATCGTGTTCAACGAACCCATTTCATTGATGAGTTCCAGGCGACTGGTATCGTCCTCTGCTCGTAGAATTTCAGCCTCATGACCTCGCTTTACTAGATTGATGACGTCAATAAAACGATTCAAAACCCCCTCCACATTCGATACGTAGCCTGTTGAGTTCCCACCCGGATTCACTTGAAGGTCAAGTTCTGGTATTCGGACGGTACACGACGAAGAGCGAACCACTCGCGCACTGAGTCGTTGGGATGAATTCACAAACAATGAACAGCCACCCGGCTTTTTTCCTTCGGCTGGGATGAAATCCGTTTGCCGCCATCCGCATTCGTGGCATTGAACAGTTACTTGCGTGTGTTCTCCAAAATATGGAATTTCATCAACATGAGCAATCATCTTGACCGTGCCGCTTACCGAACAGATCGGGCAAGGGATGTCAATGTCCTGTTCGTCCATCAATTCACATCCGTAAATTCACTTCTATCAACGGCAAATCCTTCCATTTCTGTTCCCTTGAGGCCACGGCAGCCTTCCGGTAAAAGCATCAGTCGTGTTTCTGTCATCTGAATAATTTGGCCATGGAGGTCCCCTTCGATGAAGGTGTGAAGGCGATTCAATGCTTGAGTAAATTCGGTTTTGCGTTTGATCAGCCGTTTCATCTCGACAATGCAGCCGTGACCCTCAGCGACCCAATCCATGAGTTGATGGCATCCCGTCACGTCATGGAGTGTTGCATTGTGCATGACCATCCCGTCTTCTTCAACGGGAACGGGTGCATTTGGGTACATGAGGTCTAAATCATGGAATGTCATTGATGACGTCGGGGGGCTGGAAACTGCTTCATGCTCGGAACTCGGCATACGGAACCTTCGCAGTTCATCGTTTCCAGTAACTTCTTCGTTTTGGGGCATGGATAACTTGTTCTCTGCTTGTTCAAGGAGGTCCAAATCTGGCATGACTGGAACGATTGTTTCCTTTGCCGGAGTGCGAATAGGGGGTTCTTCAGGGGCTCCTGAAAATCGATCCAAGGAAGATTGAGCCTCGTCCGGAACCTTTGCCTTCTTTCTTCGCACAAAACGACCAAGATGGAGGGGCTTCATCAACACTCCCCTTCATTCCCGTCTCAGCGGTCAATAACGGGGTTTGAACCCCAACTCCGACATTTCGTGACCTTCATAAAGGACGTCACCAACCGTAATCTAGAGCCTCAAGGTTCAAAGAGTGTCAACGGAAGGGAAAATCATGACCGAACAACAGGGCGTCCTCAAAACCGGAACAAGTACCTTAGGAATCACTTTCAAAGGAGGTGTAGTTGTTGGAGCAGATCATCGAGCCACAATGGGACATTTCATCGCTAACAAAAGCGTGCAAAAGTTGTTCAAAATAGGAGATAACCTTGCTCTCACAACGGCCGGTCTCGTCGGACACGCTCAGTCACTCTCCCGAACACTCACTGCTGAAGTTGCTCTGTTTGAACTTCGTCGGCAACAACCAATGACCGTCAAAGGTGCTGCAACACTCACTGCTAACATTCTATCAGGGCGCCCTCACTGGGTTCAACTGCTCATCGTGGGCGTCGACGCCGACGGTGGTCATGTCTATTCCATCGATTCCGCTGGTGGTTCAATTCCCGACGCATATTGTGCAACAGGGTCCGGTTCTCCTTACATGTACGGTGTGCTTGAAGATGGGTTCAGCGAAGGCATGTCCCAATCGGATGCATTAAAACTGGCAGCCCGCGCCCTTTACGCGTCAGGCCAACGTGATGCAGCCTCCGGAAACGGTATGGACTTAGCAGTTATTACACCCTCATCTGGCTATCAACAAGTCTCTCAAGAAGACATAGCAAAGCTCCTCAAGTGAGCCTTCTCCAATTCCTGCGGACATTCCGCATTCGCCCTATTGGGCATGTCACAGGCGGTGTGATAACGCAGGATAGAGGTAGATACTATGCAAATGACCTACAAAGAACTGAAAGATGAGATCGCAAAGATTGTGCCAAAAGCAATCGATTACACCGTTGACCTTGAAGCGGGCAACATCGCCATCATTACAACTGAAATGGATCAATTCGGTGGCCGCGATGGCCTTATCGGGAAGATTGCGAAGCGAATTAAAAGAAAGATTGTACTTCGTTCTCCTGTTGATGCTATTATGGACATTGACGATGCAAAAGAGATCATTAAAAAAATCATTCCCGAAGATTCAGAAATTACTGAAATGTATTTTGATGGATGTTACCGTGAAGTCACCATTCAATGCAAGAACCCCGGGACGGCAGTTGGCCGTCGTGGGGAAAACACTCGTAAGGTCCGAGATGAGACCGGCTGGTCTGTCAAGGTAGAGCGAACCCCGCCTCTGTTCTCAAAGACCGTGCACGACATTCGCGGCTACCGTCAAGAAAAAGCAGAAGAGCGACGTAAACTCCTGAAAGATTTCGGCCTGAACATCCACCGACCCACTCGCCCTGGTGCGACTTGGGCGCGTGTTACTGCTCTCGGCTCCTACCGCGAAGTAGGCCGAGCGTGTCACTTTGTAACGACTAACGAATCACGTGTCATGATTGACGTCGGTGTTAACATCGCATCGGACACCGACCCTATGCCTTATTTTACCGCGCCAGAAGCTCTTCCTCTTGAGAAACTTGATGCTGTCGTACTGACGCATGCGCATCTCGACCATGCTGGGATGTTGCCGGTCTTGTTCAAGTATGGATACAGGGGTCCAGTTTACTGCACACCCCCTACTCGTGACTTGATGCTGCTGTTGCAAACAGACTACCTCAAAGTAGGTGGAGCGGAAGGAAAGCGCTCTCCCTACGATATGGAAGACATACGCATGTGCATGAAGCATGTAGTTGACGTCGATTGGGGAGAAACAACCGATATTGCTCCCGATGTGAAGTTGACGTTCTCCAACGCCGGTCACATTCTAGGTTCATCAGCAGTCCATCTGAACATCGCTGACGGTAAGCATAACATCGTCTTTAGTGGGGACCAAAAGTATGAGAAATCATGGCTCTTTGATGCGGCCAATACACGATTCCCTCGTGTTGAAACTCTGGTGATTGAATCAACCTACGGCGCCTCTGGCGACTACCAACCTTCTCGTCAAGAAGCCAATCAAGAATTGCAAGACATTGTCTCAAGGACCTTGCAGCGCGGAGGTAAGATCATCTGTCCCGTGTTCGCTGTCGGGCGAAGCCAGGAAGTGATGATCGCCATCGATGAACTCTTCCGTTCAGGTACGGTAAAACCCGTCCCGGTCTGGCTGGACGGTATGATTCAAGAAGCCACAGCCATTCACGCGTCGCATCCAAAATACCTCACGAATGCTTTGAGCAAGTCCCTGTTGAAAGACGATGGGGAAAACCCGTTTACAAGCGAATGGTTCCGCCCGGTTAAGGGCCGTGAACTCCGTGAAAGCATCGTCATGGACCCGTCGCCATGCATTGTTTTGGCTACGTCAGGAATGCTCAATGGAGGTCCGGTTATGGAGTACTTCAAGAACTGGGCTCATGAGGAGCGAAACTCTCTTTGTTTCGTTGGTTACCAAGCAGAAGGAACCCTTGGACGTCGTTTGCAAAAGGGCTTCGGAGAAGTTCCAATGATGATTAACGGAAAAACAGAAATTGTCAAGATTGGATGCGAAATGGTCACGATTGACGGTTTCTCCGGCCACTCAGACCGCCGACAACTTCTCGATTTCGTAGACCAGTTGAACCCCAAGCCGCGCAACATCATCTGCCATCACGGAGATTATCAGAAATGCAACGAACTCGGTCACACGTTGAGAGAGCGATACCGCTGCCGAACATACGCTCCTAAGAACCTTGAAACCGTACGGCTCCTGTGATTACGACAGAGGCATCTCGATGTCATAGTCCATCGGGTCAGGCAGTGGTTCGTTGACCTTCGAAGTGCGTAGTGCAGTTCCGAAATGAGTGCCTTGGCCACCAATCGTTGAAGTTCCACTTGATGATTTATCCGAGTTCCAAATCGTTAAAGTTGCTCCGATTACAGTGACGATCAATGTCGCAATGACCAATGCGAGCGAGTACTTACTTTCTAAGAAAACAGCTCCGATCCACATCAATACATTGACCAAGGCTGCGCCGATCATGATGCGTCTTGGGTTTGTGGCCATGGTAATCGTAGCACCATGTTGTTCATGAACCCGTTGCGACAGTGTACCGTTATGCAGCGGAGTTCAGGGCCATCGTGTCCCGGTTGGTTGATGACAGCAGTAGCCCCTTGGGGAGAAAATGCAGAAGATGCTTTTGATCAAGGATTGGTCGAACTCGGTTTGGGTGATGCACGCATCATTCAAGCCCAGGGTGCGATGTTGCCGCTCGGCTTTGGTGCAACACCTCCTCGCCCACTCCCAATGGGTTCACTGGTTGAGTGCCATCTCGCTACAGCATATGCTTGGAGCGGCTCTTCTGCGTCAGCGGGGGTGGCTTGGGCTTCTTGTGTGACACCTGAAGGTGATGAATGCACCATTGTTGCGACCATAACAACGGCTCTTGATTACGAGGAAACAGTTCTCTTATTGCGTCGAAACCTTCAACGAAGACTTGCGAGTAGAGATTTGGAAGTCATTGAGTTCGATGTAGCAGTTGACGAAGTTACAGCGGGTCAAGACCATCATGGTGTGGCCATTGCAGCCTTGATTTTACCGGACTCCCTGACGTTTGGAGCAAAGACTCGAACAGGACCAATTCGTGGTGCTTTGACTCGGAAAGCCGAGGACCCCAAGAAGCGTGTTGACACAAAGGCTCCTGCAGCTCCGGCGCGGCGACCAGGTCAGCCTCAGAACAATCATGATTTCACATTGTGAACTTTATGTGTACTCACGGAAGTGAAGAACTATGAGCGAACAAAATTGGTTGGTCATTCGATGCCCTGGGTGTCAGTTATGTTTCGGCCATCGTTCTGTGTCCGGACGGTGTCCGCATTGTGGACAACGCATCGGTGAGGGGGCAGAAGTGTGCTTTAGAGCATCATCTTCATCTGAACTCCGGTTGGAAGTCGCCCTTGCAAACACGCCCGAACCTCTTCGGGATGCTTTGAGAGAAAAATTGTCCGGAAACGAATTGTTGTTTGACCAACCACAACCCCCCTCTCCCCACGTGTTGATTGAGCAGGTACGACGCCGGTGCGATGAAGACAATTCCGTTGGGCGTATCACGGTCGATTCAATTCTCGCATCAAAACATGCTGATATGGACGCTGACGGCCTCATGGAGCGTGCTGAACAAGAAGGATTAGTGCTCCGAACAGGCGAAGGTCGCTGGCAGTTCCTTGAGTGAAGTTCATAGGTTAGACCTCGTGGCCAAGGATAACGGGCGTATGGGTTAGTTTGGCCTATACTCGGGCGTTTGGGACGCTTGGACCCAAGTTCAAATCTTGGTACGCCCACCATCAATGCCTCAATCCTCGCGTAAGCGTTGTATGGCCGACATCTCTTCGGTCAAAAGTACGTTCGGGGGTTATGTCTCAGGTTTGCAACCCTAGCGTTGGTATTCACCAACGGAGTGAACCCAAATAATGTGGAATCCAAATTGAGTTTTTACGTACGATTTTGGTGGGGCTTCAAGTTCTGCAGACCAAACCGCTTCTTCAAAATCCAGCGCCATTTGCCCTTCAATGAATTCCCCTAAATCGCCACCCTTGCTAGCGCTTGGGCAGTTGGAGTATTTCTTCGCTAGTTTTTTGAAGACCTTGAACGGCTTTTTAGACGTTTGAATCGTTTCAAGTAACTCTCTTGCATCCGGTTTGTTGGTGACGAGAATATGACGGGCGTGCGCCTTTCGTGGTGTCTTTCTTCGATCATGTCGTCGCACGTTTGTTCACCTTCTGTTTCGCCACAGTCGCCATTCTATCAAAAAGGTGTGCAACGAACCAGCAGAACATTCCTGCAAGGCAAGACTGCCATCCTTTGATCCCAACAGTGGAGCCCATTGCTCCTAATGTTCCATTGAACAAGAGCACCCACCCCAGCGAATAAGCGAGCAATGCTCCGTACGTAGGCATCGGTGTTTCTTTGGAGTAGATCCATGAACCGTTTCGACGGTGATGTTCTACCGCCATCATCGCCCCGACTCGGATGAAAAATGAGACCGGTTTTATCCCGGATGTTTCCTTTCTATAGATGGATTCAACGGGTATTTGACCGATGGTCCAACCTTTTTTTGCGAGTTGAATAAGCCAAAAATTTGGATATCCATAGCCACTCCAGGACTTCTCCCAGTTCCAGGATTGGAGGACTCTGTGGGAGGTCGCTGTAAATCCACATTGCGGGTCCCTGATGCGTTGTCCCGCAGCGAGTGATGTGAAGAAAGCCAATATGAATGAAGCGATTTTTCGTAATATCGGCATCTTGTTGTAACCCTTTGGATGAAGTGAACGGTCCCCTTTGACATGGTCATAGCGACCAGAGATTACCGGGGTAAGAATCGCCTCTAAATCCCCAGGGTTCATCTGACCGTCCCCAGCCATAACCGTACTTGCAAAGGGTGGCTCAAGTTGTTCCAAGAGGCATTGATGCCCCCGATCAATTGCACCACCTACACCAATTCCCTGGGTGTTGAGGACGATGACTTTGGCGGAACATGCGGCTTCTCTGGCACACCGTTCCGTTGAATCGGTAGAGCCGTCATTAATGACCACAACAAGGTCAACAAATGACGGAAGTGTTTCGAGAACACCTGCAATATGCAATTCTTCGTTGCGAGCAGGCACGACGACACCCACACTCCAGCCGTGTTGCATGGTTGCTCCTACAGTCGGCTTCTCATGAAAGTACGCTTGAAACGCTATCATCTTGCCTCCAAGGGGAACAGGATTCATAGGTCATCCCTAACAGGCCACTTTGTGACTGAGTCCCTTCATCGCCTCGTTCTGGTTGCTCGGGACATTGAATTGCGTGTTGTATCGTTGATCGTTCGTTGCAAGGAAGTGGCCGCAAATGTCATCGTTCTGGACACCGGTTCAAACGATGAAACGGTTGAATTGGCTCAGGAAATAGGATGCACAGTATACCACTACAATTCGGATTTATCACCGCAGTCCATCGCATCCTATCTTCGGGAACAGGAAGAAACGAGCGGGAAGAGTTTGATTCTACAAGTTTCACGCGCTTGGAAAATGTCCGATTTACCGCTCTCTGTAAACCGTGCTCGAGAACCTTGGGACATCCACTATACCTACAAGCATGAATCACTTGTCCCTCAAGATGACCAAGAAGTTGTCTTCGCATCCACAGAAATGCAACATCTTGTCTTGAGTGAAGACGGATGCCTGGCTCTTGCAGGCATGTCGCCCCTGGCCACACAACAAGATGTGCCCGCCTCATTGCGGGTTCGTTTTGTTGAAGCGGAAGCCCCCATTAATCTTCCACAACGTGAGTCTCTCGCTACTGCATCCCGATTTGCACAACTGTTCTATTGGATGCTTGAATCAAAGCATCCGCTCCTGTTGTTTGGGATTCCCGGTGTGGTTCTCTTTGTTCTTGGATACCGTTTGTCAGGAGATTTAGCTACGATGTTCACCGAACTTAACAGCACCTCAATCGGCGTGACGCTTGCAACCATTGCTATGACGCTTATCGGACTCTTTGCCATGATGGTGGCGATCATTTTGTACATCATGGGGAAGCAAGTTGAACGAATACAACACCAATACAACTGGCCAAAACAAAGCTGAATTTCTTGTGGAGATGAAGAACATGGTCGAGAAATTGGTATGCTTAGATATGGACCGAGTTTTGGTCGACCATTTGTCGACATGGCAGTTTGTCTACGACCAGCTCGGAATCTCAAACGATGAATCCTTTGAACTTTACAACCAAGGGAAACTCGATGAGTGGGATTGGATCAAACTGGATCTGGCGCTCATCAAATCCTCCTTCGACCACCCGATCACAGACGACCATCTCCGCTCATTGATGGCAGGCATGCCGATGATGAAGGGCTGGAAACTCCTGATTGCCCACCTTCTTTCCCAAGGCGTCAACGTGGCCATTGTAAGTGGTGGCTTACAAAAGACTGCGAGAGACATTGCGGCTTGCTTTCCCTCGAATCAGCCTTGGCGGAGGCGGTGGGGGGGAATCGACCGCCACACCGCTCGTGAACAAGCAGGTGGAATGGATTCAAAGTTGCATGTCTTTACCAATGGCTGGTTGGCTTCCACTCCGCTGGAATCGGGGGACTCTCTTATCAACGACTACGGTCGGTATCAAGTTCAAATGGACGGAAAGGGCTCGGTTGTTAAGATGCTTCAACGTCGTTTAAACGTCTTAAAAGAGCATACAGCCTCTGTTGGTGATTCATCAGGCGACATTGGAATGTTTCATGAAAGCAGTTGCGCAATCCTCTTCAATCCATGGGATGACAAGCCCAAAAAGCACGCTCATTTTGTCATTGAAGAGAAGGATTTGGGCCTTGTATTGGACCGGATTTGTGAGTCCCTGTCGATACCCAAACCTTGAAGAAACCGTTCGTGGTGTGAGCATCATGGTGTTTGGAGATGATTTCTTGACTTCGCTCTGCCCGCATTGCGGATTTCTACTTGGAGAATTTCTTCCGGGTTTGCCTTGTCCTGAATGCGGCAAGCCGCTGCTTTGATCACGGCGTGACACGGCGTGATGTTCGGGGGAACGGAATGACTTCCCGAATGTGGGATGCCCCTGAGAGCCAACTGACCACTCGGTCAACGCCAAGACCAAACCCACCGTGAGGCACACCACCGTATGCACGGGTGTCAATGTAGAACTGGTACGGTTCATGAGGCGTTCCTTCTTCGTCAAGTCGTCGCAGAATTTCCTCCTCAGACCATGTGCGTTCGCCTCCTCCAATGATTTCACCGTAACCTTCGGGTGCAAGAAGGTCGTGGCATAAGACGTATTTTTCGTCTTCAGTGTCAACACGGTGGTAGAACGGCTTGGCGATCTTGGGGTAGTGTGTGAGGAAGTGAGGGACATCAAAGTCTTGTGTGAGTACTTTTTCCTTAGAATAATCCAAATCATCTCCCCACTTGACATCAACGCCCATTCCTTGGAGGGTTTCAACAGCTTCATCATAACGCATCCTTGGATACGGATTGTCAGCATAACGCGCCACCAGATCCAGGTCACGATCAATTGACGCAAGTTCAGCCTCCCGTTCTTCGAGAAGTGTACGTGCTATGTGGCGTACGACGCCTTCACCATGAGCCATGATCTCATCGTTGGATGCCCAAGCCATTTCCATTTCAGCATGCCAGAACTCAGTAAGATGTCGGCGAGTACGGGATTCTTCTGCACGGAATGAGGGTGCGATGGTGTAAAGCCGTTCAAGGGCAGGCATGGCCGCCTCAGCATAGAGTTGCCAAGATTGTGTGAGGTATGCGGTTTCCCCAAAATAAGGGACTTCAAACAATGTTGAACCGCCTTCAACTGCCCCAGCCACAAAGTTGGGTGCCTGATATTCAATGAAGTCTTCATTTCTGAAATAGTTGTGAATGGCGCCAAATGCAGAACTTCGCAGTTTCAACATCGTGGTCATGCGGCTGGTGCGTAGGTAAAGATGGCGGTGATTGAGCAGGAATTCTGAACCACCAGGCATGGGTTCTCCGTCTTCATCAACCACCTCAAGGGCTTCTTTATTGATTGGAAACGGGCGCTCTGGGTCAACAGCCCCGACAATTTCAACCGTTTCGACCACGAGTTCATGTCCACCCGGTGATCGTTCGTCAACATTTACGGTTCCGTTCAGAATCACGCTGGATTCAATGAGTGCTTCTTTTAGAGCCTCAAAAGCAGGTTCTCCAATGGTGTCTTTTTTACCGACGCATTGGATGTCTCCAGTTGAGTCACGCAAAACGATGAATCGCATTTTATTGGAACCTCGAGTACGCTTAACCCATCCTTTCAGTTCAACGGTCTGTCCATCATGCAATCCATCTTGCACATCTCCAATCCATACGGTCTTGGTCATACTCGCACCTGTTGTTCCATTCGGGGCGTCTAATTCAATGTCACCCTTCCCATGACTGAGAGAAATCAATGGCTTTGTGATTAAATCGTGCAAAGGGTCAAAACCATCGGCGTGAATGAGAGTCCATGAAAAAGTTGGCGGTTTATGCCTTAGGTGGTAATGCCTTGCAACCTCCAAAAGCAGAATCTTCCAGCAGCGCTGAAGTTCTCGCACGGGTTATGAGCGATGTCATCGACATGTTGGAAATGGATTGGACGGTCATTATCACCCATGGGAACGGGCCACAAGTGGGCTACCTCATGGAAATGGATGGAGACGGCGTACATTCTCTTGAATCGTGGGTGGCGGCCACTCAGGGCATGATTGGGCACGAACTTTCTATGAATCTACAAGGTATTCTCCAGCGTCGGCTTCGCCCCGAACGAACCGCTGTGATTCTGACTCGGGTACTGGTGGATGGGGACGACCCGGCTTTTGCAACTCCGACCAAACCTGTTGGTCCGATTCTTGATTCCAAAACCGTCATGTCTGCTGATTGGGACATTGCACAAACCATCCATGGGCCTCGCCGAGTCGTTGCAAGCCCCAAACCCCTTCAGATTCTTGAATTGGACGTCATTCGCAAACTTGTTGAATTGCAAGCCGTCGTCATTTGTGGTGGTGGTGGAGGTGTCCCTGTGGTCGACCGTGAGGGGCATCATCTTGGAGTTCCAGCAGTGATTGACAAAGATCTGCTCTCCTCGAGGTTAGCCATCGACCTCAAGGCAGATGCGCTCATCATTTCAACCGACGCAGATGCGGTTTACACCGGATTTGGTACGCCCAAGGCCAAGGCTCTGCGCCGTTTGTCAGTGGCTGAGGCTATGAAAATGGACGAGGCGGGGGAGTTCCCTGCTGGTTCGATGGCTCCAAAGGTCACCGCCTTGTGCTCATATGTTGGAGCTCTGAATGAAGGCCAAGCTATTTTCTGTACCCCAGGTTCCGTCCTTGATGCTCTTCGTGGTGAAAGTGGAACCGCATTTACCGTTTCGTAGATGGCTCATTCTCCACCTTGGTGAAAGAATCACATTGATATGATGGCGACCCTTGGGATGAATCATGAAGACAACCCCTTTCATTGAAGCCGAAGCACACTGTGATGGACCATGTGGCGTTTACGACCCTGCAAGTGCTCGTGTTGCTGCTGAAGCCGTTCAATCCATGACCAAAAAAATGCTTGGCCTCACCTGCCCTGAAACCTCTGACGGACCTGCAATGGCTACCTACCTCAACACCATGTCTCGTTATGCAGCCATCAAAGAAGAAGAAGCACAAAAGTGCAAAGATGAACTCTTGGTTCTATGGACCGATTTCTTCAAACCTCAGCACCTCGAAGGAAACCCAGATTTGCACGATACCTTCTGGCATGCTGCTAAACTCTGCTCTGCTTGCAAAGTTGAAGTTTCATCTCATCACGCCCAAGAACTCATGGATGCATGTGAAGCAATTCACAACATGTTCTGGGCCGTCAAGGGACGAGAAGTCCCCTGGATTCGAGCTTCCTGAGGCCCATTTATGTCCGAACCGTTTCAGGTTCGTATCAAAGGCGACAGCATGTGGCCCACGTTCAGTGACGGAGATACACTCACCTTTGCCCATCTCTTAGATCAACACCATGTGGATGCCGGAGTTGTCGTTCTAGCAAAGCATCCATTGAAACTTGACGTGCTCGTGGTCAAACGGGTTCATTCAGTGGAGCCCGATGGGCGCTTTTTTTTGGTTGGAGACCAACCGGACCCCCTTGGTTCGGAAGATTCCCACAACTTCGGCCCAGTTCACCGCTCAGCCATTGTTGGTTATCTCTTGGAGTGACGGTTTGAATGGCGGGCCTGACGGGGTTCGAACCCGCGGCCGATGGATTAAGAGTCCATCGCTCTACCTGACTAAGCTACAGGCCCACTCCGGCCTTCCGCCCCGCCTATTTAACGGTTCATGCCCGTGCTAAAGCAACGGTTCATGATGTGTGTTCCTTCTCTAAAACCGAAACGCCATCAACACCGGCTAAGATCACGACATCACACATGTTGGTGAACAATCCTACCTGTACGACCCCGGCAATGTGGAGCAGTTCTCCCTCGGTTTGGGCAGGATGACTGATGGTTGCACCGGTTTGAGCATCGATGATGAAATTCCCGTTATCGGTGACAAGGTGTCCGTTTTCTCCCTGTCTGATGCTCGCTTCACACCCGAGTGTCTCTTGGATGGCTTGGAGCGTGGTGCCGTAGGAAAACGGGGTGACTTCAATCGGAAGTGGGAAGGCTCCCAAGCAGTCGACCCTTTTGCGGTCATCGGCTACAACGACCATCTTTGCAGAGGATTGGGCTACGACTTTTTCCCGGAGTAAAGCTGCTCCCCCACCTTTGATGAGTTGAAATTCTGGGTCAAACTCGTCTGTTCCATCGATGACTACATCCAGTCCGTCCAATTCATCAAGTTCACAGAGCTTAATTCCTTGCTCCTTTGCGAGCTGTTCGGTTGCAAGAGATGTTGGGACGCCAACGATTTCTAATCCCTCATCTCGAACTCTTCTGCCGAGTTCCAAGATGGTGTACTTCACAGTTGAGCCCGTGCCAAGGCCCACTTTCATTCCACTTGTGACATACCTGCATGCGGCGATACCTGCTTCAGCTTTGAGCGCTTCAACGTCCATAACGTGTGCTTATGCACCCGCCCTATTGTATTTCTTCAACAAGAATCCTCAAGTATCTCAGTCCGAAGGCTTTAGACCTTTGATTTCATGACTTGACCTATGAGGGGAGCGCACCGCAGTGGAATCATTGCAGCCGGGCTGGTCATACTTTTTCTGTTGTCATTGGTTCCAGTACTTCACCCTGAACCGGTCCAATCGTTGTCAAACGACGGTCCCTCGGCAGACTTTGAGGCGTCAACTCTCGGTCAAGCAACCACTTTGACCGTTGGTTCATGGCCTGATGGAGCCAACCAAAGAGTCACGATTAGCGTCCCAGATGGCCATGCAGTAGAATCCCTGGGTCTTGAAATTGAAGCATCAGACCTTAGCGATTCAGTCGCTACTTCATGGAACGAAGTTGGCGATTTTGACCAAGGCTCGGTATACGATGGCATGGACGTCAACGCGTCTTCGCTCATGATCCTCCCTCAAGATTGGGAATACGATTTCGAATCTGGAACTTTTGAACCCGAGTGGAGTTTGGCTGGAACTTCAAACTGGGCTATTGTTGCAGATACCCGTCTCGGCGGGCAACAATTGGCCAAAGCGGGCACCATCTCCAACAATCAAGAATCTCGTATGACGCTTGATGTTTCTCAACTCCCAGCTTCATCTGGAACCTTCCAATACAGCGTTTCATCCGAATCCAATTATGATTACTTGCTCTTTTGCATTGACAATACCGGTTGTTCACGATTCAGCGGCTATGCGCAACGCTGGTCTGGAACGGTGAACAACGCACAGCAAACCTTCACGATTCCCGCTACTGCTCAAACATTGACTTGGAAGTATTTGAAAGACGGGAGCGTTAGTTCGGGTTCAGACACGGCTTGGGTTGATGACATCGTCATCACGCCCACGAGTGGTTCGGGAACCGGTGAAGGTAACTGGACATCTCCTGCTTTTGGACCCGGGGATTTAGGACGAGGTGAAGAGAAAACCTACGGTTACATGCACATGGATGCGAGCATTGCCTCATCGGCTGTTTTTGAGTGGCAACTCTTGGATGCACAATCGATGCTTCCTGTCCCGGGCTTTGAGCACATGACTTCAACTCAAGTGGATTTTGGGATGATCGATTGGATGGAATACCCCTCTGTCCGCATGAAACTGCACATGGTGCAAGGTTCCGGAAGTGACGAGAGCGAGATCCGTAGCATTTCCTTCGATGGCCATCTCATGAAAACATTCGATAAGGATCCCACAGGAGACGGGTGGGACATACAATCGGGTTCATGGCAGACCAGTGGAGCCATTAGCAGCAGCGGTACAGTTACGTCTGAAACGTTTCATGTCCGAAGTGGTTTCTCATCCATTGAATCTTCAAACATCGTCAACGGGCCTGGAGTGATGGAGGTTTCAATTGATGGAGGTTCTACTTGGCTGACTTTGGACTCAGAAGGAAACCTTGACCTTGATGCTCCAGCATTCATGGCTCAATTCCGTATGAAGAGCACCGGTGGGACCTATACATGGGACGCATTTGAGGTGGAACTCGTACGGACTTCAGTTGTTCGTGGCCTTCGCTTTGATGTCGGCCTTGATGGCACTCCTGAATGGTCAATGGAACGAAACGGTTTAGGTTCGCTAGGGATACAAGATGAATTGTTGAACGGTAGGATGTGGCAGACCATCGCAACATCACCATCAGGCTCTGCTAACTTTGATGTCGCGCTACCTACTGATGGAGTGGATGCTTTTGAGTTTGCACTTGCATCACCTGAATTGGAACTTCTAAGCCCGTTTATGGCCATGTCAGTCAACGGCCAAGATATCCTTAATCGTGGCTTGTCCAACCTTCAAGATTTGGAGGTTGTATCTCTTACTCAAACCGAACTGAACTCGCTAAATACCGCTCTTGGAACCGCATCAAACACCGTTGGCCTCCCCTCGCTAGAAATGGCAAACCTACAGATTCGTATTGGTTCTTCATTGTCTTCGGGAGACGTCCTCCTTGGTGGAGTCTTTGGCCCGTACAACTCGGAAATGACCCTCTCTTTCAATGCCGTCCATCCACTTGTCATCGGATTGAACGATGCTCTATCTTCGGTTGTTGCTGTCCAAGGGCAGAAAGAAATCGCTCTGCCCGTCAGGATGGATGGTACAGGAGCAATTTCCCTTACTGTCACTGATCTGCAAACACAAGCCTCAGTTGAGCCCGTCTCCTTTGTTGTAGAAAACGTATCAAACACGCTTGTTCCGAGCAACGATTGGATTGAAACAGCTGCTACGTTCGATTTCGCGGGGATTGGTGTGTCGGACGCTCTCACACATGCAGAGCAATCTTCTTGGGATGTTGAATTGAATTTGTTCGGTCCAAGCCAGCAGACGAACATTCGTTGCCCCGTCAACGCCCTTCCAATCACTCCAGTCAGTATCTCATCGTGCACGACAAGCGGCATCCCACTCATCTGGTTTGATGACGGCGAGTCCGGCTCAATTGGTGCGACCTCAGCGGGCAGCTTTTTAGAAATTCAACATCGGTTCAAATTCCCCGATTCTTGGGATGACGAACCCTCTGCCGTGATGGCCGTCAATTTCCTTGCACCCACGGGTCCAATGCTACCAGTTTCAGCAAGCTTTGGTTTAGGAAACGACCAGGGTGTTGAGAATGACATTTCACTTGAATCGTGGTCGGTTCTCTCCAGCAATGGAATTCGCTCTACTCCAACCCACCATTACCTGCGTGCTGGGGATTTCATCAACATTGAAGTGGTTCTCGGATTTGAAGGCGCTGATGAAGGGTCACCGCGTACAGGACAGGCGTTGGTTCGGTTCATGGTCGATGGAACGGAATACGCTACGACCTCTTCATACTCCGACGGCGTCGCGCTGTTCCCCTACAGCATTCCAACAGGAAGAACCTCAATTGACCTCGGCGTTGAAGTGATTCCTCTCAGAGGGCAAAGTGTTGTTCATGAGGTTGAAACATCATTCACTTTCCTGTTTGATAACATTGCACCGACTCTCATTTCCTCCGATGTTGAGACCTTCGACAATCGTGATTCTAGCCCCGTTACTTCATTGGCGTTCACCATCAGTGACCGTCCTCACCTTCCAACCCATGCGAAGGCTCACGTTTGGCTCTCATGGATGGACGATGCCAATCAGGACGGCACAATGGACCTCGAAGAAATCCATTCTCTCGACCTCATGCAACCAGAAAACCTCACCTTGCTGATGGATGAGTATACGTTGCTCTTGGACACATCGGATGCAACACTCGGAGATTATTTCGTGGGTTGGTTGGAAGTCGCAGACAGTGCAGGGCACCTCATGATGGATTCAGGATCGTATTCAACTCCTCTCTTCCACGTTCAAATCAACGATAACGGAGCACCTTCTCTTGGAGCAGCAACCGTTGGATGGGAGCAAGGCGTAAATCCATGGATGCATCCGGGGGAAGCCAATACCATCAGCGTCCCTATTTGGGAAAAGAATGGAATCTTTGACCTCGCTGAAATTCATCTTTCTCTGGCCTCAAATACACCGACTCCTGCGACCATATCTTGGAACCAATCAACGGGTATCTGCTCCTCCTCTCATAATTACGTCAATGTGGAATCATGTCAACTGGTACCGACTGAAGCAGGAGACTTATTCTCAAGAAACGGTGCATTTGAAGCCAATTTCACAATTGAATGGGGCTACGATGCAGATACCTCACTGCTCCGTATTCCAAACATCATCATGTTGGACCAATCAGGACAATCAAACCGCTTCACTCTTGAAAAATTAGGGTGGAAGTTCTCAAGCGAAGTTGTGTTTGATGAGAACTCATTGTCAATCCAACTTGGCGATGAAGCAAGCGATTCACTTGGCTACTGGGTCAAACCCAGAACCACGTTTGAACTTTCAGGGTCACTGATGTGGTTCAGAACAGGAGATTCGTTGCAGCAGGACCTTGATGTGGAAATGAATTTAGGCGAAAATTCAGTGGTTCTTGAAACAGTTAACGGTTCATTCTTCGGAACCGTTATGGCTCCGCTACAGGAGAATACCTACGGTTTGACTGGAGGATTGTTCGACGCCCCTAATGGGGCGATTTACAGGGGAGACAACTCAGCTTTCATTTGGTTTATTGTTGACAATCAAGCCCCGAGTGTGACTGCAATTGACCGTCCATCAGCCAATTCCGAGCTCAAGGAAGAGGATTGGAAAGGCTTGCAATTTGAACTGCGTTTGAATGAAAATTCACAATTGGATGAATCCACACTTCGCCTCCATTGGTCCTTAAATGAGGCGGGACTCGGCATTAATTCATATGTTTATGATAACGGAAGTATTGCCCTTGAGATATTGGGTGAAAGACTCTCAGGTACATCCATACCTGTTCGGGCTGCGTTGGATTTGGATGAATTGATGCTTCCTGTGTTCCGCACAAGCTCTGTTGAACTGCGAATTTGGGTTACCGGAATGGATGCGGCCGGCCATCCTGTGAATGAGGTCTTCAATGACATAGACTCGCCTCTTCGAGTTTGGTCGCTAGAACAACGGGTTCCGGAGTATGCCTTCTCAAAGGTGGAGATGGATCCTAAATCTGATATTCACCAAGGCGATTATGTTGAAATTGCAACCATGATCTCCAACTTCGGTCTCGCAGATGGTGAGGCCCAAGTCATCGTAAATCTTGTTGAATCAACCGGGGCCAGAACCCAACTTGATGCCCAAACGCTCACGATTCAAAGCGGTGAAACCGTACTCTACGATTACTCATGGAAACCAACTCGTGACGGTACGATGTGGCTCGAAATTAACATCGTTAACGGCCCTTCGGTTCAATCCAGTACGGTTCGTGTGGACGAGCCTCGTACTGAGGGTGTGTTAGGGAGTATAGCGAGTGTGAATTCATCGTTGCTGGTCGTCGTCGGATTGCTGTCATTGAGCCTCATTGGTCTCCTTGTCTATGGGCTGCGCCGAGAATCGGTTCCGGAATTAACTACAGCACCTTCCCGACCAACTCCTCCCCGCCAGAAGGTAGAACCAACCAATCAACAGGGTCCATATGGAGCCTCTGCTGAGGTTTCTTCACCTGGTGAAAATCCCTATCAGTGAATGTTTTCCTTTCAACGGCGCATTGAAATGCGAGAGGCTAACAGTTCCGCATGGAGGGAGTAGGAGGATCGCTGACAGAGTTCGACTCTGAGGAAAGTCCCCTCTCCGTAGTGCAAGCGGCTGACAGAAGGAAGCAAACAGAAATGGTTGGGTTAATGCTGCAGAAACGAACGATGCAAGGTGTGTACGATGACGTTGAAAGACCGAGATTGCCTTGTTGTCGATGAGACGAGCAACCCCGCTGGAGCAAGTCCAAACCGTTCCGTTAACTCGGCACGACGAGGAACAGGTAGGACGCACAGTTGAATGCGATCACCGAAAGGGAACAGAAAGGGGCTTACTCCCTACTCCCTCCACTTCAACAAATACAACCGAATTATCAAATTGGCTCTTCAATGACTATGGCGTCAAGTGATTTCATGACCTCAGGTTGCGAAACTGCGATTCCATCTCCAAAGTCAATCCAAGAGGGATGGCCGTTCATCTTTGCTCTCGCAACATGTTCTGCTGTAATGATCGCCGGCAGTAGGAAAGAACTGGTGAGGAATGCAAAGATGATGAGGAGACACATCAGCATGAAGAAATTCTCAAGACCAGGGAATGCCGCCAAGAATCCCGCTCCAATGCCTGAAACAGTGGTGATGGTCGTTTCAAAAATGGTTTGCCCTGTTTCTTCAATCGCAGATGCAATGCCATGAGGCGATTCCCCCTCTTCCTGTATTCTGTGCATGACGTGAATGGCATCGTCGACTCCAATTCCAAAGACAATCGTCCCGATCATCGCCGTGAAAATATTAACATTGACGTCCCCGCTTTGCATGAGAAGTGGTTGCCATAAGATGACCACGGCCACCGGAATCATCGTGTAAATCCCTAGTCTTGGGGAGCGGAATACAATCGCAAGAAGAATCGTAAGGACGAGCAGCGTGATGATCGTTGTTTTGCTCTGTGTGTCATGAATTCCATCGTTGATATCTAGAGATACAGGGAGTCCACCGGTAAGTAAGGAAGTTCTTGTATTGAGTAATATAGGCCCATCGCCTAGAATTTCATCGATCTCATCCCTTAGTTCTCCCGCTACGTTGAGATTCATGTAAGGCTGAGTCACATAGACGATGGCTTTGTCCCCGTCTTCATTGAGAAGCATTGAACGAACCTCTTCTGACAACGTGTCAAAAGCCACGTTGACCATGTCTTTTCTTAGGGCTTCACGTTCCGAAACAGGGATCAAGGTCCATCCAGGGCAGTTAAGGTCTAAAATTTCTTGACTGTCCCAACACGGGTCATGAAGTAAATCCCAGAGAGAGCCATCGCCTACACTCACTCCGTCGGCGAGGGTTATTGTTGCAGGTATTGTTTTGAGGAACGTGATGATGCTTGTCGTTGATGTTTCATCGACTTGGTCGATGGCACCTTCTATGGAATCCATTGAATCAAGAACAGGGAGGTCTCTGATGTTTTCTGTTCCGTTGAGGTTGGGCCGTTCAGCAGCATCGTAGATGAACAGTGATGTTTGTCCACTGCTGAATTGACGGGAATACTCTGCGAGGGAGTTGAGGGAATCGATTCCGTCGGGAGCTTCCGATGAACCAGTGATGGGTTTGTTCATTTCGTCTAGATTTGCAATTCCGTAGGAGGTGACTGCAGCGGTGATTACCAGCAATATGAGGAATCCTCGGACCGGCAATTTGCCGATGTTTCTCCAAACAGATGGATTGCTTCTTTTGTTGAATTTCAGCAACCAAGACAGGGTTGGTACGAGGATAATACTGAGGATAAGGGTTGAGAAAATTCCGATAACAAGTGTGATTCCAACGGATCGAATTGGAGATATGGGGACGATTGCAGGAGCGATGAGTACTGAAAAACCAACGATGGTAGTAAGCGCGGATAGGAATACAGCAACACCGGTTGAACGGGTCATTTCCATCACACAGGATTTGTAAAAATCAAGGTCCCAGAGGTCGGGCACTTCCAATTCATGCGCCCCTCGCTTTCGCCTTCGTTCGTTTTCATCGTGAGCCTTGTCTATTTCCTTTCGCCGCACCTCCTCGATACGATTCACCATGTGAAGGGAATAATCTACTCCAAGCCCGATAAGAATCGGGAAGGTGGCTACAATCATTGGTGTGAGCGTGATGTCAAGAATGACCGACGTACCAAAGGTAATTGCAAGAGCCATCATAATCGGAGTTCCAGTGATGACGACGACTTTTGCAGACCGATGCAGGAAGGTGATGATGAGGATCGTGAACAATACTGAAAACGGTAGAATCATCAACAGGTCCTCATAGATTGCATCCGATATGTCTTCGAGGACTTTCGTTAATCCCGTCACGGTCATTTCGGTATTTTGATAGTCGGTTGGCCGGTTATCAATGACCTCCTGGAAGTGTTTTAAAAGTTCTGAAAAATCACTGAATTCATTGGTTACGCTTGGGTCATGGTGCATGCCGACAACAATGGCCGTTGTGTCCCAAATACCATCTCCATCCATGTCATTGGTGTAGTTTCCATCGCCATCGCTGTCCACCGTTGGATCCATGTCGTTCGTATCCTTGAACAACGAGTCAAATCCACCTTCGGATTCTTCTATGATTTGGTCAATCCGGTCTTGGTCAGGAATGCTGTATTCTCCCCCAGTTTGATCTTGACTGCAATCAATCGATAGCGGTACACGTTCGTTGACAATGTTGGCGCAGAGGGCGGTATTGAAACGGCCATCGGATGAATTGATTTCCTTGATGACTTGGGCAGGAGAAATAATCCAAAGCACACCGTCTTTCCTGCCGTGGTCAAACTTGTCATAATCGATTCCTCTTCCCCGAGAGTCGCTGTTAATGTTGGTGGAATCCCCTTCAATCCAACTGATTTCTTTCAGGAAGTTTTCCTCAGTGATGTTCGTAGAATCGGCGGTGTTGAACGCATTGGGCGTTTGTATGTAGATGATGGCAAGGTCAGTGGACCATTCAGTACGAACTTCAAGGAGAAGCTCGGTCGAAGGGGCTCCATCGGGGAGGAAGATCTCCACGTCATCGTCAATTTGCTGTTGAAATGACATCCCTTGTTGGGCAAAAATACCGGTGATGACGAGAAGCAATACCAGTATGGTTCCAGGGGATTTCAAAACATTGGAATAGAGGCCATCAAGGCGTAGATTGGCCCATTGTTTTACACGTTGATTGGCCTGTGAGAGTTGTTCAAGAGCGATTTCCAAGCCGGAGGCTTCGCTCTTCATGATGCTCCCATACAACGGTGGCTCAAGAATCATTCCGTAGAACGAGCATCAAATGCTTCCTTCTCAACAGGCGTCAAAGGCTTGAATGAGGTAATCCGTAAGTGGACTTGTATGTGCAAGTTCTGAGATTCCATCCATTCCTTCTGCTGCATAGGCGCGCACAACATCACGAACTCGAACGTTACCTTCTGATGAACGTGCGAGAATCATAGCCCCTTTGATGGGTTTACCGGTTCCATGCGGGTCGTAGACGGTGTCCAGGGCCTCTTCGAGGAACCATTCGGCCTTACCTCCTGGTTCGCCTTCGTATGTTTTCTTCGGCTTCTTAGCGCCAAACATACCTCCGGATTTCGCTTTGGGTTTGGTTGGGGCTGAACTTTTCTTTGGTTTGGAGGCGGTACTCGCAGCGCCTTTGTCCTTGGACGATGAAGCAGATGTTTTGGCTTCTGCTTCAAGTTCTTTACGAATTTCTTTCTCAATCTTCTTCCGAAGTTCTTCCTCATCCACTTCGGAAGCCGGTGCAGTGGCACTCTTTGCATCGGAAAGTTGGTCCTTGAGGTCTTGAATTTTATCTTGGTAGGTTGAAGAAAGGTGCATCAGAGAGGTTTTCATGGACGCCTCGAGTTGCATTGCGAGGAACGAATGAGCGGTTTCGGTCCACTTCTTCCATTGCAGCAATGCATTTGCATGGATGTCCGAACCACATTTGGGGCAAAAGCTCTTCTTTGGAGGGACCATGATTGGTACGCTCTTCAATGCCTCTGAGGTTAACGCTTGAGGGTCACCTTGTGAGGCTTGTATGAGATGGATACTCGCTTTCAGGCCAAGGTCCATCGCTTCAACAAATACCTCGTTTTCGAGGTCAAAGGTTCCCGCTGCCTTCAAGTCACCAACTTTTGAGGATGCGATCGCATCAATGGCAGCATCTGCTGCCGAGTTTCCCCAGTTGATGTTTTGGAGGGCGGGGGCGATTTCCATTGCTGAGGTCGGTGCTTCAAATGCTTCGTTCAATGCACTTTCTCCAACATCAGCTGCTGCGGCTATGCCGAGTGCAATGGGGTCGGCTCCATCTTCAACTTGGGCAATCATGTCAAATTTTTGCGCCATCGAAAGGTCGTCACGGATACGAATTACATCTTTGAGTTGGTTTAAATCGTGGCCAGTGGCGGTAATTGGGCCCTGAAGTGACAGGTCGTGTCCACAGGAGAGGCAGAATTTGGCGGTGACTTCAACACCTGCCTCACATGTCGGACAATACACCCCTCCCATATGCTCCCAAGGTAAGTGACTCCTTTTGAAGGGTATGTCTCAAACTCTTGATGCAGGACCGCTTCTTGGTGGGTGCATGGATGTGGCGATTACGATAATTGGGCAGCGCAAGCCTTGGCCAACGTACACACTTCTTCACGAACACAATTTGCTAAGATGGGGGCTAAACGAGGGCCACGTTCGCTTCCCATGAACATCGCATAGCACGCCCTGTACATGGAGCGCATGGGTGCCTCAGCATGCAATGCTGCATTTTTGAAGGCGAGCGTAATGCCCTCGGCCGTCCATTCAGCAGCGTCTAATTCAGCAGCAATATGGGGTATGACCTTCCGTTGTTCATCATCCAATCCAGAGAGGGAGGTCTCATCCGGTTGGGTGAGTATCATGATTCGCATTTCTTCGGGGAAGTGTTTGGATTCAATCCATGCTCGCATCCTCTTGAGTCGGTCGGAGAGAACCGATGTTGGTCCCGAGATGGCCCCTGATTCTTTGAGCGATGACCAAATTCCATCGTCATCCGGTTTGATTTGAGCGAGAAGTGCGAGGTGTCGAAAACTCACTGAAGTCGCTTCTGCCTGCTCTCCAGCAGATACCATGGACAGTCGTAGGGCAGCTTCTGCGTCTTCAATTTGGACGCGTTGCCTTCTGCTCAATGCATCATTGGAACGTTCTTCGACGAAATCCCTTGAAGAAAGTCGTTCATATTCGTCAGCAAGATTGACTAAACCCATTCCCGTGTCAAATTCTATAGCCTTATTCGGTTTGGAATTTGCGATCAAAAGGCGAAGGATTTCGGGCGGGACAAGGCGAAGCGCCTCAATCGGCCCAACCGTGTTTCCAGTCGAGGATGACATCGCTCCTTTCCCACGAAGGCTGATCCATTCATAGACCAAGGATTGAGGCGGTTCATGGCCGAAAAAGGCAGCGATTTCAACTCCCGTCGCAAACGAGCCACCAGCGGCCCCATGGTCCTTTCCGAACGGCTCACAGGTGATGCTATTGAATCCCCATTTGGCCGGCCAATCCAATCTCCAAGGCAGTTTCCCTTCACCCTTGGTAATGTCGGATTGTCCCATTGAACCGTGTTGGTCCGTCCACGTGACCATCGGATATTCGTATCCAGTGATCGTTAGGCCATCGAGTGAACCTTTAGAATCAATCGGCTGCCAGGGAAACCAATCTGCTGGAAGTTCTCTTCCAGATACTCGTTCGATGATTTCTCGGATCGCATCGGGGTTATCGCATGCTTTTTTGGCGGCGTCTGCAAATTTCCCTTCTCTGTACGATGTGAGGTTTGGAATTAACCGAGGTTCAACACCGATTTGCTTGAGGGCCTTGAGAAAAGGTTCGAGAAAGTGGTCGCCATACGACCAGCCTTCACTCTTAAAGCGGTCCCAATCGGGCTTTCCGTCCTCGTTTGGCGCAGGGATTGCACCGAGTTGGTGGCCAATAAATTCTTCATAGGATGGGTCCAAAAAAGGATAGACCTTGCGCAACGGGTCCGCATTATCTACGACAAAAACCAATTCTGCATTGAGTCCTGCTCTACGGGCTGCCCGTGTAATCATGTCTCCCGTGAGAATTTCCCTGAGGTGGCCAATGTGGAATTCGCCACTCGGTGTGATTCCGGTTGCAATAATGTGGTCGCTACCACTCTCAGCGAGCCGTTTCGCGATGACGTCGGACCAGTGCATGACATCATCTCACACAGCAACGGCACGAATCAATCCACGAAGAGGTACATCATCGATTTCGTTTCGAGTTGTTTTGTTGACAAGAACCACTGCAAGGGCAACATCGCCGCCTGCATCCCGAATGGATTGGATGGTTTTTGACATTGTCATTCCGGATGAGAGAACGTCGTCGATGATGATCACTCGTTTACCAGCGACCTGCCCGTATTTTGTAGAGAGTGAACCGCTACCTGCTCCTTCATCAGTCGTGCGGAAAACGGTCATGTCCGATTCAAGCATGCGGGCGACCTCAAAAGCAAATGCGATTCCATTGATGGAAATTCCAACCACGGTATCAATGTCGTCGTGTCCGATTTCTTCATCGGCAACATCGGCCATAATGGCTCCAATCGACGCGATGCGGTGGGGGCGGACTCCAAGCGTTCTCCAACCGATACGAACATCACTCGGCCGGTCTTTTTCTCCGGTTCCGGTCAACAGCCAAGTAATGGTGTCTTGAGATAGGGACAATTCATCTGCTATTTGTTGAGTGTTCAACCCCTCTTTTCGTAGATTGGTTGCAAGGACCTTCAGTTCTTCAATGCTTAACACCATGATGCTCATTTCAACGGGTTGGTTTGACCCACATGAATGCTTTCCTGTAAATACCTCGCTGGGCGAAAGTCTTGAAGGGTGGGAGGCCGGCCACGAATCATGGCCGACTTTGATTACGAGTCCCTCCTTGACCGTGCCCGTGAGAACATTCCAGAGGAAATCTCCAGTCGGTCACGTTGGCGATTGCCTGCTCCACAAATCCTCATCGAGGGTTCAAACACAATCTTTCGTAACTTCAACGATGTTGTTTCGATGATGGACAGGGATGAAAACCACGTCTACCAATACATCTTGAACGATCTGGGTACATCCGGTTCCCGTGACGGCCCTCGTGCACGCTTTAAGGGGCGAATTCCTCCAAAGCGAATTAAGAACACGATTGCTAGCTACGTGAACACTTACATCAAGTGCAGTCAATGTTCGGCACCGGATACACATTTCATCCGTGAAGACAGAACCACCCTGCTCAAGTGTCAAGCATGCGGTGCAACTCGGCCAGTCAAATTGTGATCACTCACTGAGGTCAAGTGTGAACTTCACCTGGACTTCACCCGTCTCCAGATGTTTGAGAACGGCATCAAATGCGCCGTCCGCTTCAAGTGAATACCATGTTCCTTCGGGGTAAACAACGCATGTCGGTCCAAATTCACAGTGATCGAGGCACCCGGATTTCTGGACTCGAACGCCCTTGAGGCCCTTATCACGAACCGATTGTTTGAGTTCTCGCATCATGCTCATGCTGTCCTTAGGAAGGCACGATGGTCGAGCCGCTCCTTCGGGTCGTTCGTGCGCACAGACGAATGCATGGCGCATGAAACCAGGTTCTTTGCGTCCTTTTGGGTCCTTCGGCATATGCTCACCTGAGTGCGTTAATCGCTTTGGCTAGGCGGATGTCTTTCTCTGTAATCGCCTGCTCGTCATGGGTCATCAATTCAATCACGACATAGCCCCATCCAAAGTGGATGTCTGCATGATGAGCATGTTCCTCGCAGATGTCGGAGATTTCATCAACAAAGGATTTGGCTTGTTTGAAATCCTCAAAGGCCGCTTCATGCATGAGCCGTCCGTCAATTTCCTCCCAACCCTCTGGAAGGTCCATTGATTTCAACCCCAGAGATGTGAATCGTCGTTTCCTTTGGTCTGCTTCTCCACCTTTTCGTGAAGGGTTGAACGACGCTTCATGTCTTCTCGCTCGTAAGCCAGCAAATGATCATCATCGATGTACGCTGGCCGTGTGTGCGCTACAAGTACGATTCGAACGATGACTTCACGAGCCACAAAATGACTGCGACCGTCTTCGCCGAGGATTTCCAAACTGGTTTTACCGCTGGAGAGGAGTCTGCCTCGAATGTAAGCGTCTTCAGGGTCGCTGAATGCTTGAACGTTCATGTGGACTTCAATGAAATCATCCTTGCGAAGCCCATGACGGCGTTCAAGAAGGTCTCCAGTGTGTACCGATGCTAACTCGTCAAGGTCGGGTGAACCCAAGTCCTTCCACATTGGTTGCGCCCATTCAGGTAGTCCGGTTCCCGTTTTCTTCTTCGCCATGTCTTGGTGAATCGGCGAGCGTACTTGAACCTCCCCTTTCATATTAAAGAGGCCTAATGGACGGGTGACTTCTTGAAGTGCGGGCCACGGGCATGAGTTGAGGGAAGAACATGAAAGTATCTTGGCGAACGTTGAGCACCGTCTTACTGGAAGACGAATTGCTCGACAAAGCCTTCTCTCGAGCTAAGAAAGCGGCTGACCGAGTTGACGACCCTGTTCGTGTGTTTCGTGTGCGAAAACAGATGACCCGTATGGTCCAAACCGCAGCCGATGTCATCTCCAATCAATTCATTGAACTCGTGGCTGCTTGGCCATCGCTTGACCAATCGCCTTTGTTTGATATTGCGATGATCGATGCTTGTGTAGGAAGCGATGATTATCGTAAAAACCTCGCAGCCCTTCAATGGGCTGGGAAGCAAGTACTACGGATTGCTTCACAGAATACTAAGAAGATTATTCGTACGGGTCGTACGGAATTAATGCACGATGCTCGAAGGGAAGCCTACGGACGTATTTCATCCATCATGCGACAAGTAAGTTCTTCATTACTTTGGCTAAGCGAGGCAAGAGAGACACTCAAGCGCCTTCCTAAAATCGACCCAATTCTTCCTTGTGTTGTGGTATGTGGAGCGCCTAACGTTGGTAAGTCTGCCTTCATTTCAGCATTGAGTTCGGGCAACATGGAAGTCAACCATTATCCATTTACAACCAAGCAAATTCACGTTGGGCATTTCGTCCATCGCAGGCTCCAATATCAGCTGGTTGACACGCCAGGTCTGTTGGACCGACCTATGAATGAACGAAACTACATCGAGATGCAAGCAATTGCCGCCTTGGAACACGTTGGTTCTCTGGTCCTCTTTTTGGTGGATGAAAGCGAATCATGTGGCACGTCTTATGAAGAGCAAATGAGTTTGTTAAAGGAAGTTGAAACCTTGCTGCCTGAAACCGAATTACTGGTGGTTACCTCCAAAGCGGATTTGCTCAAACCGCTCCCTGAAATGTGGGATGAAGTTCAAGCGGCTGAGGAAGAGTGGAACGCAAACGGCGGTCAAGGTGAACCTGAATTGCCGTTTTTGTTGGACCCTAAAGGAAGAATTACGATGTCTGCAACTGAATTCGTCGGGATGGATTCCATGCGACTTGAAATCGTTCGTAAAGTGAAAGCGGCTCGGCCCAACGATCCAATGGCCCTTCCAGAAGGATGGCACCGCAACGACCAATGATCACATTTCTTCAATGGCTACAAGGCCAAGGCCTTCCATACCATCTTTCATGATGCTTCGGGCAAGTTCGGAAAGCCACAGGTAGAATCCGTTCACTTCGCCATCGGTAATGATGTGGCAGTCTCGGTAAAATGCATTGTATGCGTTGGCAAGATGGAGCATGTGTTCGGCAAACAAATGGGGGCGATGGTCATTGACTGCTTTTTCCACTCGATCTTGATGGACAGCGAGAACTCTAAGGAGGGCAACCAAGCCATTAGAGAATTCATTCTCAGGCTCAGTATTTCCCTTGAGGACGGTGTTAATTGGCCCGACTTCGCTTTCAACTCGCTTGCGAATTGAACACGCTCGTGTATGGCTGTACATGATGAACGGTGCTGAACCCGCTTCAAAGGTAAGTGCGTCTTCCCAGCGGAAGGTGAATCCTTTCTCTGGACTTACCTTGATGATGTTAAATCGGACCGCTGAGGTGCCTACTGCCTCTGCGATGGTAGCGATCTTTTCATCTTCATAATGTGGACGAAGTTCTCGGACCACTACCGCTGCTTGCTCTTTTGCTTCCTCCAGCAAATCATCCATGAAGACAACGTTTCCACGACGGGTTGACATTTTCCCTTCTGGGAGTTTGATAAATGAATAAAAGACAACTTCTGGTCGTTGTTCGCCAAGTTCCTCGAGCGTCATTCCAACTTGTTTCGCTTGAAGTTTATGGTCTTCACCAAGCACGTTGATGAGGTCACCTCCTTGGGTCCATTTCCACATGTGGTAAGCAATGTCACGGGTGGCATAGAGCGACGAGCCGTCACCTCGTCGGTAAAAGAATTCAGTTTTACCCTTCAGTCCACGGGCGCCGAGGTCGAGGTATTGAGCTCCATTGTCCGCTTCGCCGTTGATTTCAAGCGTTCCAAGTCGTTCCATGAGGCGGCCAACATCACCGTTGGTCACAAAAATGGATTCCTTGGTGAATCGGTCGAAGTGAATTCCAAGGCGGCCCAATGTGGAGAGCATTCCTTCCAATACCGGCTGGTATGCAGCTTGAAACGAAGCGAGTACGTCCTCATCACCGTTTTCACTTGCATGGACCATCGTTCCAATGCTCTTCTCAATTTCTTCAGCGGCTTCTTCTCCTTGGCGGAGTGCTTGTGCGGCTTGGTACCATCGGACCCGTTCATGGTCTGCCTTTCCTTTCCAGGAGGGATTAACTGGCTCTCGGCCAACCAATTGAGCCTCCACGTCTTCAGCCGATAGGTGTTCCAATGCCCAAGCGAGAACAGCGACTTGTTTGCCCATGTCATCAACATAGTATTCAGCCGTGACATCGTTTCCAAACAACCGGTGCAGTCGAACCAACGTATCGCCCAAAATGGCGTTCCGGGCACGGCCAACGTGAAACGGACCGTTTGGATTTGCTGAGGTGTGCTCAATGAGAACACTGCGGTTTGGAGACGGATGGGAGCCCTGAGTTCCAAATTCCATCAATTGCTCTACAATCCATGCTGGATTTGCTCGGATGTTTAGATAGCCGTTCACGCCGCTCACTTCTCCAATTGCAGGATGTTCTGCAACATGTTGTGCGAGTTGTTCTGCGATTTCAGCAGGAGCCATTCTCAACCGCTTTGCAAAAGGGAAGCACGGTAGAGCGAGGTCGCCTTGGTCAAGTTCTCTTGACGGTTGAAGCATCTTTTCAACAGGCATTTGTTCTACGCCCATGTTCGTTAGGGCTTCGATGATGAGGGGTTGAACGATTCGCTTTAGCATCTGCATGAGATCACTTCACATCCAAGGATAGCGCAATATTGCTGCAAGTCCACCGAATCCAAGCATCAGTTGTGAGCCTTCTTCAGTGTCTGTTGAAATGATGATCACTTCTGTATTGCTTGCTTCAGCGTTCTTGCTTAGCGTGTCAAAGACTGAAACGGTTTCAAGCACTCTCATCGCCTCACCGGATGCTGCACATTCGGGGCACGATATATCCTCGCTGGCCTTCTTGACCCGCTGGTCCCATTCATGCTTGCACTTTTTGCAATGGACCTTCAAATCCTTTGCTTTCAAGCCTTCAGAAAACAACAATTTCTCGACTGCACCTTCATCCAATGCACGTTTTACCATCATTTCACCGTAGGTTGCTTTCGGATGAGGGCGTATCAGTTCTTCCAAGAATCGGTTCATGGTTTGGCGCTCAGCGTCCAATTCAATTTCACCCATCATTGCTCCTGCATTTTCAACGAGTTCCCGAACACCGGATTCGTTTGAGTAGCCGACGTCAAAGTGAGTTTTAGCAATCTTTTTGACGATTTCGTGGTGGAAGTAATCGTTCTTCACCACGAAGTCTTTGGTTGCGCCAGGTCCACCGATAATGATGGCCTGAATGTTTTCCAAATGCGGGAGCCAATACGCATTAGCATGTTCTGTGGCTCGTTTGAAAAAGTTGTGTGCAGCCTCTTCAATCAATCGTTCGAAACGTTGGGCAGACTGACCACCCTGTCGGTGCTTGCCCATGATGTTGGAAACAAGATGTTCCTGCACGTGAATCCGTTTTCCTGAAGCGATCCCGTAGGCTGCTTCCGAGCGGTCAATCACAAACAAACCGTAGGATTTTTTGTCGATGAGCATTTCCTCTAATTGCGTTAATTCAAACTTTGAATCACATCGGTAACGGAAGGACAGCAAGGGTTCGGGAGGGTCTTCAATGACGACGCTAATCATACGATTCTTGTTGTTGCCGATGATGATTGAGCCAACGAAGATGGCGATGCCGAATTCACCTGCGTTTTTGTAACGGGAGAGGGTGGAGAGGGCGGATTCAATAGCACCTTGGACGTTTTTACGCGTTCCTTTTGATTTGATGTTTGCAGCCTGACCGTGTTCGTTTTGAAGCATTTGGCGAGCATCTGAAACCTGGCGGTCAGGTGGGATGATCAATGTGACAAGCTCTGTTCCGAATCCCTTCATTTCACGAAGTTCTTCCAAAGCGAGTTTGAGACGGAGCCGTCGCGCTGATTGTTTTGCATCGTCCGCCACTTGCTACGCCTCCCATGTGTGGGTCTAGGTGGGGCACTTCAAACCTCGCCTGCCTTTGTTCTGTCCTAGGGTTTGACAGCCCTTGTTCGGGGATAGGATGAAAGGATGGCCGCGTAGCACAGGAGTCATGAGCATTCGCCATGTCGTTGCATTGGGTGGTAGTCTTCTCCGTCCGGAGGAAGCGGCTCAGCGGGAAACCTGGATGGCTCGTCTCAGGCAACTCGTCGTCCATTTGGAGGGAAACGGTCGGAAACTGGCCTTAGTAGTCGGTGGAGGTCTCCCTGCTCGTGAAGGAATTGAACTCGCCGCCCCCATGATTTCATCGGCCCAACGACTTGACGAAATCGGAATTGCAGCCACTCGACTCAATGCTACCGTTCTCCAACAAATTCTTGCTGAGATTGGATGCGATGTAGCCCTTACCATCCCGCATACGATTGAAGATGCCCGACTTCTGATGGATTCGCACCATGTTGTCGTGATGGGCGGTACGGTCCCTGGACATACCACCGACACGGTCGCTGTTCGTTTGGCAGGCGCTGTCCAAGCCCGTCACTGCATCATCGCTACGAACGTGTCACACGTCTATTCCAAAGACCCACGTCATCATGACGATGCTGAAGCATTGACCGAAATCACACTGGATGAACTCGGCGCTATAACCGGGGTGGGGGTTCCACTTGAGCCGGGCGCTTCTGCGGTCGTTGACCCCATGGCGGTTCAAGCAGCCATGGACTCGGGAATGAATTTGGCGGTACTTGACGGCAGAGATATCGGGCTTCTTGACGATGCCTTAGAAGGCAAGCCTTTCGTAGGTACGGCCATCAAAGCATAGGTGAGCGTTATGGTGAATGCAAAGAAAGTGAAGGAAATGGTAGCGAAAAAATCCAGCCAATTTGCGGGGTCGCTCTCCAACAATAAAATGCAACCTCACAAGCACTGCCGTATCTGCTTTCAGCCCATCCCTCTTTCTTCCGAACCAAGGGTGTGTAAAGAACAAGATTGCATCGATAAAAACATTGCAGACGACAAAAACCAACGAACGGTGAGGATTTTCATGTTCATCTTCTTTGGGCTCTTTGCAGCGCCCTATCTGATTTCGCTTGCAATACGATTGTTAGGTTAGTCCAGTCCGAATTCACGGACAAGAAGGTGGCGTAAGAATCCACGTGCACTTTGCAACACCAGGCCTGTGGCCATCAAGGCCAGTCCTAAGACGCCGATCCAGACAGCAGAAATACCGTCTCCGATGACACTGTCAAGCTGAGTGGTGAATCCTTGAGCGGTCTGCATCCCCATGGCTGCTCCGGTTGCTAGAAGTCCAAATCCAGGGATTCCCAATACCAAGAGTGGTTTCTTTTGAGACAGTGAAAGCATGGCCCATGTGAGGACCGTAAATCCGTGGGATACGGCTGTGAAATTGGAACCCTTGGGTACGTCATAACGGATGATGGTGGGGACCTCGAGAACACGAAGTTGTTTTTCCCGAGCGTCTTCCAACATTTCGAGAGACAATTCCATACCTTCGGAGTCGAACCGAAGTCGTTCCAGAGCCATGCGTGAGAATGCACGGAATCCAGATTGAGTGTCTTTGATGTCAAGGTCGCTTGAAAGGTTCGATGCTGCTGTAATGACTTTGATACCAAGTCTACGGTATGCGGGCATGTCCGTTCCACCGCCCCCGTCTACGAAGCGAGAGCCGATGGTGAAATCCGCTTCTCCACTAAGAATCGGTTCGAGCATGTTGGGGATGTCATGGGTTTCATGCTGTCCGTCTGAATCCAACAAAACCAAGGCATCAGCGTCCATTTCCAAGGCTTCCATGAAGAGTGTTTTGAGCGCCCCGCCGTATCCCCGATTGATACGATGTCTGACGACGATTGCGCCACATGCCTCTGCGATTCGAGCACTGGCGTCAGATGAACCATCATCAATACAAACCACTTTGTCGACGTGGCGAAGAGCACGAATTACAACCGAGCCAATGGTCTCCTCCTCGTTGTACATGGGCATGCCCGCAACGACGAAAGGCCTCTTGGAAGGCTCCGTGTCAGTGATGGTTGTCACAAATAAAACCCGATTCTCCCTTCTATATAGGTGTGTTCGTTTTTTCATCCAATCCCTCCCGAAATACGGGCATGGGGCCCGATGGCCGGCCGAAGACGACCAACGGGCGCTGACTTCATCTTGGTAGATCAAGTAAGTCTGACATAGGTTCAATGCTCTCCTCAGTCATGCAGTTGGGCGATGGTTGTTACCGCACGATCACCTGACAGCACCTTGTTAAGGGCGGCGATGGAAATGACCAGGGGGACATAGGATTGACCATCGCTTGTCATGTAAGTGTTGCAATCAGCAAATGCCGCCGTATTGATGGATACTTTGAGAGCCCCTCCAGCGTTGCTGCGGCGGACATACCCGACCAATACATTGGAATCGACCGATTCATCTTCGTTCATGGTTGCGTTTTTCTTCACGTTTTCACCTCCTCCGAGACATCTTCTCAGAGCCAAATCGCTGCTCGTCAACGGTTATGAATGACTTGCATGAGTGTTACAGAACTCAATACCTAACCCCTTATACCGGCGCCCTTGGTGCTTTGACTATGCGAGCCTTGGTAACCGGAGGAGCTGGCTTTATTGGGTCCCACCTCATTGACCGCTTGGTCGCACGCGGCGACCATGTGGTTGTTCTGGACAATCTTTCAAGCGGTCAAGAATCGTTCATTTCTCATCATTTGAAATCGGGTTCGGCAACGATGGTTCACGGTGACGTCTGTCATCTTGAAGATGTCAAGAAGGCCATGTCAATGGAGATTGAATGCGTCTTCCATTTGGCTGCTAATCCCGATATTCGCCTTGGTACTCGAGTCACTGATACCGACCTTCAACAAGGGACCATCGCCACATACAACGTCGTCGAAGCCATGCGACTGAACGATGTCAAGAAAATCGCTTTTGCCTCCAGTTCCGTTGTTTACGGCGAAAATGCACCACTCCCCACTCCTGAGAATCACGGCCCCTGTATGCCGATTTCGCTGTACGGTGCCAGCAAGCAAGCTGGAGAAGGATTGATCAGCAGTTGGGTTGGTACGTTCGGGCTCCAAGCATGGATTTTCCGTTTTGCTAACATTATCGGAGCACGCGGTACACACGGTGTGATCTTTGATTTCATTCACAAACTCAAAGCCGACCCAACCCGACTTGAGGTCTTAGGTAACGGTCGTCAAGAAAAGTCCTACATGGAAGTTGGAGACTGTGCTGATGCTATTCTCCACGTGATGGGGAAGACCGATGAGCCGCTCAATCTCTACAACCTCGGAAGCCACGATACTGCTTCAGTTCGTCGGATTGCTGAAATCGTGGTTGAGGTCACTGGATGCAATGATGCAAGCATCGAATACACCGGTGGTGACCGGGGTTGGGCTGGAGATGTGCCTCGTGCTCGTCTTGCTATTGACAAAATGTTAGATAGTGGATTTGATGTCCGCATGAACAGCGAGGATGCGATTCGATATACTGCATCTGTTTTACTCGACGAAATTGGAATGGGGAATGAATCATGAAATACGATGAAGAAGCCGATATACGAACCGACACAGCCATCAAAATCATGGCACTTTTCTTTGCCTCAATCATGTTTTTGGCATTTACTACCGACCCCATCGCAAGCGGGACTAAGGAAGGACAACGCGCACCTGCGTTGGAAGGTCTAAGTTACAACGGAACCGGTTGGACCGAATTTAATATGGATGACTGGCTGGTTGATAACTGGTCAGCAGGTGACGATACTGGCGAGTGGCTCGTCGTTGAATTCATCGACACGGACTGTGGATTCTGCTGGGATTCCGCCTCTGAAACAGGCCAAGCTGCAGATTACTTTTCCAAGACAGGAGCTGAGAAGTGGGACGGTCCAGTCGTAAACTTCGTCGCAAATGTTGGTGAACTCAACATTCCAGGTCACGAAAGCAGTCGGTCTGAAATCATTGCCTTTAGAGATAAATCGGGTGAAGAAACATGCGCTAAGGGCGATTGTACAACCCGTCCTGGTAATCCTCACTATTTCACGTACATTGACGATTTGGACTTGGACAACATGGATGAATGGAAGGTGCCAGGAACACCAGCATATTACCTCATTCAACCCGATGGTATTGTGGCTTGGGTCTCATCTGAAAACCCCAGTGAAAAAGTAGGGGATGCCATCATAAGAATTGTAGGCGGTGAACAGTAAATGGACGCTAATATCATCTTGATGCTTTACATCGTGCCGCTCTTGTTCGGGACGCTCCTGCTAACATCGTTTGGTTCGAGCTTGGGCAATACCCTCTCTGCTAATTGGCCAAAGTTGAAAATTCCTCGCCGGCAACGGCTTTTGGGATTGAATATCGTTCTTTTGGTCGGCTTTGCAATCTCTGTTCACACCCTTTGGATTTCAAACAAAATCAGTGAAGGGGGCTCAGTTTGCTCAAGCGCAACGGTGTTTTCATGCGATGATGTCCTCGGAAATGTTGCCTACAACACCGATCCATTGTTTGGCCTATCTTGGGGTATGATTGGAATGGTTGCTTTTGGCGTACTGATGTTCCTGGCGAACTCAATTTCTAAGGAACCCGATGCTCTATGGGCCGAACGGTATTCCAAGTATGGAATGTATCTGACCCTACTCGGTCTACCGGTGATTGGATTGTTGATCTCCTACGAGGTAGCCATGGGGAAGATATGCCAGTACTGCACCACCGCTCACGTTGCCAACGTCATTGCTTTGTTCGGTTTCTGGACCATCTCTCGCATGCATGAGCGTGGAGAATGGAACGACGATACAACCACCGACGCCGATGTTTGATTGTCAAGAGGCCTTTGCATGAAATCCGATACCGTATTCTGGTTGCTTCTCACCGTAGGAGCTGTTGTTGCTATGGGCGTGTTGCTCGGCCAGAGTGACGGTTCGAGTGAAGTGTTCTCAACCGCTGACGAAAAGCATCCACTCGCCGAAGATTGCCTCGGCGGGCATGGTGATTACGTTGATCACTACCATGCCGAATTGGTTCTCTCGGTCAACAATGAATTTGTCGAGGTTCCAGGGGATGTCGGCCTTAACGACGGGGGCTGCACCATGCGCCAACTTCACACTCACAGTACGAACGGCATCATTCACATCGAACTGAAAGAGCAAGGTGTTGAAGCACCCCTTGAGGCGTTCTTTGACGTATGGGGCAAGCACTTTGACGAAACCGGTTTTGATGATTACCGAACGGATGACAGTCACGAATTCCTCATGTTTGTCACGACGCAAGATTCTGAGGGAAATGAAAACCGAGAACAGGTCACTACGTTCCAAAACCATGTGTTGGAAGACGGTCAAAAAATTGAACTCATTTATCGAGAAATAGCGTGATCAGGGCGTGTACGTCCCGTCAAAGTGGAATGCGTTCGGCTCCTGGTCAATCACTTCCATACGAAGGACGGTGACTTCAATTTCGGTCGCTTCGAGATATGTTGTTCTTAGTTCATGCATCAGATGACGCTGAACATCTTCGATTTCTTCTCCATAGAGTATGGTGAGGTGGTGTGAGGATTCGTCCCCGACCTTGGCTACATACTCGATGACCCACTCCTTGAGGGGGGCCTCTTCTTCCCATGTGATGTCTTCCCATGTGTTTGTCATGGTTATACATTGGTCCTGAAGTTTATCAAACCTCGCTTCAAATGCACATGCAATTGACAGATATCGGGGTGAATTACCCGATTTCGGGATGATAAGGGGGCTGAATCAGCATTGTGTTACTTTTTACGATAAATAGCAACCAAACTTAATCCGGTGCAAAGCCCGATAAGAATCCAAGTTGCGGTTGAAGATTGCTCAACTGAAATTGAACGGTGCGCCATTTCAACAGCCCCTAACGACATTGGCTCAGATCCATTTTTCAGCGCATCAAGCGTATGTTCGTGCACAAGAACTACGCTCCAGGATTCATAATTTGGAAACTCAATCGAAAAGTCGGTGTTGCATTCATCGTTCGCTGTTGCGTTTAACAAACCAAGGTTTGCTGAGATTGCTCCGGTTTCAAGATTGCATTCAGCTATGCCAAGAAGCACTCGGTCTCGTGTGGGACCTCCGACGTTCACGCCTCGGTCTGGAACTTCTGCCCCGTGTTGCAGAACGAGGAAGGTCAGTTGCGTTCCGTTACGGGTCAAGGGTTCTGCATTGAGAACGGTTGCCTTGTATCCCGAATCCGTTGCTTGTACTTGAAACGCCAGAGGAGTTACTTGCTGCCGTTCTAACTCAGTGTTGAGGATGTCACGCTGGACATCCTGCCAGGCTTCATACCCGCCTCGTGGCGAGCCACCTTCCACAACAAATGTTGGTGTTGATGCGATACCTGGGTTCACGGCTTTCATTCGCTCAATTCGGTGGGCTGCTGCTTCAGGTCCGAAGGCATCCTCACCATCGGTGGGGTGAAGTGCGACAAGTGCGATACGGGAACCGTGACTGTCTGCAACCGTTTCGAGTTCAGGGTCAACCTCGGAGCATACCGAACACCATGTGGCGGTGAATTCCTCAACAAGAAGGGTTCTTCCCCCCTCGCCAGTTGACACGGGGGCGGCAAATTCTTGGTCCAACTGTACGATGATTGCGGTCACCGGTTGAACCAGTAAGAGTGCTACCAGGTAGATGCCGAGCCCGATAAGGGTCCATCTTTTCGTTGTTGATGAGCGCACCCTTTGTCCTCCTTGGTTACGGCGAGGATGCCTTCTGCCTTGATTGCTTGGATTTGGGTAGGATTGAGAAAAGCATTCATGAGGGCATCGTGCTCGTATGCGCTTTGGAG
>DAVD01000017.1 GCA_002505405.1 Candidatus Poseidonia alphae | reverse complement strand
GCTGCTAAGGAAGCCAAGGATGCTAAGGAAGCCAAGGATGCTGACGCTAAGGCTGCTAAGGCCGCTGCCGCTGCCAAGAAGGAAGCCAAGCCTGCGAGCAAGGAAGTCAAGAAGAAGGAAGAACTCAAGCGGGTTCAAGAACGCTCGGAAACGATTGACTTTGCGATTCTTGGAACAGCCAAGGCAAGCGATAAAGACGACCTTCAGGTCATGAAGGGCATCGGCCCATTCATTGAAGAGAAACTCAATGCGCTCGGAATCTACACCTACTTGCAAGTCTCTAAGATGACCTCAAAACTTGAAACTGACGTCAACGAAGCCATCGAATTCTTCCCTGGCCGTGTCAAGCGAGACCAATGGGTCAATCAGGCGAAGATTTTGCTCGGTGAGGACGTGAAACTTGATGAGAAGGCACTCAAGCAAGCCGAAGACCTTGAACGAATTTCTAA
This sequence comes from Candidatus Poseidonia alphae, assembly GCA_002505405.1. Lineage (GTDB taxonomy): Archaea > Thermoplasmatota > Poseidoniia > Poseidoniales > Poseidoniaceae > Poseidonia > Poseidonia alphae. The sequence goes on along the minus strand of DAVD01000017.1, from coordinate 3,339 downwards.
GAAGGCAGAATCGATTGATTTCGCAACGCTCGGTGTCGCAAGTGCTTCAGAGAAGGATTCACTGCAGACGATCAAAGGGGTTGGTCCGTTCATCGAAGAGAAATTGAATGCGCTCGGCATTTACACCTTTGAACAAGTTGGAAACATGACCCCAGAGATTGAAACTCAAGTCAACAAGGCCATCGAGTTCTTCCCTGGCCGAGTCAAGCGAGACGAATGGGCAAAGCAAGCAAGGCAATTGGATAAGGGCAAGAAGTGAATGGCCTTCGTGTGTTCAAGGTAGGCCTGTTACGGGCCCTTGAATCAAAAAGGCAATCCAAAGGAACCCGAGCAACACCCCGCAGGTTTTGAAGATTTGAGGACCCTTCACTTCGTCAGAAAAAATGTTGTCGAGCCGTGTCCCTGCTAAGGTCCATGCAACCATCGCGAGCGTGCATACGGACACGGTGATGAACACAATGACAGCAATTCCCGTCAAACCGCCTCCAAATGATTCTATGAATTTACTCATTATCAAGATGATAAAAGCCCACTCTTTACCGTTGACGAATTGCATTGTGATGCCTGCTTTGATTCCCAAGAGCGAATCAACACCCTTCGTTTCAATCGTTTTTGGATTAACGCGAAACATGATGACGACCATGACTGCGAGGAATATCATTCCAATCCAGTGCAGAACTTGCAACGCAGTGTTGGATTCACTTAATGCATCCACGACCAAGCCGATGGATAGTTCAAGGCTAACCAGGCCAATGACCATGCCAAGAATGAGTTTGATGTTGCTCCTCGCCCCGAACAATCCGCCGTGGGCAAAACAAGTGAGGGCATTCGGGCCCGGCGTCATTAAAGCGACTGCAATTATTGTGAACAAACCAGTTAACGCTACAGTATCCACGAAAACTGTAAAATTCAAGTTTTTTATAAAACGAACCTTTGTTTTGAATACAGCATTGCTGTTTCGTCGCTATGTTCATTTAGACGCTTAATTCCTTTTTGAGAGCGTAAGCAAGGTAACGATACTCATCTTCCGAATTGTAAATTTGGGCTGAGATGCGGATGTATCTGCCCTGTGGACTTGGCCACGACCATACCGGTACTTGGATGCCGTACTTGGTTTGCAATACCGCATGAAGCGGGTCAGGTTCGTGAAGGGGAATTCCGTTTGTGGCCCCGTCTTGGGGAAGAATGAGGGTCGATATGCAGGCGATCATCTCATCTGGACACGGAGCATCTATTCCAAGCGCTTCACACAAAATGTTTCGTCCTTTGATGGCCAGTTCGTGGTTGTGCTGCATGATGGATGGCCAGCCTCCATCGACCAACCCAGCCATGAATTCAATGGTAGCAGGAAGGGCACAATGTGCTGAGATGTCACGTGTTCCAGTCCAATCAAATTCGTGACGAAACCGAGTCGTGTCTCCAAGAGGAAACGTCATCCCGTGACTGATGGTAAGCGGGTGAATGTTTTCTTGTTTGTCCTTTCGTACATGAAGAAATGCGGAGCCTTTGGGAGCGCACAGCCATTTGTGACAGTTGCTTGTGGTGTATGATGCCCCCAACGAATCAAGCGATAGTGGGACCATTCCGATGCCGTGAGCGGCATCCAAAAGAACACTTACGCCAACGCCCTCAAGCTTTGCAGTGATCTCTTCAAAAGGCATCAATAGACCTGTAGGACTGGTGACGGTATCAACCATCGCGAGCACGGTTCGTGGCGTGACGCCCGCCATTATTCGTTCAATGATAACGTGTTGACCTTCAATCGGAAACGGGATGTTGACGGTGACAATTTTAGCCCCCCACCGTTGGGCTACAAAGTCAAGTGTGTTGCGACAGGCCTGATAGGCGTGGTCAGGAACGAGAATTTCATCGCCTTCATTGAAACGAAGAGACCGCATGACCGTATTCACTCCAGATGTTGCGTTTTCAATTAACGCCAAGTCCTCAGCATCGCATTCAAGCATGGTTGCGAGGGCCTTGCGTGAATCTTCCATGAATTTCATCGCCAAGTCTTCGTAAAAGCGAACCGGCTCCTCCTCGAGAAGGTCCTGCCACTTCCTTTGTTCTTCTCGAATGAAGGTCGGTGTTGCTCCAAAAGAGCCGTGATTGAGAAAAACACAATTCGGATCCAAGATCCAAAGGCCAGCCAATTCACTTCGTGAGGGTCGGTCCATGGCTGAGCCAGGAGGGCTTAGTCCATCAATACTGTTCATATGAAGACGGTTTCACTCTTGTTCACGTCGTAGAGCAACAAATCCAGCGAGCATGATGGACATCATACCGAGCATGAAACCAAATCCAGGAATGGTCGTCGGTCCCGAATCTCCGTCCATATTAACGGTGATAATTGCAGTGAGTGTGTCCGTTCCATCCGTCCAAGAAACGGTGACGTCAAGGGTTTCGTCCACATCTTCTCCAATCACAATGATGGCTCCAGCGCTGACTTCGCCAGCAATGGGACCAACGGTGATGTCGTTCACGGTGACCGTGATATCGTCGCCATCGGTATCGATGCAGTGTGCAGTGATGTAGTAACTTCCTGCAGGAACGGTGATGACTGGTGGTGTTAAGGAACTCACGCCAGCTTGTGCCGTTGCACCAGAGAGCGCAGGAATAGCGGCGTCTCCCTCAAACGAAGTCGGCATTCCATCCACTTCCAAGGAATAGTAGACCGCACAGGTTGGCAGCATGTTGGCTGGGAAGGAATTTGCATCCATCGGGTCGGTTCCAGCAGCTACTTCGTCCACATTGAGCGCTCCGTCACCGTCAGCATCGGTGTCGAGCAAGTCGCAGGTTCCATCGTTATCAAGGTCGGTTGGTACACTGTTGATGTCGTTCGGGTCAGATCCACATTCGGTTTCAATCGTACTGTCAACACCGTCTCCATCGGAATCAGAGCATCCATCACTTTGGACGGTTGCACTTGCAGGCGTGTTTTCGCACAGGTCGTTCTTGTCGTAAACGCCATCACCATCGGCGTCGGCGGTTGATGCTGAGATCCAACACACGCTGGAATCGGTAGCCAATTCGGTTGTTCCTGCTTTGAACACGACGGTAATGCAAGCATCGGTCGTATCAGCAAGGTCGTGGAACGGGAGGTCGTAGGTATGTGTTCCATCGTTTCCTGCAACCCAAACATGGTCGTTGTCCATCATGATTGTTGTAGTGGATGCGGTATTATCTACAACCGCCCAGATAAAGCGGTATTCTTGACCGGCGTCCAAATCAACGGCTGAAATGGTCACGGTTCCCCATCCCTCAGTAGCGTGCATAGCAACTGAAACAGCCATGCTTGCATCGTCTTGGTTTGATGTATCATCGATGACTTCGATGTTTTCG
>DAVD01000016.1:3937-9632 GCA_002505405.1 Candidatus Poseidonia alphae | reverse complement strand
GCACGGCGCCCCGGGTCGACCTCTTCTCCATAAAAAGTGCAGTTTTTGGACTTTTTTTTGGTTTCAATCAAAACTCCAACTTCATCCGAAGATGATGGTTTCTAACTTGGTCTTTTACCGTTGCTGAAAACGAAGGTCGTGTTCTGCTAGCGTGGCGTAGGTGCTCGGGAGGAAGGTTTGACGAATTTGAACATCGTTTTGTTGTTCAAAAACATTGGTTGAATGCAGGGCTACTTCTTGGCTACCTGGAAGCATGTCAAAATGAAGGCTTTCCTCTGTAACTAAACCAATTCCAACGCCGTGTTCAATGGCTTGGAATGTGAGCCAAAGGTCATCGTTTCGGGGGCATGTTTCTCGAAATCCATTTCCTGCCCTTCGCATAATCTCTAAGAAATTCGGAGGAAACAATACTCCCGATACACAGGTGGCGAAATTCAGATGACTTGGTCCTTTTATTCCAGGAGGCCACGATTCATAGGGAGTGAGCCCTTTCCTGTCATCGCTGAGAAGCATTCTGTGAGCCCGGTATGCCATGACTGATGTTGGTTCGTGTCGTGCTGCATCAAGGATGCGTTCCAGCCACCATTTTGGATAGAATATATCGTCGTCAGCAACAATATGAGGGCGAGAAAATTCTGGAGCGTTTTGAATCCACCACTGAATTTTCGTATGAGGGCCGAGGTTTTCGGACAGATGGATTTCCAAACCTCGTTTCTTCAGTCGTTTCAAGGCCTCGGTCGGATGCAATACATCCTCCTCTACGTCCAAATAGAGCATGAATCGTGAGGGGAGAACCGTCCCCTTTGCAATGGTCTCGATAGCGATGTGGACATCTTTCAAGCGTTGCCCGTAGGTTGTCATGGAGACTGTAGGGCCTGCTGGGTCAAGGACGGTGGATGAAGCGAAACGGTTTCTCAATCTGAGGCGAAGGAATTTCAATCGTACTCGAATACTGGTCAGTACATTTCGGAGGTATGATTTCACATTGGGGACTCTCATACCTCTCACCACGTCGTTAACTGATGGCCAATTCGCGTATTCTTAATCCTTTCTCAACTGCGGTTGTTTCTTTAAAAGATATACACTTGAACAAATAAAAAAAGGCTCTCTTGATTCCTTCCGCAATAATTTAGGCGATTGCTTCTTTAATGATGGGGCCAGCCTTTACACCATGACAGAAAGCCCTGAGGCGGGTTCATTTTTCAAAAAATGGGCCATGAGGCAATACTGGAGGATGCAACAATCCCAAGCCGTCGTCAGCCTGTTGTTGTGGGGGACGACCATCACTCTGCTGGTTTGGCCGTTGATCGAATGGAGGTTTTCGGGAGGATGCAAGCAAGGACCATGTTTTTCAGAGGAAATCCTTGGGATCTCAAGTACGTATTTTGCACTTGCAGGCATCTTTTTCACGGTGATGTTTTCCGTCCTCCTGATTGGATTTCTCTACGACCAAGTGTTCTCTCTGTGGACCGAGTGGAGAAGTGTCGATATGGAGCGCAACCCCTTTGCGACCTACGCTCTTGCTCCAATTTGGCTTATGACCATCGCCCTTCAGGCCGAGGTCCTCAAGCGCACAGCCCCAGATGACGAAGCCATGGTCAAGCAAGCCGATTGGTACCTCAAGTGGTGCGAAAATTACACAGAAGGCGAAATGTTCGCTCGTGCTGTTCAACGTTGGGACAAAGATATGGGGGACACGCCTACCTTTTGGTTCACCAGCGATGAAGCCATGCATCGGGCTCGAGAGACTTCGTTTGAAGATGAACCTTGATCTTTGACTCGGCCTTTTTCTTCTTCGTTTTTTTTATGAACAAAAATCAAAGGGTCTTACTCGGCCAAATCAACGAACTACGATCACCAGTATTCCTGGTAGTAACAAACCAAAAACCCAATTCAGAACCAATCTCCTAAGGCCAACAGTGCTTGAACGATGCTGCTTAGAGCGTTTCAAGAGCGGTCACAAGGTCTTGCCATAGGTCTTCCATATCCTCGATACCAACCGACAAGCGAATCAAGCCCGGAGTCATTCCTGCATCATAGCGTTGCTTTTCTGGAATTGCTGCATGCGTCATGGTCCATGGATGGTTGATGAGCGATTCGATTCCGCCCAAACTTTCTGCTGTTGCAAACAGGTTCAACTGGGCTGCGAACTTTCGAGCACCCTCTTCCCCTCCTTTGACCTCCAAGGAAATAATGCCACCAAATGCATTCATTTGCCGTTGTGCGATTTCATGGGTTGGGTGGCTTTTCAGACCTGGATAAAAGAGTCGAGTGACCTTTTCATTGTCCTGCAACCGTTCTGCTAACGCCTGTGCACTTTCGCAATGGCGGTTCATCCGTAAAGCCAGTGTTCGCAGTCCTCGGAGGATGAGGAAACAATCCATCGGTGCTGGGACTGCACCTACTGCATTTTGCAAGAATGAAATCTTTTCAGCAAGCTCCTTGCTTTGGGTGATTAAACATCCACCGATGACATCGCTGTGGCCTCCGATGTACTTGGTTGTTGAATGAACAATGATGTCTGCGCCCAATTCGAACGGACGCTGTAGAATAGGCGTCGCAAAGGTGGAATCAACAACGACAATCAGACCGTGTTCTTTTGCTTCTGCAGCCAGTGATTTGATATCATGAACGGTGAGAAGTGGATTGGTCGGGCTTTCAAGCCAGAGGATTTTTGAGTTCTCACGAACAACTTTGCCGATGTCTCCGCTTTTCAAGGGAGAATAACTTGTTTCAATGCCGAACCGTGAAGCAATTTGGTCAAATAAGCGAACTGTGCCTCCATAGAGGTCGTCGCATGCGATGACATGGTCGCCTTGTTTGAGCATTTGACTGATGGTTGTAATCGCTGCCATTCCACTGCCGAAACAAAAGCCAAATGCTTCTTGATGAGGTGATTCCATTTCTGCTAGAGCCCGTTGAAGAGCATTTCGAGTGGGGTTGTCTCCACGTGCATATTCATATCCAAGATGGTCAGCAAAATCGTTCTGAACGTAGGTAGATGTTTGGAAAATAGGTGTGTGTACAGAGCCTGTCGTCACTTCAGGGTCCAATGATGAATGGACGCAACGGGTTGAATCTCCAGTCATTTCACCACTCCCATCCATCGACATCAAATCCATTATCTCTTAACCATTCATCGTTGTAGACTTTTCCAAGATATGGGTTTCCAGCATCAGGGAGAATGACAACAATCTTTGCCTTTTCTCCTGCTTTATCGTGTTCAGCAGCAATGTCCAGTGCAATCTGTAACGCTCCACCACAGGACCCACCGCAGAACAATCCTTCTTGTTTAGCCAGACGTCGAGCCATACGGAAACAAATCTCGTCATCGACCATTCGAATTTCATCAATCACTGAAAAGTCAGTTGCTGGAGGGATGAAGTCTTCCCCAAATCCCTCAACTTTGTATCCATGAGGAACGCCCATGGTTCCATCTTCAAACCATTCTTTGAGAATGGACCCCTCAGCATCGACACCAACGATTCTTGGAGCGTCTTTGCCGTTTTCTTGTGCTTGCGCCTTTAGATATTTTCCGCATCCGGTAATGGTACCGCCAGTTCCCATGGTAGCGACAAAGTGGGTCATGTCACCTTGAGTCTGGTTCCAGAGTTCTGGTCCAGTTGAAAGAATGTGGGCTTTGGGATTGGATTGATTGGAATATTGATCAGGATACCATGCTCCTTCAATCTCCTTGCTCAGCCGTTCAGCGACCATATAATAGGACCGAGGGTCTTCTTTTTCGACCGCTGTAGGACAAATTTCCACCCGTGCGCCCATAGCACGGAGCAAGTCAATTTTCTCCTTTGCCATCTTATCGGGCATTGTGAAGACACAATCGTATCCCCGTTGTGCTGCAACCATTGCTAGTCCAATGCCGGTGTTGCCACTGGTTCCTTCAACAATGGTTCCACCGGGCTTAAGCCAACCTTTTTCTTCAGCTTCCAAAATCATAGCAAGGCCAATTCGGTCTTTGATTGAGCCGCCTGGACTGCAACGTTCGAGTTTTGCCCAAACTTCTGAGCCTGATAAGTCAGCAGTCACCTTGTTCAAACGAATGAGAGGGGTGTGGCCAATCGCTGAAACTACATCTTCGTAAACGCCATGAGGGAGGGCCATGTTGAACGCCATTGAATTCAGGTTCATCAGGCTTTTCAAATTCAACTTTACATTTATGAGGGGTAGAATTCTTGAATGACGTATGAATGTTCATGAAACTCCTTTTGGAAGATTAAACTCTACAGTTCCCGTTGACAAAAAGAGAACCGATGCAGTGTTGCGCGCATTGGTTTGGTGTGAAACCATCCTTAACACGACTCTTTGGACCCCGATCTCTGTAGGAAACAATGTTTCTCTTCAACGAATCATCAATGGACAAACGATTGAAATTTTTCCTCTTGAAGCCGCCCTTATGGATTTAGGACAGAAATCGAGATTTAACAAAGACCATCTTCCAATTCACCTCAACAATCTGAATGCGTGTGTTCGTCCAACACATCCTCGTTCCCGCCCTTTGCACACCGATATGATCGCCAGCATGATCCTCTTTTTAGGTCGGACTGAGATCGATTCTGCAGCAGTACCAAGGACACTTCATGCCATACTCACTAAAGAGCAGATTGCTTCACTTCCTCCACCACCTCCCCCTCGTAGAGCATACGTTCCTGGGCAACCTTCAACCTCTGGTAGAGCGTTTATCCCAGAGTCAAGTATACTGGAATTGACGCTTCAGCATCCGAATACGGTTTTTAACGTACAGTTTGAAAAACGAGAAGGCACGCTTCGAAACATGACGGCAAGAATCGGAGTATGGAAGGAAACAGGTCGAGATGAAATTGACCCACAAAGGATCAGTGATGAAATGGCGTATAATCCATCAGATTATCACCTGAAAACAGTATATGATCTGGAAAAAGAGGAGTACAGAAACATGGCAACAGACCGCGTGACTCAGATCTCTATTGGTGGCCAAACATACCACGCGACATCTGCACAATGATGGTTCCAATTCAGAGCGCCAACCAGTAGAATGAAAATCAGCATAGTTGCTTTGAAGACTTTCACAAGTATACCATTCCGCAATAATATTTAATGTAATAGGCAACGAAAATCCCCTAAAAAATGATGATTAGGGATTGTATGGGTAATAATTGCAATCATCTTGGGGAATGATATAAACAATATTCCAGCAAATGGTTCGAACGAACGCCGAAAACCATTGAAACGATAGCATTCACGGCTCAGTTTTTGATAATTGTTTAGCTTGACCCGCCCAGTCATCCCGCTTGATGCGGCCTGGAAAGAACTCAATTGCAACGTTGACCTGTTCTTCGATTTCACCAGTCATGTTTCCAATCTGCTCAAACGTGTAGATGCCTAGAGCATTCAACTTATCTGCAATGAACGGCCCTACCCCTTTGATCATCTGCAAATCATCGCTCTCTGAGGCACTGGCCACTCCGAGCGTTGCGAAATCAATGTCTTTGGCTCTCTTAGCGATGCGTTCCAACTCTTCTAACTTCTTCGCCACTGCCTTGCCATCTGCCTCGGCTTGTGCCTTGGCTTTCCCGGCAGCCTGAGCGTCTGCCTCGGCTTGTGCTTTGACTTCCTTAGCAGCCTTGGCGTCAATCTCGGCTTGCGCTTTGACTTCCTTAGCAGCCTTGGCGTCAACCTCGGCTTGTGCTTTGACTTCCTT
>DAVD01000016.1:0-3886 GCA_002505405.1 Candidatus Poseidonia alphae | reverse complement strand
AGCCTGAGCATCGGCATCGGCTTGCGCTTTGACTTCCTTGGCAGCCTGAGCGTCGGCATCAGCTTGAGCTTTGACTTCCTTAGCAGCCTTAGCATCAGCGTCGGCTTGTGCCTTCATGTCCATCATAGCCTGAGCGATGTTCGAGCCCGCTGTCTTGTCGGCCTTATCCTCGGTATCAACCTTCTTTTGCCCTTCTATACTCACAGTCCATGAGAAGTACACCGAAGCCATTCCAAGTTTGATCAGGCCTTTGTACACCCCGCCGTCAGAGGTTGGATTGATGCTGTCATCAAAGACCAATCGGATTCGCAGACCACCTTCCTGATCTGCTTTTAGTCGATCAACAGATGCTTCGGAACCATCGTTGAATTCAAACATCTTGAAGCGCTTGTCGTTATCACTCTCAGTCAAGTCGAGGAGACTGACTTTGATTTCAGGCGTCATATTGGCCATTGAAATCACTTCGGTCGTCGTTGCTGTCCAACCTGGTTTGAGCCCCGTCACTGACTTGAGAACAAACGGTTCCTCCTTCGTCCCGAGACCGGATAAGAAGTGAGGTGCTGCTGTTGTGTTGACCGGCTCAGGGCCAACGACCTCAACTGCATCCCTCATGAAAAAGAGTGGAATCAACAAGAGGAGAAGGAAGATTAACAGACAGGGGAAACACCATACCCAACTGAAAAAGTTGTCGTCATCTTTGTCGTTGATGTCCAAACAAACGGCTACCCAGTCGTTTTGTCCCGAATCGGCATCCAATGGGTCAGACCCACACGTCAGTTCTTTAGAGTCCAGAATGCCGTCATTATCATCGTCCAAATCCGTTTCAAGACCAGTTGTGGAATTTCCATCTGGCAACCCATCTCCATCCGTATCTGCAAGAATGGTCAGGGCAAAGGTGAATTGAACACTCGTTTGGCTGTTGTTTGCATACACAGTGTAGTTGGTCATCGGCGATGCTTCGGTTGGAATGCCTGAGATCATACCAGTTGAACCGCTTCGAGCCATCATTCCGTTGAAGTCTAATCCACCAGGAAGTGCTGGTACAATCGTCCATGTTACCGCTTCCATACCCGTCAGGTTTGGAAGAATGGTGAAGTTCAATTGGTTCACGTATCCTTCGAATATTGCAGCCTCTTGGCCATTCATAGCGTAGCCCAGAACCTTCTCATCAAGGACATCACAGATTCCATCGGCGTCACCGTCAAGAGGCACATCCATGGCATCCTTCGAATCGGTAGAACCACACGCCGCCTCATCGAGATCAGTCCATGTGTCGTTGTCATCATCAAGATCTTCAGTCAATCCTGTTGTTGAAACGCCATCCAGTTGGTCAGGCATTCCATCGCCATCTGTATCCAACGCTGCTGCTGCATCGTTCGGGAATTCATCAGGGCCTGCTTCACAGGAATCGATCGGTAGAGCAGGAGCAACTGGGCCATCGCACACGCCATCACCATCGCTATCAGCATTTCTTGGATCGGTTCCAGTATCGTTCTCATCAACATAGGTCGAGGTGTTGGTTTCAACATCATTCAACAAGCCATCGCCGTCGATGTCATCATCCAATGCGTCACAGATGGAATCGCCATCGAGGTCGCTTGGCACTGAATCTGCATCCAATTCGTCTGAAGCGCAGTCTCTTTCCTCGGCATCAGTGAAGCCGTCACCGTCATCGTCCGAGTCTTCGGTAAGGTCGCCTGATGGGTTGTAATCAAGCGGCAGTTGGTTCGGCATTCCATCCGAATCTGAATCTTCTAGGACTCCGATTTGGATTTCAAGCTCATCATTGAACAAACTGCTGTTGGCGTAGATGGTGAAATTTGTCAGAGGTATTCCAACCGTTGGTGTGCCCCAAATGGTTCCATTGCTTTCTCCAAGGAAGAGGCCATCAGGCAGATCTGGACTGACTTCATAGACAGCATCAGAGAGGGTTGATGTCGGTTCTAAACTCGTCATGTCCTCATTTATGAGCAGATAAATCGGACCAAGCGAAAGGTTGTAGTTCAAATCTTCAACGGTGATGTTAACCGAAACGGTCATGCTTCCCACATCGTTTGTTGCTGTAACATTGTACTGGGTTCGACTCATTGTCTCCGTAGGCGTACCGCTGAAAACACCGGTCGATGCGTCAAAGAACAAACCAGCAGATGGCTCAGGTGTGATTGACCAGCCCGTGATTGCTCCACCCGTGGATTCAGGTACCATGTTCAGGACACTCTCATTCAAGAGCAGAACTTCATCCGAAGGCACGTATGCAACCATCGGAACTTGGTCAAGAACGGTGATTTCAATCTCTGTCGTGCTCGTTCCACCCGTATTGGTTGCTGTAACGGTGTAGACTCGAAGTGCTGTGACTTCAGTGGGTGTTCCACTGATGACGCCGGTTGCAGGGTCAAACGACAAGCCAAGGCTGAGGTCTGGCGTAATCGACCATGACACCACTGGACCGCCGAGGTTACTCGGGGAGAGAGGCAACTCACTGCTTGTCGTATCATTAGTAAGGTCAATGCTTACGAGACTGTAGGAAATTTCAGGAACGATGTCAAGGATTGTGATGTTGACATCGTGATATGTATTGCCGCCTGTGTTGTTAGCCCAAATCTTGTAGGTTTGTTTTGATTGAATGCTTGTTGGCGTTCCTGAGATGATTCCGTTTGCAAAGTTCAATCCATTATCAAGTTCGGGATAAATGCTCCATATCTCAACGCTCCCGTTGCTGACAATTGGGGTCAACGCAGTCATTGGGTCACCAATTGTGACGATTACATTTTCTGGATTGTACTCAAGGATGACTCCAGGTTCGTTGATGGTAATGCTGATGGTAAAGTTGGTCTCGCCACCGGTTGTGTTGGCCCATACGATGTAATCGGCTTGGGTCATGTTGATGGTCGGTGTACCCGAAATCACTCCGTTGACAAACGAAAGACCAGTTCCCGTAATTGAAGGTTCAATGCCCCAAGTTTCGACGTTTCCACCGGTCACCGTTGGGAGCCAGTTGGTGATTGTCGTACCTCGAACAAAGGTTTCGCTCGCAGGAGTGTAGACCAAGGTCACAATCGGTTCATTGATGGTAATGCTGATGGTAAAGTTGGTCTCGCCACCGGTCGTGTTGGCCCATACGATGTAATCGGCTTGGGTCATGTTGATGGTCGGTGTACCCGAAATCACTCCGTTGACAAACGAAAGACCAGTTCCCGTAATTGAAGGTTCAATGCCCCAAGTTCCGACGTTTCCACCGGTGACGGTTGGGTGCCAATCAGTGATTGCAGTACTACGAACAAAGACCTCGCTTGCTGGAGTGTAGACAAGAGTCACAATCGGTTCGTTGATGGTGATGTTGAACTTATGAGACACGTTACCACCGGTATTGTTTGCCCAAACGGTGTATTCTGTTCGGGTCATGTTGATGTTTGGCGTACCTGAAATCACACCTGTGGATGAATCCCAAGAGAGACCCGCCATTGCAGGTGAAGGTTCAATGCCCCACGCATCAACAATACCAGTGTAAACTGGACTGATTGGTATGGTCATTGTGACAGCACGCGTGAGGTTGTAGTTGTCAGAGGTGTAACTCAAGGAAACAGGCACATCGGAAATGGTGATGTTCATGTAAACCAAAAGCTGTCCACCTGAATTGTTCCCCCAAATCAAGTATTGAGTTTTCGATTGAACAACGGTTGGTGTCCCCCAAATGGTTCCATTTCCACCTTCGAAATTCAAGCCGAGTGGTTCAGTTCCTATGTACTCCCACGATGTGACCGCCCCGCCCGTGCTGATTGGCAAGAGCGATACCGCCGTATTGTTGTCCAATATCACGTCAAGGGATGCATAGGTGAACACCGGTGTAATGTCGTTCACAGTGATCGAAATGGTTGTCGAAATATCA
>DAVD01000020.1:25631-53474 GCA_002505405.1 Candidatus Poseidonia alphae | reverse complement strand
GAAACTGATTCCCGTGCTGTTTCCAATGTCAATCGGCAAAAACTGGAATTCTGCGTCGGGAGGGAAACCGGGATTTGGAGAGGAACGAATTTGCATGTAGGCACAGTCGGCGTAACGAATTGAATTTTGTGCACTGCCTGCATATGCTTCGAGACTGTGCCAGGAAGAAAAGGTTGCTGTCTTGCTCTTGAGCGTTGGGTCAACATACAATTCTGGAGAATTCAAGTAAAGTTCGTACGGGAGTTGGCCGTTGTCGTCAGTGTAATTGTTATCTCCTAGGTTTGTGCCCCAGCAATCGTCACCAGAAGCACAACCCGCAGGCACATCCGTTGCGGCCAAAGCCCCATGGACCCAACCTTGACTCTGACCAGGAGGATTTGAGAAATCCATAAATCCAGCAAACGTTCCTTCAAAATCAGTCAAGAACCCTTCAGCCTTGAGCGACAACGGCGTAGCATCTCCTGAACTGTCTTCGTATTGGAACATGGTCTCATCTGAAAACTCAGTCAATTGATTGTTATGGGCGGGATTCCAAACTCGGTCACTGGTCTCCAAGTCAATCCTTGAATGAGCAGCATGTTCCACCATTTCTGTGGAGATGGTCATTGAAGCTCCGGTCACGGTTTCTCCAACGGGAAGGTCGATGGCACCGTCGACAATGTTGGTCAGTGCTGCACCGTTTCGTATCTCCACATCAACTTCTGAGGAACCGTCTGCGAAGGTTGTGACACTTGCGCCAGCGAACGGGGCAAGGAGCATCAAAAATACGAGGAAAAATGGTGTACTTCTACGGGGTGTTTCATTCGGCATGGTGTCACCTACACTCCCCGGAGGATTCATCCACATAAAACCTCGTCGCTCTCCTGTCAACGTCTTTTAAAAACCAATGAATTCACAAGTTGTTGTTAACATGAGTTATGAGGGAGAACACCTTGGGAGAAACATGGACCCTTACTCAACCGAACCCGTCACCCTCATTGAGGAGGTTTTTCCTCAGGATACCAATGCATACAATACCCTCTTTGGAGGACGACTTCTTTCCCTGATGGACAAAGCAGGAGGCATCGCTTGTGCCAAATTCGCCCACCGTGAATTTGTCACGATTTCAATTGACACCTTGACGTTTATCGCACCTGCACGCCAGGGCGATCTTTTGGAAGTCACTGGAGAAGTCGTCTTCACCAGCAGCCATACAGCATGTACCAAAGTCACAGCCTATACGATGAGTAAGGCCACATGGGAAAAGAACATTATTTGCGAAGGCTACTTTTTCTTTGTGGCCATCGATTCGATGATGCGCCCGATTCCGATCCCACAATACACTCCTGAGACAGATGATGAAAAAGAAGAATGGGCAAAAGCGAAAGCCATCCGTGAGAACATGCTGGCCCAAAAGGCCAAACGGTCGTCTTGAAACCACCCCCACCTTCATGAGGAAGTCTCCGGTGGGCGTCATATGGTCGTACTTAACATCGCCATGATCGGATCGGATGAACTGGCTAAAAGCATTGCAAAAGCCGCAGACCAGCGTGACGTGCACACCTATGTCCACAAGGAGATGGACGGGGGCGGGGCACGCATTCTCTCTCTGATTCGCCCAGCCAAATACCCCGAACGGCTACCTCCCTTCCTCAACGCCCTTTCTACCGCCCAGGTTGGAATCATTGAGGTCACGGAAGTCAATGCTACCCTCGGAGAAGTTCTTGTCGCTTTCGCCAGTTCAGGCATCACCAACGGAGTCGCTGTCCTCAATCCTGCAGACGGTTCTTGGATTGACCAAGACCAAGTTGCTATGCTCTTCAAGCAAGCCGGTTTGGCTCACTGGACCTTTGAAAAGAACGATGGCCCACACCTGCGGGAGTGCCTGTATACCCTGATGGACCAACGCATTCCTGATTTGCTTGCAAATGCAGAAGCACCGCTTGTCATCCCTGTTGATCAACACTTCAACGTGAAGGGAATCGGTTTGGTTGCTATTGGCTATGTGCAATCAGGGACCGTCAGCGTTCACGATGAACTGATTCTCTTACCTGCTAACGGAGGAGGAAGCGCAAAATCGCTCCAAGTAATGGACGATGATGTTCCCAGCGCGTCTGCTGGAGACCGAGTCGGCCTTGCGCTTAGAAATGCAAAGGAAGACCATCTTACTGGAGGCACAATCATCGTTCATCCAGCGGTTGAAGATAAGCGAACCAACACCTCAGTGCCGCTAGCGGTTGAACAACATGTCGATTCGTCTGTTGAATTGTCGGTTTCGCCGTTCCAAAAGCGCTCTTTGGCGGTTGGCGATGTGATTCACGCCAGTGTTGACTTGCAATTTGTTGTGGGCCGAGTTACCTCCAGTGATGGTTCGAGACTGAATGTGACCTGGGAAAGCCCGCTTTTCATTCGTAAAACAAACCCGCCGCAAGTGCTGATCGCTCAACTGGATTCGAAACCCAGAATCATGGGTTCAGCCAAGCTTGAAAAACAAGATTAAACGTCTTGTCGGCGGAAGCATTGCGGTGAACGATTCGCCTCTACTTTCCTTGCGTTCTGCGGTGGATTGATAACCGCGCCCCGATGCTCCTCGGAATGGGATGCACGAAATTGGGCAGGAATCTGTACCAACGAGTGAAAGTGATACAGAGATGTTCACTTCGCTGCGGTTGGCGGAACCGTCGGAACGGGCCACTATCAGCTTGGATGAGCGCATGCTGACCATCCAAGGTAAACGAAGTTCTGCGATTAACGTGCGTGTGGGGGCAATCGATAGCGTCCAACATCATTCATCCAATCTGGTCCCAAATTGGTTGCTAATGATGGGAATTGTCTCCATATGGGTTGGATGGCGATATATGGTCCCGCCCGTGTACCAGTGGTCGTTCATGTTGCTTGGGGGAGCTGCAATTTTCGCACGAATATTTACCAGACAACCTACGGTAACGATTCAAACTGCATCAAACGACACCCATGTGTTGTTTGGCAACGAACATGTTCTCAGACACCTCACCTTCATGGTTAACAAATTGTTGAAAGGCAAGAGTTTGGCTTACGCCCGACTGGCCTGGAATAGCGTTGACCGTACGCATCAAGAGCAGGAGGGGTTGATCTCTGCCCCCGAACTGCCTGTTGTCATCAATACACCGTTACCGATCGATATGTTTCTTTCATCACTTGGTGAAGGGGAGTTGGACGAAGCGGTGCCCTACGTGCAAGAACAGGAGCCCGAGTGGATGCCTACGCATTCGCCTGAACCCTCCCAGCCTACGATTCTCCCCAGTTTCCTTTCCACCTGGCACTCTGAGCAGGCCGCAGCGGAACGGGCGACCTATCCTGCTGACCATCATCCAGTACCCGTTCATCTTCCGGTGTTGGAACCACAACGACGGCCGCTGATGCATCAAGAGTCCGACCGACCGCCCCATGAATACCGAGCACCTCAACCCTTCTTGCCGTCTTTTTTTGGGCAAGATGAAGTACACATCCCCCAACGAACTGAAGAGATACTGGAAGAGGAGGAGGAACCCATACTCCTCGATGCTGAACTGATTCCCTTCATCGACACAATTCCAGCCGGAGACGAGGTTGAGACCCTCCCCCAGCCTCGTCAAAACATTACCCTTGAACGTGAAAGACCCCTCTTACAACCTCGCAAGCCACGGGACCCTGACCGGTCCTCCTTCCGGCCCCGTCACCGCCCGCAATCGCGTCCTCGAACGGCTGCCAGCCCCAGGGGATTCCTCAGCCAGTTGCGCAAGGTAGCCACAGAGATTCTTTCAGGAACAAAAGCCCCATCAAGACCTTCTCCATACGGTACAAGCACCACATCTTCAGCACTACGTGAGCAGGCCCAACAAGCGCATGATGAGCAAACTGGAGAGGTGCTGCGTAATCTCTCAAGTGAGAACGGTGGTGTGTTTGGGCAAGATGAGATGGAGCGACTTCAGGAGAAGGTAGAAACCATGCTGGCTACAGTTGGGGAAATGGATTCAGAGCGCCGACCCCCCGATCTGGATGATGTGTCCTTCGCAGACCTCAAAGCATCGGTTCCTGAGGACGATAGACGAGTTCGACAGTTGGACGATTGAGTGTTACGAGAATTCAATCATGCTGGCATAATCCGCCAGCCGTTGTTCAAATTGCTCGGTCGTCAACTTGCAAAGTGCCTCTGTCCCGAAACTCGTCAGAGTGAAACTTGCTGTAACGGTTGCAACAGCAAGTCCTTGTTTGAGTTCATGCAAGGTAACGGGGCCTTCACTGAGTGAGAAATGCGCTGCGAGCGAACCTGCAAAACTATCACCGCAACCGGTAGGGTCAGCAATATCAGCAGTCGGATATGCAGGGAGCGCAATCCATTGACCGTTATGGAGAGCAATGACACCATGCTCGCCTCGTTTGACCACCAAAGTGGACGTTGAAGTTTCCTTCGCCAAGGTGTTCATGGCTCGTACAATGTTGTCATCTCCCGCCAACATTCTCACCTCACCATCGTTGATGATAACCACATCAGCTCGGCGCATAACTTTCAGTAAATCCGGTTGAGCAATCTCAATCCATAGATTCATCGAATCCAGCATGGTCAACCTTTGTGGGGATGTTTGATCCATGACTGAGGCCTGAATCCCCGGATGCAAGTTTGCACAAAAGACGATTGACGGTGACGAGAGTGGGGGTGCGATCTCAGGCTTGAAATGTTCAAAGACATTGAGATACGTGGCTTTAGTCACCGCCTCAGCCATCGAGCCATGATAACTTCCTTCCCATCTGAACGTCTTTCCCGGAGCAACTTGAATTCCCGTAAGATTCAGCCCTGCGTCGCTTAGAACGGTGCGATCTTGTTCGTCAAAGTCCTCACCAACAACACCAACAAGGGCTGCAGAAGAACGTTGCATGCGGTCCAAGTGAAACTGGCAAGCAAGACCTGCAT
Source organism: Candidatus Poseidonia alphae (assembly GCA_002505405.1). Classification (GTDB taxonomy): domain Archaea; phylum Thermoplasmatota; class Poseidoniia; order Poseidoniales; family Poseidoniaceae; genus Poseidonia; species Poseidonia alphae. Next base: position 48,565 of record DAVD01000020.1, on the reverse strand, counting down.
ACGTCGCAGAACCGCCAAGAGCTTCACGAACGGACCCTTCCGGAGATTCGACTGAATCGTATGCTAGACTACCGACGATGAGGACGCTCATGGACGGCCCAAGAGAAGGTGATTGATGGTTTTACCGATGACCGTTCAACCCAACAGCTCTTGATGCATATCGATGTATTGAATGGTGATATTACCGCTGATGAAGTCCGGTTCATCCATGATTCTACGGTGCAGTGGTATCAGATGTTCAACTCCTGTGATGACGGTTTCGTCAAGTGCTGTCCTCATCCGACGAACGGCATCGTCTCGGTCGTGCCCCCATACCAAGAGTTTGGCGAGCAATGAGTCAAAACAACCCGGCATTTCGTAACCAGCATGAGCATGAGTATCGCATCGTATACCGAACCCACTCGGGAAATGGCATTCCCACAATCGCCCGGGACTTGGAATAAATTCACGCGGATCTTCGGCATTTAAGCGGCACTGGATAGCATGCCCTCTCCATGCAATGTCTTCTTGAGAGAGCGGTAATGCTTCTCCTTGAGCGACGCGAATGCCCAGTTCAACCAAATTGTAACCTGTAAGCAATTCAGTCACCGTGTGCTCAACTTGGACACGAGGATTAACCTCAAGGAAATAGAAGTCTCCATTCGCATCACGAAGGAACTCAAAGGTAGCGAGTCCCTTGTAGCCAACTGCTTCTGCGCCCCGGCAAACCAATTCTCCGATTTCAGAACGCTTTGCATCATCAAGCCATGGTCCTTCTTCGACCAGTTTTTGGTGGCGGCGTTGAATGGAACAAAATCGCTCTCCGAAATGAATGGCTTTTTTCCCATCAGCCAAAACTTGAAATTCAACATGCTGGGCCCCAAGAATGTATTTTTCCACAAAGACTCGGTCGTCTCCAAAAGCGGAACGCGCCCGTGACTGGCACAACTTCAAGGCTCCTTCAAACTCATCTGCTTGCTCGACAATTTGCATTCCAATTCCACCGCCTCCTGCTGCTGCTTTGATGATCACAGGGTATCCAATGTCATTGGCGAGTTCTCGCGCAACATCAGCACTCGCAATCGGTTCCGAAGAGCCTTTTGCGGTGGGAAGACCTGCTTCTTCCATGGCCGCTCTTGCTTGAATTTTATCTCCCAGAAGGGTGATGACATCGGAAGAAGGACCGATGAAAGTGATCCCTTCCTCTTCGAGGCGAGCAACAAAATTTGCGTTCTCGGCAAGGAAGCCGTATCCAGGATGGATTGCATCGCATTCCAATTCTTTTGCGGCTTGAATAACAGATTCGATGTCCAGATACGAATCCAAAGGGTTGGTTCTGTAGTTTGGATAAGCAATGTCCGCCATACGTACGGGGAGTGATAAACGGTCCTCTCTACCATGAATAATGGCTGCTTCGATGCCCATGTCGCGCAGGGTTCTCAAGATGCGGAGGGCTATTTCCCCACGATTTGCAATCAAGACCCGTTTGAATCCCATGTACACACGGCGACCGAAGTATCCTATGAGCAAAGCGGTCAAAACAACTGGTCTTTTACGATAATATTGTAATTTAGCATGTTCCAAAGGTTTTCGGTTTAGGCCAGAAACAGTTTCCTTATCTTAGACGGACGGAATATGTAAGTGACAGATTATGGAAATCCGTAATGCTTAGCGAAGACGGGAAGTGGTTTTACGACGAAACCCAAGAGGAGTGGATGCCGAATGAACCCGGCTTGCAAGGGATGAATGCAGCCGCAGGACCCCGATTCATACCCCCGATGATGGACTTGAAAAACAGCGTTAATGATGTGAAAAATATGAGTGAAAAGAATCTGAACAAGAGAGTATACAGTGCAGGAATTGCATTCATTATGGGATTAGGCTTCCTGATGATGATCATGTCCGAGCAATACACTTACTCATCAAACCATACAGCAGCTCCTGAAGCCCCGGATACAATATCATCATCTGACTTTGATGCGGATAATAATGGACTTAATACTACGGAAGAAGAGGAATATCAAGCCGCCATTGACCGATACAATGAGAGGTTTCAAAATTATCAAGACGCTGTAGAGGACCACAACTTGCTCATGCTAGCGTATGTGGGTAAGGCTACTTTTTGGATGAATATAGCACCCGGTTTCATCGTTGCAGGATTGGTCTGTTTGACGTTCCAATCAAAGGGAGTTGAAATGACAAACAGCATTCGACTGACGCTACTTATTGGAACGTTATACATGGTTGCAAATCTTTTGGGATACAATATGCCAGGTGTAGCCGGTGATGCCTCATTCGGTTTTGGTGAATAAGGCCGTCCTTGTGATGGTTTTCCGGAAGTTTTTGCCCGAAATTCGGTAAAAATAGACTTCTTCGTGCGAACATTCATATTCTCTTACACACATTTGTAGATATGAGCCGAACAACGATGACCGGCAGCGAAGTGATTCAACAACTCGCTGGGAAAGATTTGAACAACGATGGAAAGGTCATCAATTTGGTGATCTGCGGGAATTCTAAATTCTATGACTATGGATTTCTCGAAGATGAATTGGACACTTGGGTGCGCTACAATGGGTATCCTGATGTCGTCATACTAGGGGGCGCAAGTGGAGTGGACTATCTCGCCGAGCGCTGGGCTGATAACAACAACATTCCTCTGGCAATTTTTACCGAAGCATGGGACGCCCCTCGCCCGTCGCAAGCTGAAGACACAGGCCGGCCAGAGGCGGTTGCTGACCTTGGTCATCGAATGATTAAACACTCAACGCACATGTTAGCCTTCCCTGGGCCTGATTCAGTTTGGACCAAGCACATGGAAGCGATAGCGAACGGTGCGGGTGTACCTGTCGTAAGTGTCCCGTTGCCGATGCAGTGAAATCAGTAGACGTCACGAAGGTATCGCTTCTGTTCTTTCATCATGGTTTTCTCGATAAAGTGAGTGGCATCTGCTTCCGACATGCCGCCATGTTCGATGGCAATCTCAATAAGAGCCTTATGGACGTCTTTTGCCATGTATTTTTTATCGCCACAGATGTAGAAATATGCTCCACGCTCGAACCATTCCCAAACTTCTGCACCGTATTCCTTTAGGCGATGTTGGACGTAGATTTTTTCCTCTTGGTCTCGGGACCAGGCGGTTGTGAATCGGTAGAGGTCTCCTTCATCCATCCATGTTTCAATCGTATCTTTGTAGTAAAATTCTGTCTTTGAAGATTGGTCCCCAAAGAACAGCCAGTTCTTACCCTTGCCACCGTCAAAGACCCGTTGCTCCATGAATGCACGGAATGGGGCGATTCCAGTTCCGGGCCCAACCATAATGATGTCTACATCCTTGTCATCGGGCAGAATGAACGATTTTGTTGGAGACATGAATACACCGATAGGAGCGCCAGAGGTATCGATTTCATCGGCCATGAATTGAGTACACAATCCACCACGAGGGCGGTTATTGTATTCAAAACGAACAATACCGACGGTCAGCTCAACGTAACCCGGATGAGCATCATGGGATGATGCGATGGAATAGAGGCGTGGCTTCAGCCGATCAGCAAGGTCCAAGAACTCCTCTGGAGCGTACTTGACATCAAACTCTCTCATGATGTCCACATAATCTCGAGTCCACAGGTAATCTTCGATGGCCTTTGGGTCGACGGTAATTGCTGCGATTTGGTCGCTGGGGTCGTCCGATGGAACCGAGGCTTGCAGGGAAGGAGGGAGGTGTTCATCGGATGACGAAGTCCAAGTGGATTGGTTTCTGGTTCGCGATACGATGCTCATGGAAATGTTCATACCGCTTGACACCACCTTTGCAGCCAAAGACTGTACGAACTTTTTATTGGCGAGATGGACTTCAAAGTCTTTCTTGAGTGCGTCGTAGAGGGAGCGCTCTCCATTGTGTGTGGTCACCGCATGGTCTCGGTCCCATCCTTGGGCTTCTATGATTTCGCTTACGATATGTGGCGGATTTTCAGCCAGAACGCCCAAGGCGTCCCCGACTTTGTAGTCCAAACCTGAATCGCCCAATTCGAAGACAACGTGACGGGTTTCTTTCCGGGAGCCTTCCCCGTTGAGAATGTAATTCTCAGTAATTTTTGTCATGTACGGATTTTTCGCTGACCAGTTCTCACCCATGCGCTCACCTCAGCCTAAAGAGGCCGATGAATTTCCCACTGATGTGGGCTATATCATCATTCGTGTGACCTCACATCACAGATTCAAATCCACTGAAACCAACCGATGGGGAAAAGAAGGAAAAGTGCATGGCGTTGAATATGACCCCCCGTATTGATGTTCTTGGGACGGGTAATGCCTTCCTCCCCAACGGGCGACATCACTCGTTTTCAGTGTTTGATGGAAAGCACATCATCGACGCTCCCCCAACTGCGCTGGCCAGCCTGCGACGAGCAGGGATTCCAGTTTCTGACATTGAATCCGTGTTCATTACTCATATTCATGGAGACCATGTTTTCGGCTTTCCGTTCCTACTCCTTGAGAGGAAGTATATTTCCGACCGTGAAGGAACGCAACCCCTGCGCGTGATTGGTTCACCGACGGCCCGAGTACGGTTAACCGAACTCTGCCACCTTGCATTCCCCGGATCGCTTGACAGCATTCTTGAATCGGTCGAATGGATTGAGAACGCCGTTGGTACAACCGATGATGGCTGGTCTTGGGAGCGATTTGAGGTCCACCACGATGACGCAGTCGACCCGTATGGATATCGCTTTGAGAACCCCGACGGTGTGAACTTTGTACACAGCGGTGACTCTGGCCCGTGTGATACCCTCTACGAAGCCATCGAGCGGTCAAGCATCGCCATCCTTGAGATGGGTTTTCCGGATTGGGTTCCTTCGACACACCATCACAAGCCCAAAGATATCGAAGCATTGGCGCAACGATGCTCAACCCCTCTCATCATTACACACACTTTTGTTGATGATGCAACGAACCATCCGAAAATTCTCAGTGACGCCATTCCAAAACACCCTCCTCATGTGAGTCACGTTTCAGATGGAACACGTCTAAGTTGGGAGAACGGCGAATGGGTTATTTCCAGTTTGGCCGATGCATAATTCTCTCTGGGAGAAAATTGTTCTTTTTTACGAAAACATTGAATCTTTATATGCTAAACTTCGCCGTTGTCTTGTTCTAAAATTAGCGTCCCCCAATGGTTGGAGTGGACAGGCATATAAGGGGGACTCGGACTCATGGCGAATACGGCACGGAGTCATATACGGACTCCTTGCATGTTGCTATAAATAGGGGGAGAAATTGAATGGAGAAGAACATCTTCGACAAGTTCATGTCCCGGAAAACATTGTTCCGAAACAAAGAGATTCTTCGGCATGATTTCCGCCCCAGTCTTCTGCCTCACCGCACCGAGGAAATTGAAAAGATTTCATACAACCTCTGGGAAGCCCTCAAGGGACACATTCCATCAAACATGACGCTTTACGGCGTGACTGGTGCTGGCAAAACAGCTGTTACAAGTTATGTCTGCCATCACCTCAAGGCAAAGGGAGAAACCATTGGAAGAAAAGTCCACCCTGTCATCGTAAACTGCCGACAAATTGACACGCAATACCGAGTCTTGAGCCACATTGGTAATTCTCTTCTTGAGGATTATGAGCAAGACGAAATTCCATTTACAGGCTGGCCCACAGACCGTGTATTCAGTGAACTCGTCCGCAGAATGGATGCTCGTGGCGGCGTATTTATCATCGTCCTTGATGAAATCGACCACTTGGTTCGAAAGGTAGGGGACGATTTGTTGTACAACCTTACCAGTTTGAATTCATCGCTCAAGAAGGCACGAGCGTGTGTTATTGGAATCTCAAACGATTTGAAATTCACAGACTTCCTTGACCCTCGTGTCCGCTCTCGCTTGGGGCAATTGGATGTATTGTTCCGTCCTTACGACGCAGAACAGCTTCAGGACATTCTCCGACAACGCTCCAAGGAAGGACTTCAAGAGAGCGTTCTTCAATCGGGTGTTATCGAGCTTTGCGCTGCACTCGCAGCACAGGAACACGGGGATGCTCGATGTGCTCTTGACCTGTTAAGAATCTCCACTGAAAAGGCTGAGCAAGACGGGGAATCAATCGTTACCCAAGGCCATGTAAGAACTGCTCAAAGTCAGATTGAAGCCGACCAAATCACACCGGTCATCTCATCCCTGCCGAGTCAACAGAAACTGGTCTTGGCTGCCGTACTGATCAATGAAAAGAACGGTCTGCGAAACGTCCAGACCGGACAGGTTTACGACATCTACAGGCAAGCATGCTTGCACATCAATCAGCACGCTCTTACGCAACGAAGAATTTCCGGCCTGATTTCAAATCTCGACATGCTCGGATTGATTACAGCACGTACCGTTAGTAAAGGACGCTATGGCCGTTCGAAGGAAATCACTTCTTGCGTTCCTAAGAACATCGATGCACCGCATATCATGACCGAGTCTGAAGCCGAAATGGGAGCGGTATTTACTGCATCCTATCGTCATCAATCAGCTCTTTGAGCATTCATCAGATTGACTGTATGAATCAAAAACCAAGGTAGATTGTTTTTCGGTGTTCTTATATCCGCCTCGCCGGTCGGCGTAGGTATGACCAACGGCGAATCATCCGATGCGGCCGCACAAACTTCAGCCTCTGGACCTTCTCCGGTATGGGCAAATCTCTTGGTAACACTCGGATTGTGGGGCTTGTTATTGGCTGTTTTGAACATGTTCTCAGCAGCAACCCCAGCCCAGCACGTTTCTTGGGGAGGTTTGTTGACCTTTGAAGCCGCAAACCCTGCATTTGGAACCGCAAGAGATGGATTCCACTATGAAGTTCTTGGCGACACTATATTCATTGCAGCTTGCCTCGCAATGGTTGGATTCGGAATGAAAACCATTAACGAGACCAGAGGAGTTTCCCAGTGGGCTACTTCCTTGATTGTCAACGATACCTGGACTGCCCTTGCTGACCCATCGGTTGGCGGTGGACAACGAACAATGTCTGCTTGGTGTCTTCTTTTGGGACTTGTGTTTTACTTGTGGTTCGGAATCAACCACAGCGGATGGATGGATGTTGGCGTTTATTCCGTCACCATCGCTTTTGTCGCAGCTGGCTTTGCTCTCAATCATGCCAGTCGCGTCCCACCCGGCGACGAAAAGTTGGACTGAATCAATTCTTCTTGGTCCCTAGCAAGGGTTTGTGCCCGTGCTTTCCCGAGACTGCGTCCAAGCAACCAAGAATCAATCCCTGCCAGAGAGCAAGGCTCCAAAGTATGGTTAGTCTGCGAACACCAAACATCGCTTTGATTTTGCTGCCTTTTGTAGAGCGAAGTACAGTCCTGTTGACAACACCCAACGGCCCTCTCCAGAGAATGATTTCATGGAGGATCAGCAAAATGAAAGAACCAAGGAGAACTTTTGTTTCCCAGAAAACACTGATTTGCTCCCAGTCCAAAGTTCCTAAGCGGTTGATTTCGTAGAGGAACGGCAATCCCGAGATGAAAATTGCTAACCAAAGCGGGAACAGAATGAGTACCATCGCAGAACTTCCTAAGAAATCAAAACCTGGTCCTGTTCGCTTTCCCTTTGGATAATGGCGGACGATACGCAGGTGAGCCCTCGCATCTCTTTTCCGCTTGTTCAAGAACCGAGTAATTCCTGTTTCAGGCACGTGACGTACCAATGCTTCGGGAGCGTAGACAATGGTTCCCCCTGCTTCAATCAACCTCAAACTCACTTCCATGTCCTCTGCATGGTACCACTCGGGATCAAATCCGCCAACATCGAGAAGCGATTGACGATGGAACATCGAACAGGGACCGTTAGCAAGACTGGTTCTGCGAGGGCGTGAGCGATATTTGGATGCGATTTCTACCGAACGAAAACGGCTGACGAGGTCTTCAGCCCGTTCGAAAACGGTTCGGCCAGTGACTGCTACAACGCGCTCATCATCGGATACCGGTTGTATTTCTGCGACAAGGTTGGAAATCCAATCCGGTTCAGGTCGAACGTCAATATCGGTAATGGCCACCCATTCACCCTTTGCATGATTGAGCGCCCATTGACGGCCAGCGGCTAAACCAAGCTGACTTTGATGATGAACGCGAATAGGGTGTCCGTTGAGGCCTTGGGGGTCATTCCATTGTTCCAAGATGGATTCGGCATCGTCACTTGACCCATCGTTAACGATGAGAATTTCAATCGAGGGGTAGGTCTGTGACTGCAGTGCTTCTAAGCATCCTGAAATCCAATCATATCCGTCCCTCACGCAAACTGTAATTGAGACGAGGAAGGGTTCCATCAAACCACCTCAAAAAATCCAAGCAGGTGCCTGCAACGTTCTTTGGTTTTGAGCGTTGTTTGTTGAAGAACAACGCCTTTACCCGGTTGCCCATAGATGATCTGAGTTCCGATTGGCGCAACCAAATGGATGTAGAGTGGAGCGAGATCCTCCTCTCCCTCTACGTCAATAAGCGCAGGAATCTCCATCCTGCATGCCAGTTCAATGGCTGCAAGCAAACTTGGCGTAAGTTGTCCTGCAGGGTTAACGGCCTGTAAATGGGATGGAAATCGAGAACCGTCCACTTGCTCTTCTTTGGCCAAAGGCGTGCGTTTTGTTTGACCATCAATCAGTGCAATGTCAGGAACATAGTCCATATTGAGCAGGGTAGCAACCGTAACATCACCAACTGCAACGAGAGCCCGTGTGCTGAGGTCCAACCCATCTAAAGCCGCAAACATCGCAACTTCAGGAGCATCCTCTGGGCCTTCAAACAAGACCCCCATTGGAGTTTTAAGTTCCTCATCAAGGCGAGGGTGCATCAGAAGAGTTTGTTCACGATAGTGGGACTCAATCCATGAATGGCCTTGCAGGTCAATATGACCGTTGCGAATTCGTGAAGAACTGATGATGCCCCCTTCGATGTCCTGCATGTGAGCAACTTCAATGATGTTGAGGGGAGGCAGTCCATTTGATGTTCGAACGGCGTTGATGGATTCACATTGCCCGCGAGTTTCCGGGGTTGCAACGATACAATCCGCTTCCGGGTGAACGGGAGCAGGCCCCATCACATCACCAAGCATATGAACCGTTACTCGTCCAGGGGCATGTGATTCTGCCCATTGAAGGAGATGTTCTCTACGGGTTTCAAAGGGTTGAATGAACGAAGATTTCGCGTCAGCCATGAGGTCAGAAGTAACATGAATTTCAATTCTTTTTGCAGATTTTTGAGCTGCATCAAGGAGCAAACGATGCCCAGCATGGAAGCGATCAAAAGTTCCACCAACCAAACAACATGAGAAGGGTTGTTGTGGTTCCATATCTAGGTGACAGTGAAAACAGCCTTTGAGGTCATCGCCTCCTCTCGGCTGAATAAAGCGAATTTGAGCAAGCAGCTGTGCCCCGACACCTAACGGCCTTTTTCATCGGTTACTCAAAGGCCTGACCCTCGGTATCGGGGCTTGCTGTCCAGTAGGGTGGTTGTCTTGAGGTCATCCTGTCGTCATTCAAGGACCCATAACCTACCGATGGTTTACCGCATTTGCACCGGAACTCACTCCCCGAAGGGTCCTCCCAGTCTTCGATTGCGGCCGTACTCATGGTGTCAGACGTCATAGCAATTTCACAGTAGCTCAGCCCGATGTTGCAGGTACGGTAAACAATGCTGAGACCGTTGCCTTTTCAATCCATCGTCATTTGTTGGCGGGCTGCAAAGGACCTTGAATAGAGCAAGAGACCGATTGAGGAATCTCCGTCCTCAATGGTTTCTGGAGTGAAGTTTGGCCAAGACTCAATCGGCTGGACCAGCCAAGCAGCCTCCGGGTGCGTTTGCAATGTCGGAACCGGCAACCCTTGTTCAAGTGCATATGTCATTTCAAAGAGGTCATTTAACGAAGGCGTACCTGGTCCGGATTGAAGTAATTTGATGCCCATGAGGTCTTCCGTAGAAAGATTGTATCCGGGATGCTGGTGATGGGTGCCGGGGAATCCACCCCGTTGTCCCTTGGGATGGGTGAGGAGAGCGGGCCAAGAAATCGATTGTTCTTTCAACCAACTTCGACCCGATGAAGTGTTGAGTTGAGAAATGAGCCATTGACTTGCATACGGTGCCCACCAAAGTTGAGGAAGGTGCTGCATAAGCGAGCGTGTGTCTTCAGAAACCCAAGGTTCGTTGCGTTGTGTTGTTTGAATCGCCTTAGCCCACAAACTGATGAATGATGTTTCGGGATGCACCTGAGCAGCCTTTAGCCATTGGTCCAAGAGCAGGTGCCGCTCGGCATCAATGACTCTGGTTGAAGGAAAAACCATCGGGAGAACCAGATGCGGCAGATGAGGGTGGTCCAACCATTCTAAACTTCCCTTTTTCATCAATTCATTGTATTCCCCACCCAGTGACGATGATGCCCCAAGGACAACGGCAGCGAGCCACGAGCCCTTTTCCTCATGGTCCATAGAAGTAGAAAGGCTGAGAAGGATTTCAGGAGATGACCGTAATTCTAAGGTCAACCGCCGAAATGCCTTCTCCCGCCATGTACCAATTCCTTTGTGAAGGGAATGTGCGAGGGTCAGGAGATCAACATGCTGTGGAGGGAGAAGGTTTACCCAACCTCTAGGGAGCCGATCTTGAAGTCGAATCCAACGGCTTTCCCTCCCGCCAGGGGGTGAAGCAATCCAGGCTGCAATGGGCCACTTCGTTTCCAATTCATTGGCCATCGTTTCGTTGCCTGTGGGATACACATCAAGCGCTTTCATCATTGCTGTGGCCTCCCTTGGATCAGAAACAACTCTCGTGAAGTGGAGCGGGTCAAGTTCAATTGTTGCACATGCTGCAAGCAATTCTTCTGCATGGAGAGGATAGAATTCAAGGAACCGATGTTGCTGTGAAGTTGCCGCTTTCGAGTCGAGGTCCAACGGCAGAACAGTTGACCTGTTGAGATGCACCCTCAGTTGTGCAAGTACGGGTGAATCTTTGATGTGAACCGTTGCGCTTGGAAGCATCAAGCCATCCAAGTGCCGAGTGACCAGCATTTTGCACATGGGGTGAGTTAGGACTCGTTCGAGCAGGGACTGGTCCGGGTTGGGAAATGGCCACTCCATTACAAAAGGTATACGCGCATGGCTCAAAACATGCTCACACAGGGCTTGAAGGCCAAGAGGAGAAACGCCGTACAAATCCACTGGTCCATCATCGAAATGTAACTCCCTCCAGTGTACGGTGCCGAAATCTGCAATCAGATCGCGTCTCAACGGCAAAGGCATACGGTTCATTCCAGAATCCAATTGTGACCTCATCTCCTCATAACGAGCGTTGAGCTTAATGGTTGACATTCTCGGATGGCGCAGACGTAACCACGAGCGAAGGACTTCGAGGGGCAATTCCCTCTGTGCATCACTGTTCTGCTCATTCAATATTAAGCACCCTTGACCCATCACGTTGAATACCAATGTTCGGTCTAAGGAAGAAGGCAAATCAGCATGCGCTCCATGAGGAGGAGCGTATCCGTAGTCTGTACCTTCCACTGTTCCAAGTATTGTCTTACCTTGAAGCAGCGATGAAGGTGGTGATGTTGACTGGAGCGAAGAGAACCATTGCCCTTCAAGCACACTTGATGCATCCTTACGTTCCACTACTGCCCCTCTAACAATTCCAATTTTTGTTGGACCTGCGCTGAAATCATCAAGGGTTCCACTCGCAGCATACTGTGGCGCTTCGGTAGGAACGAGCGTTGCTAAATCATACCACCGAAGGTTCTGAATTTGGAAAAGAACCCACGCCCCCCCTTCATTTCCATTGGAAGATTCGGAAAGAGAATTTGCGGCATCTGGAATGAAATTTAAAGGAGATTTTGGTGGTTGCAGGTAACCAACCAAGACATGTTGGTCATCCGATTGCAAGACGATTCCATCCTTTCCGACAGGAATTGTATCAATGTGGTGTTTTACCTTAGCCAATCCATCTTCTTCGATTCGTTCAATCCCTGCTTGCGTGAGGTAGAGGAGGGCGTTGCGGATCCCGCCTGCGTCGTCGCGATAAACATCACCCTTAGCCCGCAATTGACGGCATGCAAGCGATGCGTGCGGCATTCGCATGCTAAATTGTTGGGCAATTTCAGATACCGTACTTGGACCTTGACTCAACCATAGGAGAATTCTGCGGTGGGCGACTGAACGAATCCTTCTGATGGACAACCTTCTTCACCTCAAACATCCGTAGTTGCCAGCCATTCATTAACTTCACCCTTAGAACTTATAATTAGTTACATTTAGTTATCTATTTCCACTGGAAAGGTGTGCGTTTACTTACTTGGCCGAGCCAAGATGTAAAAAAAACACCACCAATAGGTCACCAAGTGTAACATAATCGTCATTCCAGAGAGGAAGCATTATATCAGCGGCCTCGCTCCTAAGAAACAGTGGCGATACCTAAGAAAGACCGCCCTATATTGACCAGGAGGAAATGAATATGAAAACAACCCGCATCCGTGAAAAAATCAAGAAATTCCTAGGTGACCGCCCACGAAACACAGCTGAAATTTTGGAATACATCAACGGCTCCATGCGACACGGTACGACCAGTCAACAACTCGGTAACGTCCTCTCCAAGGACAAAGACATCGTCAAGGTTGGATACATCAAGCGATCAGGAATTCTATCCGGCGGATATGACATTTGCGAGTGGGCCACACGCACCTGGGTCTCCGACAATTGCCCCGAGTGGATTGAAGGAACACCAATCATCATCGACAGTGAAGGAAACTTCACCACAAACAGCAACCAGAAGTTGTGAACTTCGGACTGGACCGTATTCTCAAGTGTGAAACCGCCCTCCCTCAAGTTGGCCATAACGGTCATCAATTGAGACGTTTTACGACTCGACAATTCAATTCATTCTCGCGTTTGTTAAAACCCATGGCGGTGAAACCCGCCAAAATAACTCACAAAAAACAACCTTGTTGAATCGGTTGCAAGCCAAGGTTCGTTTGCTACAGAACTCAGTCATCGTTGACAGGAATTCGAAATCACTCGACAATCTGTCGAGACGAAGTCAAATGAGGCCTATTGACCCTCAAAGATCTTCATAGCAACGTCAACAGAAGCCCCTTCGCAGATGATCGCGTGGCATGCAGCGGTCATGCGTACTGCTTCTTCGGTGGATTTCTGATGAATGTTACGCCCTGTTGCAGCTCCACGGCATCCGGAGACGTTGATTTGGTCGTGAAGACGCTGCAAGAAATCTCGAGGTGGTAGTGAACCCCCACCTGAACAAATAATCGATGTACGTCCTGCAGCCTCCACCGCGACTTTGAACGATTCTGCTTGTGTCATCCCGTCCCAAGCCTTGGGATAGTTCACCTTGGCGAAATCAGCACCAAGACAGCCTGCTACTCCGGCTGCCCCTGCGATAAGTTGTGGGTCTTTTTCATCTGCAACAGCTTTTCCACGAGGGTACATCCAAACCACCGAGATCATACCTTGCTCATGGGCTTGACGAATGAACTGTGCTGCTTCTGTAAGCATCTCATGCTCGTATTCACTTCCAATGTAAACCGTGTATCCGATCCCTACAACGTTTACACCGTTGTGGACCAATGACATGACGTCGTCCATATCCCATAGTGCTTGTGAGATAGGGTCTCGCTGAGAGGTTTTCACCATGTGGGATTTGGAGTTGAGTTTGACCAAATAGGGAAGGTCCGGATAATCTCTTGCATAGTGCGAAATGAGGCCGAGTTGGCCTGCAAGAACACCAAGAGTTTGTTCCGAATGTGTTTGAGCCCCGATTTCAAACAGGTGACCTGGGTCATTTGAACTGAGCGGGACCTTGACACCTCCGTCATAGAAGTCGTCGTTGAGGTGCTCAATTTTCTGGTCGCATGCAAACAAATTCATCATACCGGTACCGGCTGTAGCCGCCATCAAATTATCGATGTAGGTCTCCATCAATTCGTTTGGAACATCTGCTGGGACATGAAATTCAGTCATGAAGTAACACTCCTATTGTTGGGTTCACTGGCCGGTGAAGTTGGCAACACGCTTCTCGACGTAGGCTGCAATTCCTTCCTTAGCATCGGTACTGTTGAACAATGATGCTTGGAGTTCTCGCTCAAGAGCGAGATGGTACTCAAAGGGAATTTCAGGCCCTGTCTGGCATGAACGCTTGATGTTTCCAACAGCCTTGACAGCCTTGTTTGGAAGTGTGAATTGGCTGCACCAATCGAGAACGTCTCGGCGGAAATCATCTGCATCTCCTTCCCAAATGTGGTTGATGAGGTTGCAGGAATGGGCATCCTCGAATGACATCAATTCACCGGTAACCATCATCTCGAGAGCCTTGGCTTTCCCGATTAGACGGGTCAAGCGGGCGGTACCACCGGTTCCTGCAAGAACACCAAGGTTGATTTCAGGAAGGCCGACCTTTCCAGAGTTCTTTCGTGCGATACGGATATCTGCAGCCATAGCGATCTCAAGACCACCGCCAACGGCGTGGCCGTTAATGGCGCAAACAACAAGTTTGGAAGTTTGCTCAAAGCGAGAAAGTGTTTCGTTGGCGTGAAGGCAAAAATTGTACTTAAAGCCGGGTGTGACGCTGTTCAACATCTGAATGGATGCGCCTGCAGAGAAAAAGGAGGCTCCGTTTCCAGTCAAGACGATACAGGTGACGTCGTCATCAAATCGAGCACGGACAACGGCTTCGTCAATGTCTCGCATCATGCCGTGGGTGTAGGTGTTCGGCGAACGGTCGTTCGTGCCTTCGAGCGGAGCTCCAGCAGAATCGGATGTAAGTTCAATCACTGCGATTCCGTTTTCGGTCACGCCGTAGTTAACAAGGCGGTTGGGCATAGGCTCGAGTTTCAATCCGTAAAGGTCGCTCATGTCAAGAGCCACAAGGGGGGGCATTATGAATAAATCGCATGCAAATCTTGCATTTAGGGTTCAGAATCCCTGACCTCAGAAAAGGAAACGTGTCCACCCCCACGGCGAGTTTCGTCCCACTGCGCCTTTATTTGATTGGCTTGTTCCGAAGGTTCCCACGCATCTCGCTTCAATGCAGCCCTAAACGGCATCCGCCGAACTCCACGCCCCATCGCCTTGGGGTCTTTTACCAACATAAACGGACTCACACATCTGTACAACAAGGATTTGAGGAGGCTCGGGCGGAAAAGCTTCCCAATCCAAACAAGCCCGTCTCCACGTTTCTTTTGGTCCCTCATCCAAGCGTTGCACATTCGTTTGAACGTCCGGTCACCAACACGGTTCATCAACCACCGATTGGCGACGCTGGTGCGCACGTACGGCATGAGATGACGGCGAACATCTGCCTCATAATCACCTTCTCCGAGAATATCACGAGCGGCCAATACTCCTGACCAGACCGCCATCCTCATCCCAAAGCCCCACATAAAATCCTGCAAACCTCCGGATTCACCAACGTAGTAACGACCATTTTGCTTGTAATGACGGTTGATGGTGAAATCTCCTTTCCCCCCTACTCTCTTGATGGGTTGACGATTGAGGCCGGGATAATGGGCATCGTACCAGGCGATGGTTTCGTTGAGAAAACGATCACTTTTCTTTTGCTTCCTCCATAGACAGGTGCAAATGAGCCCCACTCCATCGATGATAATGAGGTAGGAATAGGAACCAGGTGCCAACTTATCATTGAGTTGAAAACCGATATGGTTCGGATGGTCTGTTTTGAAAAGTTCTCCATAGGCTACCGCTGATGTTCCTTTTGGCCCACAGGCGATGATGGTACAATCTTCTTCCTTGACCCGGGATTTGTAATGAATATGGGCCCCAGCATCCATAGCTTGCTGTTTGAATCCCTGATCGATGGTGTGACTTGATGTGCCTCGCTCTACGATTCTGTATGCCACTCTTGGTGTTTGCGCCTGGGATATGACATCGTCTGGATGGATGATATCTACGCTGCTAAACTCTGTAGCCTTGAATGTAGAAAGGTCAAAGCCCCACTCGTTCAGTTGATCAAAAAAGTCCACACTCATACTCCAGTTTTCCAAAGCTTGGAAATCTCCGTCAAAACGAGCACCTGAGTCGTCTCGGATATCGTGGACATGGACTTCTCTGCCCGCTTTTGCGAGGACGGTAGCCGCTGCCAAACCTGACAATCCTGCGCCCATAATGTGGACAGGTTTGTGATTTTCGGCTGTGGCGGCCATGTTTGTCCATGGAGGGGTGAGGTTTGAATGATGTGTTTCATTCGTGAGGCTATGTCCGGCCGAGTTCTGGTTGAAGAAGCCCCAGATGTACTCCAACCTGATGAACTCTTGAGGCGATTGCCTACAGATGGGTGCGGCGCTATCGTTAGCTTCGTTGGCATCACGAGGGAAACTGAAGGGACAGAAACGGTGCTTCGGTTGGAATTTGACGCGTGGAAGGACCGTTTGACGCCGGTATTGAGCCGTCTGGGAGACGAAGCCATTGTCAAGTTTGGAGTCCGGTTCGTGGCGCTATCTCACCGCACAGGTGCAGTTGGCCCACAGGAACCCATTGTCGCGATTCATGTCGCAAGTCCACATCGAAAGGAAGCCTTTGAGGCCTGCTCATGGCTCATCGACGAACTCAAGAAGCAAGCACCCATATGGAAGAAAGAAGTCACCTCATCTGGGGAGACCTGGAAGGAGGGTTTGGGATGAGTCAAGAACCAACAGAAATTCAAGGAATTGTTGAGATTGGGCAAAAGCCCGTTGTTGCTCGCAACGCAACGGCTCGGGGCAGATTGAACCTGAAATCAGAAACCAAAGCAGCCATCCTCGGGGGAGCGATTTCAAAGGGCAATGTCTTGGAAGCATCAACCATTGCCGCCATCCAAGCGGTCAAGGAAACTCCTCGAATCATCCCTCACTGCCACCCGATTCCTCTGGAAGGGACCAAAGTCACATGGTCGTGGGAAGGCAATGATTTGTGGTGTGAAGTGCATGTGTCTGCACACTACAAAACCGGTATTGAAATGGAAGCGTTAACCGGTGTTGCCGCAGGCCTGCTGTGCGCCTTTGACATGGTGAAATCTCTCGAGAAAAACGACGAAGGCCAATACCCCTCAACATCGATTTCCGACCTTACCGTTGTCGAGAAGTTCAAAGGAAACTGAACCGCTTCATTGATGGTTCACCCGCGCCCCCCTTAGGGGCATGGGAATGACGTCGGACCTCACACCTCACTTTCTAGAAGCCGTAGACCAAGCAGCAATTGCAAGCGGTGCATGGCGCGGAAAAGGCGATAAAAATGCCGCAGATGATGCAGCAGTAGAGGCCATGCGTCGCACGTTTGACCACGTTCCCTTCGATGGCCGCGTGGCCATTGGTGAAGGTGAACGAGATGAGGCACCTATGCTCTACATAGGCGAGCCTCTGGGCAACATGGTCGGCGTTGATGGTGCTCCTCAAATTGACATCGCTGTTGACCCGTTAGAATGCACCAATAATTGCGCTGACAATACACCCAATTCGATTGCGGTTCTCGCTGCGGCGCCACGAGGAACACTCCTCCATGCCCCCGATTGCTACATGGATAAAATTGCCGCTGGACCGCTCCTCAACGGGCATGTTTCTCTGGAAGGCAGTGTTGCATACAACATTGAACAAGCTGCTCATGTATTGGACAAGGCAATGGAAGACGTTCGCATCGTTGCCCTTGACCGAGAACGACACAAGCAGTTGTTTTCTGAAATTCACGCAACTGGAGCGCAATTGGACCTCATGGGTGACGGTGATGTTTCTGGAGCCATATGGGCCGCTAAACCTGATGGCCCTTACGATTTACTTTTGGGAATCGGTGCTGCGCCCGAGGGCGTTATTTCAGCAACGGCAATCCGAGGACTTGGTGGCGTTTTTGAAGGGCGCCTTGTCTTCCGCTCCGATGAAGAAGAAGCCCGAGCAGAGACGATGGTTGGCGACGATTTGACCCGTCTTTGGAAAGCGCACGACCTCTGTAAGAGCGAAGACGCTGTCTTTGCAGCATCCGGCGTCTGTGACGGTTACTTGCCTGGCGTTCGCATTGAAGCAACGACGACAACGACCTTTAGCGAACTGATCGACGTTAGCACCTCAAAGGTCACGAGAGATGAAACCGTCCGCCCAAGAACCGTTGCATGAAGGGGTAAACAGCAATGCTTCAACAAATCCGAATTGATGTCCGTCTCCCTGAAGGACATTGGGCAGGAGATGTCACGCGAGCGCATCCGTCGGCAACGCTTCGCATTGAACAGCATATGCCGTTGAGCAGAGGAAGAGGAACTGCTCGCTGTTGGTGCGACGAATCCCTCGAGAACAATCTCGTGTCCCACGAAGGAATTGATGACTATAATGGCATAGAGGACGGGCATTTCAGCGTCAATATCTCTGCAGGGGGAGGCGGATTCGTTCGCCCCCTTGTCGACATAGGAATCGTTCCAAGAACACCGTTCGAAGTGAGAGACGGATGGGTGGAGTGGACCATTGAAGGTCGTCGCGACGAGGTAAGGGAACTCATTCATCGCTTTCGAACCGACCAACTGCCCCACCGCCTGCTTTCTACGCGGAATTCCCGTTCACGACTCCTTACCACTCGGCAACGAGAAGTGTTTGAAGTCGCTACTCGCGAGGGGTTCTGGGACGTTCCTCGACGGATCAACCTCTCAGAATTGGCCAAGGTTCTCGGCGTAGCAAAATCCACACTCTCAACCCAACTTCAACGCATTGAATCAGCAGTGTTTCATGCGTTCACTGATGAAATTCGCAGGCAGAGCCCCTAACATGTTCGTGCGAATATGTTCGTAGAGGATATATACCGGACCCGTCCATACTCTCCAACATGGACAACCTACCGAAGACATGGGACGACTGGATCAGCAACTTTGCTACGTGGCAAGATAACGTAGGATTCAAGCGAGAATGGATGGGTGATTTCGACCTCTCAATCCAATTTGATTGGGAACGAGCAGGAGACGTTATCGAATTCGGAGACTACGAAGGACGAGCCAAATGGGAACGTTCGCTCCAGGTGCCTCACCAAAGCATGCGAGACGCTCTCGTAAGCATGATCACCGTTCAGGGAGACACAGAGTTTGCATCGGTTGAGCAACAACGACATCTGCTTGCCACAGCACCTACCGATTACGACCGTTATGCAGCCGCCCGCATCATGGCGGAAGAACAACGCCACGGATGGCAAATGGCCTACCTCTTAATGACCTACTTTGGACAACAAGGACGAAGAGAGGCACAAAAATTGCTCGAGCGCAATGCACAAGACGGCGACCGACTGCTAGGGGCATTCAACCGACCCATGCCTCATTGGCTCGATTTCTTTTGCTACACCATGTTCGTTGACCGCGACGGTAAATTCCAACTCGGAATGCTGTCAACCTCTGCATTCAAGCCACTGGCGGCAAGCATGGGGCCAATGCTCAAGGAAGAATCGTTCCACCTCGGAACCGGTTCGAACGGTCTGCGACGCATCATCAAGGCTGGAGTGATTCCAGGTGATATGTTACAACGCTACATCAACAAGTGGGTCTCCACCGCACACGACCTGTTTGGCGTCGACGCCTCCTCATCCGCACATTGGTCCTATGTATGGGGCATCAAAGGACGCTGGGATGAGCGCAAGAAACTCGAAAATGGAGATGCTGTCATCAAAGAGACGCTCAACGAAGAGGCACGAGGACATTATCACGATGAAATAGCTCTCGAGGTTGAAAAACTCAACGGATACTTGCCTGAAGGTGCAGCGAAACTCTACGTCCCTCACGAAAACTTCTATCGGGAAATCGGTGCATTCAAGCGCCAACAATTCACGGTTGAAGGAACAAAGTTCGAAGGAAGCGATGAAGAATGGAGCACCTATCTTCACGAGCATCTCCCGACTGCACAGGATGAAGAGGACCTCAAAGAACTCTTCAAACTCGATTGGGTCGCTGAAAAGCCGATGTCTGCTAAGCAAATCGCTTCTGGAATCGGAACCCAAGCTTGAACGGCGAGTGATTCTAATGATCCCCGTCGCCCTATACGGCCTTGATGTCGCCAAGTGTGAACGCTTCTATGATGAAATGCCGCAATTGGTATCCAATGCCTACGAAGACCGCTCGTACATTGAGTCCCTCTACTCCGTCACCTCAAAGCGCTCAGTCGAACACATACGAGTGGCTGATGAATGGGCTCAGAGAGACCCATATGCATGGCCAGAAGATGTAGTAAACGAGGTAGAAATGGTGCTGCGGACCGTGACATATCCGGATGTGTCTCTTCTGGAACATTTGCTCACGCTTGACGGCGTTGATGCTCAGCGCGTTTCAGAGTGGATGCACTTTTCTACCAATACCTTTCCAATATATTCGCAAAAAGCATGTGAAACCCTGACTCAGATGGGGCTTGAAACCCCGTACCGGCCTGACGATATTGCAAGTTATGGATTGTATGTCAGCAGAATTGAAGGCCTCAAGCTCCACGCCCCAGCCAAGGGACTGCCAGAAATCGGTTTGCCGAGATCTCGCATGTTACAACTTGGTTTGGAGCGATTCGAATGAAACATGCTCAAATTCATGCTAAACTCCTCGTTGTTGCCGCAATTTGGGGACTCGGTTGGCCTGCTGGGCGTGTTGTGGCTGCAGACGTCACGCCAATTGTTGCCGCATGGATTCGCTATGTCATCGTAGCCGGTCTCTTCATGTTTTACTTGCAACGGACGGAGGGTTGGTCGTATCCATCACCAACCCAATGGAAGAATATCGCATTCATTGCCTTTTTCTCCACCTTCCTCTACCAGTCAATGTTCATGTATGGAATGAAGTACACTGCTGCAGGGGATGCGTCCTTAGTGATCACCTTCAACCCACTCTTTACGGCCGTTCTCGCCGTTATATTTCTCGGTGAGCGTTTGACTCGAAACTTGGTGATCGGACTTGCGATGGCCTTGATAGGAATGCTTGTGATTTTCACCGCATCTCCCAATACCGACATACCAGAACTCGACCGTTGGTTTGGCAACGCCTTCATCGCTGGTGCCGCCTTTGCTTGGGCCGTATCCAGTATTTTGATGAAGAAACTCATGAGCGATACTCCTGAAGACGCTCAACAACCGTTGACCCCAATACTGGTAACGATTTGGGCTTCACTTGTTGGCTTGCTTTTCCTCACACCGTGGGCTGGAATTGAAGTTGCACGCGAGGGTATGCCTTCGCCGTCGTTCAATGCATGGATTGGAATCATCTTCCTGGCGGTATTCTCAACGGTGTTGGCTTACGTGTGGTTTGCAGACGGGATTCTTGTCATCGGGGCCGGAAAGGCATCGTTCTATGTCTATCTCGTCCCTCCATTTGGCATTCTCGGAGGTTGGCTATTGCTTGGTGAGCAACTTGGAGCAACGCTCATTCTCGCCTTCACACTCATTGTTGCAGGAGTGGTCATTGCTCAAAAGCAAGAAGTGGAAAACAAGCAAGCATCATGAAGGTGAGCGCTCTCCCACCTCCATGAGCATTCGTAACGTCGCCGTCATCGGAGCAGGAACCATGGGTGCCGGCATTGCCCAAATTTGTGCCCAAGCCGGATGGAATACATCCCTCTACGATGCATTTCCCGATGGGCTTCAACGAGGAATGGAACGCATTGATGCTTTTTGGGACAAAGGAATCGCTCGGGGAAAAACCTCTCCAGAGCAAAAGGCTGAATGGAAAACAAACCTCCACGCCGTTAGCGACATGGCTCAAGCCGTTGGAAACGCGGACCTGGTCATCGAAGCGGTTCCTGAACTGCCCGACCTTAAGCAAAAAGTGTTTGAAGAAATTGACAAGCATGCTCCTGCTCATGCAGTCTTAGGCACCAATACATCATCGCTATCCATCGCTGACATAGCCAATGCAACGAGACGTCCAGAACAAGTGATTGGAATGCATTTCTTCAATCCCGTTCCCATTATGAAACTCCTTGAACTGGTTCATCATGATTCAACCTCTGATGCTACCATCGCTCTGGCTCAATCGGCTGGAGATGCTATGGGAAAAACGACCATTCTTGTCAAAGACATACCTGGCTTTGCGACAAGTCGACTTGGCGTTGTTCTTGGAAATGAAGCCATTCGAATGCTCGCTGATGGTGTGGCCAGTGCAAAGGACATTGATACCGCCATGGTATTGGGCTACAAACACCCAATGGGACCCCTTGCACTCACTGATTTGGTCGGATTGGATGTTCGCAGAGACATTCTCAAAAATCTGCAAACTTCATTTGGAGATGAGTCATATGCGCCTCATCCACTTCTTGAACGACTGGTTGAAGAAGGCCGATTAGGAAAGAAAAGTGGGAAGGGGATTTACGATTGGTCAACCGGCAGTCCAGAAGAGACCTCAATTGAGTGAACATCCCCATAGATTCAATTACAAGGGAACTGAGCAATTATCATGGAATCCAGTATTTACGGAACGGAACCCGAAGGAGCAAACCCTACTGGTGCACAACCCGTTGGAGCGCGAATTGAGGCCAATTCGTTTTCTCCAGTAGCCGTGACCGTAGGGCCTGAAAAGAAACCCAAAGTTCCCTTGATCACCGCTGGAGTTTTTGCAGTTCTTGGCGTCATTGGGCTTATTGTAGCCTCTCTTTCAGGAAGTCAGCTTGCCGAAATTTGGACCAACCTTGATGGTGAAGACTACGTGAAAGACATCGGCACCAGTGCTGAAATGGTTCACACTGATGAAGACGGTCAGGGAGAACTCGGGTGGGGTATTTTCATCACTGAAGATTACGTTGACAGTGACTCGAATGGAATGGTTGACGCCTGTGAACAATTTGATCTTACGGTCATGAACAATGGAACCGACGTCACTGAACGTGCATTCACGAAGACCTGTGATTACGACGAAGAGAACAACTCAGCCACCTACTTTGGATTGGACGGAAAGATACAGGTCGGCACGGTATGCGCCACCCTCGAGGTTGACCAACAATGCTCCATTGGAGA
>DAVD01000020.1:2109-25605 GCA_002505405.1 Candidatus Poseidonia alphae | reverse complement strand
GACGACCTTTTTGGGCCTCTTCTTGAAGAATCAATTGGCCTTGGAATTGCTGCCGGAGGTGGGTTCGTTGCAGGATGCTGTTCAATGTGCATTGGAACCGTTGCCCTTGTTATCGGGTTGATGCGCTTTGGTAAGGATAAACAACCTCAAGTGGCCTATCAAATGCAATGAACCGTTCAATCAAAGGTTGGTCGACGCTTCTCAAGAAACGCTTTGACGCCTTCTTTGAATGCAGGAGTGGTCCCTGCCGCTTCAATCAATGTTCGCTCATGGTTGAGATGAGTCTCAAAGTCGTTATCGGCTTGAACATGAAGCAAATGCTTCGTAGCCTCTTTGGTATGCATCCCCCATGATGACCAAGTGGCTGCCCACTCGTGAGCGGTTGAGAGTAAAGCATCTTGATTCACGATGAGGTCAATAGCACCGGCGGAACAGGCTTCTTCTCCAGACCAAATCTGATTTTCAAAGAAAAACCGACGCGCAACGCGCTCTCCAACGAGCCGTGGAAGAAGCCAGGTTGTCCCCCCATCGGGTGAAAGTCCCATTCCAGCATACGACGCCGCCATACGGGCGTCTTTGGTGCCGACACGAGCATCGCATGCGAGGGCAAGACCGAGTCCACCGCCTGCTGAAACACCGTTTAACGCAGCGATAACAACGGTCGGAGAAGTGCGCATCCGGATCAGAAGAGGGTGAAGGATTCCAGTGAGGTTTCGAATCAGTTCCGGCGCACTGTCATCATCAATGGATTGCTGAAAGGCGTTGATGTCTGCCCCTGCGGAGAAAAAGCGTCCATCTCCAGTGAGGACGATCCCTTTGACATCCGAATCAATGAGGGCCTCATCAATGGCTCCAGCAATCAGGGGTAGAAATTCCTCAGAGAACGACTGGGTAGAGGCTTGCCCTCCCATGCGTATCAATCGAATACCGTCGTTGGTCTCAATCTGAATGGCCATGGTATCACTTCACAATTTGACGTTAACGTTCTTGACCTTCGTGTAAAATCGCAAGGCATCTTGACTTTGCTCAATACCAATTCCTGAATGCTTCCATCCGGTAAAAGCGGTTTGAGGGAAGGTGATCGGATATTCGTTGATGGAAACCATACCGCATTCCAAATCACGAGCCATACGATGTCCGCGCCCGAGGTCATTGGTCCAAACGCCGTTTAACAAACCGAATGGAGTATCGTTGGCGAGGTCCAAAGCTTCATCATCTGTACTGAAGGAAGTCACGGCCAATACCGGTCCAAACAACTCATCCTGGAAGAGAAGGTGGCTTCGGTCAACGCCTGTGACAACGGTTGCTTCCATGAAGGCTCCCTCTCGGTCAAGCGCTTTGCCCCCAAGAACGAGTTCTCCACCTTCTGCAAGGCCTTTTTCGAGTTTTTCCAATACTTCCGTACGGTGATTCAAGTGCACAAGTGAACCCATGCGTACGCCCTCTTCCATACCTGGGCCGACAGGCCATTTGGAGACCTCATCGCACACGGCCTTAACCAGGTCGTCGTGAACGTCTTCATGGACAAGCAATCGGGAGCCAGCCCAACACATCTGCCCGGCATTCATGAAGATACCAAAGCAAATGGCTTTGGCTGCATAGCGCAAGTTGGCGTCTGAAAAGACAATGTTAGCGCCTTTTCCACCAAGTTCCAATGTGACTGGAGTCAATTGCTCGCTTGCCTTGGCCATGACTGTTTTTCCGGTAGGAACTCCACCGGTGAGGACAACACCGTCAACACCGCTGTGGCCAGCAAGAGCATCTCCTGCAAGAGCACCGGAACCCGTTAGAACCTGAAGCACGCTCGAAGGAAGACCTGTTTCGGCCTCATCAACGGCTTTTGCCCATGCGAGAAGGGACAGAGGCGTCCACGAAGCTGGTTTAGCAATCACCGTACAACCCGCTGCAAGAGCAGGTGCGATTGAACGAAGGGCGAGTTGCAGAGGGAAGTTCCACGGAACAATATGCACCGTCACGCCCAAGGGTTGACGGAGTGTGTAATTGAGGCGGGGGCCCGGGACTGGAATGGTCTTTCCCTCGATTTTATCGGAAAGGCCTGCGAAGTATTCCAACGTCCAAGCACCATAACGGATTTCAGAGAGTGCTTCACGGAAGGTCTTTCCATTGTTTGAGGATTCAATGACGGCCAGTTCCTTAGCCTTAGCATAGGTAACTGCAGCCATTTTGTTGAGTATTCTCCCCCGTTGTGCCGGGTCCATGTTCTTCCAATCGGAATTGTTGAAGGCTGCACGAGATGCTGAAACACTGCGGTTGACATCTTCAACGGTAGCGCGTGGAACCGTGGCCATGAGTTCACCTGTTGCTGGGTTCAGCACATCGCTTGTTGCACCGTCAGTTGACGCCACCCATTCTCCTCCAATCCACATCGTTTCTTCGCCCATGTACGGTCCATGTTGACTCGCTTCAAAGGCACATCGGTACCTCAATCACCCGTTCAATGTGTTCAAAACACCCCAAAGAAGGGCAGAAGCCTCATGTGCTCATCCCGACACGTACATTGCATGACCCGAAGAGTTGGTTTGGCGCAAGCAACCGCAAAAGCACTCGTCAGCCGTCCTCCAAGATTGCTGGTCATTGCCGGAGCAACCGGCGTAGGAAAATCAACGGCAGCTGTAGGTTTGGCATCAAGAGCGGGATTTACGCGCATGATGTCGACCGATGCTATTCGAGAAATTATGCGGTTGAGCGACCCAGATCACCATCATCCTGCCCTCCACCGGTCTTCATTTTCAATTGGGGCAAGCGGAGAAGCCGTCATCGATTGGACTGAAACTTGCTTAGCGGTTGAAGAAGGAATTCATGCAACGGTGAACAGAGCAAGACGCGAAGGAATTGATTTGCTGATTGAAGGGGTTCACATCAATCCTAGCGCTCGGCTCTTACGAGCGTGGGAAGATGCAGGTGGAATCGCCCTCGGCGTAGTCATGAAGGTGGATGAAGAGCGGGTCCACAAGGACATGCTCAGGTCAAGAGACGCCCAATCCTACCGTCGCTCCGACCGCTACTTAGCAGGCTTTTCTCGTATTCGCCACATCCAAGAAGGGCTTATTGAACGGGCAAAAATTGCTCATTGGCCAGTGGTAGACCCTACCCGAGTAGAGGATGATGTCGAACGGATTTTCACCTTGCTCAATCGGGCAATCGATGAACATGCGCGTCCAGATTAAACGTTGAGGACAAATGCAATATCAGCACTGAGCATTGCTTCACCGTCTGAAACACCAAGTTGCGCTGTAACACTGAGTTGACTGGAGTCGATTACGGAAATGATGATGTTGGTTAATTTCACTTCCACACCCCGCAGTTCACCGTGATGCAAGAGGTCATCATGGACGGTCCCTAAGGCCAAATCAGCTGCCTCAACACCTTCCAATCCACCCTCGATCCACATGTCCGTGCGAGCCTGGGAGAGGGGCTGGAGCGACTCCATGACCTCTTCACTGGTGACGATAACATCGTCGGAAGCAGCATCGTGCGGGAGGGTTAACCCGGCTACTTTGACTCCAAAAATTGCCATTGAGAGGAGCGACATCAGCAAAACGACGCCGGTTGCAAGGAGCATTTGCGCCCCATCTCGCTGACTCAAATCATTCTTCAGCATCAAGCTCCACCTCCTCGCGCCCACACGTCGAGAGTGACCGTCCAAGCATGAGAGCCGACGACGACCAGGTGATGAACAGCAACAGTACCGCCTGCGGGGGTGCCAACTCTCCCATGAGGAGTAGAAACAGAACTGTCTTTGGCAAGCCAACAATTGGATTCTTTGCCGGGGGCTATCGCTGATTGCAGAAGGTCACAAGCCCCTTCTCTGTCATCGTTCGCCAGCAATTCTTCCAATCGATTTTCACCGTTAATTTCAGCCTCAAGCCCCAAACCGTAGCGAATGGCATCGCTACCAGCCATCTCCAGTGACGCATCAAGGGCAACAGATTGAGAATCGGGCACTTGGACGCGAATCAGAAACGTAGCTGACATGAAAAACAGCCAAAACAGCGTCAACATCTCAAGAATGTGAATTTGGCCTTCGTCATCGCCTTTCATTCCGTCATCCCCAAAACAACGGTGAAGGAACGAACGTTCCTCGTGACGGGTTAAGGCCTGGGATATCGGTGACCCCAATCAGGTCTGGAGAGAAGGCGACGAAGTTGAAAATTACCAGTGCGACGACGATCATCATTCCAGAATGCTTGAATCCTGTCGAAAATCGCCCAGTGGCCATCAATCCTGCCATTGATCCGTTACCCAAAGCCTGCATGGTCACCCCGTAATAGAAAATTGTCAGGAAAAACAACGGGTCAATGTTACGAATGGTCATGTTTCCAATGGTTTGACCACCGCTGTCTCCACCGTCATCGCCGCTTGAGTTCGAGCCAGCAATAGCAGGAATAAACACCTTTGCGAGAACTACGATAACTCCGAGGAAAACGAAGTATGATGTCCAAATAACCGCAATGTACGAACCGATGGCGCGCCTTCGCTCACCCTCTAGGAATTTCAATTCCCTCGAATCGTTTGCTGCGGTGACCAGAATGTCCGAAATCTTACCGCCTGCGCGGTCCGCTTCGGCGATCAGCGCAATAGCACGACGAACAAGTGGGGTTCCAACTCGTTCTGCAAATTGGAGAATGACGTCACTGAACTTGACACCCCAACTGAGTTGGTCTGACATCTTTTTGACTTCGTCATTCAGTGCACCGTACTCAGATGTGGCGAGGGTTTGAACCGCGACGGTCATCGAAAGCCCTCCCTTCCAGTATTCAGCGAGGTCACGCAGGAAATCCGGGAATTTTTCTTCGACTTCGTTCTTCTTAGCTTCTACCTTTTCCCAATAATAAGATGCTGGGAAGATGAACAGGAAGAAGGTCAGGCCAAAGAAATTTAGGAAAATTGTTGGATGGATTTTGACAGGGCCGACTCCAACTTCGGGTCCAAGCCAAAGAGACATATTGTTCATGTTAGCCGGAATTCCATCGAAATAATGGACGGTCATATCAAACGTTACTTTATCCAGATACTCGTTCTCATCCGCAGCCAAGAACATCAATTCGTACCGTTCACCTGGCGCGATAGTGATGAGTTCAATACCGCAATTGCCCTTATTGGCGGTTCCATTGTACCAATCTTCGATCTCACCGCTCGATGAACGAATGGCGACCGTGTAATCTGCATTGGTCGATGCTTCGACGGTACAATTCAACCATAAAGGCTGCAGTACATTAACAGAACCTGTAGCCGTATCCGGAACACCCGGTACGTCGAAATTTTTCCCACGCTTGGTTACGAGGCTCCACTCTTCCCCTTCCCAAGTAACGCGGTCAGGCCGATCTTGGAGAATTGAACATGTCTCATTCGCTTCGTAATTTGGTTTTTGATTGGTTTGGAAATATTCCCCAGTTGGATTTCCTACGGCATCCTGCGCGGTTGCCCCACAATACAAATTGGTGAACATTGGCTCACCGTTTTGAGTCGGAACAAATCCAGAGTTGGCGATCCAAAACAGACCGGAAGCGATCCCAAAAATGATGGAAAAGAAGATGATGATGTAAAGGCGAGTGATGGTGGTATCGTCCTTGGGCAAATCCAAGTCAACAGTAATTTTATCTTTTTTCTTTGCCACGATTTCACCTCCCTCTACATGTCTTGTTCCTTACTGCTGGTGTAAACCAAAATCGCGTAAGCGATGTGAATCATTGGAATGAAGCCAAGAACGATCCCGTACAGCATTCCTTCACTCATCTGCGCACCTGAACCCGAGACCCAGAACATAATGACGAGCATAACAATTAGGAAAAGTGGCATAGCAACTGCAACCACAATGTAGGATTCAGCAAGTAAAGCAATGGATTCAAGGAACATTTGCAGGCGAGTTCTGTTTTCACGCATGTAATGCTCTGCTCTGTTGAGGAAGTACAACTTGAGTTGACCACCAGCGGTCAAGGTTCCGACCATTCCCTGGAAAAACTCTGTCAGCCAAACTGAAGCAGCGCGATCGACACTCATCTTCATCGCAGTGATGAGGTCGTACCCCAGTAAAGTAACATCTCGATAAACCATCGCAGCATCGTCGGCGACGTCGCCGTAAATGTCCTTGTTCATGGCTAGAGAGCGGAAAATTTTGCTCGGGGTTGCATTAGCAGCGGACATAGCAGCGGTGTATGAGGCAGCATAAGGAAGATACTTCTCAATCATGTCACCTCGTCGCTTTGCTTCTCGTGCAGCGCCACCCTTGTTGTACTTGTATGCTACATAGGGGATGAGGAAGCCACCGATGAGGACGATGATGATTTTAAGAAAAGCAGGGAAGACCTGTAGGCTGTATTCGGGGCATCCGTTTCCTGGCAGAGCAGGATTGATCAAGTCGGGATTCCAATATTCCCATTCGAAACAAGGACCTACCGATGCGGCGGCTTGTATTCCCTCGTAAAATGCAATGACTCCGATTTCGGGGAAGAAGAAAATTCCGACAACACCCCAAGAAATCAAGGCAATAGCAATGGTGGTGACAATGACGGTTGCGAGGTAGACCTCAGGCATCATCGGCATGGACCCTTTGACGAGGTTTTTGGACAATTCCTTGTCGGCACGGGCTCGCTTACGAACAACGCCACCGAGGATTCGGTTACAGATTCGCTGCCATGCCGTTAGGTCCATGCAATCACCACCATACTCGTTTTATTCACTTCAAACCGTCAACACGGGCCATGATCTCATTGGGCCGCACGTAATATTCGGTAACGATTTGAGAGACTTGATCTGCCTTTCGAATATCGTTGAGAACCATCCATTCCAAAATTCGCTTACGTGTTCTCAATTCACGACGCATCTCTTCTTGACTGTAATTGATTTTAACCATGATTTTCTCAAGAACATACGATTTTCCACTGAAGATAAAGTCATCACTCGTCACGTCCCAGCGGAACACTTCATTGGTGATCACTTCCATAGAGTTCGGATCAATACCAACAATCTCAACAATTTGCTTGGTTCTTCGAACACGCTTTCCATTGATACGGGTCTGGATTTGAATGACGCAAGCCTCTAGCGCAGGAAGCAAAACACGTGGGATGTCAATTGGTTTGTTCTCCAAACGGTGAACAAGGGATGGTACCGAATCGGCGTGGACCGTTGAGTATGCACAGTGACCTGTAGCCATGGCTTGGAACAGAACATAGGCTTCAGCACCACGAATCTCACCGACAATGATGTATTCTGGCCGCTCACGAAGTGCTGCTTTGAGCAACTCGAACTCGCCGATCTCACCGTCTGTAGACTCTCCACCAAACCCTTGTCGAGTTAGCCCTGGAACCCAGTTGGGTTGTGGGATGTTAACTTCACGCGTGGACTCGATTGAAACGATCTTCATCTGCCAAGGAATAAAGATGCACATCGCGTTGAGGGTGGTGGTCTTTCCAGACGCCGTACCACCGACGAAGAGCATAGGCACTTCATTCTGGAACGCTATCCATAGGTATGCTGTCATGAGTGAAGACATGGTTCGGAATGCGACGATGTCAGCGGGAGAGAACGGGTCGTCCTTAAACCGGCGAATACAGAAAGCTGAACCTCGGGTTGAAACCTCACGGCCCAATTTCATGACAATTCTTGACCCGTCCATCAGCGTAGCATCAAGCAGTGGTGAAGCGACTGAAATGTGCTTTCCACATCGCTGAGCAAGTTTGATGACATAGGATTCCAAAGCGTGGTCGGTTTCCCAGACACAGGTGGTTTCCACAGATTCAAACTTACGATGGTAAGCAAAAATCGGGACGTTTGTCCCATCCAGTGAGACGTCCTCAACGTTGACGTCGTTCATCAAAACGTCCATCGGACCGTATCCGATCAGGTCACGGCGGAGGTAATAGAAAA
Organism: Candidatus Poseidonia alphae; assembly: GCA_002505405.1. Classification (GTDB taxonomy): domain Archaea; phylum Thermoplasmatota; class Poseidoniia; order Poseidoniales; family Poseidoniaceae; genus Poseidonia; species Poseidonia alphae. The sequence goes on along the minus strand of DAVD01000020.1, from coordinate 17,718 downwards.
TCTTTGATTTGGACTTCTTGTTGATTTTCATGCTGTAAGCCTTGATGACTTTATCCATAGCAGCACGCACATAAGCCTCGGGATTTGAGTCGATTTCCTCAATATTTGCCGTAAGGGAACGGATAAAAATATCCATAATTTCATCCCGTTGCTCCTGTTCTTTCTTCGTCATCGGAGGTTCGATGATTTGGTAAATAATGTTCAGCGTTGTGCGGTCACGAACGATGCGTGCAAAAGCATGAGGGGGCAAAACTGGATACTTGTCCAACTCGTCGTACTGTTGACGTTGTTTGGCTCGCTGACGTCGTTCTCCACCACCTTTTTTTCTTGCCATGGTCATCACCTTCGCCGAACGCATTTGGAGACAGTCTATCCCCGACTATAACACTTGGGTGAAAAAGAACTCCAAAACGACTCCCTGCGGACATTTTAGCGAAAGCCGCAATGGAATTTTTTTTAGGCGGTTTTTACCGAATATAACCACTCCTCGCATGCAGCGACAAAGGCATGCAAATCAAGGTCGTTGGAAATAACAGCATCCGCTTCATCGATGAGGACGTCCAAGCCCCAGCCGATTTCCCTGAGGTTTCGGGTTTCAAAGGCAGCCCGGTCACCATCTTCTGAGCGCCCTCGTTGTTGAATTCGCTCGAACCTCAGTTCTTCGCTTGTATCGATGGCCACGGTTCGAAAAACGGCACCCCATCTCTGGGAAAAGACGCTACGCTCTGCAATTCCCCTGAGGCCCTCGATGAGTACAATAGGATTGGCCTGAAGGAGTTCGTCAACCTTGTCGCCAAGACGCACTGCGAGTACATCTTCTCCGAAGTCTGCACGCAACTCAGCGGCTATTTCTCCAAAGATGCTTGGGTTTTCAGGGAGGTTTCTCGAACGAACTTCTGCTCGAACCATGTCCCCCATTGAGACGACTGGGATCCCATCGTTTGAGAGTACTGCGGCAAATTCACCTTTGCCCGAGCCAGGCATTCCGCAGACTGCATAGACCCGAGCCATGAAGAAGGGCCCGTGACTGATGCTCAAGAACATACCCCCGAAAGGATGCTTTTGAGGTTAGTTTGAGAACTCAGCCCGACCCCATCGGCGGTCCATCATCTTCCAAAGAACGGCCGAGGCAAACAAGAGAAGAATTGAGATGATAATCATCCCCAAGTAACCTTGCTGAACCATGGAATCATCGTACATTTGAGCGGTGGCTGCAAGTCCGTCTTGGGAAGCTCGCTCCCACCAATTTCCATAAAGGGAGACGTCTCCTTGGGTGAAAGAAAGTAGAAACAGGCCAAGCAAAGGCAGAACCGTCCCGATCCAAAACCAGATCATAATCGAGGCATCAAAGATGGCCTTATTGGGCCGTAGACCCATCAAAAAGGCCGTCAAGGCAACGATGTAAATTGAGTTGGCAAACATGACGATAATGCTGGTTGGGAGGGACGCCCATTCATCCAATCGCCACGCCATTAGCACGATGAAAATCAGTGATATCCATGAGGTTGCTAGAAAGTAAACCACAACTTTGGCCCGGATTAAATCCGGCACCTTAAGCGGCAAGCCGTTCATGAAGTCCGGAGAATCGAGGATGGTCAACCACGAGTAAAAGTTGAACCCGAAGAAGCCTAAAAACGGTGCATAAGAGAGCAGATTAATTGGAATTGGTGCATCGGCAAAATCAACCAACCACGCCATACCAAGCAGCACAAGAAGAGGTATCGCATAGGAAACAGTCATCTTTTTTATAGCGCCAGAACGGAACAAATCAACAAACTCTTTCGCCACAATAAGACGAATCTCGCCGTTCCCGAGGAAACTCAGTCGTCCGTAAATTGGAGCCAAAAGGTCTCCTCGTTCAACGACGCTCACATCAAAATCGTCGAGAATCAGTACGGATGCAAAGAAGCCTAAACCAACAGAAAACACCAACCCTCCAATGATAAACAGACCGTTCTGTGTGGACTGGGCCACAAGCCCCCAAAGCAACAGTTCGGTTGGAAGCCACCCTAAGCCAACCCCTATACCCAAGAAGACGATCCCAACTGGGCCAATGATGGTAAACGGTCGCCCTCGCAACCAGAGCGAGGATGCAAGAAAAGAAAGAGCCAGTCCTTGACCCAGAGTCGTTGCCATTGCAAGCCACGTCCAAGGTAACGAAGTCCAGAGGAGCGGGGTGCGAATGCCGGCCACACCGTCAAGAAGAATCCCGAGGGCCATGCCAGCAATAATTGGAGTAAGGATGAGCATAACATAGAACGCCAAATCCTTGACAAAATATGCGAAGTGAGCCATTGAGTTGGGTAGCGGCTGAAGTGCTGGAGCCGCAAGAAGGAAATTTTTACTCCCCGTACGCCGAATGATTGCATCACGACCAATGAACGCAAAGGTCCCCATCCCTAGAGAGAACATGAACAATGGAAGATGGAGCGCAAAACGCAGTTCCTGCCAGGTGAATGTCTTGTTATCAAGGTCGGAACTTTGGGCTGCCGAATCTCCGACAAGAAACTGCAATCCAATGGTTGAGATAGCAGTCACAAGCGTCAGAAGCAATGGAAAAAGAACCATTTGTCGCTTCTTAGCAAACTCAACGCTCTTCCTTCCTTCTTCAACAAACATGACCCTAAAGGTCGCTGAAAATGCATTCCATCCGCGCAACGGTTCGGTCAAGATCGCACCGTGAGCCGATGTTCCGAGGGATGGAAGGCGTTCAGGAATCTCGTCGTCCCAAGTTCGGGATTCAATGAACGAGGTATCCAAGTTCATTCCTCCGAGTCGGAAATCCCTTCCTCAGTGAATCGTTCAACATCTTCAATAGAATGCCCAACAAGACGAATAAAGACGTCCTCAAGGGTTTCATCAGGTGAGTTCTTCAATCCAGTGACGGTACCGGCTGCAAGCACCTTACCGTCGTTGATGATGGCCATTCGATTGCACATTCGCTCCGCCATCTCCAACACGTGAGAGCAAAGGAAAATGGTCCCGCCCTCAGCCACATGGTCAAGCAACCACTGACGGCATTTACGTTGATAAATCGGGTCTAAATTTGCAAAAGGTTCGTCCAAAAAAAGTAATTTAGGACGATGAATGAACGCACTTGCCAGCATCACTTTTTGTCGTTGTCCCTTAGACAAATCTTTGCACATGGTATCTCGCTTTTCTTGCATTCCAAACCAATCAAGCCAGTGTTCAACCTTCGCTTTCATATCGTCAACGCCGCGCAAACGAGCTACAAACTCAAGAAATTCAGCAGGGGTTAGAAACGACGGAGGTGATTCAGATTCGGGCACAATACCGATGTTGGCCTTGACCTTTTGCGGGTCTCGGACCGCATCAACGCCCAAGACTTCGATCTGGCCTTTGCTTGGACGCAGTTGCCCGGTGAGGAGTTTTATGAACGTTGATTTGCCAGCGCCGTTTGGACCAAATACGCCGAAAAACTCACCAGCATGAACCTCCACATTAAGGGGATGAAGAGCAATAAAGTCCCCGTATTTCTTCGCCATATCCTTTGCGCTTACCAGAGGACGGGCATCTTCAGCCATGCTTGCGACACACGGGGGGAGGATTTCATACCTTGCCTCTCACCTCGTTTGGAACCGTGCGATGAAATCATGAACAGGAACCCTTTGGGTTGAACCATGAACGCTCCAGAGAGTGAAGTATTGAAGGTTGAACTCCTTCCGATTGATGATGAACATGACATTGGGTTTATCGCTTGTTTAACCATTGACCGTCCCGACAAACTCAACGCATTGAATGCTGAAGTCATGGATGGACTGAAGGCTGTTTGTGCGTGGGTAGAGGCACGTGATGATGTACGTGTGCTCATCGTCACGGGCGCACCTCCCAATCCACCTGCTGAAGGAAAAAGGGCCAAACCACATGCTTTTGTTGCTGGAGCAGACATCACTGAATTTGCTGGCGCAGGAAGTGAAGTGATTCGCGTCAAGTTCACAGATAACGCTGTCGAGGCCTTGTGGAATTTATCAAAACCGACCATCGCAATGGTCGATGGGTTTGCTCTTGGAGGTGGATGTGAAGTTGCTTGTTCATGTGACATTCGTATCGCTACCGACCGTTCTCGGTTCGGTGCACCCGAAATCAACCTTGGATTGATCCCTGGATACGGGGCCACTCAACGCTTGGAACGTCTTGTAGGATATGGAAAAGCGCATGAGATGATCATGACAGGTGACATGGTTCCCGCAGAAGAAGCACATCGCATTGGACTCGTCAACCATGTTGTCGCCCCTGAAGAATTGAAGGATACCGTCTATTCCATGGCTCGCCGAATCGGAACCAAATCTTCACACGCACTGCGTGTTGGAAAGGAAGTTGTGCGCAGTGCACTTGATGAGTCGTTAACCGAGGGAGTTGCTACTGAAGCTGCTGCATTCGCTGGATTGTTCGATAGCGAAGATAAGGAAATTGGTGTTCAAGCCTTCATCAACCGAGAAACGGCGCAATGGAAGCACAAGTAGACTCATCCCTGATCGGCCTTTGGCATCGGAAAGACGCAGGATGCTGGCTTGCGAAAGATGCGGTGACGGTACCGAGCCACAAAGCGGTAGACAAGATTGCGAATCGGTAACGGAATGATCCAACCAACCGGATACCACATGGCGTAATACCAACGCATGTAGAAAAGAAAACGTAGCGCTGCTGAGGACCTAATGTAGGGTTTATTATCACGCACGAGGTAAACGGTGTCGACGTCCTGAATGTGTTGCGGAAAGGTCGAAATGATGGCTTGACCTTCTTCACTCTCGATGGCCAGGAAGCGAAGGGAAGCGCCCGATGACATTCTTGGCGTCATGAACACAGCGAGACGTGTACAAAGCCCGCAGTCGCCGTCCAAAAGAATAACATCGCCTTCCGTCACGACCCGCCCTCGTGTTAGCGACAGCCTATCGGCACAAAAGGAGAGGGGCCATTGCCCCTCTCCAACCCGAGATTGCGCTCGAACGCGTCCATTCACAGGAGAATCATCCTACGGTTCGAATGTTGTTCTCTCGAAGATACAAACGGAAATGCGCCATGTGGCGACTGTTTGCTCTTCTGAACCACGCATCAATGACGAGAATGTCATGCGCTCCGGTTGTCGTGTTGTAAGCACGGCTACCGGCACTCACAAGTTCCTTGTGCATACGGACGTTACGAGCGACAAGCGCTTCCTGCGATGCGCAGCAAGGGCCATTGGCGCGTGCTCGTTCGTTCCGCTGACGTACCTTTTGGTCACGTCGTTCCAGGTAGTCCTTCCGCACTTGCTCTTCACGAGGATCGCTTAGACCCCCACTGACGGCCGTACGGTTTCGACGGACCCGGTTCTCCTTGTTCTTCTCACGATTGAGTTTTCGACCGTGGATTCTTCTTCCAGTGTTCTTTTTATTGTTGGCTTTTCCCATTAGATTTCACCCCGATTTACCTTGGCAGAGGGCTTCAAGAGCGCCTCCGCCGTGTGGGCAGATTTAGTTCGGGCAATGGGGTATCAATTTCTCAACTCGGAACACCTTTGGCACATTGTGCATAGATAATATTGTACGACCGTATATAAAAAATATACTGTAAATAGCCCAGTTTTACAACTGGAACGATGATGAAATGGGTCTATTCTTTCATCTCTTCGCGTAGGGCGGATAGTGCGCTACTCGATGCAGGTAGAGGCGGTAAAGGCAATGGGTTACCATCGGCCCCAATGAGGGGCGGGAGGATTTTACCATCAGCACCAATCAGTTCAGGCAATTCTGTTTGTGGCTCCGGTTTAGGTTTAATGATCGATTCAAAACCATCATCAAGGGGAAGGCGAAGTTTGAGGATTCTGCCTTCATCAATTCTTACAAAAGTTGCCCCGTAAACGTGACCTGGCGCTGGGTGTTCTGGTTGGACCATAACCGAGTGGCCATGCCCGGGTGTTTGAAGCAAGGCTACCAAATCTTCCCCAGCAGCATGGTCTTCCCACATCTTTGCAGTAGATGCACGAATATCGGCCATCTGCCCTCGGCGACGCTGCTTGATACGTTGGCGAATTTCTTCATGTCGCTTTCGGCGATCGCTAACGGTGAGTTCAATGTCAGCATCCTCTACAGACTCTGGACTCACCTCAACAACGTATTCTCCCGCAGTATGAACATCATCCAGTTCGACTGTGATTTCAAGTTCGTTACTGTCCTCGTTATCATCAACCGATGATTCTGCTTGTGCGGAGGCCGCAGCAGCGATTTTTGCTAATTTACGCTCTCGAAGTGTTGCCCCATCAAGCGATTCAGCCTTAACAGGTTCAGGAATGCCATCGTCTTCTTCAACTTCAAGTTCTACCTCGGCCTCAGTTTGAGGCTCTACACGTGTTTCAGAGTGGGGTTGGGGTGCCGCAACAGGCTTTCGAGGTGCTGTTCCAAGATTGATCCACCCAAAGGCAAGGATGCCCATGAGCGCCACTGAACCCCATTTGGCTTCGTCGGTTAATTCACCAACAGATGAGAGATAGAACCCCAACACACAGAGGAACATTACAGCCACGACGGTCCTTGCGAATCCCATGTCCCTCGTTCACCCCAAACATTGATTCTTTATGACGGTGATGGAATCCCAACACCTTCACAAATCTTGACTGTCACCTGAGAGTTGAGTCACAAGGTGGTCGAGGGCACGCCTTCGGTGACTGAATTTTTGCTTGATTTCCAGTGAGATGGCTCCGAAGGTTGCACCGTGAGTGCTCATGACCCCGTAGCTACCAGAAGGGAGAGGTTGGCCCAAATCATCAAGGTCCCGAGGAATGAAAATTGGGTCAAACCCAAATCCTTCCTCTCCTTTTGAAGTCGTCGAGATTGACCCCGGGCATGCCCCCTTTCCAAGAATAATGTTGTTCCCGTCCCAAAGAGCAGCCACGGCTTGAAACGATGCACTCCGAAGGCTGGCTGCCTGCACAGGGTCTTCACTTTGCAGGTGATTGAGAAGTCGCAACAGGCCTTGAAAACCGATGGTTTTGAATGCATATGAAGAATAAATTCCTGGGAATCCATCCAAGGGATCAACGAAAAGACCTGCGTCTTCTACCATCACGTGGGTTTCACCCTCCGGGAGATGTTGCTTGGCTTGCTCAAGTTTGGCGATGGCTACATCTTCCAGTGATTCAAGTTGAGGTTCAACAATCGTCCCTTCCGGCAGCAACAACTGACGCACTTCAAATCCCAAGGGCGAGAGATGATGGGTCGCTTCGGCGAGTTTTCCTTCGTTGCCTGTCAAGAACCAAATCACGGTGGACATCAACCCTCCCAATCCGTCACACCCTATGACGATGACTCCTTTCTCTTTTATTTCAAAGGTAAATTGATAGCATGGAGGGATGGCCAACGGACATGGTTTCTGATTGGATCGCAGTGGCGGCAGGAGGGGCTTTGGGAGCCCTTCTCCGATTTTGGGTCAGTGAGAGCATGCCCTCGGATTCGTTTCCATGGGGAACGCTTACCGTAAATTTAGTCGGTTCAATTTTGCTCGGAGTGGTAACCGCTGCTGTTGCGGTGAACACCTTGAGCGAAACTCAAGCACTCCTCTTTGGGACCGGTTTGCTTGGAGCATTTACAACCCTCTCCACCTTTTCAATTGAAAGCGCCAATCTATGGAATGAACAACGATGGGCTGAATTAGCGGGTTATATTTCTGCAACGGCCTTAGCAGGACCTGCTCTTGCCTTGCTCGGCTGGAAAGCTACTGAGGCATTGTTGAACTAACCTTATTTGAGAATGTTTAACATCCTGTTCAAGGCTAAAAGCGCCCCTTCTTGAACGTCCTTTGGGACAGAGATTTGGTTGGGTTTTTCTCCCTTCACCAAGCGTTCGAGGACATCCATAAGGTAGGCAGGGTGAATCATGTACATGGTTGAACATGGGCAAATCTCGTCATCAAGACATTCAATGTGCTTGTCGGGGTGTTCTCTAGCCAGACGTGCGACCATGTTGATTTCAGTTCCAATAGCAACCGACGAGCCTGCTGGCAAGCCTTCAACAAAGTTCCGAATGTATTGTGTGGAGCCGTAGGCATCAGCCAAATCTACAGTTTCGCGAGGGCATTCCGGGTGGACCACTACAATTCCATCTGGGTATTCAGCCCGAAAGGTATGAATTTGGTCCGGTGTGAACCGCTTGTGTACGGAACAAAATCCATGCCAGAGGATAATCCTTGAGTCTTTTATTTCACCCATAGCGCCGATTCCAGGCGTCCAGGTTGGCATTTTCTCAGTATCAATCCCCATGGCGATACCGGTGTTTCGCCCGAGATGTTGGTCGGGAAAGAACAACACTGCACCACCATCTCCAGCCCGTTCAAAGGCCCAATTGAGAACACCTTGAGCATTTGAAGAAGTGCAAACAACGCCACCATGACGGCCGACAAAATCCTTCAAATCAGCGCTAGAATTCATGTAGGTCACGGGTACGAGGTAACTTTTGCCCTGAGGCGCTGGTTGTTCAGGGTCATCTCTGCTGAGTGGATCGTTCAAACCAGATGCGGCAAGCAATTCCGTCCAAGCACCTTCGACCTCAACCAAGGTGGCCATATCTGCCATCGAGCACCCGGCACGCATGTTTGGTAAGACAACCGTTTGGTCATCAGTGGTCAGAATATCTGCTGATTCAGCCATGAAATGGACGCCACAAAACACGATGTGTTTCGCTGTTGAAGAAGCAGCCTGCTGACTGAGCATAAACGAATCCCCGAGAAAATCGGCATGCATCACGATGCTGTCACGCTGGTAATGGTGGCCAAGGATGAGAAGGTCGTCCCCGAGTTGATCCTTCAGTTCCTGAATTCGATCACTCACGGCTTGTTCTTCGGTTGACAAGGAGGCATCCATGAAATCAACAGAACACATCGGGAGGGTCAGTGACATGGCTCTCATACGATGTAAACGCTCACCCCTTTTGAAACAGTGGTTTGGGGTGAACTTTGAAAACCGTGACCGTGTGAGCGAGGCATGGCCTTCATCGAAGACCGACGTCTCCATTTGGGTGCGGAGGCGGAGGTATGGAGGGGAACATGGTTTGGAAAACAAGCCGTCAGGAAACAACGGCGACCCCGGTCATGGCGCCACGCTGACCTCGACCATCGCCTTGGGGTTCGACGCATGACCAGCGAGGCTCGCTTGTTGATTCGTTTACGCAAATGCGGACTCCCTGTTCCTGCTGTTTGGGACTTGGACTTGGATGGGGGACAGTTGGTCCTTGAATGGCTTCCCGGGCGAACCCTCATTGAGGTTCTCAACGATGAAAACACCGAGCCTCAAACCGTTGAATTCGCTTTGAAATCCGTAGGTTCTGCGGTACGTCACTTGCACAGGGAGGCGATGACCCACGGTGATTTGTCAACCAATAACGTCCTCATCAACGAGACCGAAGTGTTCCTGATCGACTTTGGATTGGCTGCTGTTGAATACGAGGTCGAGCGATTCGGAATCGATCTCCACGTTCTGGATGAAATTCTTGGCGCATCCCATCCTCAATGGGAGGGGGCCATCAACTGGGTGTTGGAGGGTTATGCTGGAGTGGATGCTGAACTTGGAACGGCCCCTGTTCTTCAAGGCGGCAAGGTGCCCACAGCAGCCGAAGTATTGACTCGGCTGGACGAGATTCGACAGCGGGTGCGTTATCACGGTTGAAGGACGCTGGAGCGCTCGTTGCGTCGTTCCCCCTGTCGCTGCCACGTGTTGAAGAACACGATGATGATGGCTAAAACAACACCAAGTTGGAGAACGATGCTGGAGTACAAACGCAATTCAGGATCCCATGAATGAATCTCTACAGAAACGGTTTCATCTTCCAACTGGAAATACACCAAGTGATTTTCAAGCACTTGAGGCCCCCACTGGTCATTTTCATCCACGGTGAGAACCTGAGTCGTATTTGTACCAAGGGTAGTGAAATGTATTTCTCGGTCGAGGTATTCATCTCGAGGCGTGAGGGGATTGTAATGGTCACGAGCAGCCCAAGCAAGAATTCCGTTTCCGATTGAAGGGTCAGATACATGGTATTTCGCGTTGCTTCCAAGCCATTGCATGGCCGTTGAACGGTTGTAAACGACAAGTCGGTCGGTCGCACTTACATTGACCGTCACAGCAAGATATTCCCGATTGAAAGCAATGTCCACGATGGACGCATTTTCCATGTCAACCGGGGTTCCCCATTCAGCAAGAATCTCATCCTCTTCTACGGCGGCGCTTGCATTTACCTGGTATTCAGTCAAGCCCTTGACCCCCATTTGAATCACGTGAATTGATGTCAAATCATCTGAGGTGACAAAGGCTACTTCTGAGCCTGAGCCTGCAAGGTAAACCACGGATTCAAACGGCTCGAGAGGGTTGGACAGCGGGGATCCATCCAAATTCATAGCGAGAAGAGCTCCCTCTTGGACATAAACAACAGCGAGTTCGGCGCCGTAATCCACCAGCATCAAACGGTCAGGGCGCTCCATTTGGATGGAAAAGAGAAGTCCATCGTCTTGTTCAACGTCAACCACCGATAGATGTGTCGAATTAGCAGCTACCAAAGTCGTTCCCGATACTGCATAAGGGGAGTCGATGGTCAAATCCAAAGAAAGGAGTTCGTACGGTTCAGAACCACTGTCTGAGAGGTTATGCACCAACATCACCGCTTCGCCGCTTTGATTATCGAGAGTGAACAGCCATCCGTCGACTGCTGCTGCACCTTCTGGTGCCTCTACGCCACCAGCAGGCAGTGCACTGTGAGTCAAATCCCATGTAATTACTGAAGAAACAACGATGAGGATGACAAAGGCGATCCTTCCTGTTTCACGGCTTGTCGGATTGCGATAGCGGCGAAAAGTTGATCGCAATCTTCCTTTGACGAAACCGAGAGCATCCCTCGGTTTGGTCAGTACGGTTACGATACGGGCATTCATGGTGCGTTCGTCAAAGAATTTCCACCATGTGTTGGATGTTCGGTCTGCAAGTGAGACGGCTGCTCCAGCGATCAGCATACCACCGATGATGTCCAAAAACCAATGGATTCCAAGATAGATGATGGTGAATGCTGTAACGGCAGTATAGAGCAAAACGGTGTGCCTGTAACGGTTCCATCGCCGGTCATCATCAAAACGTGTCAGACACAACCAAACAGCAAATGGAATTCCGATGTGAAGCGAAGGCATGCCGTTTGTAAACGGGTCAATACGGCGGAACCAATCAGCAATCTCCGGCGTCAGAGTGTAGGCTAAAGTTTCCATTCCCGGAATGGTATCTCCGGTTACCCTGACGTTGAAAAACAGGTAGAATGGAACGGCGAGAATGTAAACCCAAGCGATAGAAAGGGTCACTCGGTCTGCAAGCCAGCGGTCATCAAAATATGCAAAGTAAAAGATGGAAACATAGCAGATGAACATGAATCCCGCCACATAGAAGTGTGTCAGGAAGGTCGTAAGTGAGGGATTTTGGAAGGTTTGTTGGACCCAGAGAACAAGATTCCCTTCAATGGCCCAAATATAAGGCGTCATGTCTAGACCGGTACTCGCCATTAAGAGACGGTCAATTTGGTCAAGGCCGTCCTTTGCATTGTAGATGAGAAAGACAATCAATATGTGAACCCAGTACCTGCGAAAGAAATCAACGAACGGGGGTAGGGAAACATTGGCCCAGGGTGGTTTGAATACCGGTAAAAGAATGACGCCCAGTGCAAGTGCACTGATCATCCAAGTGAGGTACACGCTCTGCACTCAGCATCAACTCCAAACAACGGTCGGTGAGTCCTGTTCAATAATGCGTCGTCTCATTGAACCCAATTTGGAACGGTTACCATGCTCCGTGGACATAGGGCTTGCCACGGTCGGGGTCTTTTCGTTGAGCGAGGTCGTAAATTCGTTCATAGCGGAAAATACCGCTTGAGCATCCGGTCTGCCACTCGAAAGCAAGAGCGTATTTCCCAATGGTTCGAACTTGTGGCTTCTCGGGAGGATGTGCTTCGACTTGGCGACGGAGGGTTTTGCTGGTTTCGTCGACGTTACGCATTGGAGAACACTTGGCACAGGGACAAGCGTGGCGAAGGTCATCGTAGGAGACAACATACGTTGTATCATCGTTGTAGGAAAGTACCATTTCGGTGGTTTTCCGCTCAAGTTTTTTGAGGGTTGGGAGTTCAGTGCTCATGAATTCACCTCAAATGATTTCAAGCCCGTCATCTGCCCCGTTTCCAAGTTGGTCTTGAAGTGCTGAGACCACTTTCGCGAAGGCAATTGCTGATGCTCCTTCAGGATCCGATACGATTCGATGGACACCATCATCGCCACCGCGAACAAATCCGGGGTCAAACGGAAGCGCACCAAGGAAGGGAACTCCAAATTCTTCTGCGGTTGACTTTCCTCCGCCTTCTTTGAAAATATCCAATGTGAATTGGAAGCGACCTTCCTCATCGGCAGTAGCATCAATTGTTTTCCCTCCCGGGCCTGCGACCGAGAAGGTACTTCCGGGTTCTGCTGTCCCTTCTACGGTATATCCGCTCATGTTCTCAACAACACCCAAAACTGGAACCTTGAGAGATTCGGAAAAGGTGATTGATTTGCGGCTGTCCAACAGCGCGACTTGTTGAGGAGTGGTGACGATGACCATCCCGTCGATGTTTGGTAGCGATTGAGCGACGGTAAGAGGCTCATCAGAGGTGCCGGGGGGGAAATCAATGACGAGATAGTCAAGTTCTCCCCATTCAACGTCCCCGATAAATTGCTGGATGGCGCCCAACTTGATTGGCCCTCGCCAAACGACTGGGGTATCTTCATCTTCTAGCAAGAAGGCCATGCTGATGACTTTCACGCCAAGGTGGCCCTGAGCTGGATGTATTCGCTTGTTTTCCACATGCAGTCGGCGGCCATCAAGGCCCATCATTTTTGGAACGTTAGGCCCAGTGATGTCAATGTCAAGAATTCCAACACGGAATCCTTGCTGTGCGAGTGAGAGCGCGAGGCCAGTACTTACTGTGGATTTGCCCACGCCTCCTTTACCGGACAATACCATGATCTTATGTTTGATCTGGCGGCCAATTTCTTCCATCGACATCTTGCGCTTCATCTGCGCATATGCTTGTTCCATCTGTTTTTGCTCTTGAGGCGATGGGGCGGGCGCTGGAGTGGACTCGCCGGTACTTGGAGAGTTGAGGGTCACGGGTGAATCGGCCATGGTTTTACCAATGAATTGGGCTACTTCAACCCACCCACCGACTAAGCAAGGAAACATCGTGCCGATTCAAGGTCATCGGCGCAAGAGAACATCAACGGCCAGATGGCTGAGGAGCGTGGGAGCGACCACAACAACAAGCGGCAGGAACTGCCATTCCATCCCTCCATACGCCCAGCCAAGTCCAACGGAGAGCGGCAGGGCAAGGATAAAGGAAAATCGGTTGGTTTCGCGCCGATGTACTCTTGGCATGGCTTTTCCAAGAAGAATTGAGACCGAACCGAAAAACACGATTTGGAACGTTATTGATGTCGCAATGATGCGGAATAAAACCTCAAAATCCATTGCAGCCGCAATGATGTGCCCAACAAAAAGGAAGGTGAACACCCCCATGTTAGCGACAATGGAAGCGTGTTTCACAGTGGTTCCTCCTCCTCAACCTATGTCAATTCATGGTACGTGTCCGGAAGAAGATAGAGTTCATATCCCCTCACTTGTTCGCATCTATCATGAAACTCCTCTTCGTGTGCGTCGGCAATTCATGCCGCTCTCAAATGGCCGAAGGATTGGCTCGCTCAATGGGCCATGAAGCCTCATCTGCTGGAACACACCCTGGACCCCAGATTGCCCCCCATGCAGTTACACTCCTGGAGAGCAGAGGAATCTCCACCGAAGGCATGGTGCCAAAAAGTGTTGATGGATTCAAGGCTGAAGATTTCGACATGGTGATTTCAATGGGCTGTGGTGTTCATTGCCCAGTCATGAAAATCGATGAAGACTGGGAACTTGAGGACCCGTATGGGGGATTGTACGAAATGTACGAAGCCACTGCGGCTGAAATTGAGCGCCGTCTTAAGTTGATTGAAGTTCACTCTTCTTCGGACTGAGGCACATCTCCGACACCGGCGATGTTGATCCGCAGGACGCTTACTGTCCGTGTTTTCCCCTCGTCAGTAGGCAGCTCTTCTGAACCGCATTCCAAATTCTCGATGGTGACGGTTTCTGGAAGGCCTTGTGCAATGTGACCGTTCCGGCGTCGGCAGACCTCTGCGACGTCCACAGCTCGGGAGATTGTAGCCCCACGAGCAACCAGTTGAATGGAACGCTCGCCTTCTTCCATTGCCATAACAACTGCACGAACATATGCGTGCAATGGTTTCTTTCCGATGAAGATAATTCTGCGTTCGTCTGACATGGTATTCCCAAGTCTTTGGGAACCGACCCATCACATAATACTTGAGTGATGGAAAACAGGCGTTTTAGCCAAAAAATATAGGATTTTTGGAAAACATGCGAGAGCCGGGACTCGAACCCGGGTTCAGGCGTTGGCAACGCCCGGTGATAACCACTACACTACTCTCGCTTGTGCTTCGCCCACCGAGCCGGAGTTTAAACGATTGTCGGCCTCACTGCTTGCTTGGCCAAAGAGCATCACCCCTCAACCGCTGCCTTGCAATTTGCTCTGTTTAGGACCTCATGAGCGAGGCTTGTGATTGAATTATTGAAACAGGAGTTCAAAAGTAACTTCGTAAGTGTCCAATCATGAAAGTCACCTTATCCGTAGCATCTTTGATACTCATTCTTGCTCTAAGCCTGGCAACAGGAGCAGTATTTACTGCTCTTGACCCCCTCAATACTTCCGCCGATGAGTCGTTTTCAATCGACGCACCGGTCGCCTACGGAATCAACGAGTACATACTCGTGGAGGTTGACGAAGGAGACAACGACGAAGAAGACGTCATCACCGAGCGACTTCATGAATTCCAATTTGATTCCATCAACGGCGGAGATGTCGTCAATTGGGACTTTGGTGACGGGACAACCGGCATCGGGGTAGAAACCGTTCACTCTTTCGAATTACCTGGGACTTACACGGTCACAGCCACCTCAACCTCAGTTGATGCCATTCAAACTGCAACGGTTGAAATTACCGTTGAACGAACTGCCACGGTCGAATCTGACAACATGGAATGCGTCTGTGCGCCGACTGCAAAAGCAACCATTGTCAACCTCATACCCCTCGCAGGAACCGTTTCTTATGACGGCATAGTTACCGTTGAACACGACGGTAGCAGTGAATCATGTGCTCTTCGAAATCCGCTACAAGAATGCCATGTGCGTGTGATTATTGAGCGCACACTGGACGGATCGGTGATTGAACAAGAAACCATTTTTGATGAACGCTTCAGGGAAAATGAACTCAACATTCCATTCGAGATGATGAACATTGAACTCGACGAAGGTGAAGGCTTGCAGATTCGACTTGAAACCGACCAAGCTCGTGACTGGCACAAGCCAAGCACGACATGGGAAATGACTGCACCAATCGTATGATTCACAGTACAAATCAAAGGTGTTCGGAATCGATTTTGTTGATGCGTACGGCCAACAGGACTGCTTTGAATCATTTCTGGTGGACGTGACGAGCCAATGAAAAA
>DAVD01000020.1:0-2040 GCA_002505405.1 Candidatus Poseidonia alphae | reverse complement strand
GTGGACGTGCCGAGATTTGAACTCGGGGCCTCTACCATGCCAAGGTAGCGATCTTCCAACTGATCTACACGCCCAAAAGGGTGCTTTCGCATTCCGCCGACCGGCCTCGCAGTCATAAGGATTCCCGACTTTCATCCACCGCTTTTGAGTGACAGAATCATCAACCATCACATGAAATCTCATGAAGGACCAACAACTGCCGGTACTCATGGGGGGCAAAAACAGTGGGCCGTTGAGCGACACTCCAGCCCCCAAATCACCTCCAATCGTCCCAGAAGACCTGGTCGATGCGGTAATATCTGCACTTTCTGGGCACGTAGACGCCGTCTTTGTTCCATGGATTGCAGACCGATACACCCTCGAGTGGCTTTCCGTAGATGATGACCGCTTGGGCATGACTCGCTTTGAGGAAGGAAGTGCAGAATTGCTTCGACGTCGAAAACTGCGCATTGACCCTGGCCACGTTACCATTGGATTGCATCCTGCGCTCTTGGAGGATGAAGCCCTTTACCGCCACACCTTCGCCCATGAATTGTTTCACGCTGCTGGTTTGACCTTGCACTCTGATGCCCATGAGAAATTGACCCAACAAGTTGCTCCGGCACCCGCCATGAAAGACTCCGCATTATTGCAGAAAATGCGGACTTCGGTGCTTGAGGGGCTGAAGGTCCAATCGTGGTCGTGTAAGCGATGCGGATACACATGGAAACGGACCACTGTGCGCCGGCCAAGTCGGTGTTTGAAGTGCGCTCGTCCGTTGTAAGGCCCGTGTTAATCTTCATGTAGCGTGGTCGCTGCCCCCGACATGGACGTATAGTGTAGTTGGATATCACTCTAGCCTTCTAAGCTGGAAACCCGGGTTCGAATCCTGGTACGTCCGCCACCAATCTGGAGTCCGTACCCCGTGAATGGGGTATGAGAGGCTTGTGGAGATTTGAAGTCCGAACTTTTCTAAATCTGTCGAGCCATTCCGGCTGTGCCGTTCCCTCCGTCGTCTTGACATCGGAGCCACCATAGACCGTTTCCATTGCTTTTCGAAAATCTCTGGTCATGACAAGCTCTGAGTAATGTGCTTCGATGGTTGCTACTGTGTCTCCGAGGATGCGTGCAATATTCTCGTATGAAACGCCATTGTCGAGCATTCGCATAGCGAGTGTGTGTCGGTATGTATGCGAAGCATATGGCCGAATGGTCTGTCCGTAATACGGTTCAGCGCCTTTCCGTACCTTGGCTAACCATGAGTTGATCGACTTATCTGAAACATGGGGTTGTTTCACTTTTGTTGTTCCCGAGTTCCCTGCATTTGAGGATGGGAAGAGATAAGTCATGTCATGTCCTTGTTCTTCGAGCCAAGCTTTGTACTTCCTAAACACTGTCAAATGTACTTCGCTAATTATCGCCACACATCGCTTTTCGTTCTTGCTTGCATTGAATTGAGTGATACCACTTAGAAGGTCAATGCATTTCCATTTGAATTTTGCAGAGTCCTGCCGGCGTGGTGCGATGTAGTAATGCAAAAAGTGAACTACGGCGAACTTGAGTTGCTTTGGTTCGACCGACATCTGGAACGCATGTCGATTCATGGCTTCCATTTCATCAAAATTCCAGTATGTGACGTCCTTTGCTTCCTTTTTTTCTTTCCACATCTCTACGAAGTGAAGGATATCACTGAGTTTCATAGCCTTGAGTATCTGAACCAGGCCTTCTTTGCGCTTTCGAATACTGCCTTCGGTGAGTGGATTTCCGCTTCTCGTTTGTCCTGTTCGGTATCGTTCAACAAGATTCAGCCAGTCTGTGTCGGTTATTGCTTCAGCACTTTTGACGCCCATGTCTATGAAATCACAGGCCACCCATAAGGAGATCCTGTGATCGTTTTTCTTGGTTGATACACGGTGGTTTCGCAATTCTCCGTATTTGATGCTCGCCAGTCTTGCTCTTACCCAATCGGGGGTTAATTCTTCTTCATGGTATTGTTTTATGCCCATGTTCCTAAATACCTCGTCAGCCGTTTGAATGCTTCGTATTGTCGAAATTTATCAC
>DAVD01000043.1 GCA_002505405.1 Candidatus Poseidonia alphae | reverse complement strand
TCCAATGGCCGATGCACCTCCAGCACCTCCCGGTATGCCAGCAATGCCGCCTATGCCTCCGATGGCCGATGCACCTCCAGCTCCTCCAGAGATGCCTCCAATGCCTCCAATGCCCGAAGCACCCGCTGCTGACCCGTTGATGGACCCGCTTGCAGCACCTCCGGCACCTCCCGAGATGCCTCCAATGCCTCCAATGCCTCCCGCAGCAGATCCATTGATGGACCCGCTTGCAGCACCTCCGGCACCTCCCGAGATGCCTCCTATGCCTCCAATGCCCGAAGCACCCGCTGCTGACCCGTTGATGGACCCGCTCGCAGCACCTCCGGCGCCTCCCGAGATGCCCCCAATGCCTCCCGCAGCAGATCCATTGATGGACCCGCTCGCAGCACCTCCGGCACCTCCCGAGATGCCCCCAATGCCTCCCGCTGCTGACCCGTTGATGGACCCGCTTGCAGCACCTCCAAGTCAAGAACTCTTGGAACAACCACCGCTACCGGATTTGGTCCCATCTGACCTCACTGGAGAACAAGCAGGAGCGACCATTCGCAGCCGTGCTGAAGTTGAGACTGTCCCCGGTGACAAACTCGAAGGAACGTTGCATGAAATTGAAACGACAACCTTGAACGCTGATGGACATATCATCAAACAATCCGTCAAAGGAACCCTTACGGTCAACAACCCTTCGTCAGAAGACAGAATCTACGACATCGACGTCATGCTTGACAACATCGATGCAACCGATATCGGCGGGGAGCATGTTTCCGTAGACGAACTTGAACCATCAAAGAATCATACAATGTCATACAAGGTAAATGGAAAGCAGATGATGACGCTACGAGAGCGATTGGACACCAACCCGTCCCGCTCTCAAGAACGCTCACTTTCCGTTGCTATGAATGAGGACCCGGGCGAGATATCTCTTGAACTTGAAGTCGAGAACATGTCCGGTGTGGAACTCCACGATGTTGTCGTCACCCGACCGATCCCCGAAGCCATGCATTTCGCCATGACCGGTGGAGCTGAATTTGAGGATGGAACCATCACTTGGAACATCGGCCGACTTAATGCAGGTGAAAAACAAGTTATCTCCATGGAAGGTACAATCTCAGTGTCATCGACAAAGGCCATCAAGGCAGGGCAAGCAAGCGCAACCTACCGTGCTGATTCCACACTCTCAAACATGATGTTCCGAGAGTTGGATGCATTCTGTCGTGGATTCACCTACATGCGAGTCCGTGAAGACGAGCGCCCTGACAACTGGAAGTGTCAAGCTATCTTTGAGAACCGCTCCTCCTTTGCCGTTGATTTGGTAAAACTCCAAGTTCGAATGAAGGGCAGCGAAGAACTTCTCTTTGACATCCACGATGTTGACGAGGATGTCCACCCCTACGGTAAGTGGGAATCTGAAGAGCGAGTTGTTATGGCCCAATCTGAACCTGACTTTACCTACGAATTGTCTTACTCGGTTCTACCGCGAGCCATTCAAAGCACAGAGGGTTCGATGAAACTTGAGGAAAAGAAACTTCAAGTCCTGGAAGCAGATATTTCGAAGGCGTACTCCACAAGTGGTTTGCGTTCCTATCGTGCACAGAAAATCCAATCGGTTATGGTCCTCGAGAACAAGGGTTCCTCTGTCATCAACTTGATGCGCATCACGGATGATATTCCTGGATTGTTTGACGCACCTACAAAGGAGCAGTTGACCATCAAACTTGATGGTAAAACCATTGATGACGACCAATTCAAAGTCGAAATGGCTGAAGGAGTTACCATTGAGAAGGAACACAAATCCCCTGACGGCATCGGTCATACCATGACCCTCACCGTCGGAACACGCGGGCCTCTCGGACTAAAGCCCGGAAAGAAGATTGAAATTTCTTACCCCCTCAATGCTCCGGACCCAACACCGAACAATACACGTGTGGACGGTCCTGCACGGGTTGAATTCAGCTCGGAGCGTTTCGGCCCGATCTGTACCCGCGAACCAGCGGAAACACCAACCATCAAGGTCATCCACAACCGTCGTAACTTCAGTGCCGGTAAGCAAGCGATTCCTCTTGGAGGAAAAGGCCGCTATGAGGTCTTGATCCTCTTTGAAAACAACGGCGACACAGCCTTGAGCGACCTGTACATCAACGATGTGCTTCCAGCTCAATTTGAAATCAAGGACTGGTCGATGAAGGGTGCAAACGGAAAGCGCGACGATGTCAAGATGACCTCCGATGAAGGAGAAGGCGGATTGCACATCGTATGGCATGTCCCCAAGGTTGAGAAGGGTGAACGTTTGGAAGTATCCTTTGACATCAAGGGAACCGGAGAAGTTGACGCAGAAGCACTCAATCGCTTCCATGGTGTTCACTTCGGAGATGAAATCGAGTCCGATGACCTCCCTGAGGTTGAAGAGGCGGAAGAAGAAGCAGAAGGTGAAGCAGTTGCTGAAGGTGCAGAAGGTGAAGCATCAGAAGAAACCTCAGAAGAAGCAGAAGTTGAGGCAGAAGCATCAGAAGAAACCTCAGAAGAAGCATCCACTGAGGAAGAGTCCACCGATGTGGCTGAAACCTCTGAAGAAGATGCAGAAGCCGAATCCACCGATGAGGAGCCCAAGATGAACTGGCGAGAAGACGTACTTCTCCGTGTCATGGATGCAGCCGGTATCTCTGACCGCGATGCCTTCATTGCTTTCGCTGCGGACTACGATAGCGACGACAATGGCTACCTCAAGAAGGGCGAATTGGAAGATGCTGCAAAGGCATGGAACTCCCGTGACGAAGAAGGATCCGATAACGCTGAAGAAAAGGCCTGCGGAATCTGTGAAACCCTCAACCCTGCAGACGCTACAGAATGCAGTGCCTGTAAGTTTACCTTTGAATGATTCAAAATAGCCTTGTTCATCAACCGCGGTTGAGGGCTTGATGCTAGAATGCGCCTGCGTCGATGTTGGTTACGTTCACTCAGGAAGCACCCATTGAGGCCAATCTTCATGCTCAGATGATCGGCTTACTAGAATAATAATGGGTCGCTTCAATGAAGAAAGCAATTCTTCCATTGGTGTGACCGTTGAAGGCGGGATCACCCCGTCTCGCAAATCCACTGCAAGCCAAGCATTACGGTATTGACCGGCCCATGCTAGAAGTTCAGCCTCTACGCCTTGTGGAGGGATGCCTTCTCGGACACTTGCGATAAATCCCCAATCGTTCGGACATTTTCGTTCAGTATCGGTCCACAAAAACATACGAGGGGATTCTGGAAGTTGGGCCAGTTGAGTAACGGCCTCTAATTCAGTTGCACAGACCGGTTGGCCGGGCATCGGCATCGGCAAAGGATAGCGCCAGGTAGTATCTACGGTGAGCGGTTCTTTCTTGCGCATGTTTGACCGTGTGACTGCTCTTGTTTGAACTTCACGCTGGTTTGTGCACGACCTCTCTTGAGAGCGGGCTGTATGAGTGAAATCAAGGCTAACCTTCATGCCCTTCCCGCTACGCAGGTGAATTATGGCCAATGGTCCAACCCCACCTCCGCCCGCCCCGCCGGGTGGCTCAATGTTCTTGATGCTCATCGTGATGGTGATGATGACCGTTCTCATCATGACCCCTTCGATTCGACTCTCGTTGGGTACCACTGCGGATCCTATTCTCTCACCTTTGCTCCCTGAAGAGTCTTTCTTCGTGATTACGGTATTGATTCTCGGAGTGTTTTCAATGACGCTCAACACGGTGATTCGAAATTTCTTTGTTGACCCTATGGACCAAGCACACATCGGACACCGTCAAGGACAGGTTCGTCAAATTATGAACGAAGCACGTATGTCTCGGGACCCAATTCTCCAAGAAAAAGCAATGACGCTTCAACAACAGATGATGCCCGAACAACTCGATGTTCAAATGGGTGCTATGAAACCCATGATGTTCACCATGATTTTCATCATCGGAATCTTTGCGTGGTTGACTACAGCCGTTGAAACGTTCCGTGTTGACTATGTTTCCTTGCCTTGGGCACCGGAGTGGAATCTCTTGGAAGACCGCTTCCTGTTCTTCCCAGCTTGGATTTGCTGCTACATTTCCATGAGCGCTGCTTACGGTCGTGTTCTTGACCGACACATCAAACTCGCTCGTTACAAATCCCACCCTCTGGTCCTTAGCGGAGAAGTCATCAAGGAACCACTTCTTCACCTCATTGCTACAAAGCCTGCAGCAGCGTCAAACCAAGTTAAGAAGCGGCAACAGAGGTCCCAACGAAGGTCTCAACAGAATAAAAAGAAGACCACCTCCTCCAAGAGCGTCGATTCAGACGAAGAAGTTGAGGAACAAAGTGTCTATGATTTTTCATGCCCTGAATGTCAAGGTGACGTCATCACTCACGATGGGCCACGAACCAAACGCTGCAATGTGTGCTTCCATGAATGGGTGTGATTCATGCTTCACATCACCGTTTCGGGCCATCCTGGAAGCGGCACCAGCACTCTGGTGAAAGCGCTCATGGACCGTTTTGGTTGGACCGCTCTCAACGGTGGCGATGTCTTCAGAGAAGAAGCAAAACGACGTGGAATGAGTCTCGCTGATTTTGGACGATTGTGCCAAGAAGAACTCGACGTAGACCGCTCACTTGATGCCTTGCTCAAAGAGAGAATGCAATCCAACGATGCCTCAAACATTGTCGAGTCCAGACTCGCAGGCTGGTGGGCATTCAAGTTGGACCTTCCCTGCCTCCGAATTTGGTTGGACGTGGATGACGAAGAACGTGCTCGTAGAGTTGTGAACCGTGAAGGGATTCAACTGAGTGAAGCGCTCGCTGCTAACGCATCAAGGTCCAAGGTTGATGGGGAGCGCTTCATGGAACTTTACGGCCTTGTGCCCGAAGACCCAGAACCCTATACACATGTCATTTCAGCATCAAACCTCAATGCAGATGAAATACTTGAGGCTGTCGTCGTCCTCATAGAGGCCGCATCATGAACACCCACATCCTTGACCCCGAGGCCGGAACGGACCCCCATTTTGGGACCATGCCCGATGAACGTACGATTGAGCAACTTCTCGCCTCAGGTTTCATCCTCGTCGACAAACCAGCAGGCCCCACTTCGCACCAGTTGGCTGCTTGGGCAAGAGACCTGTTCGGATTGCAGCGACTTGGTCACGGTGGAACACTTGACCCGTTCGCAACCGGTGTCCTTCCGCTCATGGCCGGACGTTGCATGAAAATCACCAACAAAGTCCTCAAGCATCGTAAATCCTACATCGCAGTCTTCCGATTCAAGACGCCTCCAACCGAAGGCCAACTTGATGAGATCATGGGTAAAATGACCGGACGTATTTACAACGTACCTCCGGAGGTATCGGCTGTTAAGGTCCAAGTTCGCACCCGCCGAATCTTCAAATTTGAACGACTTGACTTCAATGAAAAAGACATGGTTGCTCGAATCACGTGTGAAGCAGGAACCTACATTCGAACCATGGCCCGAGATATGGGGCTCATGCTCGGTTCACCGGTAGAGCTCAAAGAACTCCGACGTGAGCACTCTGGAGTGTTCTCGCTGGACGACTGCGTGACCATGGATGCCGTGGCTGACGCCGTATGGCTTTGGAAGGAATGTGGCGATGCAAGCGCTCTCATGCGTATTGTTCAACCGATTGAGAAATTGCTTGCTGATGTTCCTCGTTGCGTTGTTAAGGACAGTGCAGTTGCTGCACTTACCTTTGGCGCACCGTTGTTGCGTCCAGGAATCGTAAGCGTTCCTGCTGGGATACCGTCCGGCGAGGACATTCTGATTACCTCCATCAAGGGAGAGGCAGTTGGATTCGTTAAGCTCACCGTAGATACCGACAATATCGGTGCTATGGAAAACGGAGAAGTTGCTCGTCCAAGCATGGTCCTGATGGACACCGAAGTCTACCCTCGGCGCTGGGTCAAGCAAGCTTGATCCGTTCACGCTTCAACGTATTCTTCGTAGATGTATTCTTCTGTTTCAATTCGTATTTTCAATAGAGACATGGTTCCCACTCTCACTCTGTCAACCGAAGTTGAACGGTCCCCACGACCTCAAAGTATCCTCTTCTGACACGGTCCGGTTATCAACTTTGAGGCAGGTATTCGCATTATGCGACATCTGTGACTTTATTCCAAGAGGATGTAAGAGACCTGTGCAACAGCAACAAGTTTCTGGTTCGTATCGTACAATTTAGCCTCAGCGAGACTGAGGGTTTTCCCAGGGCGAATCACTTCGGCATGACAGGTGACATCCGTGTGGCATGGGCGCAAGAAACGAATGTTGAAGTCCGTAGTCGCTACTTTGGCCTCTGGCCCCAATTGTGTTAGAATGGCAAAACATGTGATGGAATCAGCAATGGTCCCGAGTATGCCTCCATGAAACGTTTCGAAAATACCATTCCATCGTTCATGTCGAGGTACAAAGGCCGAACACGCACCTACTTCTAATCCAGTGATTTCCATTGCGAGCGTGTCCATGATGGATATGGAATCAATTCGCTTCATCAACGCCGTTATTGCTACGGGAGAAAGTGTTGCAGAGTTCATCAATATCACTCGATTTTCTTGATCTTAGCAGGAGTCAGGTATGCAAACAACGCGATGACCGCAAGAAGCAATCCAATGCTTCCAGTCCAGACTGTGGTTGAAGACAGCCCTGCATCACTGCTCGTTTTGTCAGCAACCTGTTGTTCATCAATACCAACGAGTTTCTCCATGATGTTGTTGGATTCGTCACCTTCGGGAATTTCAAGTCCACGGTCCACCACGGCACTGAAGCGAATTACCTTTGCATCATCTGGGACCTGCCAGTCGCATGTTATTGAGCCGAGTTCACCGGGCGCAAGTACTGGTATGATCTCTACCGACATGAGTTGTTGGTCGTTCTGGCAGCGGACAGAGATGAACGTAGCCTCTGCTTGCCCTTGATTGCGAACCATGACTCGCATGGACACGATGTCTCCTTGTGTCATTTCCTCGCTGCCAAAGTCAATCGATTCCACAAGCAAGTCAGCGAGTGCCATCACCTCAAGGTCAAGGGTTCGTTCCGAGCATGATGTTTGATCGCAAACCGATACGAGGACGGCAAAGAACCCTGCATTTGGAGGCTGAACGGTCAGAGTTCCATTGGACAAGTCTACCGTAGCCCAACTTCGGTTTGTGGATGCTGTTAGCATCGACGAATCACGGTCGCTAACGGTGAGGTTCACGACAGTGACTTTGTCCCGTTCCGCAGGAACCAACGATTGGAACTCTCCGAGGTCCGGAGCGTCATCAACGGCGTTGACGAGGAGATTGAAGGATTGACTCCACATGTTTCCAGCTTCATCGAGGACCTTGATTCCAATCACGGACTGGCCGCTTGATTCTGGCATTAGTTTGAGCCGCATTTCACCCTCAGTCAAATCAACTTCAACCAATCCTTCATTGCTGTTCGTGAATTCAACCATGAGGTTTTCGTTGGATGTTCGGTCATCTGAGCATCGCAACAGCAGAGGTAGAATGATTCCTCCTCCGTCTTCGGTCAGTTCTTGGTCGCCAATGGCTTGACACACAGGGTCTTCGTCCCATTCTATAGCATAACCGCCGTTAACCGAAAGCGATGAAAGTTCCAGGGCTGTCTGGCTCGCATTCCCTAGAGAATCCCATGTAAACCAAGCTTTGACCGAGACGGTGTAGGACGTGGTGCCAGGGACCATGAATTGGCCGATGGGCCATGAGTGAGTGAAGGAGCCGAGTGACATGGGTTCGTTAGAAACCAATTCGTCATTGACGAAAACCAACCATCGCGAGTAGGCTGGGTCAATACCATCGTTGGTTCCAAAGACACGACCCGAGACGGTAAGGGAGGGGTCGTTCACATCTGCCCATATCGATTCAATACAGGAATCGATTGCAGTTACCCTGATTTTGTAGGCTTCCCCCTCTGGAAGTAACGTGTTTTCGAGGAGTGCTGTGAATGAAGAAAACGATTCCCCGTCTGCAGATACTGCGTATTCAAGGCTGACGTTAGCGGCTTCACCTTCTGAGAGTTTGAGGTGAACACGGCCGAGCATTTGTTCAGGAGGGTGTTCAATGATACCACTGACCCATTCTCCAGTCGTTCCACCGATTGAAGGTGTTAATCCGCAATTTGTAAGGGCCATATTGACGGATTCACCTTGAGATAAATTGAGGTCGATCAGAGGCATTTGATGGCCGGTAAATTCTGTTGATGCAAGGCCCACCTCGCCTCCGTACCATGGTGTCTGGACGGTAATGTCCAATCCAACTGCATCAACGATCAAGCGCGAGTCATCAACACCTCCGGCTGATACGTAATCAAGTGTGAACTCCAAACTGTTGAGGTCCTGCCAATTCCATTCAACAAGCCCAGTGAGGTTCACTGTGTATGCTGAATTGTTGATGTAATCCAAACCGCCTTGTGTATGTGCAAAGGTTTTGAGGAGGTCGTATCCACTGGAATGCTGAACTGAAATCCGAACGGTATCTTCTGTCAAAGCATCGGGTATCTGAATCACTGCTTTCATGTGAACTTCAACCATCGTGTAATCGCTCAGCCCACTGACATCAAAATTTGTTACTTTGATTTCAGGGCCCGTCGACCAGGTGCTTGCGCCGTCCGGTGCACCGATTGAATAATTTGAATCCGTAGGAGAAGTGCCGGCCCAAACCGCCATGGTGTCAAGGTGAACAGGCCGATGATGCGCCATGGTCATGCGCTGGTCTGCAACCATTGTCTCAGTGTATGTGGCATCTTCTTGGGTGAACGAAGTCTCTGCACTCATGCTCCATTTTGATGCATCAACCAGTGTCCCTTGCGGGAGCATATCAACATCGTATGTACTGTGAACGCTACGGGATGCAACCGTTGAGGCCAAAGGCCCAACAGCGGTTGTAAGGCATAGAAGTAGGATGCAAAGGATGACTCGCTTCGTTCGCATATTATCCCACACTCCTCGGTAACACTTGAAGGCAGGGGTCTTTCGTTTGAAAAACACGAGACTTCTTCGGCGAATCTACTGCGGCGGATGGTTGAAATACCAAGCACATGAGGGCCATTTACTTCTCATGGCTGTGGTGGTGTAGGGGTTAGCACGGCAGATTGTGGTTCTGCCAGCCCGGGTTCAATTCCCGGCCACGGCCCTCCTCTTCACAAGTCATCATTTTCGATGTGATGGCCCATTCGTTCAGCCTTGGTTGAAAGGTATGCTCGATTTGTGTCGTTCACACCAACAATGAGTGGAGTCCGTTCCACCACATTGATTCCATGCGATTGCAGTTGATTGACCTTCTCAGGATTGTTGGTGAGTAAATTCACATCAGTGACATTGAGTTCCTTGAGCATATCAGCCGCAATGGAGTAATCTCGGTTGTCCGCAGGAAGGCCAAGCATGAGATTTGCATCGAGTGTATCCGCTCCTTCATCCTGAAGGTGATACGCTTGGATTTTAGCATGAAGCCCGATACCTCTTCCCTCCTGTCGGAGGTACAAGAGGACGCCCCATCCTTTCTGGACGATGGTTTCGAGGGCGGAATGCAACTGAGGTCCACAGTCGCACCGTTCGCTGCGAAATACATCTCCAGTCAAGCATTCTGAATGGACGCGTAGCAGCATGGGGTCTGGCCCCACCACATCGCCAAGAACCATAGCGACGTGGTCAAACCCTGTAGAGGGTTCATGGAATACTTGTATTCGAAACGAACCGTATTCTGTTGGGAGCATGGCTTCACTGGGTACGTTTTCTCTGCGGATTACAGTCATTTAATCACCTCAATTTTGAATCGGATTTCCCCATTTTCATTGACTATGCCCAACAATTGATGCAGACTTCGATTCAGTAAAAGAGGCATGTCATGAAGGGTTTCAGGGTCGTCGGCGAGGACTTCTAAGACATCTCCGTTGGTTAATTTATGCAAAGTTTGCCGTGTTTTTACAACGGGAACTGGACAATAAAAGCCCAGAACATCAAGGCGATGCGTAGCCTCGACTTCGCTTTTCCTTTGCTCCATTGTACCCCCCAGGCCTCGGACCAATTTGAACGCATTCCTTTGAACTCAAACAATGCATCAGCACAATGTCCAGCACAACACCTTCTTGAACAAGACCTCTCATGTAATCCCATGGCCACCCAAAACACGACGCGTCCTGATGGCGATATGTCGTGGAAGGAGGTGGGGGAACTTGGACTTCGATACGGAAGAATTCCTCTTGCACTGATCTTTGTGAAGATGTTCTATTGGTTTTTGACGATACCATCTGACACACTCGCACCCATTCAAGTCACAGAAGCATGGTTGTGGAATGAACTCACGAACTTCCTTTACGGGGAGGGCAGCTCGGTCATCAGCCACCATAACGGTTGGTTGACTCGGATTGATTTTGTTCATCCCAGTTTCCCAGGGCCGTTTGACACTGTTGGACTCTACGTCTCTGATGAATGTGCAGGAGTCCATGAAATGATCTTCATCTCCACACTGGTGATGATGACCGACGGTATGTCACAACGATTCAAATTGAAATCAGTAGTTGTGATGTGCTCGATTGTGTATGTGCTCAATCTTATGCGCCTGGTTGCATTTTACCCAATAGCCCTTGAAGGGTGCATTGCGAATCCTGACCAACAAGCGTGCCTCGTCAACATGTGGACCTTCCATCAATACGTTTACGAATGGGGATTCTTGATCGTCCTGGTTCTCATGTGGATGGTGTGGTTCTTCAAATTTGGTGGACCGGAAGGGACGCTTGAAGCAGCGAAAGGTTCCAACGATTCTTGGCGTATAAGTCGAAGAACGAACTGGGGGCCAAAGCATTGGACCATTCTGGCTTTCGCTGCCTTATTCGTGGTTCTTGCGCTTTCAAACATCACAACCAACGAGGAAGCCATTGAAGCAAAGCAGACCTTGGACGTCTGTGAATTTTCAAACCTCATCTCTGCGGAATGCGGGAATGCACAAATGAGGTGGGATGACGCCATCGGGTACGCTTGGTCCCTTTCAGCCATATCAATGGTCATGGTTGGAGGTACAGCACTTGTCATTCAGCGACCGGATGAATTTGGAAATTGGCCGGAACCAGCATCGGCTAAGGCAGCTGAGCCATCAAAGGAAAAAGGTCACTACAAGAAGAAGTCAGGCTCTTGGAACAAGCGTAGTGGGCAAGAAGAAGAGTGATCACTCAACGATAGAAGCGACGAGGGTGTCGCTTCCATATGGACGCTTTTGCATGGCTTTCATTGCAAGTCCAATCTTGCTGGTGTGCAAACTGACAAAGGTATGTTCATCGGAAAATCGAACTTCTCCGACAGCCAGTTCATCGCACTTGAGTTGCTCAACAAACCAAGTGGACACTTGATGAGCCGAACCAGCAGCTTCAGGAGTCAAGTCGAGTTTTACGGTCACATAACCAAAGACGTCAGCGGATTCGCCAAAGTCATCTTGTCGACGAACGGGGTCTCGGTCAATTCCTTCAGGGAGTTCAGGTGCTTCGCACGGAAGGATGTCTAGACCGTAAGTGGCCATGATTCGGGAAAGTTGTGGTGCATCGTCTCTCGAAACAAGACTCCACGCTTCTCCGCTTCGTCCAATACGCCCCGTACGTCCGATTCGGTGGACAAAGGAATCCATGTCATCGGGGAGGTCGTAATTCACAACCAAACTAATGGCGTCAACGTCAATACCACGGGCTGCGACATCAGTAGCGATAATGGTTTTGACTTCTCCCTCTCTGAAGCGAGTAAGTATTTTCTCACGTTGATTTTGATTCAAATCTCCGTGGAGCCCTGCGACATCAAACCGATGCTTGCTGAGGCGTTCAACTGCGAGGTCAACCATGCGCTTGGTGTTGCAAAAGACGATGGTTTGGTCTTCGTCGTTCATGCGAACGAGAAGGCGTCCAAGAACCCATAATTTGTTGGAGCGGCCGATGTGAACGGAATAAAGGTCAATTGGAGGAATGTCCAATTCTTCAGCGTTGGTCAATACGAATTCAGGGTCGTTGGTGAATTCATGTGCCGCGTCAATAATCTCTTGCGGGAAGGTTGCGGAGAACAGAAGCGTTTGTTCGCGTTGAGTCATGCGTTCAATGACCCACATGATGTCAGGGAAGAACCCCATGTCCAACATTCGGTCAGCTTCGTCCAAGCAAAGCAATGTAGGGAGTGTCAAATCGATGTGGCCTCGTTCTGTCATGTCCATGACACGACCCGGTGTTCCAACGATGATGTCAACGCCTTCAGCAAGGGTCTTTGCTTGCTTGTCAATGTCGGTTCCTCCGTATACGGTAAGGATGGTCAGGCCGGTTTCGCCTTGAAGCATTGAGATTTCTTCTGCGACTTGATTGGCAAGTTCACGGGTTGGAGTGAGGATCAAGGCTTGAAGTGAACCCGTGACCTGACATCGTTCAAGAATAGGCAAGCCAAATGCGGCAGTTTTACCCGACCCGGTTCGGGCTTGGCCAATCACGTCACGTCCGGTTCGAGCGAGAGGAACGGTGTCTTTCTGGACTTGAGTTGCAAATTCCCAACCAATGGCCTTCAATCCGTTCAACAGATGTTCGGGCAGGTCCCATGAATCAAAGCGTGTGGTGGTGAACATTCGTTTTCCCTCCGTCTCTCGTTTGGTGATTTGGTCGCCGAGACGAGGGCAACCTGCACGAAATCAATCAATAATTGTCCTTGTCGGCAATTTCCTTCTGAAGTTCGCCCATCCAGTATTTGCGTGCGTTCTCTCGGTTGAGAGGGCGGCGCGTCTGTCGGACATGCTCGAGAATGTACTGTCGGAATTTGAGAGCACGTGGCCGGTTTACACCCTTTGGAGTGAGTCCGTCCCACAGTCGGTCAAATTGTTCGGCCTTGTCGTTGAACGGTGCGTCACTCATACAATCCACCTCTTAAGCGGTTCTGCGACCGACCACCTGTTCTTAACCATGCCGTATTTGTCTGCACGAAAATCATGTCAAAACATCTCTTCATCTGGGCCCGAATCAAAATCGTCAAAGTCATCTTCCTCATCGTCCATGTACCCCATGATTTCATCTTGTGATGGACGCCGTTCAACACTGGGTGATTTGGATTCTACTGAGGAAAGAGCGGCTTCTTGTTGTTCGGCCTTCTCCATGAGGTTTTTTGGTTTAGATGCGGTAAGAAGTCCGATGCCTTTGCCTTGTGACTGGGCGATTTCTTTGTCAATTTCCGGTACAGGGATGGCCGGAGCAAGGGCTGCATTCTTCTGTGCTTCAGTTCCTTCGAGGGTAGCATCAAATCGCATCTCAATGAGGGTCTTGACGAGACCTTCATTGGTTTCAGTCTTGAGAAGGTCTGTTGCAAAGATGCGCAACTCATCTTCACCCATCAAGCGTGGAAGCAACTCAATGCATGCTTTGCGCACTCGGAGGTCCTTGGAACGAGCTCCACTGACGATGAGGTCGCGGGCTCTTCCATGGTCTTTGTCGAGTTTTTGAATCGCCTTGATCGCAGCGAGCCGAACTTCTGAATCGGGGTCAGCGATGGCCCGCTCTGCGAACATGGTCGCCATGCGAACGTCTTGGCGAGCAAGCGCAGGAAGCGTTTTTGCAGCAGTTCGGCGGACCTGTGAATCGTCATCGTTGAGCGACCATGAGATGAGGTCCCAAACGGCCGATGAATTTCGTGACAACACCTTGCGGAGTAATCCCGCAGCTTTTCTGCGAAGGGTCACATCTTGTTCAAGGAGTAGCGTGTCAATGTGATCGGCTACAACTTCAGGCCACGTGTCTGCAAGGGATTTGAGTCCCTTCCATGCTGCTTGTTGCCGGTACGGTATCGGTGAGCGAAGTTCGTTTTCAAGGGAAGATTGTACGCCCGATGGGAAGGTTGGTGCAGCCCGCGCGAGGGCATCGCTCGCAGCCTTACTGACCTCAATGGAATCGTCGTCCAAGAGAACAGAGAGCCAGTCGAACAAATCCTCAGCACGCCGAACAGCAAACTCGGGGAGTACCTCAAGTGCTGAAATACGAACGTCGTCGTTGTCGTCTTCAAGCGCAAGGAGCAACAAACCGTGTGCTGCACGAACCATGCTTTGTGGAACGGTAGACAGCGCACGAACACCATGGCTGCGAACCATGATGTGCGTTTCTCCTAACCATCGTACTTCTTGCTGTTCAAGAGACCCTTCAGCAAGCGACATCGCATCCCCAGCAATCAACGCAGACCAAGGGCCTTCTATGGGTTCAAACGATGCTTCAACCGCTTTGGTTTTGGCGAGATTAATCGGTTTTCCCGTCCGTGGGTCGCGTGCAATGTAATCTCGTACCATGTGCTCCCCTTTACCCCGCAGCGTGCCCACCATCATGAACCTTGGGAAGTTCACACTAGAAAAAGAAAAGTATCGCTAACAAGAAGGATATACAAACTGTGGCGCCGTGGCTACGACATGACCAATCCTCAAGTTCGTATGGCTTTGGTCTTAATTTCCCTGATGGTATTGTGCCCTTGGCTCCCATTAATGGAATCAGAGGAGTCCCCTGTTACGTTGGTAGAGGCGTCGACAAAAGAACGTTCCAACGAACGCATCAACGTTTTCGGAACAAACGATGGATTCGCTCATACCAACATCACAACCTCAGCCGTAACCGGGACCACAGGTCTTGAACGTCCCTCGTTCACCTGGACCTATCCGTCTGGGATCGGAAGCCTCCTCCAACCAAAAACCGGTGGATGTGCTGCTTACCTGCCATCGCTTGACCAAGTGTTTTACATCGGTGGACGGGAAGATCCTAACCCACTCCAGCCCGATGATGAAACGCCAACTTCTGACGTTGATGTTTTTTACAATTCGAATCAATCATGGTGGCCCAGTGTTTCTTCGCTCCCTCAAACTCAACAATACCACGGGTGTGCAACGGTCAACAACAAGATTTACACCGTAGGTGATTTCCACCCGAACTCCAATCCCTCCATCACTTCAGAGGGCTTGATGCAGGTGTTTGACCCCAATACAGGAAATTGGACATCAGGCACCAACATGCCCACCGGAACCAAGGTGGGTTTGGCCGGTGTGGAATCCCACAACAACATGATCTACGTCGCAGGTGGAGCATCGAGGCCTGACCGAACCGACCTCACCGACCGTTTGATGCGATACGACACAGTCAACAACAATTGGACCGAATTAGCCAACATGAGTTTGCCGAGACATTCGTTTGAATTGGTCTCAATTCAAGGCAAACTCGTGGCCTATGGAGGAGTCGCCCGCTATTTCGACCCCATCGCCAACCAAACGGTGGTTGGAAATACAAACCTAAGCGAAGCCTACGACCCGTTGACAAATACTTGGTCTCAATTGCCGAACACGACCACCAGACTTGCCGCCTATGCAGCCGATGTATTCAACGATGAAATCGTGATTATGGGTGGTTACGAGCCAAATGGATGGCAGATTTCTAAAAGTGACAAAGTCTACGGGTACAACCCGTTTACTGGTGAATGGAAGGTACGCTCAACGCTTCAATACGGTGTCTTTGACTCAACCATCACTCAGGCCAACAATACCCTCGTTTTCGCAGGAGGCGATTTGAGTGCAAATCGATTCAGCAGTTGGGGCTCAGCTGCCTACAGTACGGAAGGTGAATTCTTTGTCAATCCAAACCAACACACCGGTTGGATTTCCTCTCCAATATATGATCTGAGTTCAACAGAGCACGGTTCGGCAAGTCCAATCTGGTTGGGATTTTCGGCTATTGAGCCTGCGGGGACTTCGGCATTGATGCAATACCGTACAGCAGGCAGTGAATCTTCAATCGGGTCAGCACCGTGGAAACCCACGACCGTTCCTGTGTACTCATATGTCACTCAAGGAAACACTTCTCTTGGCGATGTTTCCGAAAACATCCCCGTTCTTCAATACCGGTTGAAGATCTCCACTTCAAGAGTCCTTGAATGGGTCACACCCACTCTGGTTCAGGTCACCTTTGGAGGCGATGAAGCAGCCTTCACCTCATCCTTGCCTCAATACATGCAACCCACTTCCTCAGCCGTGGATATCATCACCCATCATCACGCATCTACCGGTGAAGGTGAGTATTTACTTTCTATCCATGCATCGGACCAGTTTGGAAGTTTTGACTCGTCATCAACCTGGTCGACCTTGACTTGGAATACCTCGGATAAAACCCTTCATATTGACGATCCAAGTGGACTTCTGTTCGCCAATGAAATTTCAGCCAATCCACAACCGATGCAGCTCAACGGGCAGAACATGACGTGGAGTATCTCGTTGAGCGGTAGTATGCCAAGCGATTATCTTCGCTTCAAAGTCGGTACTCACGCTGAACGCAACGTCTCTTATCTCCATCCAGATACCGTCGCTATGGACAAAGATGTCACCGTAGAAGTCACCGGCATCGTTGCGGATTATTCCAGTTCGGGAGACGCTACCGTTTCCACTGACGAAGTTCTGCCAGCCAACACTCAATTGAACGTAACCATCGACCATACGTTCACCAATTCAGGGCTTAGGCTCTTGGGAGGCGCCATCCAGGTACGCCTCCATACAGACGTTGAAA
The DNA here is from genome assembly GCA_002505405.1 of Candidatus Poseidonia alphae. Taxonomy (GTDB): domain Archaea; phylum Thermoplasmatota; class Poseidoniia; order Poseidoniales; family Poseidoniaceae; genus Poseidonia; species Poseidonia alphae. The sequence goes on along the minus strand of DAVD01000043.1, from coordinate 10,037 downwards.
CCTATGTGCTTGATACTCAAAATACACGCATTTGGAGCAATTCATCCACACAGTGGTTTGATCTGACTTCGGGTGACATCAAGCATGCACTGCTCAACCTTCCAGAAGGGGTTTCAGGTGAAGTTCATTTCTGGCTTGAGGCCAGGACGAGCGAAGATTGGAATCTGATTGTTGATACACAACCGGTTGAATTCATTCTCAATGGAGATGGTCCAACCCTTCTTAGCGTATCTCCATCTCTTGACGAGTACATCAACGAAGAAGATCATCGTACGGTCTCTTTTGAGTTCCACGATGTCGGAGGCTTTTCATCAGACAGTTTGGAGGCCTTTGTTTGGATTGAGGCTCGAGACGACGGTGACGCTACTTCACCAGCAGACGGCGTGGCCCAGCGTGATGAATACAGAACAGCCACCGTATACATCGACCAAAACAGCAACCTTTGGACGATTAACCTCTCGGTGAACGATACCATGAATGATGACCATCAGTGGGTGCGAGTGTTGCTTGAGGGTACGGATGCTGCAGGATTTGCACTTCCTGTGTCCACCGCTGAAGTTGGACACATACGATGGGAATCAAGAACGCCTCAAACTTCTACCGTTGAAGAAATCAACCAACTCGGGAACATGATGAATGCCGACATCATACGCATTGAACCATCAAGGGATTTTGGATGGAAATTGGTCGTCTTTGACCCGAACGGGATTGACGACATTTCAGAAATCAGAATCAAACTTGGAAACGACAGTCAGTTGGGGCTAAAGTACAGCGTTTCAACCGGAATCTGCAGTTCCTTTGATGAACGACTGATCGTGGATATGAGCCGATGCTTGGCGGAAATCATTGATGACCGGCTTCATTTGGAAATGTGGGCTACTGCAGATTGGAGTTTTGGTTCATCAGGACTCGTTCAAGGAGCGGTTGAATTGTTGGTCGTCGATGAAGACGGGCTCATGAAAACCTCGTTGACCGATCAATGGAGCCTTCAGAGAGCCCTTGCCTTTGAGGTAGAATCGGTTGAAGACCAAGTTGGGCCGGTCACTCAACCGATTGAAGCAGGCAGTTCGGTTATGGCTGGCGACGAACTCAATCTCACCGGTTCTGTCAACCATCTGTTGAGCGAAACCCCCTACGACGGCGTACTTAACCTCCAATGGAGAGGCAAAATACTCGGAGAACTGTGGCGCGGTGGGACCGCCGTTACGGTAGAACAAGGCCAACTGTCCTACTCCATTCCAACACCAATGAAAACAGGACTTGTTAAGGAATTGGAGGTCTCGCTTTGGGACCCATTGGAACTTGAAAAGGTCGCTTCGTTTTCCCTTCCAGAGTTCATGCTCGATGGCGAGGCGCCCGAACTGCTGAGTTCAAACATGGCTTCTGTGGTATCACGATTCCATCTCGAGTCCGTTGACATCGGTGTCAACGTGCGAGAAGGGCAAGGTTGGAGCGCTCCCCTGACCTTGACTTGTCAGGTGCGCTCCTTGGATGTCGGATGGGATGCAGTGACCTTAAGTCGCAATTCAACCACGGTTTTCGACGGCAAGACCATGTTCAGTTTTGAGTTTGATTTCAGTGAACTGGGCGACCCATCGACTCTGCCACCTCAAGCCTCGATCGCTTGTTGGGCAGTCGGCTCAGATGATTCGGGCTGGAACCTTGTTTCGGCCAGTGGAAACTCAGACCTTGACCCGTGGCTGGTCACGAACCTCAACAGCATCGGTCCAGACCTCACCTTGGAAGCAGTTGAGATGAGTTCTGAAATCGTTGAAGGAGAAACCGTGAGACTGTCCTTTAGCGTTGTTAACGCAGGTGAATCTCTGCCGATTCCATTCAACGCCAGTATTGAGATCGTCCAAGGCGATGAAAGAACCTTAGTGGGCCGTTCTATATTTTACTCAATGGACGAGAACTCAGCAAAATCCATCAAGCGTTCTTTTATTGCCCCAGCAGGAACATGGAGTCTTGCCATCACCGTCGACCAGGAAGAAAACATTTGGGAATTGGACGAGAGCAACAATCAATGGAATGCAACCTATACCAGCGAAAACCAAGGTCTAAGCGGACTGGTTATGGCGACTGGAGGCTTATCCCTCGTAGCGCTTCTTGGTGGTGCGGTTCTCTTCCTTCGCCGCGACAAAGAAGAGATCGTGGAAGAAAAAATACTCGAGGCGCTTCAACCCAGTACAACCGAACTTCCAGCACCAGATCCGGTTGAACAAGCACCCCCTAAACGCCGAGGTCCACCTGGAGCAAAGGTCGCCTCAAAGGGAGACCGTCGCCCTTCTAAAGGACCTCCTCGCGGCCCGCCTAAGTCCAAATCTTCTGATCCGACTCCACAAGAAATGGCTGCAAAATACATGGACGCCTTGGGCACGGTTGAAGCAACTGAACAACCTTCGTCAAGCGCTGCTGACCACGCTGCGGACTACAGCCAACTTCCCGGTGGCGGGGATTACGAATATACCTTAGATGCTACCTATTATGTGGGCGAAGAATGCGGTCGCTGGTTGCTCAATGATGACAAATCCTTCTCAAAGATTGACGATGACATCTGAAGCCTACATTCTTCAATGCTTACCCGTTGAGCCCTACCATGAGTGAGGCAGATGCTGACATCCGTCGCGTCCTCACCATTGCGTTTCGTGGCCAATCTGAACTGAACCTCTTGGACTTGGAGCGGTTCTTCTCGTTTGATATGGAATGGGTCGCCCCTCATGAAGCCGAACAAGCCGTTGATCAACTCACGGCCAAAGGTTGGCTTTTCAATGAACAACAAACGGTTCGGCTTGCTGTTGAACTTGGCGATGTGAACGTTCCATTGGGTTGGTTTCCACGCCCGTCCCGTCTGCTCTCCCCTCCTCATGCAATCGCTCACGAAGCTGCGCCGTCAGCGTCGCCTCCATCCGTTCAGGGCAAAGCCGTTGCTCCGGTGCCGGTTGAGGCGCCCCGTATGGATGAAACCAGCCTTGACCCACGTGCACGATTGACCCAACGTCTTGTTCGGTTTATTTCACGCAGCAGCGGGCTTGAACTCGCCGAACTTGAGCGACGGGCTCAGCGGAAAATCACGGCGTTCCACCACATCACTCCATGGCTTGCCTATGCGTTGGTTGCTCGCGAGCAAGGTCTCGGAATGGACGACATAGCAGATGCTCTTGCGGTCGTCTGATTATTCTGAATCAGCGGGCAACTCAGCGTTTGATTCTTGACCCCGTGCAGACAGTTCGACAAGAACTGGAAGCAGCATCAGTGCAAGAATGAGCGAAAACAAGACGGTGATGGCGGTGATAAGGCCAAAGTCTTGGATGACCGGCATTGGAGAGAACAGCAAGACTGCAAATCCTGACATGGTGGTAATTGCACTCAGCATGAGAGCGACACCGGTTGAATCAATTGCGGCACGTAAGGCTTCCCAATGGTCACCACGCTTCGCCATTTCAACCTCAAAGCGCCTCCACATGTGGATGGAGTAATCGATACCAATACCCAACGTGAGGGCGGTAACCATCACGGTCAAGACGTTCCACTTGAGCCCGATCAACGCCATTGAACCAACGACCCAAAGCGAAGCAACTCCGACTGGGAACAGAACGACCACAGCAGGCATAATCCGCCGTGTAAGGGCAAAGAGGACAAAGAACGAAACTGCGAGCGAGATTGCAGTGCTTTCGATTTGAGAAAGTGAAAGTCCGTCAAGTACACTTTGTAAGACCACCAAATCCCCCGTTACATGCAACTGAGCATGTTCTTTGAGTTCGTACTTGAGCGTCCCTGATTCGTCAATTGAGCCGAGGATGTTGTAGAAGTTTTCAACCACTCGGTTGGACTGTGATGAGGTTGATGCTTCTACACGAATTTCATGCCGGAGATACGTGATGTTGGTGCCATCCAGATGGACTGAGTTTGCAACACGGTCACTCCATGTTTCACCGGTTAGGGGGTCGGCGATTGAGGTGTTGTCGGAAAGGGCTGCAAAGAACAGGCCAAGGTCAATGCCCAGTTCACGGTCGATTGAGTAGACGTCCCCCGTCTTTCTGGTGACTTCCATGTTGTGCTCTTCTCCAAAGGTTGCATTGCGGAGGACCGAATCACGGACGATGGTATATGGTCCGTCGTATGAGGGGGATGATATTCTGAAATCGGTTCCAACGACATCGTTATTGGATTGCAAATCACTGTGCAGGTTTCTCAATTCAGTGAGGAGTTGGTCGTCCCCTGGAATTGCTTCCGTGTCTTCAGCGGGTTCCATCAGGACATAGATGACCTTCCAGCCAGCGCTCTCGTAGCTGGAGTCCAGGTCGTCGCGTACGGTCATGATTTCAAGGTCCTCGTTCACGAAATCACCCAAGTCAAAATCAGTCTCAAGTGATGCTGCACCATAGATGGACAGTCCCGAGATGAGAATGGTCACGAGAATGACGCCCAATTGCTGCTTTTGTTGGAGCTTGACGATGGCATTTGAAATCCGAGGAAGTTGGAGAGGAGTATGGGTCTTTGCCGTAGATGGGTTGGTGAACATCACGTGCAATGCGCCTACAAATACAGTTGATGAAAGGAACGCACAGATGACCCCAAGAGAAAGCGCGTAACCAAGTGTTGCCAGTGGTGGGAGCGGAGAGATGATGTTCGCCAAGAACGCTGAAACGGTTGTTATCACCGCAAGCGACAGTGGAATTGAGAGGTGGGCTGTTGCCCGTAACCACGATTCGGCAGGATCCTGGTATCGATCTGAAAACGAGCTCTGTGAGCGTTGAAGGTGAATGGCATAATCAATACCCAATCCGAGAACGAGAGGTGCTACCGTTGCTTCAAGAGCGGTGAAACGTGTTCCCGTAACGTTGAGAATTCCATAGGTCCAAATTAACGCACTTGAGAGTCCAATAAGGGGGAAAATGATTTGCTTAGCAGACCGGAAGGCTACGGCGAGCATCAGGACGACAACGATGGAAGCCAACCCGATAAGGAAAATAAGATTGTCAAAGGTTCCTTCGTCGATATCATGCGCCAACAGGTCATTTGAAATCGCCTTGTAATCCATCATCGAATCTTTGGACTGTTTGGAAAAGACATCCCGCATCTGGTCCTGAAGTTCCTTGCGTTGTTTCTCATCCATTTCAGGGTCGACTTCCAACACCCAAAGCGTTGATGAGGCCGTTGGGGAGCCGTCTCCCACGCCGTTTTCAAGGTACTCACAGGCCGGGTCAATGGACAGGTCGTTGTGCAGAAGTGCCGATGATGCGTAAGTTGCTGCAGACAGGAGTTGGTCATCGGCGGTGAGTCCACACGTCTCGTTTTCGTCAAACAGAATGTCGAGTACTTCGGTCCACTCGTTCAGTTCACTGATTCGCTCGCCATCGCCTTCTTCGTCCAAACTTAATTGCAGGATTCCGGGAGCAGTCGTCCAAACATGAATCAGATTTTGGCGTTTTATGGATTCGTTTTCAAAGACGACCAAATCCCTCTGCATGGCCTGCAATGACTCCATGCTCAGGACGTTAGAACCGTCATCAACCGTGACATGAATGAACATTGGTCGTGTTTCATCGGGGAAAAACTCGTGAATGGCGTCGTGGGTAGCGGTTGATTCGGATTCGGGGGCGAAATCGTTGAGGTCGGTCTCGAAGGTTGGTGGTGAAAGAACAAGTTGGCTCAAAAGGACTGCCGTGAGGCCGAAACAAAATGCGACAATAAGTGGCGCAGCACGCCTAAATTGGCCAGCGCCCGTGGCCAGTCTTTCCTCAAGACGGGCCGTATCCATGAACTTCCCCGTTCATGCTGGTACAAAAACAAAGAGGTGCTCTTGGGAACGAACACGGCCAACTTAAGCGATTTTTAGTCGTCACGACACGCTGGGTTTGGAAGAATTTGATGAGAAGGTTCAAAACGAGTTGGCCGGTGGAACGACCGGTCATCATGTCTGTTACAGTGCTCAAAAAAGAGAAGAATGAACTGCGACTCCGAATTATCGGTGAGAGCCATACTGCTCTTCAAGTCCTCCGTCAACGCCTCAACGCACACAAAAGTGTCGATTACGCCAACTATTTCCCAGGGCATCCTGAACTCGACGATCCTGAATTTTACATTCGCACAACCACCAAGGCCGGTGTCGAAAAAGTTCTGAAGGACATCGTCAGCGGCGTCGCCAAGGAATTTACTGACGCCAGCCTCTGAAGAGGTCATCGTCATGGACTCGGTCGCTCAAGCCATCGGCATGATTGGCTATGCAACCAAAACAGACGGCATAGGCGGCTTGATCAAGGCACGAGTGTCGGATTTTCGTGTTGAAGAAATTGCAACTCCGATTCATTTTGACAATAAGGGCCGTTTCACGGTAGCCAAAATAACGCTCACCAATTGGGAAACCAATCGTTTTTGCAATCAACTTGCAGCAGCCTTGAAAATTCCAAGAAACCGAATTTTCTTTGCTGGAACCAAAGATAAACGAGCGATTACATCCCAACTCTTTGTTATTGACGCACCCATGAACAAGGTTTCAGCAGTTGAACTCGCTGATGTTGAAATTGAGGTTCTTGGCCGCTCGCATCAAAAAATAGGGTTTGGAAACCACCGTGGTAACCGGTTCACAATCATCGTCAGAGGTTGCTGTGACGCAGACGGGAATCCACTCTCCAACGAAGAGGCCATGCATGAAGTTGAACGCATCCAATCGGATATGATGGATTCGCTTGGAGACGGCCGGTTCCCAAATTGGATTGGACCGCAGCGTTTCGGCTCAGGACGCCCAGTCACTCCCGTTGTCGGCTCACATGTTGTCCGTGACGAGTGGGAAGAAGCGGTTATGGCCTACCTGTCAATGGAGGGAAAGAACGAAGAAGAGGCAGCTCAGAAGGCTCGTCTGTACATTCGAGAAAACGGTGTTGACGAATCCGTCATCGCAATGCTCCCCCGATGGATGGGCTTTGAGCGCAAGATGATTGAACATTTATTGGCTCATCCTGAAGACTATGTTGGAGCGTTTAGAAAACTCCCTGGTAACTTGCAATTGATGACAGTTCATGCGCTTCAATCCATCGTCTTCAACAAATCACTGTTCCAACGCATTGAAGCAGGTTTGCCTCTTTCCCGCCCTGTATCGGGTGATATTGTCGGCAGGTTGGATGACAAGGGTCAACTCGATGTACCGTCCTGTGTGGTTGTGGAAGACCGAACCCTACCCCGCATTTCACGAAACTGTGAACTTGGCCGATTGATTACCACAGGTCCACTGCCCGGAAGCGAAATCACAACCTGCGAGGGAGAACCCGGTTTGTTGGAACTTGCTACATTGGAGAAGGAAGGGCTTGGTAATGTTACATGGTCGGTTGACGCGATTCCTCGGCTTTCCAGCAAAGGAACCCGTCGCTCATTGGTCAGCCATTTTCAAGAGTTTAGCGTTGATACCGTCCCCATCGCTGAAGCGAGCAGTTTGAGCAAGCGTTGGGATGCTGGGCCACTGGATGGAGACCGCTGGCACCCTGAAGGCGCATGCATCCGATTCCGATTTGTACTCAGTTCAGGAAGTTACGCAACCACTTTGCTTCGTGAATTTATGCAATCTCCATTGTCTCACCTTTGACTGCTGGTCCAACCTTGATCGAAGCTTTATTCTCGCCCTCACTCAAGTGAAGCGATGGTGGACATTCATCGTATTGAGACGTTTTGAACGATCGGTCAAGACATGATTTCATCTTGCTCAGCGTCTTCCATAAGAACGAATTCAAACGCTCCGGTTGCACTGTCGTAACTAATGCTGAGGAAAAGTGCCTTCATTTGGCGCTCTTCAAAAGGGTCATGGAACCATGGCTGGCCCGACCTGAAGATGATGAGGATTTCTTTGTATTCGTTCAATGACATGTTTCCTGAAATCGTGTATTCTGCTGATTCTGAACCCTCATCCAGCAAGTCATCACCCTCTTGTCCACGAATAACCGTTCGTTGGAGTCTTCGCTTGACGTTCATGTGGACGTTGCAATTTGAGATTTTATGCCAATCTTTGCCTACGCTTGCTATGAAACATTCGTTTGCTTCCATGGTTTCTATGTCGTTGGGACTACCCTATTAGGTGTTCGCAAGGGGTCTCGGCCGCACCTCAACCGTGCGTTTGACGGAGTTCGCGCGATGAGATTCCAACACCAATGCCCTCATCGTTCATGTTTTGAGTGATGAACGACGCTATGTCTTTTAATCGTGGCCTGCAATGCATAGCCATGCGACAGGGCCCGTACATGGTTTCAGCACTGTTACTCGTAGTCGCGTTGACTCCGTTCTTAATGATGGGCAATCAACATCCAACGGATTCAACGGCCGATTTCTCTCAGAACGTTCACGAAGCTGCGGGACGCTCAACAACCTACAGCATGAGTCCGGCGAATGGCTGGACGACCGGTGGTGAGGAATTGACCATAACTGGGACTGGATTTTTGGACATGGCGTTCATGAACGTCACCAGCGATGGTGAGGCTTACACGTGGACCACGAGCACAGCAAACTACGCTACTGCAAATGGGGTGGACCCGTCCATTGGAGTTGATTCCAACGGGACGGTTCATATTGTCAGTCAGAGTTGGCAGGACGACCAACTATGGCACAGTACTTTTGATGGCGCATCATGGGCTCATTCCATGATTAAAAATTGCTACGGTTGTCGAAACATTGACATTATTATTGACGGTAACGACAACATTCATCTCGCTCATTATCTCAAACAATCGGGTACCACTGGATACCTCAAATACGAAATGTTTGATGGAACATCATGGACCTCTCAATGGAGCCAAGGTAGCGTCCAAAACGACCAAGTATCAATCGCTCTTGATGCGCAAGACAATCCACACATCTCGTACTCAAGGTCGGGATACCTCTGCAATCAAGCTATGCTCGCCTACCATGATGGTGCTATTTGGAAAACGGTTGGATTGGATTCGACCAGCACGTACGTCGGCTGTGACTCTTCCATCGCTGTTGACTCAAACGGCTTCGTACACGTGGCTTACAGGCACCACTCGAATATGGACATGAGAATCGCCTCAAACACCACAGGTACATGGCAGCGCTATACCGTAGATAACGGCAATGGCGTAGGCTATCACAGCGCTATGGCCGTCGATTCAAACGACCAACTTCATCTCATCTACGCCAGCAATTCTGCTGGGAATTCTGTATACTATGCGGACGGTTACTCAGGCTCTGCTTGGGCCGTTTCACATCAGGGTACGTCAAGAAATGAATTTAGTATGGACATCGATGCTTTTGACATCATTCACATCTCTGAATACAGCGGTGGCTCAAACCTTGGATATACCATGAAGACCCCTGGTGGTTCGTTCCAATCAATGACCGTTGATACGGCAGGAAATGTCGGGGGGAATAACGATATTTTCGTCGATGAAAACAACATGGTTCACATCGCATATTACGATCAAACCAACGACCAACTCAAGTACGCCAACCGCTCCACTGGAATGTACCTCAATCAAGAAATTACGGTCCAATTTGGCACGTATGGTTCCGTGACCGGAACCGTGGTGAACGACACCACCATCCGCGTCACAACACCGCCTGCGGGCTCCGTTGCGGAACAAGTTGATCTGAAACTCTTTGGCGACCAAGGTGCTATGCTTGATTTGGGCCTTGCCTTCCAGTACGTCTCACCGGATGATGTTGATATGGACGGTGTGCTCAACGATAACGACGACTGTCCCAACGACGCCGGCACCTCAACCGTTGACCTCAACGGCTGCCCCGACAGCGACGCTGATGGCTACAGCAACGCTGGCGATGCATTCCCGAACAACCCTACTGAATGGATGGACAGCGATGGGGACGGCGTAGGTGACAACACCGATCTCTTCCCGAACGATGCGAATGAAACGATGGATTCGGACGGTGATGGCGTGGGTGATAACGGTGATGCGTTCCCCCTTGATGCGAATGAAACGATGGATTCTGATGGCGATGGCGTGGGCGATAATGCAGACGTCTTCCCGCTCAATTACTTCGAGTACATGGACAGTGACGGTGACGGTGCTGGG
>DAVD01000003.1 GCA_002505405.1 Candidatus Poseidonia alphae | reverse complement strand
CAGCAGGGTGGATGGACCTCCGACCGTCTTACAGTTACTGTTCTGGAAGGCTCAACCTCATGAAGGACCTCCTTCTCCGATAGGCTATGGCCCTTACGAATCCTTGGATCGAGAATTTCTTTGTTGGGCCGCTTCAAATGCGTTGTTCGGTGGTTACTGATTCAAAAACAGGTGATACCATCATTATCGACGGTGGTGATGAACCCCAACGTCTGATCGATTGGATCGAGTCTTTTTCGGGAAACGGCCCTGATTGGTCAACCGGCCCCAGCACGTTGGAAGAAGCCTCTGATGCAGGAATACCAAAGCGAAAAGTCGTTGCTTTGGTCAACACACATGCGCACTTTGACCACAGCGGTTTCATTCCAGTCCTCAAGGCCCATTATGGCGTTGATTGGTTTCTACATCCTGACGATACAATGCTGCAAACATTGGCGAAAAAATCGGGGATGCGTTATGGACTCCAATTGCCGGAGCCAGCCGAAGCGGACCACGCCTTAGTTGCATCACAATGGCACTCTTTTGGCTCAATTGCTCTTCAGGTACTCCATACACCCGGGCATACACTTGGTGGCTGTTGCTTGCTTATCGAAGTGAACGATGAGGCGAATCATGTTTTTGTTGGAGATACGCTGTTTGCTGGTTCAGTAGGCAGAACGGACATTCCCCATTCAGGGGGAGATTTTGACCTGCTCGCATCCTCAATCCACACGCAATTGTGGCCGTTAGATTTGGATACAGTCGTCCATCCAGGACACGGGCCTTTGACGACAATTGGTCAAGAACGCGCATCGAACCCGTTCGTTGGCGACCAGGCTGGAAGTGGCGTGTACGGCTTTGGCAAGTACGCCTGATCAGCCCATCATTGACTGGAACTGAGCTTGTAAAACTGGAAGTGCCTCCTCCCAGGTCGCAACAATTCCGTAATCAGCGTGCTTGAAAATCGGTGCGTCAGCATCTTTGTTGATGGCGACAATGTAACGGGAGGAACGCATTCCAGCGAGGTGTTGGATGGCTCCAGAGATGCCGACTGCGATGTAGAGGTTAGGGTTGACTGTTTTTCCTGTCTGACCGACCTGCATTGAGTGGGGGATCGCTTCCCATGTATCGACTGCAGCGCGTGATGCTCCGACTGCAGCCCCAATGGTGTCTGCAACGGCTTCAAGGTGACTGAAGTTGTCAGGTGAACCCATACCTCGTCCGCCTGAGATGACAATATTTGCTTCGGATACGTCGAGGCGTTCAGATGCACGAGCCATGAACTCTTGGACGGAGGTTGCAACATCTCCAGTTGTGTCAACAACAGAAACGCTGTTTTGTCCTCCTTCTTGGACGGGTGCGAACACATTGAAGCGAACAGAAACTACGCTTGCACTGCCGAGTGCTACGGTTTGCATGGCTTTTCCAGAGTAGACTGGAGAGGTTACCTGATTTCCATCAATCTTCACCACGTCTTGTACGACCGGAAGGTTTCGGCGAGCCGCGATGCGGGCTGCGAGATCTTTGGATTGAGGCGATGCTCCGGTCACGATGGTTCCTTGAGGCATGACTGCATCCAATGCAGATGCCCATCCAGCAGCATCATAATTTTCGAAGGCTGTGGATTTGGCCGCAATCAAGCTCGATATTCCGGCCCAAGAAGCGGCGCTATCTGCTGCTCCAGCGTCGGTGCACGGCACGACGAGGGTTGGTTCTGCTCCAAGTGCACAAGCAGCTGCGACAAGTTCAGCAGTGCTCGGGTGGATGGTGTTGTTGTTCATTTCTGCAATTACAATCGTTTCACTCATGGTATCACTTCACAGTACGTTGGCCTCGTCCCGGAGCAGTTGTGCTACTTCAGCGGCAGCCTCGCCGCCCTGGTAGGACTTTCCTGCAGGTTTAGCGGGAGGAAGGGATTGGTTCACCACGGTAGCGGTGGAAGGAGGGGCTTCAATTGCACGAACATCAACAGCAGCCTTCTTGGCTTGCATGATGCCCTTAATGTTGGCTTTTCGAACTTTGAAACTTCCCTTGTCACACGATACAACTGCGGGTAGGGGGACGCTGAGGCGGACGTTGCCGCCTTTGCCAGGAGATGTGACCGAAAGACCGCCATCGAAACTTGCAGAGATTACGTTCGAGGCAGAGGACCATCCGAGGCGTTCTGCAACACCGGGTCCGGTTGAGCCAGCGCCTGTGTCGGCTGCGGATTTACCGCAGTAAACCACTTCTGCACCAAGGCCTGAAATGGCTTCCTTAAGTACGGTTTGTAGAGCATTGGTGTCCATTGAATCGGATGATTCAATTCGAACAATGTTGTCTACGCCCATGGCTTTTGCATCCTTGAGAATTTTCTCCGCAGAGGGTCCACCTACCGTGAGGGCTGTTACCTCTCCACCGGCGGCTTCCTTGTGGAGTAAGGCAGTCTCGAGGGCGAATTCATCGTACGGGCTCATGACCATTTTCACGGCTGATAAATCAACGGTTTGGCCGTTGATGGCTATCTTGGCGTTGGTATCTGGGACTTGCTTTACAAGGACAACAATGTTTGGCATATGGGTCACTCCTCCGTGTACGGATGGATGAACCACCGGCATCCAATTCATGAACCTTGTCACCACTGCATATGAGATGAAGGTGGCTGATTTAAGCCCACGAAGTTACGGGTTAACCCGCCAAGATTATGAACCCTCAACATAGGGGTAAAATTCCATGTCAGCAGACGACCCCATTGACCTCGGTGAGAAAGACCAGCAAGTCCTCGCAGCATGGCGAACATTGTTTGAGGAGGAGTATTTGCCTGAAATTAAGAACTTGGAAGGCCTTGAGATGAACGTGTTTGGATTTGAAGTTCAACACGATGTCATGTCAAAGGACAATGTTCTCAAAACGGAATTCCATTTGAATCCAGCCAGAACGCTCTCAATGGGGGATAAAGTACTGAAAGAACAATTTGACCAAAATGGAGTCCTGACCCGGCCGATTGTCCGAGTTGTAAATTTGAGTACGAATTACCATCGAACCATGGACGAACTACGGATGCGCGACCGGGACAAACTTCTCTCAGTTGATGTGAAAATAGCCCACGTGTCCCATCCATACGGTTGGCTAAAGTCTGCCATCTACAAGTGCAAGGATTGTGGGACCTCAACAATCGTTGAGCAACGCAGAGCACGAGAACGTGAGAGTCCAAATGTATGCCGCATCTGTCTTCAAAAATCGATTGAAGGAATTGAGACAAAAGGCATCCCATTGACTCATTTTTATCCGCGGCCCAATTTCCGCATGTTGACCGACGAGTGCTATTATGAGGACGTCCAGGATATTTCGATGAGGCAGATCAGTTACAATAAAGAATACCATCTCCTTCAGTGCTCAACAAAATTCGAACTCATCGGCACGCTGGCTGATGACTTGGTTGGAGACATCGAGAGTTCATCCTTCATGCGTATTAACGGCATTCTCAGAGTACAACCTATTCCAACCCGGAACTTTGCGAAAGACACGCGTCGTTTGCTTTCAATCGACGTCATCAGTGTTGAACCGTTGCCGATTGTAGAGGGTAAGTAAGTTTATCCTTGCATGAGGGCAGTGACGGCATCAAGGGTTTCGGGGTTCCCCTCGAAGTAGGCTTCAACTGATTCCAACCCTTTAGCAAGTCCGTCCGCAACTCCAAATTTCGCATCCAGGGGATGCAAGGTGCCGTTGGTGACGGCTTCTTTGAACGCTTCAAGGGTGGTCCAGGTGCTTGGTTCTCCAAACCGAGGGTCAGGGGTCACTACGATTTCACCAAATTCAGGTAATACAATGTATTCTGCGAGTTCGTAAACGGGCGATTGTTGGTCTTCTGGGTCCAAGTAAGCCTTTCGCATTTTCTTACGGATCCGTTCGTGGGTGTCGTGAAGGAGCAATGAGCCTGATGGGTCGGATTTTGACATTTTATGATCAAACGATTCCATTCGACTGCCCGAGGCTTTGAGTGAGGAAATGATGGGTGTGTGCAAGCAGGTCGCTTTTTCCCACCCGTATTTTGAGGCGACATCTCTCATGAACATGTGGGCTTTTCGTTGGTCCATCCCTCCAATCGCAATGTCGATGTTCATCTCAAAAATATCTGCAGCCTGCATGGCGGGATAGTAGAATTTGGAAAGGTCGTGGTCAGAGGATGCTTCATCTCTGCCCATGATGGTAAACGTCTTGCGGACCATCGCAAGTGTGGCTCCCTTAGAACAGCGCAATACTCGGGCCCAGTATTCACTGGATTCCATCACTTCGCTAGCCCACTTGAATTGGAGCTGTCCAGGGCCTGTTCCTTCGGGTGGATTACCAAGAAGGGCTCTGAATGTATCTTCCATGTAGCTGGCTGTGGTTTGGATCGCCTCCATGTCGCCCCCGAATTTATCGTTCACCCATGCGTGCCAGTCGGCGAGGAAGATCAACACATTTGTATCAGCGTCAAGCATTCTACGCAACTGCAAGGAAAGAACTTTCCAACCGATGTGAGCCTTTCCACTTGGCTCAAAACCAACGTAGCATTGTACTACGTCATCTCCTGACCTCGAAGTTCCCTCGGTCAAACATTTCACAAGGTGTTCCAGTCCCACAACTTCGTCAACATGACCGACCATCAACCCGAGTCGGTCTTTCTTGTCCGGAGACAATTCATCGATGGCAGGAATCCGTTCGCTAAAAGCATCCAATGGATTCTCAGCCGTCATGGAATCACCCTCAGAAGAGGTCGTTCAGTTTCTTGACTTGTCCTTCTGACGGAGGAGTCTCTGCATCGATCATGCCTTGCAACTTTTCGATGAGTTCGTGGGCCTTGGTCTGAGTTTCCGGGGAGACATCCATCAATTCCATAGCCTTGTGAGCCATTTTGATAGCGGATTTAGCCTTTGAGAACTTCTTTGCTTCCTCCTTAGCCTTGTCTCCACGTTGTTTTGCAGAATATCCTGTGGCGTCGTCCAAAAATCCAGACCACCTTCGACGGGATTCCATGGCCATCTCACGACCGTTTTCTCCTTCTAAGAATTCGCCAAGAGCGCTTCCTTTGAGTTGTTCAACATCAACGGCAAGTTTGCCGGTTGAGTCAAAGGAGCCTTGGACCATGACCAAAATCCCGTATGAGCCAGTAAATACGCCATCTGCGTCTACATTGATGTCTTCAAAATATTGGGTTGCGAGTTTCGCTAACCCTGCATTTCCGCCCATCGTCTTTTGCACGCCTCTCTTAACAGCAAATCGCTCCATGGTTTGGCGAAGCACCCTTTTGACATAAGCATCACCGTCCGAGTTGCTGAAATCAGGCGGTAGTGAGGGTGCCTACCTCGTCGGAGAGATTTTCATAGATGGGCCAGTGGGTGGAGGTATGGGCGTACGCAAGTTTGCACTTTTCGTTCTTTTTTTGTTTCTCATCCCTACGGTTTCAGCAGAAGCGGTTACGCGAATTAAGCTGAGCGATGCTGGCGTCTTGGGCGAAACAGATTTGGGAATCAAAGTAGGCGAAGTTTCTCCTGACGGGGCTTCAGTTCTTATTGCAGGTGCCCAGGGTTATGCGCGACTTCTTTCTGCAACCGGTGCTGATGACCGCTCAAAGGACATTGAATTGTTAACAGGGCGAACGTCCACGGTGCAGGATGTTGCATGGCATCCTCGTGGAAACACAGCACTGATGATGGGAGATGAAGGCCTTGCTCTTCGTTACGATACATACGACCATGGAATCACGTTCGTCAACGATTCCTTTTCAGTGATGGGTTACGACCTTTCAGCAGTTGATTGGCGTTCCGGAGGGGACTATGCCTACGTTGGTTCTGAGGATGGAATGCTCTGGAAGTTTGCCGAGCATATCGGATTCCAATCTCTTAATTCCACCAGTACCAGCCGAATCACAGATATTTCCTGTCACCCGAATCCCAATTACAACGTATGCTTTGCTTCTAGCCTTGAAGACGGTATTGCAGTCATCGACAGAGATCACAAGTTGACCTGGATGTCAGGAACGACAACCGAAACTTGGGTCGGCGTTGAATGTTCAGATTCTGTATTGAATGAATGCGTTGCCTTTGCAAGTGGGCTCCGTAGCAAAGCTCTCCGCATCAATACAATTGATGCCAGTCAATCTTACGGGGAACCAACATTGATGTTTGATTTATCCTCTGGCGAACAAACCGATGTAACTGTGGGGCACGGTGGAACCAGTCTTGTCCACATGGCTCCATTTTCGCTGATTCGGCATGAGCCACAAACCAGCGAAGCGTTCACGGTCCTCATGGCGGAAGATGCCGCTGAGTGGGATTCTGTAATTGCTGGTAGGACGATGAGTGTGGTTTGGGAAAACGGCATGCACGAAGGTTTCATGGTGACTGAATTTGGCAACATCATTGCCTTTTCTCCGCTCCTGGAAGAAGTGGATGGAAACATCATGACAGTCCTCGTGCTCGGGGCGGTGGCGGTTTCGGTTCCGGGTGTCATCCTTGGTCTTGTTTACATGAACAGCCCTTGGCTCCAACGCAAATACAAAGCATGGCGTTTTCCCAAGAATAAAAGTAAGTAATCCTTCACGGCTCAAGGGTTATGTTGATGAAGCACGCGCGTAGCCATGAGTTTGAGGGAGACAGCCATGGAGCCGTTTGAAGGACTAGATTTCTACGATATAGAAAGCCTGCTGACCGAAGAAGAAATCATGATTCGGGATTTAGTTCGCGAGTGGGTGGACGAAGAGGTCATTCCAAAAATCGAGCAAGCCTGCGAAGACGGTGTGTTTCTGGACGAATGGCGGGTAGCCCTTGGTGAAATGGGTGTTCTCGGCGCCCCACTCAAAGGCTATGGATGCCCTGGTCTCTCCTATGTTGCATACGGGCTCATCTGTCAAGAACTAGAACGGGGAGACAGTGGACTGCGTTCCTTTGCCTCCGTTCAGGGGTCTCTTGCCATGTATCCTATCTGGGATTTCGGAAGTGAAGAGCAGAAAGAGTATTACCTCCCAAAGATGGCATCAGGCGAATGGGTTGGGTGCTTCGGACTCACCGAACCCGACTATGGTTCAAACCCTGGTGACATGATTACCAAGGCTGAGGACAAAGGCGACCATTACCTTCTCAACGGGGCCAAGATGTGGATCACCAACGGAACCATTGCAGACGTCGCTGTGGTTTGGGCGAAACTTGACGGAGTCATTCGTGGCTTTATTGTCGAAAAGGGTGACGAAGGATTCACAGCTCCTGAAATGAAAGGGAAGCACTCTTTGAAAGCAAGCGTAACCAGCGAACTCGTATTCCAGGATTGTAAAATTCCAAAGGACCGAATGCTACCGGATGTCAAAGGTCTTCGTGGGCCGTTCTC
>DAVD01000006.1 GCA_002505405.1 Candidatus Poseidonia alphae | reverse complement strand
AGCCGTTCCTGTTCGCTCGAGGGCTGCTTTAATGGCGATTCCACCAAGGTTTTGTGCGCTAAGTGTCTTGAGGGCACCGCCGGTTTTGCCGTCACCACGCTTTCCGCCAACCCATTCACAAAACGGTGTTCGAGCACCGCCAATAATCACAACATCTTCGCTCATGTTCCATCCCAAAAGGGGGAGGGTCATGAATCTCACTGTTTCTCAATTCAACCGAAAAGAGAACTCTTGTCCAAACCGTTGTTGCTCACCATCAGCGGTATCGCAGCGATAAGGGCACACATGCCTCCGCAGAGGGCTACAAAGAACATGCCAATTCCTGCGACAAGCCCTGAGCTGGCACTAATCACATCATATTCTTCTTGAGTGAGGTCGCCGTCATCCAACATTTGGTCGTAAATCTCATCCATCATCGTAAGTTCAAGCCCACTCAAAACAGACCCAACGAGAATGGCGCCAAAGAGGAGTTGAACTCCTCGGCGCTGATAGGAAACCAGCATCACGCCTCCTGCGACGGTTGCTATGCCTACAGCAAGGCCTCCAAAGTAAACAGCGAAGAGAAGCGGTTGAGACGTTTGATTACCAACGACGTCTAAGAGGTTCAGACCGGATGCCCCGATTCCGATGAAGACTCCCCACAACACACAGAGGATACCGACGACTTTTGGGGCACTGGATGGGGGGCCAAGAAAGATCATTTGCCCTGGGGGCATTTCTGCCATCCCCGAAAGCATAGCACCGTTTTGCATGGTTGAAAATCCAGCAGAGATTGGTATTGTCTCCGGTGCTTCATCCATCAAAGGAGAATCCTTCATTTCGCTCTCAGGAGTAATATCATCCCATGGTGAGTCAGACTGCATGGGCGATGGTCGGGGTGGACCCTTATGGTTCTTTTTTTACACGCACAAAGGGTTGTGTTCTTGAAGCATGAACTCCTGCAAACATCAAGGGGGGCTGAAATGAACATACTCGTGGTCTACAAGAAAAATTTTGAATCGGTCCACGACACAGGCTTAATGGAAGTCAAGGAGGCCCTTTCACGCACCAGTTCGCCGACAGACCGAGTGGACTTCAAACCCCGAGAACATGTTCGCAGAGCTGATTTCATTGCTCGTGACCTCGTGATTGTATTTGGTGGAGATGGGACTCTTACCTCACTTTCACACAACATTGATGCTTCTACCCCAGTGATGGGGGTCAATTCCCACCCCAGAAGTGAAGATCCATCGGGAAGTTTTGGATTTTACATGGATTCATCAATCGGCACCTTTGAGGCTGATGTGAGGACTGTCATAGCCGGAAAGGCGATTGTCAATGAACTTCCAAGATTGCATGCCATCATTGACTCAACATCAGGGAATCGTTTCACAACTGACCCAGCGATGAACGACCTTTTGATTGCGAATACACATCAATATGCCCCAAGCAAGTATCATCTGCGTCGAGGAGATCAACAATGCCTACAGCAAAGCAGTGGACTGTTGTTTTCGACATGGTTCGGGCAAGGAGCCTGGCTTCGCAATGCAATGAGTGATGATGAATTCAATACACTGCGTTCAACAGTCAAGGAAGGTGATGTCGATTCCCATTATTTCGTACTCGCACGAGACATTCCCCCTTCAGAACGAAAGCATCAGTCATGGTCTTGGGCAGATTGGACGGGCGCATCAACGACCATTACGTCTGATATGCACCGAGGATACGTTGTCCCTGATGGTTGGGACGAAGTTCACTTCAACAGAGGCGCCACCATCACTGTAAACGCTGAGGCTCCACCTTTGCGATTGCTGACGTTTCGCACGACGTTAATGGAAAAGCTACGCGAGTTAGAAGCGAGTGAGTGAATAAAAAATCGCTGAATTGCATTCTTTGCAGCGCACCAGCCATTCGGTGTAAAAAGTAAACTTGGTGATCGATAAAAAAAGGGTAGGAGACTGGGATTCTTACGAATCCCAGCCTCCAGTTTCTTAGGAGGTGATCCATCTGCAGGTTCCCCTACAGATACCTTGTTACGACTTAACCCTCCTTGTCGAAGGCAGGCTCGAATACGCCATAAAGCGCAGCCTCACCCACCCCCAACTAAGATGGTTTGACGGGCGGTGTGTGCAAGGAGCAGGGGCATATTCACCGTGCTATATTGAAACACGATTACTACGGAATCCAGCTTCATGAGGGCGAGTTACAGCCCTCAATCCGAACTATGAACGGGTTTCGGGTTAGCGTGGCCTCTCGGCCTAGCTTCCCATTGTCCCGTCCTTTGTAGCGCGCGTGTAGCCCAGGACATTCGGGGCATACTGACCTGTCGTTGCCCTCGCCTTCCTCTGGTTTCACACCAGCGGTCTCTCTATAGTGCGCCGCCTCCGGAGAGACAGGTTGCAAATAGAGATGAGGGTCTCGTTCGTTATCTGACTTAACAGAACGCTTTACAGTACGAACTGACGACGGCCATGCACCACCTCTCTGAAAATCCGACAAGCTCATTACGCTGGTCTTCATATAACAGTCGGCCCTGGTGAGTTTTCCGGCGTTGAATCCAATTAAACCGCACGCTCCTCCCGTTGCAGTGCTCCCCCGCCAATTCCTTTAAGTTTCAGCCTTGCGACCGTACTCCCCAGGCAGTGAACTTAACATCTTCACTCCGGCACCGGGGACCCCTTGCGGACCCCCGACACCAAGTTCACAGCGTTTACACCTAGGACTACCCGGGTATCTAATCCGGTTCGTGCCCCTAGGCTTCGTCCCTGACCGTCGGATCCGTTCCAGTGTGGCGCCTTCGCAACTGGTGGTCCTCGAAGGATGACAGGATTTTACCCCTACCCCTCGAGTACCCCACACCTCTCCCGGTCCCTAGTCTGGCAGTCTCTGCAGAATTCAACCAGTTAAGCTGGTTGATTTACCCACAGATTTACCAAACAGGCTACGGACGTTTTAGGCCCAATAAAAGCGACGACCACTTGAGCTGCCGGTATTACCGCGGCGGCTGGCACCGGTCTTTCCCAGCCCTTATTCCTGAACCGATTAAGAGTTCAGAAAAGTGTACATAAAATGCACACACTTGGAGTTCCCTCATCACAGTTTCCTGCAGTGTGAAGTTTTCGCGCCTGCTGCACCCCGTAGGGTCTGGATTCGTGTCTCAGAATCCATCTCCGGGCTATGTCTCCCAACACCCGTACGCGTCGATGGCTAGGGGGTCCGTTACACCCCCTACAACCTGATACGCCGCAGACCCATCCTACCTTTATCCACAAACCGTTCCAGGCATTGTGAACTATCCGGCCTTATTCTCAGTTTCCCGAGGTTATTCCAGACGATAGGGCAGGTTATCCACGTGTTACTGAGCAGTATGCCGAGTCCCTAAGACTCTCGACTCGCATGGCTTAATCGAACTCCAAAAGCGGTCGCCTCTGGCAGGATCAACCAGATTTCTCTTGTTATGATCCTTTGGTTACTTGTCGCTATTCGCAATGAATTTGCTGACCTAAATGAAATTGGCGAGAAAATAATGCACTTGAGCTTCTTGCACAAAATACGTCATAATCTCGATCACCTACCTGACCCCGAAATCCGTGAGGATCTGCTCGGAATCGCAATCGCTTCGGCATTGCATCAGGGAGGATGGCGACGGTCATTGTCCGAAGACTCTGCCGCCAACGCCGTTCCCTATTGACGCAAGCAAGGTGTCCCACTGACCTCCCCTATATCAAGATACCCTTGAGCGAACCCACTAAAAAACGGTGACTGCGGCGCAGAAGAGCCGTATAAAGAGGCCTTCAGCCATCATGACTCATTCCAGAACGCATTCGAGGTCTGTGGGGGAGTATCGCCGTCGTGTTCAGCCGTGGTTTGATCGGACTCCATTTCATCGTTTTCTGGAAGCTCATTATCTCCAACATCGCTCGATTCGTCCCTAAGAAGTTCAACGAGGTGGTCCAATAAATTCTGAGCATCTTCTGTAGAATTCAGACCTTGCATCCCCGTAGCCTCGAGCGCCTCACTGAGAGAGTAATTGTCCGACCTTGCCGATTCATTATTGAACCAACTCACCAAAACTTTGGCATCGTTATTGCTGTCCCATTCACGCAAGGGAAAATCCTTCAATCGAATGTTTTCATGAGATGTTCTAGACACTGCACTTGGCTCGATCTGCCGAATCATTTCCGGCAGTTCAACACCCAAAGAATCACAGAGATTCTTGATGGTTGAATCGTATATAGAAAATTGGTCGCCGTGTTCTAAAAAGAGGATTTCAATAGGCTTCCGCCCATCGAAAAGAGTCACTTCAATTCCTTTGTGGTAGGTCGTCCAATGGTGGACTGGGCCGTTATCTCCACCCCCACTACTGTGTTCAACAGACTTCGTGTACTGCCTGAGTTTAAGGGTTGAAAAGTCTATGCCGCTCCATGTCCATCCACTGAGTCGAGTTCCGCCAAATACTTTGCGAGTTCTGATGGTTTTGCTCGAACCGTCTAACATGAGAAACGTACCCCTGGAATCGCCGACACTGAGGAAGATTCCACCGAAAATTAATCCGAATATGAAGGGGAATAGAAGTTCGATAACACCTGAATCATACGGTGCATAAATGTTGATGTATTCCAATGAATTCTCAGTGTACTTTTCGGCATTAATGTCTTGATACTGGCCGTCAACGAGGTACAACACTTCTCCTTCAAACAAGGGCCCTACGGCTGGTGAATAACTGAGGTTAGCCGTAGAAGTAGCACCGTCGTGGCACCAACCTGGCATGGCATACCAATAATCACCTGAGACCATGAGTTTTTCCACGGTCCAATTTTGGCTAAGAGATGATTCCATCTTGTAAAGGCTGCATTCGTAAGAGGTCTCTCCATCGTAGTCGTTCAACAAACCAATTGCAAGCATCTCATTACCCATCGACCATCTAAACTCTTGATCTTCAGAATACCCGTCGTCCCAATACATCGTATATTTGAAATGTTGATCGGCAACTTCCACAGAGCGAATGGGAGTGATTTGATCCCACTGCTTATCCTCACAGTAGATATCACCTCCACCCACTTCAAACTCCTCAAAGTAACGAGTATCGCATACAGAATCATTCGTCACCTGACTGTACACTTCGTAAACAGTGTAGATGAACGATGCACTGATCACAGCGATTCCAATAAGCAGGAAGGGAATTGAAACAAGTAAACTTCCAAAGGACCCTTTTGAGTTCTTAAGATGCAGCGTTCCGTCTCGTGTTTCAACTTCTAAATCTTCAGGATTGTTAATCCAAAGAAGGGGGCCACGAGGCGAACGAAAACGAACCATGGTTCAAAACCGATTGACATCCTTTAAGAGGGTATCAGTCTGCTCCGAAGAATTGACGAATCATCGGGTGCATTTCCATGGCCTGTTCCTTCTGGATTTGCTCATAGGTTCTCAGAATGATACCTACGGCAAGCAGCAACCCCGTTCCCGTCGCATTACCCACGGTACCGAGCAAGTCGGCACCGGCAGCAAGGAGACCTACAAAGGCTCCAGAAAAGTATGTGACCGGCGGGATATAGTTCTCAAGAATCTTTTCGAGAACCTTAGGGTTCTTTCGGAATCCTGGTATTTGCATGCCCGTTCGTTCAATTTGCTTAGCGACGTCTTTCGTCCCCATGTTGGTTGTATCAATCCAAAACTTAGCGAACACCATCGAACCAACGGTCATGAGAGCGACGTAAAAGACAACGTGGACCAGCATTTGTGTCAATGAGTGTCCAAAGACGTCTCCTTGTTGATTCAGCAATGGAATCAACCAATCGTTGACACCATTGACCATGCTTGCATACCATGCGAAACCACCCGATGCAGTGGTTTGACCAGGGTCGTATGTACCGATATAAGCAGAGGCTGACGCCCAACCGTTCTGACCTAAAATCGGAGTCTTACTGAGTGTCGGGTGGCTCCAGAAAAGAAGGGTAAACATGTTGATGTTTGCGAGTAGAGCGGCCATCAAAATCACCGGAATGTTGGAAGCGTAGACCAAGCGAATTGGATATTTTCCTCGGTGACCGCGTACTTTACCGTGCGTCAACGGCAATTCAAGCTTGCTCGATTCAGCATAGGCTACGACAAGGAACACGATGATCGATGACACAAGAGCAGCAACTGGATTGACGTGCGTTAGTAACATGACCTCAAACCCGTTCGCCTGAATCATCTCATAATTAGAAGATTCACGGAACATGTAGAAAATCATTGGAAGGGTACCAGAAGGTGGGTTTTGAATGGAGTAGGGGACGCCAGAGGTGGTTGCAAGAGGGGAGAGTGTACCAACAAAGGTGGATTGTGCGACACCCGCTGCAATAAAGAGCGAAATACCGGATCCAATACCCCATTTGCTCACCAATTCATCGAGAAGGAACACAAGATAAGAACCTGCAAAGAGTTGGGCGACAATGACAAAGTTTGCCCACCCAAGCCCGTATGCATCAATCAGCCACTCGCTCGGGTCAAGGAAACCGTAAGTTTGTGGAATCGATTCAATTGGAATCATAATAAGAACGAGCAACTTTTGCACACCTTGGTACATGGCTTTGTCATCCGAATTGCTGAGATCCAAGCGGATGATTTTCGCACCTGCAAACAGTTGCATGATAATTGAACCCGTAACAATTGGTCCAATACCCAAGTGCATGATGGTACCGGATGCTCCGGCCATAATGGAACGGAATCCACTGAACAGGTCAAGCGCTTGTCCTGAAAGTCCGAAGAGCATGACGTTGGTCATAGCGAAGTAAATGATGAGAACGAATGTTGTGGTCCACATCTTTTCATTAAAGCGAACGTGCCGTTCTGGCTTGGTGATGGTTGGGTAAACGTCAACGAATCGTCGAAGTGCGTAGAGGCGACTGCTGTCGTCTCCTTCCCACATGAAACACGTGAGGATTGCTGCTGCACCGAATCCAAGAAGAATGATACCAACCAGGAAGAAACCTACGCCTTCATCGTAACCGCCCCATGCATCAGGACGTACATAGTAAACTGCGATGGCAGCAAAGGTTAACCATCCTGTGAGTTTACCAAAACGACCAATGAATGGCATTTCCTTGAATGAACTCGGAAGATCTCGCTGGAAACATAGCATGCAGTAAGCAAGGTAAACAACAGAGAACAGCAATCCGAAAACTGCTGCGTTGTACGGGTCAGAGCCGCTGGCCATCTGAAGTTCATCAGACTGCCAGTATACGAGCAGACCGTAATACAATACACCCGTTAGAAGGATGGCCCATGGTATTGGCTTGTGCTTCATGTTCGTTCCCTACCTGTGTTGTTTTTCTTATGTTGCGGTGCGATTGAATGACAAAAGGTCATTCTTCTTCAAATTCGCCCCAGTCGTCGCCTTGTTCAATGGACCCGCCTGCGGCTTCAATCTTCTCAATAGCCCTGGCGCTTGCTTCACCCACAATGACCGTGAGTTTGGAGCGGATTTGCCCGCTACCGAGAAGTTTGTCAATTCCTAATGAAGTCAGGTCAATGCTCTTTTCGCCATTGGCCATCTCATCAAGTTGCCCAACGTTGACCGTCACGTGGACGGTTCGGAGGGTTGGATGTCGGTTGAATCCGTGCATGCCCCAATGGTTGGGCATGTACTTGATTCGAGTCATGACACGATGCTTGTTCATACCAGCGTTTCCACGGCCACCACGCTTACCTGCGCCACGACCAGCTTTCTTTCCTCGACCGTGGTAACGGTTTCGTCCACGATGCTTGTTTGCTTTTGTACCCATCATCAATCACCTCAAATCATTCGCTCTACGAGCGCACCAATTTCTTCGCCGCGGGAGCCTAGAGCGCCTCCAACAACGAAGCTTCGCTTGAGTCCGCCCCAGCCTTTTGTCCCTCGAGGAGGGTGAAGGCGGAAGACTCGCTTCAAGTTTGGAATATCTTTGACCTGTGCATCACCAGCGACGATTGCTTTTGCGAATTCGCCGATGTTCTTGTAATCGGTGTGTTCTGCAACAATCTCGTCTGTCAATGGAATGTTACCAGCCATTCGACCACGCTCAGCGAGCATGCGCTCAACGAGTTCAACATCTGCTTCGCCCCAGGTAATGTAGTCCTTGGCCTTTTGCAGCATACCACGGTATTGTGGGTTGTCTGCGATGATAACGGCGTGGTTAACTCGGGTCAAGTTCATGTGGTGCATGGTTTCACGAATGGATCGTTCAACCTTGACATCGCTTCGTGCTCGTACAACAATAAACGTCATTCAAATTTCCTCCCAGTATGGATGTGTAGTTTCTCACGCTGACCATCAAGAACACGGGTTGTGTTGATGTTTTGCAGAGCGTTGAACGTTGCAGCAGCGTAGTTGATGGTGGTTCGTGTCTGTCCCTTGGTTCGGGAGAGAACGTCCTTGACACCTGCGAGTTCGAGAACACGCTTACCGGTTTCACCGATAACAAGTCCCTTACCCTTAGCAGCAGGCATGAGTGTCACACGGGTGGAAGCAGCACGACCGTTCACCTTGAACGGGACGGTACTGCCTGGACCTGGCGACGATTCCCAAGAACCGTTTCCACGTTGGACGGGAATCAGGTTGAGTTTTGCAGCCGTGATGGCCTTGCTGATTGCAGTTGCTACTTCCTTGGCCTTGGCCATACCGAGACCGACGTATCCGTCACGGTTTCCGACGCAAGCCATAACGTTGAATCGCACACGACGACCGCTGTCAGTCATGCGTTGAACCATGTTCACAGAGATGACTTCATCCTCGAGATCAGGTATCAATGCGTCAACGATTTGGACTTCACGGATTGGTAGGCCTGAAGCCAATGCGGCTTCGTAGGAAATGATCTTTCCAGCCATGACTGCAGCGCCGAGGCGAGTACGTGGCTCCCACTTTCGCAAAGCTGCGATTGGGTCGTACTGGTTCTTTCGTCGGCGACGATCAGGTGTTTCTTCTGGTGCTTCGTCGGTGTACGCTTGCATCAAACCTGGCGCCATGGTAGGAATTGTTTGTTCTTCTTCAGTCATCAGTATGCCCCCTCAATGGATTTCTTTGTGTCTTCGATTGCTTTGGTCATCTTGTCGTTGATGTGAGCGCCGGTAAGGCGGTCCTCATCAGGGAAGACTCCATCGCTGTGTGGAATGTCAAGACCTGCGTCAACCATTCCCTTGAGTGCTGCGTAAACACGGCCTCCACGGGTACTGGCTGCTAGTCCGATGTCAAGAACTGCTTCTGAGGATCCTGAAGCCATAGCGGCTTTGCCCATTGCGAAGCCGACCAGGTAGGATGCTGGAACGGATTTCAACGAGTGGTCGTTAGGCCATCCATGTTTCTTGACGAGGTCTGAACCTGTAATGGAAATTGACACGAGGTCACCATCGGCTGCCCAAGTAACGAGCTGGCAGGTAGTACGGGTGTTGGACACACGAACAACTGCACGTGGCTTTTGTCCACGGAGCAACTTCAATCGGCGTCGGTAGTCGGTAAGACCGGCCTTACGTCGGCGGAAGATAGAGCGGCGGTTGTTTCCTGCCATCACTCGTCACCTCCAGGGAAGCTAACACCTTCAAGCGTCATTTGAGAACGCATGTGAGCAATGGAACGGTATGAACCGCCCTTAGCTTTGAGGTAGTACCGTCGGTACTGGGATGGGGCAATGGTTTCATCATCACGCAATTCCTTGAGTGTTCGGCGTTGGCTGCGAATTGTGCGCATCCATCGGTTCTTACGAGGGTTACGGGCATTGGCTGAACCTGCTCGAGTACCTTGTCCCTTGCGTCGACCCTTTCGCTTTTGAGCGAGTCTGGCGCGAGCACGTACACGAGAAGTTCCCTTCATTGGCTTGGCCTTAATCCAGCCTTCTTCAATGAATTCACGGATGTCGTCGGTCTGAACCGCAGAAGCCACCTGGTCCACAAAGGACGGGTGGATCCAAACACGGTTAACTCCGCATCCGAGCAATCGAGCAGCGAGGCGCTTTTGGTTGGTGATTTGCATCAGACATCCCTCCTTCGGTTCAACACACGAATCCCAAGTTCATCGGCTCGTGAGTAGATGTGTTCTCGCTTGCGTCCACCGACAGTGCTGCCAACTCGGGCTGCTTGGGTTTCAGGGTCGACCGTTTCAAGGTCGGCGATATTGTGAACCATGATTTCACGGAACCCAGACGGGTGAAGGAAGCGAGCTTCGGCTACTTTTCCGTGACCGATGCGAACAAGGGAACCACGGTACTTGTAGTTGCGGCGTTGCTTGTTGTCCATTCCGTGGGGAGCTCGCCATCCAGAGCGAGACAATCGCTTGTAGCGGAACCATTCAGTCCGGCGGAACGAAGGAGTCTTCTTCTTTTGTGCTGCACGAAGTGCGAGAGCGGCTTTCATGGTTTCATCCAAAACAGGCTTTTGCTTGACAACATAGACTTCTTCAGTCTCGTCATCCCAGTCTTCATCGTCCCATCCGTCTTCGGAAGGTGCTTCTGCTGGTGCATCTGCTGTTGTTTCATCTGCAGCGTCTGCTCCACCGTTGGCATCCACCAAACGGGCAATCAGTTCGCTTTTCTTACCCGAAATCGGAAGGCCTTGCTCTTTGAGCACTTCCTTCAACTGGGCAACGGTCATTGATTCATAATCTTCTGCCATCTCAATCACTCCTTGTTTAGTAGGTAAATACCATCTTGGAAGACACGTCGGTCTCGGTTCTTGATGGTCGTGCATCGTTCAATGTTGGCTGCTGTTTGACCAACTGCTTCTTTATCGATGCCCGACACTGTAATCTCTGTTTTATTGGATACCTTAACGTTCACGCCGCTAAGGATTTTTGCTGCCCGTGGGACACGCTCACCGAAGTAGTTGTTGACATTGAAGATGTCTCCATTGACGGCCAGTGTCATGGGAAAGTGGGAGTAGAAGGCTTTCAAATTGTAAGTGAATCCGTCTGATACTCCCTTGACCATGTTGGAAAGATGAGCATTCCAAGTTCCTGCAAGTGCACGTTGTTTGCGGCGTGGAACATCCACACGCACAGTAATTCCTGAACCGTCCTGGAACATTTCAATGAATGTGCTCACGAAGGTTCGAGAAAGGCTTCCTTTTGGACCGTTAACGGTCACGACGCCATCTTCACTGATTTCGGCACTAACGCCTTCAGGGATGGTTACGATGTGTTCGATTCTGTCGACTTTTACCATATTTCTTCACCTCAGTATACATAGGCCAGCAATTTGCCGCCTATTCGGGCATCCTTAGCATCGTAGTGATGCATCACGCCGGAGTTGGTCGTCATGATGAGGAGACCGAAGTCTCGAGCAGGAAGGTATCGAGTCTCCCACTTCTCATATTCTTGGCGACGGACACTGTGGCGGGGCTTTACCGTACCACAGCGGTTGATCGTTCCACGTAGTTCAACAACAAAGGCGTCGCCTCGGCCGTTTTCAACACGGGTAATGTCACCAACATAGCCTTTGGATTGCATGATGGTCAGCACGTTTCCAAGAAGTTTGGAAGCGGGCGAGAGTTCGACATCGAACTTTCCAGCTTGTTCAGCGTTGTAAATCTTGACAAGAGCGTCATTTAATGGGTCAAATTGCATACTTTTCCACTCCTCAATTCATCTTTTTAAAACCGATTTCCGGTGCTACGTCTCTGAAGCATTGGCGGCACAGTCGTAGACCGTGTCGACGGATCATACCACGCTTGCGGTTGCAGCGTCGGCATCCTTGGGTTCTTCCAATTCTAATTCCATGATCTCGTGCCATTCTTACTCCTCCAGGATACTGATATTGTATTGTTCTACGAACCATTCTCGTGATTCGTCAGGTGTGACTCTGTGATGATCTCCGACCTTGCTCTTGGCTCGGCGTCGGCGACTGACTCGGTGGCCAGGGCGTTCAACAACAACGGTGATGTCCATTCCGTAAATGCCGATTTCAGGGTCGTATTTCTGCCCGGGGAAGTCCGTATAATCACGGACACCAAAGGAAAGGTTTCCTTGTTTGTCGAAGTTCCAAGATGGAATGGTGTTATCACGGCAATTGAAAGCGTCGGTTAGGAATTTGTTGATGACTTCCTTGTTACGTATGGTTGCCTTGCACCCAATAGGCATGCCCAAACGAACCTTGAGGTCTCGGTTTTGGATACGCCCTAGTGTGCGCTGGGGTTTGACACCAGTCACCAATTGCAAAACATTTTCAGCATTGAGAAGGCGTTCTCCACCCTCGCCAACACCGATGTTGACACAGACCTTTGACACACGTAGTTGCGCCATGGGGTTCACGGTCTCACTCATTCAGCCACCTCCGTGAGGGGCATCTTTGCGTCACCGATAGCGAACACGTTACGAGTAACAGTACCAAAGGAATCAAACTGAACCTCATTGGGCATGCTGGATCGCTTGACGATGTATTCCTTGACATCAGCAGTGGAACCAACGTGGCCTCCACCGATGAGGTAGCATCGTGTGCCTTCTCCGAATCGGATGTGGTCGACGATGGATTGTTCTGGAAGACCGAGTTTGAGCGAGTCACCGGTGTTGTATTGACTTGGGTCATCAACAATGATGTTTCGTCCGTCGTGAAGGTTGAGTTGTGTCTGCCCACCCTTGATGGTCGTTTTACCTTCAATTCGGCAAATCTTCCAAGCGGCTTCATCAGCGGAAATGGTTCGGTAACGCAGGCGACCGTTGTGGTCCAAGACGCATCGGTAATGCTCTTCTCCGAGGGACAATACGTCCATCAAACCAACGCCACGGCGAGTGTCTTTCACAACACGACCGTCAATCTTGGCGAGTTCATTGTGAAGAATGAATCGAACTTCACGGCTGGTCTTAGCAAGTCCAAGTACGTCACGGATGACTAGGGAAACAGGCATGCAGTGCTCAAGCGAGTGTGCGCCTGGCGTAGGTCGGGTCACCCAAATGGATGTTTTACGGGGCAAAGGCCAGCTACGGGGCATGGCCAAGCGCTTCAAATGGTGGCTGCTCATCTTGTTCAACTCCTGTTACCAGTCAATTTTGCTATTCGCATGCGATCGGATTCATCAAGTTGAATCACAACCACGTTCGAGGCGTGAACTGGTACCGCCTCTTCTTTGTTATCGGCCTTACTGGCCTTGACTCCTTCAATGTACAAGCGGCCTTTCTCCGAATCAATACGAAGAACGGCCCCGGTGAGAGGCTCGTTGTTGCGCTTTCCACCGTGTCGCTTCCCACCGTGGGCGTGGTCGCCTCGGGTGGTTTGGACAAGATCCCCAACACGAACGGTTACGGTGCGAACACCGGCGAACCGTGCATCTGGCTTAGCAAGTTGCAGACGAGCCGCAACTCGCTTGCGCTTTTCGTGCATTGGCGCGTTGAAGTGCGCCTTTCGTTGTTTTCCTGGTTTCATACTTTTGACCATGTTCATCCCTCAAACAATCTGTTTTGCATTTGCAGCAATACGAGGCCACCGCTCTGCGGCTTCTCGTGATACTGGTCCTTTGATATCGGACCCTTGAACGTCTCCTTTTTCGTTGACAATGACACATGCATTGTCCTCGAACTGCACCCATGTACCGTCAACACGACGGAACGGTCGGCGTTGGCGGATGATGATGGCGTTGAACATTTGTCGGCGGGTGTCGGGGGTTCCTTTCTTGACGGACACCTTTGCCATGTCACCCACACCTGCGGCGGGGTAACGACGCATGGTTCCACCGAGCTTGAGAACGTTCAAGATTTGAACGACCTTAGCACCGGTGTTATCAGCGACGTGGAGGCGTGCTGCGGTCGGTAGACCACGGGTTTGCTTACCTGCGATTCCTCGCATCAGACAACACCTCCTGAGTTCTCAATAACACAGAATGAAACCGTCTTTGAAAGAGGGCGGCATTCCATGACCTTGACCGTATCACCGATGTTAACTTCGCCGATGCATGTGGGCAAGTGAGCGGAAACGACGCTGGTTCGCTTCTCAAATCGCTCGTACTTCTTCATGTAACGCACGTTGTTTCGTTCGATGGTGATTGTACTTTGCATCCCGGTGCTGGAAACTGTACCTTCCAAAACTTGTCCACGCAGACGTAGTGTCCCGTAAAACGGACAGTTTTCATCCCCATCCCACTCACCGGTGGGGTTCTTTACATCAATGCCAATATCTCGCATAGTATCACGCCTTCCTATATGTTCGGTGGATCCTGTCTTCGGGGCGGTGACCCACCATTGCCCCTTCGATGACGACCGGATGGTCGCCAACAGTGAATGTGATGCTGGCTTTGTTCAGGGTGACCGTTCGGTCTCCTTCACGAATAGCCAGAGTGTTGCGGGTTTCATCAACCACGCATCCTTGTCGATTGACAAGGGATGAATCAGTTGAGGTGAGTACGGTCAATTCACGACCGATCCATGTTTGATTGTAAATGTCCATCTTATCTCACCTCCACGTTAAATCCATTGTTTTTGAGTACTTCAGCAGCTTTCTTTTTGTGGTCTCCTTGAAGTTCAATCAATCGTCCCTTAACTGTTCCACCTGCTGCACATTTGTTTTTGAGTAGTTTTGCGAGTTGATTGATGTCGATTGCCGAATCTTCAATTCCCTCCACTTTAGTTACGATTTTCCCATAGCGTCTTCGGTCGGTGGATAAGATGGCTTTTTGTTGCTCTTTTGCAATTTCTTGACAGATGCACAACTCATCAGGGAGTCCGCATACATTACAAATAGCAGCCATCGTTAATTTTCACCTCTCCTCAATTCAGTTTTGACTACTCATGTGTGTCTTTAGACGTGCAATACTTCGGCGAGTAGCCTTGTATGCACCCATGTTGGAAGGAGTACCACCAAGAGCCTTCTCAGCCCGAAGTTGCAACAACTCCTCTTGGAGTTCCAGAAGACGAGCCTCTCGGGCCTCAGCACTCATCGAAGCGATTTCACGATTGGACACGAAACTCATTGTGCGTCCGCTCCTTCGATTTCTGCTTGTGCTGCTTGGACCTTCAATTCCTCTTCGGAAAAGATCGTGATTTCGTGAGGTAGTTTGGTGCCTGGGCGCATGATTTGCACGGTGACTCCAATGGTTCCTAGTTTCTTGACGGCGACGGAGTAACCTTTGTCCATGTGCTGGAGTGCGGTTTCACCACAGTACTTGACGTGTCCACGAATGTACTTTTCAGTTCGGTTTCGGGAACCGGTGAGTTTTCCGGCAACGGTTACGATAACTCCACGAGCCCCTGCGTCCATGATGTTCTGCGCTGCACTGTGACAGGCTCGACGGTGGTACCATCCACGCTCTAGGGATGCTGCAATTTTCTCAGCCATGACTTGAGCATTGAGGACGGGTTTCTTGACTTCCTCAACCTTGAGTTTAGGGTTGTAAAGTTCGAACTCTTGACTCAAGCGGCTTTGTAGATCGTTGATGATCTTTCCTTTGCGGCCGATGACCATACCTGGGCGTTCTGCGTGAACAGTAACGTCGGTACCTGCAGGAGTTCGACGGATTTCCAATCCTCCGAATCCGGATTTCTTGGTGTTCTTCATCAGGAACTCACGTACGAGCTGACGCTCTACGTTACGATTGATGATGGTTTGTACAATACTTTTCTTACTCATGATGGTCACCTCAGAATTCGTCCTCCAACTCGTCGACAGTGGTGTTCATGTCTTCGAGGAAGACCTCCAAGTTCACTTGGTAGTGGTTGCTTGGAGTTGCACGGCCACGGGCTCGCGGAATCCATCCTTTGCGGATGCGACCACGATGAGCGGCAATGTGCGTAATGAGCATTTCTTCAGCATCAATATCTTCGTATTGATAGCGTGCGTTTTCCATTGCGCTCTCGATCACTTTAATGATTTCACGAGAAGCCTTCACTGGGAAACGTCCAGGTCCGATTCCACCTTTTCGGTGTCCGACCATGGAAGGTCCTGAGCGACGCTTGCGCTTGTTTCCACTTCCGAGACGGAAGGGGACAGCTGCTGCCTTGCGGCGAACATCTGCACGGTTGGAATCAATCTTGAGAACTTGGTTAAGGAAGGCAATTGCTTCGCCAGCAGTCTTGTTCTTGATGGCACGGCATACTTCGAAGCAGTGCTTCACGTGCATGTCAACTTGCACTGAGCGAGCAGTAGCGAGGCGGCTGCCTTGCAACAACTGAGTGTATCCAGATTGAGGGAGTTGTTTACGTCGGGTTCGACGGTCCATTTGGTTTCGTTTTGACATATCTTTTCACCTCACTTCAATGGAACGTGCTTTGACGATTTGGTTGCACCGACACCGGGTCCACTGTGCGCTACGCCACGGCGTGTCACAGCAAATTCACCGAGATAATGTCCAATCATCTCTGGTTTGACTTCGACCTCAACGAAATGCTGTCCGTTGTAAATGGCGATACGTCGACCGACGAATTGTGGAAGAATCGGCATGTCTCGGCGGTGCGTACGCATGGTACGGCTACCTGATCGGTTCATGCGAGCAAGGAAATGCTCGTTTTCCACAGACATTCCACGGCCCATGCTGCGACGGGCTCGGGAAGGCAGAAGACCAACAATGTAGTCTTCGCTGCTCTCGTCAGGCCATAGGGGCATGGCTTCGAGTTGCTCAAGAGTGAATCCGCGGTATGTGAATTCTTTCTTGACTCGTGCTGACGTGGTTGATAGGCGCTTACGTGCCTTACGTCGGCTTGCTTTGGGGGTCATAAAGGACTTCTTCTTACGTGCCATACATCATCACCTCAAATTTTCTTACCTCGTCCTCGGCCAGTACGGCTCGGTGCGATCAAACCAACCTTAGCACCCGGTGGCGTACCACGAGCGACGGAGTTCGGTCCGTGAACAGCTTGGTGGTTTCCACCACCGTGCGGGTGGTCCACTGGATTCATTGCGACACCAGAAACGTGCGGGTAAAGCTTACCACGGGCCTTCGCCTTGTAGTATGCTGCACCAGCAGTTCGGAGAGGCATCTCCTCACGACCGTGGCCAGCGAGCACACCGATGGTGGCTCGGCACTTGGTCGACAGTTCCTTGAGGGAACCAGAAGGCAGACGAATGCGCACCATATCTCCAACACGTGCCTCAACCATACAGGAATTGCCTGCAGATCGAGCAACCTTTCCACCGTCGCCGGGGCGTAGTTCAAGATTGTTGATGGCGGTTCCTTCAGGAATGTTACCGATTTCGGTAATGTTCCCAGGACGCAGGGCAACATTGTCACCGATTGCGATTTTGCTGCCGATGGAAATCCCTTCGGTAGCTGCAACCAGTGTTGTGTCACCATCCGGTGTCTTCATACGTGCGAGGGGGGCGCTGTGAACAGGACTGTGAACCAGTTCTGTAATTTCACAAACCACGTCTTTGTCACGAGGCATGCGGTTCTTTCCAGGGAATCGGTGGCTCGCCACGCGGTACCGTGGTGAGGAACCTTTTCGTTGTGCTCGAATTCTCTTACCCATGATAAATCACCTCAGAATGCTCCTAGACGCATAGCAGCGTCTTCTGCGTCATAGCCTTCAGCAAGCTTGACTGATGCATGCTTGCCGTGCTTTGAGTTACGTACATTGACCTTAGCGACTTCAACATCGAAGATGGTTTCAACAGCACGTGCGATTTGGGACTTTGTTGCACTTCGGCGAACAATGAATTCAAGGCGTTGCTCGGTCGTTCGAGCTTCCATGGACTTCTCAGTGAGCCATGGTTGAATGATTATGTCGTATGCGTTCATGATATCACCTCAGTTCATTGCCTCCAAAGCAGATTTCGTAAAGACGGTCAGCCGACCAAGGGCGCCACCAGGAGCAAGGTCCTCTGCACAGAGATCCTTAGCTGCGACGACGTCAACACCGGGTAGGTTGCGTACGGCCTTTGCGAGTCCAGCCTTTTCCTTGACAACCAAGAGAACCGACTTAGGAGTTTTGTGGACACGTCCACGCATGGTGGCCTTACCGGCACGAATCTTTCGGCCGCTTCGGGCACGGTCAAGGTCTGGGCCCAATCCGAGTTGTTCAAAGATGGCCGCAGCCTTTCGGGTTGCTGAGCCATGGTTGAAGGATTCAATGTCGTATTCAGTGGTCTTGCCATCAACGACTTCGGAGTAGTTTCCAAGAATGATTGGAAGGTGCTCTACATCTTCGTCAAATCGGTGACCCCGAGCAGATACGGTTTCCATAGATACCGTTGCTGCAAGAGCTGAGTCACGAGCGGCTTGGCGTTCTTTTTGGTTGAGTTTGCGGGACCAATCTTTCTCGACCTTTGGTCCGTGAGCTCGGCGACCACCCAATGTGTGCGGGTTTTGGGCACCACGGCGCTGTCCTGTGCGTCGCAAGATACGAGATACACCACGGCCCTTGCCCCACCATTCGACGGAGTGCTTCATACCGGACATGGGCTTTCGCTTACCGATATGAGGACGGGAACCGTAGGGTTGTC
This sequence comes from Candidatus Poseidonia alphae, assembly GCA_002505405.1. Taxonomy (GTDB): domain Archaea; phylum Thermoplasmatota; class Poseidoniia; order Poseidoniales; family Poseidoniaceae; genus Poseidonia; species Poseidonia alphae. Next base: position 4,969 of record DAVD01000006.1, on the reverse strand, counting down.
GGCGATTCGCACGACTGGATGCAACTGCAAGTTTAACCAAGTCCTCTCGGATTTCGGTGCTGAACGCTTTAGGAAGGGTCATCTTGGAACCTTCTGAAACTTCAACATCAAAGAGCACAGTAAGTTTTCCTGCATCCAACTCGTCTTGAGTAATGGTATTCACGATATCCTTTACAGCGACCTTCATCTTCAGGCCCCCTGCTTTGATGCCGTGCTGACATAGGTGATTTCGTAATCATGAAGTGTGCGGTCTGAACCACGGGTTGCGTCTCGGAATCGAATAAGACGCTTTGCAGGCCCAGGGACACTTCCCTTAACGAGGATGTAATCGGACTTGACTTCGCCGTAGTGGAGGAAACCACCGGACGGTGTAATCGAATGATCTTCAGGGTTGGCAACTCGCAAGATGCGCTTGTTGTACTCTGTTCGCTGGTGGTATCCAGTTTGACCACCTTGACGGATGGTCTTTCGAACATACCCGTCACCGAAGGCACCCATGTTTCCGTGCTGTCGGCGTTTCTTTGAGTTCTTGTGTGATTGAAGTTTTCCACCAAATCGCTTGATAACACCTTGCCATCCGTATCCTTTAGTAACCGCAACAATGTCGGTAAGGATACCTTCTTCAAATGCATCAGCAAAGGAGTATTCTTCGCCCATGTGTTCGCTGGCCCAGTTGAGTTGGTCTTCAAAGGAACCTCCGTCCAATCCCATCTCCATAACGTCGGGGACCTTGGTAGAAACACTTGCAAGTGCTCCTGGTTGAGTGGATACGATCAGGCGAATTTCGCAAAGGTCTGCATTGACCAGGTTTTCCATATGCTTGGTTGCGTCGTGCACCTTTCGTGTTGGAACTCTCTTGAAGAGTTCGGGGAATGCTTCAGTAATCTTCTCTGCGTCGGCCCAAACTTCGCCTGCAGCTTGCTTGCCGTAGGGGGTCATCTGGTAGCCACGGACGCCGAGAATGCGCATCTTTGGGCATTCAACGACAGTCACAGGAACGCGAACTTCTTGTCCTGCAGAGGTACTTCGGGGGTTTAAATCACGAGCCAAAATGTGGGTCATGCCGGCTTTCCAGCCAGCAAATCCTTGCACTCGGACTTCGCTTGCATCGGTTGTGGGCCACGACTTGACGTGTCCGAATGTGCGGCTCGCTCGCTTGCGCGGGCTGAACGCCATCGATCCACGGCGTGGGTGGTTTCGTTTTGCCATCTTGGATTCCTCCATTATTTTCTACAACGAATTGGCCCCACCGAAGGGGCGTACGAGGGCACATACAGTGTCGAAGCCGTGACACGGAGTCCCGTTCCCACGAGTGGGGAAAAGGCCAGTTGGGATCCTCGGGGGATGGCCCAGTGTGTCTGGCTACTCACCTTTGAGCAACCCTCCGACTTACCTCCCGTATATATGCGGTTCGGTCCGGCACACGAGGGGGATGCGTGTGACGCCATTGGAATTGAAGGTCTTCAAACCTTTTGATTTGAAAAATCAGGGCGCCGACACTTTCAGTTATCATCTTCTCTCCACATCATCCTTTTGAACCCTTGACGGGAAGTAGGGGCAATGCCTACCGTCCAACATCCGTTCCTACACGACGGTGTTGAGGCAAGGGCATACCAAATCCGCTCCCTTGAACGGTGCCTCTCCGCATCAACCTTGATGGTAATGCCCACGGGATTTGGTAAAACTGCCGTAGAGTGGATGGTAATGGCCGAATACCTGCGCAAGGGGGCTGAAAAGATCATTCTCATCGCCCCAACAACCGGTTTGGTTGACCAGCAAAGGAGTATGGCCCAGCAATACCTCAATCTACCAAACGAGCACATTATCGCCTATACAGGCGAGACGGCCCCTGCTAAACGGAAAACGTTGTGGGAGCAGGCGAGAATCCTGATGGCAACTCCACAGGTCATCCGAAACGATGCTCAAAGCGGCACCATCGACCTCATGGAAGTCGGGCTCCTCATTGTTGATGAAGCACATCATGCTACTGGAAATCATGCATATGCACAAGTTGGAAAACTGTTCCGCAGAGCCCGAAGCGATGGTCGCGTCTTAGCTGCAACAGCAAGCCCTGGCTCGAATTCACAACACATTGAAGACGTCCAGAGAAACCTTGGTGTCAATCAACTTGATGTTTCAAAACGAGATGAGCCCCTCGTCAAACCCTTTGACGTGGACATGAACATCCATGAAGAATTCATTGACCTCCCCCCTGCACTCAGTGTCCTCATCACTCCCCTGGAAGCTCATTTTTCATCCGAAGTGAAGCATTTGCAACAACTCGGCTTCCTTGCCCCCAAAGAACATGTTTCGTCCGGTGATATCGAAAAAGCACAGTTGCGGGCAAGTCGCGCCATACAGCAACGAGACGTTCGTGGATACGATGCTGCTCGAAGGGTGGCTGATTTGCGCCGGATGCACATGCTTGTCAATCTTCTCAAAACACAAGGCACGGATGTAGCTCGCTCGTTCTTAGAGCGTGCCGAAATAGAGGGGCGTGAAGGAAGGAAAACCAATCGCTTGCTCGCTCTTCCTGTGATTCATGAACTGCGCAAATCACTGGCGGACATTGAAGAATTACATCCCAAAACCTCGGTTGTAGAACGTCTTGTGATCGATGAAATCGGACGGAAGCCGGATGGAAAAATTCTCGTTTTCACCGAATTTAGAGACACAGTAAGCAATCTCGTCACCCGATTAAGTTCAATTGAAGGGCTCAAACCCGACCAATTCATTGGCCAATCCTCGCGTGGGGCACAAAAAGGAATGACTCAAAAACAACAGTTGGCCCAATTAAAGCGTTTTAGAGATGGAGAGATCAATGTTCTTGTCGCCACCTCAGTTGGAGAAGAAGGATTGGATGTTCCAGCAGCTGACCTCGTCATTCTTTACGAACCGGTCCCGAGTGCCATACGTGCGATTCAACGACGAGGAAGAACTGCACGTCAGCGTGCAGGTTCCGTTCATGTATTGATCACAAAAGAAACCCGTGATGTCTACATCCATTCTGCCTCCAAGCATCAAGAGAAGAACATGCACCGATTGGTTGACAAGTTGGTTCGTCAGAAAAAACTCTTGAAGGAATATGGAGATTTATCAGGCCTATTGGATTTCTTTCAAGTCGTTGACGGTGAGGAGACGCTGCCTGCGGTAGTGTTTCTTAACCGAGAAACTGAACTCCACAAACCGGAAGAAAACGACCAACTCCAACGAACAAATTTGGTGGCTAAGGGAGGGCGGAAGCACATACCGAGAACTGCGCCACCTCTGACTCCAATGCAACGGCGCCCAAAGGAGCAAATGGGATTGGATTCATTTCTCAAAACCCCTGAACCCGATTCGGAGGTGCCAAGAATCAGCGAACAAACGATTTCCGTCGTACTAAATGCAGCAGATGAAGAAATTTATTCACTCAGTTCCGTTGATGGACACGGTCATGAAATTCTCATTGATCACCGAGAAATGAATTCCACTTTACCTTCGTATTTGGCGAGCCTTGGGTTCAAGACACGGCTTACACACCTCCCTCACGGAGACCTTCGTATCTCCGAGCGGATCCTTATAGAACGAAAGACTGCGAGGGATTTATTGGCTTCAATTAAGGACGGCAGACTCCTTAGCCAATGTCGAAGCCTACGAGCAAGCGCTTCTCGACCAATGCTATTGATTGAGACCGGAGGCGACACCGGCTATGCCCTTCATCCAAATGCCGTCCTTGGAGCATTGGCTCACATCACACTCGACATGGGGATTCCGGTGATGATGACAAAAGATGCAATGGAAACGGCTCATTTCGTTTCTATTGCAACCCAAAGAGAACAGGATTTGTTGGAGGAATTTCATAAGATGGCCAATTCTGAAATTCTATCCGGAAAAGAGTTGAAAACGATTATGGACGAAGCAGCACATGAAATCGATCAACTCTTGGTTGAATCCGAAGCGCCTCACCCATGGCTCGAAAGCGCACAACAACAACTTCACCGGTGTTATGAGCACGCCCTGTCCCAACTTGGTGGGGTCGGCGAAGAGGAACGGCAAACCATGAATGCATTTTCACCGCACATAGGAGCGTTATTCACGGCAACAGAAGATGTGCTCATCAAACAGAGTGGATGCACCGAAGAGGTTGCCCAGCGAGTTCTTGAACTCCTGAAGGAAAACAACCACATCAAGAGCCAATAAGACGTACACGAGTTCGCAATTGAGCGAAGCGGTCCGGATAGAAACCTAAAGCGAATGCGACAATTTCTGAAAGGTGACATACCGGGACAATGGTGTTCTTCCCCGAAACTCGACCTGCTTTGGATTGATATGAATCCAAATTGACGTGTGAGATGGTGCATGCACTCACGACGAGTTCTGCCCCAGAATCAATAGCGTCTGAGAGTACTGCTGCCGTCATTGAGAGTGATGTATCTTCTAAACTAAGAACCGATGTTGACCCAACACTCTGGCATTTTGAATCGTAGTCAACCGCATGACCGCCGAGTGCTTCGAACAGTTGTTCCATGTAAGTCGGCATGAACGGGTCATCGTTTCCGCAAGCACCTTCACGTTGCATGTCTGGGCCGTAGTAAGCAGCAACGTTCATCTTCAATGGGTTCTTTACCGCATTTCGAATCTTCTCAAGCCCAATCTCTTCTACAAGATAGTGAAGAAGATGCCATGATTTGGATTCTCCTGTGTATTCAATGTTGGACGTTCGAACAACGAGATTGTTAATTTGACTGGCGTAGACCGGATCTCGAGCCATGTCTTGTGCAGTGTTGCACATGATTGCGTGGCTGCTAGCACAAGTGGTCAAAACATCAAGTCCTTTGTTTTCTGCAAGGGCGAGATTGCGGGCCACCAATGCGTCTTGCAGTTTTGGAGTTGCCTGTTTGATGATGTTTCCACCATCGCTGCTTGAACGAGGAAGTTCAACGAGTTGAATGTTCAAGGCTCTGCAGAGCGGTTGAATCATGTCCTC
>DAVD01000024.1 GCA_002505405.1 Candidatus Poseidonia alphae | reverse complement strand
GTGCTCGTACCGGGATTTGAACCCGGGTCGAAGGAATGAGAGTCCTTCATGATGGGCCACTACACTATACGAGCGTGGATGGTTTGGCCACCGTCATCCCGTATTTAGCCATCACGCATCACAACGACCGACATGTCACTTCAACGTTCACTTGACAGTTCACTTTAACTGAAAATGGAAAGTGAATAACAAGCCACTGCGTCGCATAATCTGTTTCACTTCCAAAACCGCCGTGTTTCATCGCTTGATATACCACCGCCGCAGCATTTGTACCATGCAAGAACCCCCGAAACCACAACGAATCCATTTTGAGGACATGATTTCAAGCACAAATCTCCGTACACCTCCTGCCTGGGCAAAGAAGAGCCGAACGGTGTTGGCTCATCCAACGGGTCGACTCCCCTCCCACTCGAAGCAAATCACCTGGCAGCCCCTTGCAGGACCTGGATCGTCCCCTACACCACGACCGATGAGCAACAGTATGCGTTCACTTCATCAACGCATTGTACGAGGTGAAGCATAAATGAGTCGAACCAAGCGATTACGCAGTGAGATTCAAGATTTCTTGAGTGAAGTCGGTGAAGCAAATACGACCGATATTCTTGACCATGTCAATCAACGGTTCCGATGGGGTGCAACCATGAACCAACTCGGTAACGTTCTCGCCCGAGACCGAAGGTTCATCAAAGTTGGATTCGATGAAGGAACCGGCCTTGGGGGCTTTCGGATGCGTGTTTGCATCTGGTCAATCGCCACCGCTTGAAGCCAAGCAATCAAGAACAATACCCTCCTCCTCCAAACCATGGCAGGGACGATTGGGGCGGCCGTTCAACTCATGCGTCCAAAGAACCTCATCCTTGCTGGAGTTACCGTTCCATTAGGGGCATTCTTTGCTCTGCAAGATACCAATGCAAGTTTTCCTTTACTTACAGTGCTGCTGCATACATTGGCGGTTATGTTCTTTATGGGTGCAGGCAATGCAATGAACGACATAAAGGATGCAGAAATCGACCTCAAAGCCCATCCTCAACGACCGATACCGTCCGGTGCGATCGCCGTTGATGATGCCAAGCGTTTCACTTCATTGCTATGGGTGCTGAGTGTTGGTGCTCACATCGGTGGACTCCTCTCCGTTTCAGAACTTGATGTGGAAACTGTTGCCCCTACCGTCATCATTTACATCATTGCAGCCCTCCTTATGGTCACCTATGACCACGGTCCAGCAACCAAGAACAAGGGTCTGATGGGCAACGTCGTGATTTCAATTCTTGTTGGGGCCGTCATTTTGTATGGCGGTGCGGGCGTTGGACACATTAGCAAACCCTTGCTTTGGTGGATTTTCGGTGTCGTCTTCACAACAAACTTGGCACGTGAAATGGTCAAGGATTGCATGGACATGGAAGCTGATGCCGATGTTCGAACAACACTTCCAATGATTTACGGGAAGGAAAAGGTGAGAATGGCTGCTTACATCCTCGTTATGGCGAGCCTCGTTTGCCTTTACATGCCATTTTGGCTCGGACCGTTTGCATTCGGTCAATTGGTTCTTCAAACACCAGCCATCTTGATGCTCATCACACTCAATGGACCACTCTACAAAGGCGAGGACGAACTTGTAGCCGGACGAATCAGAGCTGCTATGCTCCTTGGCCTCATCGGATTTGTTGTAGCATTGCTGGTCTAATCGATCAGACCCATGAATTCGCCCATGGCTTCCCATGCTCCGCGGTTGATCAAGAACGCCATCAGTGACATTTGTGCCCACATGCGGTTTTCTGCTTGGTCAAATACAATGCTCTGCTTGTGGTCCATCACGTAATCCGTAACTTCCTCTCCACGGTGGGCCGGAAGACAGTGCATAAAAGACCAATTGTCAGCCATGTGTGCAACCATTTCTTCGTTGACTTGGTAGCCTTCAAACGACTTGATTTTGTCCGTCATATGCTCTTCTCCCATTGAGATAAACACATCGGTGTAAACGACACTTGCATCGGTTACGGCTTCAATTGGGTCGGTTGTGTGAACCACCGAACTTCCATGTTCATCAGCGAAGGCTTTGCTGCGTTCCACTACATCTTCGTGAGGCTCGTAGCCTTCGGGACATGCATAATGGATGTCGATTCCTAGAATCGCACAGGCCAGCATGAGGTCATGGAGCACGTTGTTTCCATCACCAACCCATGCTACTTTGAGACCTTCCAACTCATCGTAATTTTCGAGGATGGTCATGAGGTCGGCTGCTGCTTGACATGGATGGTGCTTGTAAGATAGAGCGTTGATGACGGGAACCGTTGCGTATTTTGCCAGTTCTTCTACATCTTCATGGCCAAAGCAACGGTAGGTGATGCCACCAAGGAAGCGAGAAAGCACCTGGGAAGTATCTCCGATGGTCTCGGACTTGCCGAGTTGAATGTCGTTCTTGAGAAGCGTCAATGCACTGCCTCCGAAACGCTGAACGCCGACTTCAAACGAAACACGTGTGCGGGTTGAGGGCTTTTCGTAAATTGAACCAATGGCTAGAGTATCAAGTGGAAGGAAGTTTTGGGCAACATCATCACCTTGTTTCCATTGTCGTTTGAATTCGATGGCCCATTTGAGAATCGCTTCAAGATCTTCTGCTACATCGTCAATCGCAAGCAAGTGTTGAGTCATGCACCGTCCACATCAAGGCGGCTTCTAAGCGTTGTGCGCTCAGTTCTTCTCATGCTCGATGTCCGCTGCGAAGCCATCACGTGCATCGCTCATTCCACCAAACAAGGCTTGTGCAAAGGTCAAAATATCAGCCATTCCTTCTTCAAGCTCCGACGAAAGGGGTGTGAGTCCAGGTGCTTGGGAGAATTCTTGCATCATTCGGAGTTGATTGATGGCGAATTCAGTACGCTGACCTCCTGCTTCATCATACAGTGCAAGTTCAAGAATCTCAAGTCGCTCTGACCACTCGAGAATTTGTTCCAGTTGTTCAGGCTCCAGTAAATCTGCCTTTGAAAGGAAGTTCTTGGTCGGGAGTCCCAATCGGAATTCAACAATGGATGAAAGGAGCATCTGGGATACGAAACCAGATGGAGACCGTGAAAGCATGGGGTCGAACAGGTAAATGATGGCGGATTGTTCACGGCCCAGCGTTTCAATCAGGTGGTTGCTCGCTTCGCGGAAGGCGAACAGTTCGACTTGTCCAGGTGTGTCAACAATCATCACGTCTCCAGAGAGTGAGTGAAGTTGCTCAGCGACATCGCCTGCTTGTGCAGCCAATAAGTCAGCAGCAAGGATCTGCGCACCGTTCGGGCCGAGGTCGTACTCCGCCATGACTTCGGTCAGTGAGATTAAATCCCGTACATCAAACTCTGCATCGTAGTGGACACGTTCTGCTCCTGGGTCCAAATTGATCGCAATCGCTTCAGTTTCCAAGAAACGAGACCAGCGTTGAAACGAGGTCACCAACGAAGATTTACCAGCACCTGCTGTTCCAACGACAAATAGTACTGGGGGTGAGCCACTGTCCATACCGACCATGAACAACGCTCCGTCCTACCCTACATCAACCCCTCGCTGTATTCTCGATAAAATCGGCTTGAAAACTCAATAATCAAACACGATGTTGGAGAACGGTTATGTGCTCGGCGTGCGTCCGAACCTTTGTCGCACATCGTGTGAACCGGAGGAATTGAAGATGACTGACGAAAAACCACCTATGCCACCAGGAATGCCACCTATGCCTCCAATGCCTCCGGGCGAAGCACCTCCAGCACCGCCTGGTATGCCTCCAATGCCTCCGATGGCTGATGCACCTCCAGCACCGCCTGGTATGCCACCTATGCCTCCAATGCCTCCGGGCGAAGCACCGCCAGCACCGCCTGGTATGCCGGCAATGCCTCCAATGGCCGATGCACCT
>DAVD01000048.1:12073-22419 GCA_002505405.1 Candidatus Poseidonia alphae | reverse complement strand
CGACGCATGACGTTGATGGCCGCATCGTGACCGTCAAACAGGGACGCAGCGGTAATGACACGCACGGGTCCAGCAGATGTTGAGAAGACAACCTCTTCTTCCGCCTCGCCCGCCATGCTCCTTCCAGCAGGCTTTGGTTCATCAATTCAAGGGTGGATCTGCAACCCTACCAGCCTTGCTCTTGTTCGTAATTGGCGTCGCTTGGAACGGGGGGTACGTCCTTCGAGTGAGGTTGGACAATCTGGCCTTGGGCGGTGCCCGATTGTTGTGCCTCATAGGCTTCTTGTTGGCGATAATATTCAGCCCATTGCTCTTCGTTACTTTTGCTCGTTTGACCGCTGTAGCCTTGGTGCATGGCTTGTTCCAGCGAATCGTCAAGTTCTGTTCGCATCCGTTCGAGACGAATGGCTTGGTGTGGTCCGAGCATGCGCATCATGACGGCTCGCTCGTAATCCGTAGCAATCTCTTCGAGTTCTTCACGGCGGGTGGCGCCCTGAAGACGCTCCTCAAATCGCTTAGCACGACCGCCTCGGGTGAAGATACCAATCAAGATCCACGTGGTCAGCGGAATTCCAACAAAGACCCCAATCAAGTCCCACGCACCCAAACCGACGTTGGTTCCGGGCAACAAGATTTCAAAACTATCTATCGGTTTAGAATTTGCGTCGTAGGGGTCGGTGCCCGCATTCAGTTCAGCATCATCGAGTACTCCGTCATTATCGTCGTCAGGGTCGGTTCGGTCACCGACGCCATCTCCGTCAAAATCCCGGGTCTCCGTTGGATTTGATGGAAAATCGTCGTTATCATCGGGAACACCATCGTTGTCAAGGTCACCAGGTGAGCTCAACTTTGGCAGCACGTCTATACTGTCATTATAACCGTCATTATCAAAATCAAAGAGGTAAGGGTCCGGATTGTTTCCAGATTGGTTGTCACCAAAACCATCTCCGTCCTCATCTTTGCATTGCGTAGAATCGTCGGGAAAGAGGTCGGGATTACGGCCGTTGGCGTTATCGCCGCAGCCGTCGTTGTCGAGGTCTGACCACTGACTTGGCTCCGCAAGGAATGCATCGTAATCTTCACCTCCGGGGTTGTCACCATATCCATCCCCGTCAATGTCGTACCATTGCGTCATGTCAAGTGGGAATCGGTCGGCATTGGAGCCAAATTGATTGTCGCCAAAGCCGTCATCATCAGTATCCAACCATTGTGAGGGGTCAAAGGGAAAATCGTCAACAGAGTCCTCGTATGAATCTCCGTCAGAGTCAACCCACTGGTCGGGGTTGTTGGGAAATCCATCGTTCAAATCAGAATAACCGTCACCGTCGGTATCCAAGCAGCCATATCTGTCATAGGTGGAGGTGCCGGCGACATTTGGACAGGCATCGCCCCGAGTGCCACCGACGTTGTCTCCGTATCCGTCTCCGTCCGAATCGACTTGTTGAGTTGGATCAAATTTGAACTGGTCGTAATCCAAGCCGACTATGTTGTCCCCGTATCCGTCTCCATCCAAGTCTTCCCATTGCGTTGGATTTGTTGGTAAATCATCTTCTTGATCTGCCCATCCGTCGCTATCTTGGTCTGCACATCCAAGGGCGCCAGAGTTACTGGTGCCTGCGATGGTCGGACAATTGTCGCCGAGCACACCCAGTGGGTTGTCTCCAAATCCATCACCGTCCGTGTCGGACCATTGGCTCGGATCGTTGGGAAAAATATCGTTCTCATCACTAAATCCGTCAAAATCGCTGTCAAGGCATCCACGCTTGTCCCGGCTTGACGCTCCTGCAATCGTTGGACAGTCATCACCGAGATTTCCAGTTTCGTTGTCCCCGTATCCGTCACCATCTTCATCAGCCCACTGAGTGGAATCGTGAGGGAATCCATCGGAATCATCTGCCCATCCATCAAGATCAATGTCGGTGCAGCCTTGACGACCGAGTGTTGATGGTCCAGGGGAAAAAGGACAATCATCACTGTTTGAAAATCCGCCATTGTCGCCGTAGCCGTCCCCATCTTGGTCGCTCCACTGGTCGGCATCATTGGGGAACGAATCAGTTGAGGCGCCGTAGCCATCTCCATCAGCGTCGAGGCCAAAGAAGGTCAATGTCTGCAGAATGCCGTCATTTTGGAGCATCAGCAGTTCACCCATTCCCGCAGTCAAAGCCTCAGGGCATCCGCTGTTGACATTGTGTGAAGTGACGTTGATGATGGTGGCTCCCTGCCATGCGATCACAGAAATTTGTTCATTTTGTCCTCCGACTTTGATGGCAGCGTTGTCGTTGGTCAGACTACCTGTGTGACATACAGCAGCATAACCCGTGTTTGGGGTGCTGGTGGCTGCCATGCTGAGAAGGTCACGGCTGGATTTGACGGCGATTCCGCCGGAAAAGTCACTGGTGCCCAGCAGGCCCATGTTTGCATTCCTTCCTTTGAAGGTCGTAACTTCTCGACTGGTATCTCCTGCGTCTGCAGCTTCATGCTCAATAAGAGAACATTCTTGATTTCCTCCACCCGTCCAACCCTGGATAAAGAGAGCACTGTGGCTGCCGTAGTGGGCAGTTTCAACTTCAATATCAATGCCAGAATTGCAATCAACAAAAGCCAAGACATCTCCGTCGAAACTCTCCGTAGATGTTGCAAGGCTGTACGATGAGAAGGCCAAACCCATGGACAGGGTCATTGCATCTCCACCGGTTGCACTCCACGATGAGGTGGATCCGAGTAAGGATGAAGCGTGCTGTGCTGTGGTTTGCTGACGGCGTTCACAATGCGCGTTAGCCATGCTTTCAATGCCCTGGCTGTGGGCGTAGAGGGATTGAGGGCACGCAGGGTTCGGCCCAATGGTGGTGAATCCGCCTCCTGTTTCGGCAGGCAGATAGTTCATCCAAGTGGATTCGGGAGAAAACCACTTTGCTACAGCGGTAGTGCTCAAAGCATTGGTTGTAGCATTCCATGAGACCGTGATAAGAGAGTAACGGTCTGTGCCGGTTGAACATGTTTGACTCATGAAAATCAGTTGTCCGTTGGGGCATCCAAAGGTGGCGTAAATGTCTCCACCAGCGACATCCATTGCATACGTGATGAGGTCCCCGACCCCTCCCCCAGTTGTGCTGGATTGTAGAGTTTTAGCGTTGATTAAACTGAGTTGTTCATCGTAAGCCTGTAGGACAACTCCGTTTTGAGTATGATTCGTTAACGTCACGATTATGGTTGAAGAAGCTCGCATCTCAAAAGGAGCGATTGTTGTAAAGGCCGTGTCAACAACCGTACCGTTGTGTGCTAAGGTCAACAAGGCTCCGCCGGCAGGTTGTCCAGTCCAAGCGAAGGCCCCAACAGAACCAGAACCATCGTGGCTCACAGCAACGACATAGGTTTGCCCGACGTGGTCGATGTCCACGACCTTCGTGCTGGAAGCTACGTTTAGCGAGAAGTCGGCAATCATATCAGAGGCCTGAGTTACGAACAAGGGTGACTCTTTTTCTTCCAGTGATTGGTGGGGTGGGGGGAGGCTCATAATCAGAAGCAGTACGGTTACAGCAAGAGCAGTTTGTGAGATTTTGGCCATGGTTCTTATTCAACCTTCTCCTTAATGAAACCCTGCGTTTAAACCTCCAAGGCTCATTTCACATGGGGGCTTATTTATCAACAGGGGACTCGGCGCCATAATTAGGGAGACTCATGGTTCGTGAACTCATCAACGTCGAGGCGGTAGACCGCGCCTTTGGTGCCGTTGATGTTCTGCGCGATATCAACCTCAAAGTCAACGACGGTGACCGCATTGGTATCGTCGGACACAACGGTGCTGGAAAGACGACGCTCTTGAACACCATCAGCGAACAAAAGCAGGACACGGGAGACATTGAATTTGCACCCGGGATTCGTATTGCTTACCTCACTCAAATTCGGGACCTTGAATCCGATTCGACCATTGAGGAGGAACTCGGTCGCAAAGGACGCCAATTCCAAGAACTGGAAGATGAAATCGCTGCTATTGAAGCCCGCATGATCGACCCTGCGTTTTACGAAGGCGATTGGGAACCGGTTATGGAACATTATACTCAACTCCAACAGACGCTTGCTGCCAGTGGCGGTGGTAACGTTGCTGGAATCGCCAAAGGTATTCTTGAACGGCTCGGTCTTGACAAGCACCCAATGGATATGGCTGTGAACAAACTCTCAGGTGGAGAGCAAGCCAAACTCGCTCTCGCTCGTCAATTGGTTGGACTCAACGGCATTGACGTCATCTTCCTCGACGAGCCGACCAACCACTTGGACATTCAAACCACTGAATGGTTGGAAGACTTCATGCGCACGTTCAAAGGCGCACAATTGATTGTGTCTCACGACCGTTATTTCTTGGACCAAGTGTGCACTCGTATTGTGGAAGTTGACAACCTTCGTGCCTGGCCATGGAAGGGCAACTATTCACAATTCTTGAAGCAAAAAGAGGCCAGTGAGGCATCTCTTGGTGATATGATCAATACCATTGAAAAGAAGATTCAATCCACAATGGGTGCGTTATCACAAATGAAGCGGGCCAACAAGTATGACAAGTCAATTTCTGCTAAGCACAAGATGATTGAACGCATGCAACAAGAACTCAAAGCGCTCAGAGCCCGCATGCCCAAGAAGCGCAAGAACCTCGTGTTTTCACTCGAGGCAACCGATAAGGGAAGCATGGACGTCTTGATGATTGAAGACGGAACCATGACGTTTGAAGGTCTTGAACGACCCATTCTCAAGAAGCAATCACTGGAAGTTCGTAAGGGCGACCGCATCGGGATTGTCGGCGGGAACGGACAAGGCAAAACCACCTTGCTGAAAATTATCAACGGAGATTTGAAACTCGACAGCGGCTCTTTCGATTTGGCCCCAGGATGTGAAATCGGATACTTCCACCAAGACCACGCCACCCTTGATTTCAACCTCAGCCCGGTTGAACAAATTGAGAAACTACGCCCGGATTTTCAATACGGTGACATACGTGCTGCTTTGGGTCGTTTCCAATTCTCAGGCGAGCAGGTGACGACCAAGCTCTCTCAACTTTCTGGTGGAGAACGAGCCCGTGTGGCTCTTCTGAAACTCCTGCTTGAACAGAACAACCTGTTGTTGATGGACGAACCGACCAATCACTTGGACATGGATTCCAAAGACACGTTGGAAGAAGCACTCGTTAACTATACCGGGTCACTCATTACCGTATCTCACGACCGTTGGTTCCTGGACCAAGTCGTCAATCGCATTTGGGAAGTTGACGGTGGAAACGTCAAGGTTTACTACGGGAATTACACCGATTACGTTCGTGCCAAGAAGGGTCTTCCGCCCCTTGCAGAAGACGAGATTTCAGAAGTCTGAACTCGTCCATCGTTTGGTTGGGCAGAACCAGCATATTCTCCACTTCTGGGGGCCTTAGGTCACTCAAGTTACTTCGTGTGTGCGCCTTCAAGTGGCCCGAGTGGAATGATTCGGAAGGTGTTGATGTTCTGATGGGACCAGAAATAGTGGGCCTTGATGTGATGCCAGTGACAGGTTTCCCGAACACCAGGTTGGTCAATCATCCGCTCAACAAATGCCTGAAGGTTTGGGTAATCGATGATTCTACGCAAATTGCACTTGAAATGAACAACATAGACCAAATCAAACCTTGCAAGTGTTGGGAAGAGGCAAATGTCTGCTTCAGTCAGTTGACCAACGCCTTCTCCGACCAACCACTCTCTTCCCTCAAGATGAATTTCTAACTCGTCCAAGCGGGCAAACAGTGCGGTAACCGCTTCATCGTATGCTGATTGTGTGCGTGCGAAGCCAGATTTGTAGACGCCATTGTTCACGGGTTCGTAGTTTGCATCGATCATGGCGTCAATCGCTTCACGCAGTTCCACAGGCGAAAGTGATGTTCCGTTTCCCATGCCTGCTTGTGCAAACGAATCGAACATCCGAACAATTTCACGGCTCTCGTTGTTGACAATGGTACTGTGTTTACGGTCCCACAATACGGGAACGGTTCCGATTCGTTGACTTTCATTCCATCCCTGGAATGCTCGGTTGTATATGCCTTCAAGACTTGATTCACCGTTGATGGTATCTGCAGTGGCTCCCTCTTCTTCATCGTTGAACGACCAGGAACCATCACTGTTCATACGCCAATCCACGACATCTACGCTGATGTCATCTTCCAGGCCAAGCAAGGTTCGAGTGATGAGCGTCCGATGAGCCCACGGGCAAGCGTGAGATACGTAGAGGTGGTACCGTCCGCTTTCAACATCAAAGGGGCCGTCGTTGACGATATGGTCGCGAAATTCACTTGTTTTTCGGACAAACTTGCCCGATTCAAAGGCTTCAGTCCACGCACCTGCTTGCTCATCTGTTGGTTTCATGTCACTCGCAAAACGCCATGTCTATTGACTCAAACGGTTTCTTCAGCGATACCGTCCTCAACCGTCACGAAAAATTCAGCATCAAGATTTCACAAGTCCAGTGCGAATAATCCGAGAGATTGGTCCGCCTCACAGTAATGGTTGTAGACATCCAGCACTCCTTTTTCTTCAAACAAATTAAGATAGGAATCGTAGCGCTGGATGAGTAAATTACGCTCTTCTTCTTGAGTTTGATTGTCAGTTCCTTGGTCAACAAAGAGAGCATGATGACTTGACAGTTCTTTGTTAAGTCCGATGAAGCACATTTGCAATTTTCCATCGTCGTTAACATCTGTGATATTCATCTCATTTGCCTTTGTCTCATTGAAGTTGTATTGTGTTGCGAGAGAAAACGCAATACCCTGTTCAGTGAATATAACTCCTGTAGTGAGGTCCTTTGTTTCAAAGAAATGGAACACAGGTGACTCAAAGGATGCATCATCAAACCAAACTCCGTCAGAAGATGACGCTTCTGCTGGAACATCAAAGACGAAAGCTTGTCCATTTTGAATCTGGTCAATACAGCCGATGAATGGTTCCTGATCGCATGGTGATATCGATACAGTTTCTAAAGTGACGTTGTTCCCTTCTTTTATCTGAAGGTCAATTGCAAAAGAATACTGAAAGTAGTACAAGTCGTCGATTTCCATTCCAACTTGCGCATCCTCTTTAGACAGTGGATTGACGCATCCTGCTATGGACAGAATTAATGCCACGCACATGACGAAAAGTATTGTTTATCGGTTGTGGATACCCATCTCTCCTCAAACAAGATAAATGAACGTCAAGCGATGGCTTGAATCTCATCGTCATACTTGGCCAACAGGTTTCGTAGTTTGACCTTCATGGACGGCGTCAACATCTCGTTGTCCGTGGTCCATTCCTCGGGATCAAGAATGAGGGTACGAGCAACTTCATATCCTTTCCAATCTGGAGCAATCATGTTGTTCTTCTTGAGGTTAGTCAACAGGAATTCACGAACCTTAGGATCAGCGCAAACTGCTGCGTCATCACCGGATGCTGAGATTCCCGCACCCTTGAGCGCAACACGAAGCGCTTCCATGTTCGGGTGAGCCACGAGGAAGGTGTTGAGCATGTTACGTCCGTCAAGCACACATTGTTCGATGAGTGGGTTGAGTTTGATCGTCTCTTCAAGGGATGAAGGAGAGACGTACTTGCCGTTTTCCAACTTGAATTGAGACTTGACACGTCCGGTAATTGAAAGATAACCGTCGGTGAGTTTACCCAAGTCACCGGTACGGAATGTACCCGGTTCAATGATAACTTCCTTCGTGGCTTCCTCGTTGTTCCAGTATCCCATCATGACGTTGGGCCCGGTGACGATGATTTCTCCTTCGTCAGGTCGGTCTGGGTCGTCCCATGCATCGGTATCGATGGTCACGGTAACGCCGTTAGCCACTCGGCCAACGGTGTTGAGTTTGCTTGTACCAGGTCCAGACCATCCGTTTGCGGAAACAAGCGGTGAGGTCTCGGTAAGGCCGTATCCTTCGTAGCAGCTGAATCCAACCTGTTGGATAAAGGCTGCAACATCTGGTGAGAGTGCAGCAGCACCTGACATACAGAATCGAATGTTGCCTCCAAATCGGGCGCGGACCTTGGACCAAACGAGTTTGTCCCACAGTTTGTCAAAGAATTTGGTTGGAGCGACAGCGTCGCATTGAACGCCAGCCTTAGCAATTCGCTTGGCAGAGGCTTTTTGAGCCTTGTTAACGAAGACCTTCTTCAGCCCAGTTGCACTCGCAAATTGAGCGTTCACTCGGTCGTAGAATTTGTTCCAAACGCGAGGTACGGCGAGCAAAACAGCAGGTTTGATCTCGATGCATTCGTCAGCGATACGCGTCAAGTCAGAAATGAGGTTGATGTGGACGCCACAGCGAATCATCCAGTGCAAGTCAAAGGTTGAACCAAAAGAGTGCGCCCACGGCAAGAACGCAGCGTTTTTGTCACCGACATAGATGGTGAAGGCAGATTGAACACACAAAATGTTGGACAGCGTGTTCCAATTGGAGAGCATGACTCCCTTTGGGTTTCCAGTTGTACCTGATGTGTAAATGAGCGTGTTCAATGCAAACGGATCGTCTGCAATTTCGAAGTCAGGGGCCTCTCGGCCCGCTGCGACGAAATCGTTCCATGCATGGACTGTGACTCCTTCAGGAGGCAGTTCATTGGCTTCTTCATCACCCAAGAGGAGAATTCCACACGATGGCCACTTTGATGCATCGGCCGGCATATTGGCGACCAGTTTGTCAAGCACCGTGGTATCTGCAACGGCGAGCAACGAAGGAGTAGAATCGTTCAAGATAAACGCCCATTCTTGGCCGTGTTGGTGGGTGTACATGGCGGTATATGCAGCACCGATTCCGTTGGCTCCGTAGGCTAAGGCCGCCCATTCAACGGAGTTGTTCAGGATGAGTGCTACACGGTCTCCGGCTTGGACGCCGACAGACGCAAGTTGCTTACCAACTGCAGTAGAGAGGCTACCAAAGGTCTTGTAGTCAAGATGGACGCGAGGCATGTCTTTTTCGGGGATGTATCCAAAGCAAGGCAGGTCTCCAAATCGGTCCACGCTGGTCATCAGCATTTGGTAAAGTGTCCGAGGGTCATCCCCCTCAGGCACCTTCCATTGTCGGTCGTTCGGCTGTCGGTCCCATGCGAGTTGATGAGGTTCCATGCGTCCCCACTGAACAATTAAGCATTTGAAGACTACGCCTGCATTTCTTCAAGAACGGCGATGACGTTCATTTTCCAATCCGCTCCATTGTTACGGTTTGCCAGCGGGCTTGCAGGACTTGGATGCCAGCATGTTGTGATGGTGATCTCTCGCCCAGATGCGGTGACTCCGAGACCCGATTTACCAGCCGAAAAAGCCTTCCTTGCCCTCTTTTCTGCATATTTTCCAACGCCGATGATTCGAGTAATGTTCATTGCTTCAACCACCTCTTGGAGGTGTTCATCACAGGCTTCCAAAATTGGTTCAACTACCGATGCAGGGATGTTATCTGGAGTGATGTTTTGTCCACGTCCTCCCAAAAGGAGCAAGGGGCAATGGTTGACGACGAAGATACTGGCAAATGCCTCCTCTGGAGAGCCGTAATGTTCCGCCATCAAATTCCATAGGCGTGTACCTGATACTTCTTGTCGCTCGAGACTCATTCCAACGATGGGCCGCTTAGGGTGAGCATTCAACGGAGTCTGTAGTGGGCGTGATTGAATCTTCAGAAAATCAACAGCAACGCCAGTGGCCCCGAACGGAACACCGGTTTGAGCCATACCCCATGGACCGGGATTCATTCCAAGAAGCAAGGTCTTCGCCCCAAGTCCGCCCCATTTCTCCAAGTATTGTTCGTGATGGGGCCAAGCATAGTCGAGTGGGTTGGTTGCATGAGCGACTTTTTCAGTCTTCTCAAGTTCTAAAATCGCACCATCACAAATCTTGGACAAACGCAATGCGGCTTCTTTCAACAGGCCAACCGTCTTCATCGCCAACCCTCGCATTGGATGTTTTCCACTCAATCGTCCTTGCGACGTGAAGCGAAGACACCTGCAGCGATGGCAGCCATGGTTCCAATCGTTCCAATTGCTGGAAGACCTTCTCCATCATCCGAATCCACATTTGGAACCGGTAAGATGACCGTGGATGCGGACGCCGCAATGCTCGGTTGTTGGCCGTCGGTAGCGGTAACTGAGCACGATACATCATCGCCAACTGAAAATCCTCCAGTCAATGAATCCGAACCCGTCAGAATAATGTTCCCATTGACCGACCATGTTACGGTTGTCGTCGTTAAATCGCCGTCCATATCAAACACGGTATAGGTGCATGTCAGCTCGTCATCTGCCGTGGTTAAGACGGGAGAAATTGAGACATCTGTGACGCTTGGTGCAGTATTTGGTGTCACGGTGTTGTTGCCG
>DAVD01000048.1:0-12007 GCA_002505405.1 Candidatus Poseidonia alphae | reverse complement strand
TGGTGAAACTCAGCCCGGTCACAAAGGCTGTTGCATTGTTGGGGTCGAGTTCTTCTGAGGCTTCTATTCCACGAATTGATATTCGGTCCACACCGAACTTTTCTGTGAAGGTGTACGTCTCGCCACCATCGATATTCACTCCTGTGTCATACCATTCAGTAACGTTCCACATGTAGAGGTCGTAGATGTCATCTCCATAACCCGTAGGGAGGGTCACGGACCTGATGTTAGGGCCACTCCATACAACGTAGTCGTATCCAATAGCGACGACTGGGTCAATCCAGAAGGTACCTCCGGTATTGTTGAACACAAACCAAAATGCATCTTGATTGTTTAGACAATCTTGAAGGGTTAAGCCAGATGCATTCCAGTTTATGTCAGAACAATTGAACGGCATAAGTGGATTGCTCTGGCTTGAACCGGGTGAATTCGAGTTGTTCGCAATGACGGTAAAATTGAACCAATTCTCATCAACGAAGGTTTGTACTCCACTCTGGTTGAGGTTCCATTCTACATAGAAACTGTACATGCCAACCTCCAAGTTCGACCATGATTGATATTGGAATGGAATCCCTGATTGGGCTCCAGCTAAGTAGATATCAACTGAGAAGTTAGAGTAATCACTTGCATTCGGGCCCTGGAGATGCCCTGTGAATGAGTGATTCATCTCGTTCAGCGCACAATTAGGGCGGTACCTGCCAGTGAAGGTATCATTCTCATACAAAATAGGGGTAATCTGTTGGTAAGCGCCTACCATGACTGTGGAATAGTTGAGATCACTGCCGCAAGGATTACTGTTGTTTCCACCAGTGTTGTTGCCGCCGGTGTTGTTGCCGCCGGTGTTGTTACCGCCGGTGTTGTTGCCCCCGGTGTTGTTGCCGCCGGTGTTGTTGCCACCGGTGTTGTTACCGCCAGTGTTGTTGCCCATCTGAATCATAGTAGTGTCCCAAGCAATATGATAACCTTGGTTCACCAATGTTGCATGGAAATAATATATCCCATCTGCTAATCCGCTTATTGTGCTATTTTCTTGGCTCGTCGTGAAGGAGGCATTCCATAAGAAATTACCAGAGCCATAGACATCAACATTGTTACCTGAATCTGACAAGTTCCAAATCAGTTGATAATTTTCACCAATCACTAGGTTTCCGCTGGTAAATTCAACGTACACGTCAGTACCTGAATACCAAACCCCAACCATGTTGGAAGTTTCCCAGGCATAACCAGAATGGTCGATCTCTACATATTCATTAGTGTTGTTACCGCCACTGTTGTTAGCCAGAATCATAAACTGGTGATTATCGCTGGTGACCCAAGAGTTGTTGACATAGAGGTCAACATGGAATGTGTAATTTCCAGCGTTCAGACCATTTACGGTCCAGTTGTAGTTTGAAGTATTGGTTGTGCCAACCCATGATTGATTTCCACTATCAATGGTGTTATTGTTGAGGTCGTAAATCCAATAATCGAGGGTCATGGTGGCGTTGAGGATTTCACATTGAACATACATTGAGTTCACAAAGGTATGGTTTTCAGTTCCATAGTTCGGGCCATGTGCGAGTAATGAAGCGAAATTTGTGTCGTATCCGCATCCGGTATTGCTGCCGCCGGATGATGAATTCGATACTGTAAAGCTAACATTTGCCGTGTCAACATGTGTGTTGTTGTCCCATAGTTCAGAATAAATGTAGTAATTGCCGAGGGCCATGTTGCCGCTGCCCGTCGGAATCAACCATGAGGTTTCAGAGAAATTGTTGCTACGGTTGTCGAGGTCCCAGAAGTTGTGATTCGTGCTCGTATTATGGACATAAAAGGTGCTGCTAATCATGCCTGATGGCCCATATACCCAATATGAGACTCCGGTGTAAATTCCAGCTTTGTAATCCATGCAAAAGAAATTGAATGCAGCATTGATACTGTCGGTTGGTTCATAGATCAGTTTATCCAAAGTTAAGTTGTAAAATGGACCTGTTGTTGTGTTGCAAGAAGTGTTGCCGCCACCAGTATTGTTGCCGCCGGTGTTGTTTCCACCGGTATTACCACTGCTTGAATTTCCACCAGCGAAGAACGCACAGTCGTGGTTGCCGTCATTGTCGGCGTCGTAGATGTTGGTTGAGGCGTTTGAATCACTCACTTCCAAGGAGTCATTTAATCCGTCTCCATCATCATCGATGTCTGATTCATCGTTGATGCCATCGCCATCAAAATCGTACGGTGAGGTGTCGTTTGAATCAGGAATACAATCGTTATCGTCATCGGAATCAAGGCTGTTTACGACTCCATCACCGTCGTTGTCATTGCTGCCGTTGTAACTTTGGTTGTACAGCATGGATTGTTGCTGGGAATCGGTGAGCACACCGGTTGAGCGCGCCCCTGATTCAAGAACAGGGCCCTGCCAGGTTTCGGTGTTTGGTTGTGCAGGAATTACTGCGAGGCCTGCGGCCATTGCCTGAACCAAAAAAAGAACGGTGAATACAATGACTGATTTCTTCTGCATGGTATGGCCAAGGCTTTCGGCCTTTTGTTTGTTTTGCATCATTTTTTGTTACGAGAAGGCATTAAAACCATCTCTAGCTCTTGCTCATTCACGTTCATCAAAGTAAGTTTGAAACTTTTCATCCCACTGGATTCCCGTATCCTCGAACCACATTTCAGCACTTTGATAGGGGGCTGAAGTATTCATTTTCCTCATGGCCCTGGCCCGCTTTGAAATGAGGTTCCAAGCGGTTTTGCTGCCGATTCCAGGTATTGCACTGAGTTGTTTCTCGGTTGCCGTACTTAGGTCGAGCCCAATTTCAACCCCCGTAATCGAGCGTGCACCGTGACCGGTGACGATAACGTTGGATTGAGTTTCAAGTGGAATCTTGTATTCGACTCCGATGAGGATCGGATAGGCTCCTATTTGTCTGCCAAATGTGATTCCGGGTTTACCGTGTATTGTAGAAGATGTGTGAGCCTCGGTTTCATGAACGGGCAAACGGGTTCTGCCGTCATGAGTTTCCCAGTGAACGTCTCGAAGGATGCTTCCAAGCGGGAACAACTCTTTCAGCAGTGGTTTGTCGATGGTATCTCTGCAGGTTTCTTTGAAGCGATTGAATGCCTGTTGCGGAATCTCTTGAAATCCCTCTCCTTCGACCTGTCGTATGTTGATTCGGCGGAGCATGAGCCCCTCTTCACGAATCTCTTGGAGCAGGTTCAGATTCATGTCGTAGGTTTGTTCAGTTTCGCCGTTCAGGCCAGCAATAAAATTCAATCCAGGTAGTAATTTGGGCAATCCTCGTGCTCCACGCTCACGGCCGTATTTATTGATGAGGCGGATTGCTGATTTCAATTGGTGGGGGTCACAGTTGAGCCAATTCGCTTCGTGAACGCTCGGGTCCGCTGATTCCAAACCGAACGAGAGGACCGCCCCATCAGAAAGGGTTTCCACAAGCGTTTTGGTAATGGCCTCAGATTCCTCAATATTCTCCGCAATGATGGACGGGTTTCCATTGTCTGTGTGGAGAATCCCCAACCGTTCATCTTCTCTTAGCCCGTGAAGCAATTTCGCAATTGGTTCGGGATTCGGGACTGGATATTCGAGTTCTTTCACACCTTCTGCCATGTACGTGTACGTATCGGTCATTCCACCAAGACGAACATGGTGGACGCCAGCGTCATGGGCAATGCGGACTTCCTCAATGATGTCTTCAGGAGTGCGCCATATGGGGACTCCTTTCTTTGGCTCAATGCAAAATTTACAACCACGCTTGTAGCGTACACACCCTTGGTACACCTCGACTTCATAGGTGAGCGGACCAGGTTGTTCCTCTGTTCCCAAATCTGGATGGTGAAGGACTGCTTTGCTGCTTGCTCCGGCTTGGGCCCAAGCAGTCCATTGCTGCGCCGTTCTTCGGGCATGCTTCCACTCGCCGTTTTTGAGAAATCCATCCAGTGTTGCGTCTGTATCTTGCACCGCCAGAAAGAGATTTGGCCGTAGAGGGTTCCAGCCTTGCTGACGCCACCCACGAATCGCCCACCCTCCAAACAAACCAGGAATGCCTCCCGGAATCATCCGAATGAGTTGTTGAGTCTCGTTGAGTGAGATGGGTGTTCCTCTAAGGTATCGGCCGGGGACGACCGCACCGGCAATACAAGCAACACCTTCAACATCTTTCATCCACTTCTGGACAGCCTCACCGTCCTTTTTGATCCATTGTCGCCAACGGTCTACCGTCATGTAAGTGTAAGGGATTCCTCGTTGTTCAAGGACTCCGCATAGATAGCGTATATGGAATCCAACATATGGCGGTACGCCAAATGCAGCGGGTTCATCTTCGTAGCCGTCAAGGACAAGCCATCCGGGCGAATCGTGGCTATCCATGATTGAGGTGGGAAGTAGACTGGACTTCAATCCTTCTTCGGTCGAGGACGTCGCTTTCGCTTCTTTCCGCCTTCTTCCTCTTCACGAATGGCTTGGAGTTCACGTGAAGATTTGCCTCCACCGCTATCGCCAGACTTTGGTCCTCGGCCATCCTTTCCACCTTTGCCTGCTTTGGCTTTGGCGATGTCGACCTTGATTTTACGTCCTTCGAGTTCCATTCCGTTCAGTGCCTTGACAACGGCTTCTCCTTTGTCCATATCCTTGATGAATGCAAAGCCGAATCCTTTGGATTTACCCGCTGGGTCCGTAGCCATGACGACTTCATTGACCGTTGCATGAGCACCGACCATCGTGGTCAGTTGCTCTTGAGTCGCAGTAAAGGGCAGGTTTCCGATGTAAAGTTTGAGTCCTTCGGGGTCTCTTCGTCCACCTTTCTTCTTCTTTTTATCATCGCTATCGGCGTCACGAACTCCAATACGTCGTCCGTTGATTCGATGGCCATCAAGTGCTGATGCGGCTGCATCGGCCATGGCCTTGCTGCCGTAGGTGACGAATCCAAATCCGCGGTTCGCACCGGCGTCATCAACCAAGACAATACAATCGGTCATCTCACCGTGCTTTGCGAAGAGTGCGCGCAGTTCTTCGGTTCCAACTTCACGAGGTAGACCGCCTACGAACAATCGAGTTCCAGGTGCCGCTTTTTGTCGGCCACCACGGCCTCCACCCATGCCTTCGAAACGGAAGTATGTACGCTCACGCCCGTCCTCACGGACATCGGCTGCAATGAAGGTTGCTCGGCCAGCAGGTCCACGTGCAAACATAGCTTCTGCTTCTGCACCCCAGCGCTTTCCGGAGTTGTTCATGGCACTCGCCCCTTGTTCGAGTTCCGCCCATCCAGCACCGTAGTTATCGGCAAGTGCTCGGTAAGATTGAGATCCACAGGTGGGGCAGAGCATGTTCCAGTCGCCGTCTTGGTGGAGGGTGAGCGTGTCGCCGCATGGCGGGCAGATGGCGTGAAGAACGCCGCAATCATTTCGGTCTCGGAAATCCAAACGGACAACGGGGGTTACTTCCTTGACAAGAGCACGGCAAATATCTCTTCGTCGAAGAGCATCAGATGTTTGATGCATGAATCGGTCGACAAGTCCAGTTACGTAGAACTGTCCGTAGAGGTGTTGCGGTTGAATGGAGCCTTGTTGACCCTCGATCACATGAATCATAGCTTCCCCGTTCTTTTCGTTAAGCTTGGTGACTTCACAAAGTACGGTGTCACCAATTTTGGGTTCAACAATCGTTTTGCTGGCTCCAACCGAGATCAAACCGTCTTCAACATGGACTGAACCGATCACGGTTGCGATAATGTTTCCGTCGTGAAGTGCTGTACCTTCACCGGTGGTGTGTTGACCTTCTTGGCCAATGATGCTTCCTGGGGTGACGAGGCTCGCCGTCATGTCTATCATTCCTTTAGCGGACATGGCCCGAGTTGGGTCGCACGCCGTTTCGCTAATTGAAGGCGGGGACTCCCTCCTTTTCAACCCCCCTCCCAGTCCTACTGGTCTTCTTCGGCAGGCAAACGGGCATCTCCTCGTCGATGGATTCGCCAACAGAGGACCTCAGTATCACTTGAGCGCTTTGAATGATGTCCGTATTGTGCAGGCAATCTGAACGTGGTTGCAATCACGTGTTCGTACTTCCATCCAGCGTCTCGAACCATGCCCCCAATGTGCTTGGAACTTCGGCTGTGGAGGAGATGAATTGCAGTGCAATGGGTGCTCAATGCGGCCTCAATAAACGGGCGATCTGCTTTGGCCATTTGAACGCCCCATGGCGGGTTCATAACGATGAGGTCCGTTTCAGGAACGGTCCAATCGTCCCTCCCAATTCGCATTGAGTGGATGGTCCATGATTCTTCATTGTAACTTGATTTCAAGTTAAACCGTAGCACTTCAAGGGCGGCATCATCGCATTCAACGAAATGAACGTGCTTAGCACCCAGCAGAAGGCACGCAATTCCCAATACACCGTTTCCAGCCCCAAGGTCAAGAACCGTTTTGCCTTCAAGTTCATCAAGTTGGTCTACGGCCAACATCCAATACGATGCGAGGTCGCCTTCAGTTGCGTATTGTTCCAGTTGTACGTCCAAACAGGGATGAGGCTGAAGTTTTGACAATTGAATGGCCAAGTGTTTGGGGCGCATTCGCTTCACCAGCGAGGTTGCTGCTGATACTGATTGTTTTGCTGCTGTGCCTGCATTTGCAAACGCATGGCATGAATCTGTTGTGCTTCGATGCGAAGTCGTTGGAGCAAAGGCTCACCGGGCTGTTGGTTGCCACAAAACCGGCAGAAACGGGTTCCATCAGCGTGTTGTTGTCCGCAGTTGATACAGAATCCCATTTCGTTACCCAGCCTTTCCTCTCGTCTCTTAGATTTTAACTTTATCAGCCCATGGCGGTCATTTCCAGTAGGACCGGCCATGTCTCAAGACCTTCTGCAAGAGCACGTTCGCTCAAATCTTCCCAGCGATGGTCGTCCATGAACGATGACGGTTCAACACCTGCTTCAATCAGTTCTTGGAAGAAGGCACGGAGTTCAATCTCCAGCTCGGATTGTGAATTAACTTCCGGTTCAGGTTCCGGAAGTTCCACTTGCTTAACGGGTGGTAGTTCCTGCGGTGCATCCTCTGACGAAGCCATAGGAGTTGGGAGTTCAGTGGATGTGGATTCCATCGCAGGACTTGGTGCGGAACTCGGTGGGAGGGGTACTGATGGGGCAGGTTCTGCCTTTGGAGTTTCGATTTCAACAGGTGCATCCTGAACCACATCTTCGGGCTCGGATTCAACCGCAGGCTCCGGTTCAGGTTCCACAGGAGGTGCCGGTTCTGGCACAGGCTCAGGCTTTGGTTTTTCGAGCCTTCCCACGCCGAGCACTTCTGCTTGTTGCCTCGCCATTTCAGCTGCAGCACGTCGCGGCAAACTCACAAAGCATTTCCCGGGGAGTGAATCCGGTGGGAATGGGAGAAAATAATGTTCCAATGGGGGCAATGAAGGATGCCTGAAGTACAACGTCTTGATGGTCTCAAAAGGTCGTTGTGTCGGCAGTCCTACTGAAAACGGAACAGACGAAATTTGAATGGAACCTCGTAACCACCCTTCATTGGTGACCAAATGTTGCATCCATAACCCGAGGTCAGCCGTTGCCAGGTCGACAAATTGGAACGATGCCGCCCGCGTGTCAAATCCTTGTTCTTCAAGGAGTGGTGCTTCTGCCCGAGGGCGGTGGAACGAGGCCATGACCGGTTGGCCGTGGTCGACCATATCACCATGGAGTTCCATCATTTTGCGCTCTTTACGAGGGCACAGGAGCATGATGCAGATGCGTGCGGCGTTGACGTCCCAGATTTCGCCCCATCGCTTGCCTGCTTCTTGGGTAAGTTGGCCGATGGTCGTGTCAGGAATCATTGCGGTAATACCCATGCTCGCACCGAATGAAAGGGAGCGGTTCCACCCTTTAGCCATGCGGGTTAACTGCTACCGTTTCCCAACAAATGCATGGTATATGCGAGCTCTGCAAGATAAACCACGCCTCCTGCAGCCCCACGAATGGTATTGTGGGAATAAGCTTCAAACGTCACAGTACGTGAGTCCAGGCACTCGATTGAAGCAACGACAATGGCCATCCCCGTCTTGAGATTCTTTGCAGGGTTGGGTGCATCTTCGAACGCCATCCCGTCCCCGAAAAGGTGGCTCTTCACATCAAGGGCAGACGGGAACATGAGTGGGGAATAGGGTGCGCTTGGGTGTTCATTGTTGGCGTTCAAAGCGTTCCACTGATGGAGGCATTGATGGATGTCGTCCAAGGTCATCTCGTTCTCGAATACAGCCTTGACTGAAACATGGTGGCCGTCTTTTCGCTCCACGCGCTTGCAAGCGATCTCTGCAGTCCCGTCCCAATCCAATATTCGGCGGAATTCGGCTTCTGTTTTGATGGCCTCCCCGGGGATTTCCTGCTCTAAGGGATCCAAATTCCCCTCTTGATGGTCGAGTAAGCGGTATCCTCCACCTGAAAGCGCTTGCTCGGTTCGCACCGAAAAAGAACGCAGCCCAAACGATTGGTGCATTGGCGTGAGGGGCATGATAATGGGCAGCAGCGTGCAATTTGTGGCACATACCAAGGGATATCCGATCGTTCCAATTTGCGTTAATGCGTTCGGATTGATCTCAGGAATGACCAAAGGAACGCCATCGGCTTGGCGGTAAGAACTCGCGTTAGAAAAAACGGTGATCCCTGACTGTGCCCACATCGGTTCAACATCAACAGCGTGTTCTGAAGGAAGGGCAGAAAAAGCCACTCGGATTCCTGCATCGTAGAGTTTCTTAGGCAATTCGGTATTATGGACGTCCTCAATCTTCAGCGGCCCAAACGATGGTCTTTCCTCATTCAGTCTCCACGGGATGCTGTCCAACATCTCGCCTTGCCGCTCACTTTTACCAGCGATTGCACTCAATTCAAACCACGGATGTTGATGGAGACGCTGTTGTAAACGTTGAGCGACCAAGCCACTAGCGCCCAAAACCACGGTTTTGAGACGGTCCATGACCCGCCGAGACGGTGTTGGTCTTTGAGGACTTGGCTTGACTCACATTAAGGGGTCGGGGAAGATACGGCGGGTGACCAGTTTTCGGAGAATCTTCCAGCCATCTGCGGTAGAGCCAAGTTTTGCTTCCCCAATTCGTGCGGAGTAGGATATCGGTTTGTATTTGAATGAAAGTTCTTGATGGATCATGGACGCAAACATTTCGGCTTCGATCTCAAAAGAGACGCTGTTGAGCATCAGTTGGTCGACCGCTTTGCGAGAAAATGCCCAATAGCCTGAACAAACATCGTTGGATGTGACTCCATAAAGAGCAGTGGCGAACCAGGTCAGAAGATGATTTCCAACGAAATTGAATCGTGTCATGGCGTCGGCGGAAATCGCCCCATTGAGGCGGTCTCCGATGACAACATCTGCGTTTTCAAGCCCTTTGAGCAAATCCAACATTTCCGAGGGGCGGTAGGTTCCGTCAGCGTCCAACATCACCACAACATCAGCTCCCATTGCTATGGTTTCTCGAAATCCGTGACGGATGGCCGTACCCTTGCCGGTTTCATCTTGCTCCATGAAAAGGACATCAAATTGTTCTGCGACTTTATGTGTGCCATCGGTGCTGTGGCCGTCCATGACCAACACTGCGGTCTCGAATCCTTGGTCGTGAAGTTCTTTTATCGGCAGTCGCTCAAGTACCCATTCAAGGCCCAACGCCTCATTGAGCACCGGTAGCAGCACGACAAGGCGATTCATGAGAGGTTCTCGTTGGTTCTCACTCATTGAACTTCCTCTCAATTCATGCTCCATTCCAACCAATGAAGACGCACGCCTGTATTGTCGAACATGACACTGTCTCTCCCCGATAGGCCAAGGGGATTAATCCACCCAGAAGGCTGAGTTGCTTCCCATTCAATATTGAGTTCTTGAATGGGCTGGTCATCCATAAGGTCCATGCAATGGCGATGGTATCCAGCATGTTTGTTAAGGGTCTGGAAGGGGCGTATGAGTCCACTCTCGCTCTTCAGGTAAATGCCTTCGAGAAGCCCTACGGTTTCGTAGACAACGCACAGTTCTGTATGATTTTGTGAGGGTGAAGTGACTGAAATCGAACCCGGTGTCCCTTCAATGAGGAAGGGACGGTCATCACCAAGGCCCAGTGGGTCTCTAAAGCGGTGGTCTCGCCACGGGTCCAGTCGGGTTGTGCACTCGGAACAATCCTCAATGGTGATGGCTTGAAGTTCAGGAACCTCAGCATCACCTTGTGTATTGAAGGCCCAAAGAACAGCCCCGTCATGTTGTATCATCGGAGCCCATAGAGGCGATGTTGCAAGCGTCCATTGCATTGAACCAAGAGGAGACGTGATGGCATACCTCATGTTATGTTTGAGGAAGTATGAAGCATTGTCATTGAAGATCGCTCGGGTTGCATTGCTTTGTTCACTCCCCGTCAAATGGACCAGTCCAAGCGTGGGGATGCTGGTTGGGTCAAGTTGATTTGGAGCATTCCAAATGTACCCCCAATGCATGTTTTCCGTGTAGACAACTCCCGCATCGAGACCTTCCAACTCTTCTCGTAGAGTGAGGTCGCCGGGTGTGACGGAAAACAATTCATCGTGTGTTGACAATTCAAATGCGATGTTTTGGGCAAGAAGTGTCCCGAGCAAAAGCAGGGTCATTAGAGCAACCGAAAGTGGTGCAGGCATGGAACTGAATACAGGTAGGGGGCGTTCGGGAAGTTCAGATAATTGAGTGGTTGGTGACCACCACAATACGACCAGTACTGCAAGGGGGATATGAAATGCGTGAAGGGCCATTGAATACAGCGTATAGGATAACAATGAAAGAATTGGAATATGCTGCAAGCCTTCTACCAGATGAACCGTACTCAAAAGCCACAGGCTTGCAAACCAGGTGAGGGCAATTCTTCCTTCAAGCGTGTTGCGAAGGGACCACCCTGCAAACGAGGCGACGATCAATAAGAATCCATTGTAAACCAGCATCGGTTTGCCCCCCTGCCAACCGTATTCTGAAAATACGGCCTCGTCGAACAATCGGGGCGCAATCACCACAAGAGCAATTGTGAATCCTACCGTGATGAATGCTGATGCCAGCATAGCAAACTTCCGCATCATCTCTTGGTGGTCTTCATCATCAAACTGAATGCCGTGCAATACATGGCAGAGCATGAGCGCAGCCAGATAAATAGCTCCTGTTGGATGAATTAATCCGACACAAATCAGTGCTAACATGACTCCCAACGTGTGATGCCGTTGGCGTTGATGAGTCGGACGGAGCAAGACGAGAACGCCTACAATCAATCCCAATTGACTGGCAACGCTTGGATATCCGGAGTCAAATGTTTTTGCGAACAAACCGAGCCCAAGGCCAACACCAAACATTCCATATGCGCCAGCACCATGTCGGTCAAATGCACCCATCAAACCAATGAGGAGCACAAAAAGGCTGTAATGGCCGAGATGAAAAACCGCAGTCGCGGCATCAATTGATGCAGTTACCGAGATCCATGCTGCAAGAGATGGAAATGCTGGCGGATAGGTCCAGAACCCTTGGTTGGTTCCCGGAAGGCTGAGGTTTCCCTCCAATGCAACTTGTTGAGTGAGCATCGCAAACCCAATCCAGTCGACACCGAAGGGCAGACGTTGAAGCAAGGGGGGAAGCAGGGCGGTACTCGCAATCAAGAAGGATACGACGTAGAGAGGGAACTTGCGCATACGCCGGAATTCCAACTGAGTTGATGCTTCTTTGCCAAGGGCGGGGTCTTCTTGTTGGCTGATTTCCCCGTGCATGGCGGCTTCAAGCATCTGCCATCGGGTTCGCTGAGCCAGAACTTCATGTCGGGTGTTCATTAATTTCCAAGCCAAAACATTTGCTCCCAGGAGGGCGGCCAACATGGAGAGGGGCGACCAGATATTGAGCAACAACAGCAGCCCTGAGATCCCAAAGACGACCAGAAGTCCAAGAGCAGGCGCCAAGAGGGCCTTTCGAAAGCGGTCACTGCTTCCGTCAAGCACTGTAGAAAGCGCCCATCCCGGAAGAAG
>DAVD01000026.1 GCA_002505405.1 Candidatus Poseidonia alphae | reverse complement strand
GCCCTCGAGCGAACAGGAACGGCTCCTGAATCCGTAGACCACATCGTGATGGGATATGCGCTCCAAACATGCGCCCAGTCGATTTATGGAGCACGCCATGCAGGTTTGCAAGGCGGTGTGCCTCAAGAAGTACCCATGCTTACACTTTCTCGTATTTGCGGTTCTGGAATCCAATCCATCGTCAGTGGAGCACAGATGATCATGCTCGATGAGGCAAAGACCGTTGTTTCTGGCGGTATGGAGAACCTCTCTCAAGCACCGCACGTGATGCGTGGAGGTCGTGAAGGATGGAAACTCGGTCGCTCACCGAAAGTTGAAGATTACATGATGACCAACCTCCAAGACATGACCTGTGGGCTCTTCATGGCACAGACTGCTGATGAACTTTGCAAGCGGAAGAGTGTGACTCGGGAAGAAATTGATGCCTTTGCAGCCCTTTCCCATTCCCGTGTTGCCGCCTCAATTGACAACGATGTCTTTGAACAAGAAATCGTTCCTGTCACGATCACGTCCCGCCGTGGCGATACGGTCCTTACTCACAAGGATGAGGACCATGTCGTTCGTGGTACTACTGAGGAAAGTTTGGCTCGCCTTCCCACTGCGTTTGGCCCAGAATCCTTTGTTACAGCAGGTAATGCATCAGGCGTTGTTGACGGTGCCGCTGCAGTCGTTATCAAATCTGCTTCCAAGGCAAAAGAAGACGGTGACCAACCCCTTGCACGAATTGTTTCTTGGGGTATCGTTGGCCTGGAACCTGCCATCATGTCATACGGTCCCGTCCCCTCCTCTCGGAAAGCCCTTGAAAAAGCCGGTCTTACAGTGGACGATATCGACCGCTGGGAAATCAACGAAGCTTTTGCGGGTCAAGCTGTAGCATGCATCAAAGACTTGGAAATCGATGTTGAGAAGGTCAATGTCAACGGAGGAGCGGTCGGTATCGGCCATCCACTAGCCGCCACTGGGACCCGTCTGGTTCTCACCCTCGCTTACGAATTGCAACGCAGCGGTGGGCGCTACGGCGTTGCTACCGCTTGCATCGGTGGCGGGCAGGGCATTGCAATGGTCATCGAATCCATCAAACAATGAGGCCGCCAAGATCCCAAAGGTAACGGATCAAAACAATCGCTGTAAGGGTCATGAAGATTTTCATGATGTTTTGAGAAGAAATGTACCTCATTCCAAATTGTGCTCCCAGACGTGCCCCTATGAAGGTCAAAAACGGTAGTGCAAACAGAACGCCCACTTGTTCGACAAGGGCCTCTCGTTCTGTGGAAGAAATGAACGCCAAATGAGTCACGACAGCAATAGGTACGACAACCATCATCAAGTGAAGGCTGGAACCAATGGATTTTCTGGTGCTCAATCCAGTATACTGTTGGAGGACGGGGACATAAATGACGCCTGCGCCGATGGCGAGGACGGAAGATAGCGTGCCTCCTGTTGCCGCTCCAAGTCTAAGGTTTCGATGATGTATTTCTCTTGGTTCAGAACGTTCATGGGTTTCGCTAGAACCGGTTGAGGCGATTTTTCTCCTCGTTTTAATGAGGGCCCAGATCAAGATTACAATACTGACCGTCTTGAATACGGTGTCAAGATGGTCACCAAGAAGCACGACAATTCCAACCCCTACCAAAGCCCCTGGAATCGCACCGAAAAGTGCAGATTTGATGGCCTCGTCATCGTAGTGACCTTTCTTCCGGTGTGCAAGACCACTGCCATAACTTACAACGGCTGTGAGGGTCAAGGATACGGCAAGTAGGGTTCCGTCGATTGGAAGGTCAGCCCCGTAATGCAAAAGGGGAACGAAAAGCAACCCCCCGCCAAGTCCTACCGGAGCGAAGGCAAAAGCGATGCAGAAGACTCCAAAAAAGATGAGGGCTGTGTCAAACATTGTATTCATCTCGAGCGGTTGATTTCTGACTCATAAAGGTTGAATCAAGGGACCCTTGCTCCGGCCACCATGTTAATGTTCATCATCTTGCTCATTGGATTCAGTATTGAAGAGAAGGTTTCAAGTACGAATTGAAACGAGGGATGAACATGGTAAACATGACGTATGTCGCTGCGGCAATTGCAGCAATTGTAATTTTGATTCTTATCGTTTGGTTCTTCTCAACCTGGAACCGATTCATTCGACTTGAAGAGAACGCTAACAAATCGTGGTCGGACATTGATGTATTGCTGAATCAGCGGTATGATATGATTCCGAACCTTGTCAAGATTGTTGGGCGCTACGCCGAGCATGAGGCTGGTATTTTCCAAGAATTTGCAAAGGCTCGCCAAGCAGCAGCTGGTGCATTGGCCCGTGGTGACGTAGCAGGAGTCGCTGCCGCTGAAGGTTTGCTCTCTGGAATGATGCCTCGTATCAACATGGTTGCAGAACAATACCCGGATCTGAAAGCGAATGCGAACTTCATGGACCTTCAAAACAAACTGGTTTCTTTGGAGAACCAAATTGCAGACCGCCGTGAATTCTACAACGCTGCATCCACCAACTTCAACAAGGCGATTCAGATGATCCCTGCCAGCATCGTTGCCAACTTCAAGGGATGCGTGCGCCGAGAACTTTGGACCGTTGCAGCTCACGTCCGAGAGAACGTAGAAATTACCTTCTGAGGATTGACTCTTGCCCGCTGGGCTATTCCATTGGATGACTGAAATTGAGGTGAAAGCGTGAGTGAAGAAACTCCGCTGATTGATGTTAACGACCGACTTCGTCTGTTGGGCACTGCCCACATTGCGACCGCATCGGTTGAAGCAGTGATGGAGCAAATCGCTGTTTATCAGCCTGATATCGTGGCGGTAGAGTTGTGTCAAGGACGCTATGAGACGCTCATCAGTGATCGCCGTTTGGACAAAGAAGGACTGCTCAAAGTCGTGAAAGAAGGAAAAGCACCCATGGTCTTGTTGCAATCCATGCTTTCTGCAGAACAGCGCAAACTCGGACTGGATGAAGGTCAACAACCCGGTGCAGAATTGCTTGCAGCGGTCAACATTGGAAAAGAAGCAGGCTGTGAGATTGCTCTGGTTGACCGTGACATTCAGGTCACTTTGCGCCGTGCTTGGCGTAAAATGAAATTCCGAGAAAAGTGGCGTCTTCTCAGGTCACTTCTTGAGGATGAGGAGGAAGACGATCATGAGGTCGATGTGAACGAGTTGCTTCGGGATTCCGACATGCTCTCTTCAATGATGGAGGAGTTGAAAGAATTCTCGCCAGGGGCAGGAACAGTTCTCATCGATGAACGAGATGCTTACATTTCAGGGAAATTAGCAGAACTTGACCCGAATAAGAAAGTTCTAGCAGTTCTTGGTGCAGGTCATTTGAAAGGCGTGGCCAAGAAGATGGTTGAGCCCGCACCTGCTCATGAACTTGAAGAATTTTCCACGCTCCCCGAACGTTCCCGAATAGCACGAATGCTTCCTTGGGCCATGCCTCTTATTCTCATCTCAGCCATCGCCGTTTTCGTTTCAAAAGGGGAAGGTGTGGACTGGTTAGAGTTCTTCACAGTATGGGCGATTGCAAACGCTGTCTTTGCAGCTGTTGGATGCATTATTGCCCGTGGCCACCCTTGGGCGATTCTCACCGCCGCAGCAGCGTCTCCAATCACTTCACTGAACCCGGCGTTGGCTGCAGGTTGGTTTGCTGGTTACGTTCAACTCAAAGTTGCAGAGCCAACGGCAGATGATTTACAGAAATTTTTGAAGTTGGATGATTTTTCTGCATTTTGGTCCAATCCCGCCGGCAAGGTTCTGTTGGTTACCGCTCTTACCAATTTAGGGTCCATGGCTGGAGCTTGGGTTGCACCCATCATCTTGTTGGGTGGCGTCTAATCCTCAATCAAACGGCTTCATTGTTGAAAAGAGGTCCACGTGTTCTTGAACATCATGTACTCTCAGAATGTTGATCCCAAGGGAGGCTGCAACAGCAGCAAGGCCCAATGTTCCTGCTAAACGGTCATCTGCATGCTCGTGTCCAGTAAGGTGGCCAACGATTCGTTTACGAGAAACACCCCAAAGAACGCTCATTGAAGGGTCTTCACCGATGGTTCTCCCCGCTTTGAGTAAAGAAATATTGTGGCCGTGGTCCTTACCAAATCCAATTCCAGGGTCAATGCATATGAGTTCCTTTGGGTGGCCCTGATCTGTCAGCAAGTTGCATTGATTGGCCAGGTAGGTGCGCACTTCTTCAACGCAATTCTCGTAATGGGGCTTTGATTGCATCGTCCCTGGTTCACCCTGCATGTGCATGATACATATCGCAGCCTTCCATTCAAGCACCGTTTCAATCATCGCCTTATCGCCAAGTCCCGACACGTCGTTGACCATGTCTGCGCCTGCCTTCAGGGCTTCATGTGCAACCGAAGCATGGCGCGTATCAATTGAGATCAATCCATCGGGGTTGGCCATCTTCAAGGCTCTTATGACGGGGACGACGCGTAGTATCTCCTCTTCTTCATCAACCGGTTCTGCTCCTGGGCGGGTCGATTCACCTCCAATGTCGACCCATGTTGCTCCAGATGCCCACATGGCCAAAGCCCGCTCCACGGCATCTTCTGGTGAAAGAGCACGACTTCCTTCAAAGAAGGAATCCGAGGTGACGTTGATGATTCCCATGATTTGAGGAAAACCCTGGTTCTGTTTCAGACCTTCAATAATCCGCTTTCGGCGCGGATGAGACACTCCCGAGTCGGTCACCATTAACACCTCCAAAGCGACAGGTTTCATAAGATGTGACGAAGAAGGTACTCGTATGTCCGAGGCCGAACCATCATCGATGAGCACGATTCCTGTTGCTGCAGGGTCGGATTCGGTCAATGGTGCATCGGTCAGTGATTCTGAAT
Organism: Candidatus Poseidonia alphae; assembly: GCA_002505405.1. GTDB lineage: Archaea > Thermoplasmatota > Poseidoniia > Poseidoniales > Poseidoniaceae > Poseidonia > Poseidonia alphae. The sequence goes on along the minus strand of DAVD01000026.1, from coordinate 5,972 downwards.
TTGCTGAGCGCATCATTCGCCGCCTCAAACCAAGAAATTTGCAAGAGGTTTTCGATAAAGCAGCCAGCACATCACGCTTAGGCGGGATGCTCATTACCCTCATGGTGGCCGTCTGGTGGTTGGGTATTTATTCACAAGACGATAACATGAGCCAAGGCATCTCGGTATTTTTTGGACTTAATTTCGGCCAGGTCGCCTTTGCCGTGATGATCCTCTCGTTGCTCTCCGCCATCCTCACTGAATTCAGTAGAGATATGGGAAAAATATTCCCTTCAACCGCCGCAGGTGGGATGCTCATTCTTGCAGGTCTCTACGTTGTAGAGCCGTTAATTGGCTCCTTTGTTGCAACCGGCGACCTTTCCACGGCAGACGGTCTTTGGAGAACCGTACGACTCGGAGCCCTCTGGGGTGGGATGTCGATGGGGTCCAATCTCCTTGTCAACGCCATGTTGTTGAATTGGCTGATTCGGTTTATTGATTCAAACGATTACGAATTTACGGGTATGCCAGATGCTTCACCATCATCCGAGGCGATCATCGATAAGACCGAATGAGCCGCTACGCTCATGTGGGCGAGGCCAGTCGTCTGCACATGGCCGACACGCCGTTCAATGTGCTTCGTTTGGGGTACCGCAAGGGCCGTGACCCACGAATTACCACGCACCTGGCCTTAGTTTCGAGAGCACTCGGTGGTACTCGCTTTCTTTTAGCTGGGGATGAAGATGACGACCTCTTTGAAAATGTGGCTTCGGTTAACGAACGCTTCGGAGGAGCGATGTCTTGTGAACACATCAAGGGCTCAATGGGGTGGCTGAAGCGCTTCGTTGAGGATGATGCAGGGGACGGTGAACCCGGTGTTGCGATTCACCTTACCATGTACGGTCAGCCTTACCGAGAGGTGATTCCTCAAATTCGCCGTGACCGTCCAGTGGTTCTTATTGTTGGAGGGGCTAAGGTGCCTGGTGATGTGTTCAAACATTCGCAATACAACGTGGCTGTAGGCAATCAACCGCACTCGGAAGTCGCCGCTTTAGCACTGTTCATGGAGGCGTGGTTTGGGGACGGTGGAACCGAGCGCCACTTCCCAGATGCACGGCTTGTGATTGAGCCCTCCGCTCGTGGGAAGTCAGTTCATGATAAAGAGCGGGAAAATGAGAAGTAAGTTGTTATTTGTTCGCATCACTAAGAATCGTATTGAATCTATTTTTGACCCTATTTTGAGTTCCTTCATCCAATCAAACTCACACCCAATCATTATGGGTGTCCGTTGACGACCAAATACGATGTTAGGAAGCGAACTCCAAAATGGGCGTTCACTTCCCGCTACTCATCGGCTCTACAACCCGTCATCTTTGGACATCGGTGATGCCGCCGACGGACTTGTTGAAGGGGTCCAGATTCCAGAGGGTGCATCGGGCCCTGGTGTTCTTTTGACTGCGGATGGTGGACGGTACGAGGGTGAACTGTTTGGAGCCAAACAAGCGGGTGCAGGAGAACTGGTCTTCACCACCGGTATGATGGGCTATCAAGAATCTCTGACCGACCCTTCCTTTGCAGGACAGGTGTTGACCTTCACTTACCCCTTGATCGGGAACTACGGAATACACCATGGGACCTCTGAATCCAAACGTGTTTGGCCTCGAGGCGTGGTTGTACGTCATGCCATGCACCAACCCGATCACCGCAATTCAATCGGAACGGTTGATGAATTGCTGAGACTTCATGGCGTTCCTGGTATTCAGAAGATTGACACGCGGGCGATTACCCGCCGTGTCCGTGAACTGGGGACAGTCCTCTGTGTCTTTGGCCCCATCGGTCAAGAAGACAAGTTGAAAGCTAAGTTGGAATCGCTTTCTTCCCCGGAATTGGAAGACCTCGTGGATGAAGTTTCTATTGACGAACCGGTCGAATTAAATCCCGGGGTTACGGACGATTTAGGGGTTAGAAAACCGCGATTGGGTGTCCTTGATTGCGGTGTGAAATACAATATTTTACGCCATCTCTGCATGTATTTTGATGTGGTTTGGTGTCCTCCTCATACGCCATACGGCGTTTTGAAGAACACCTACAACATCGATGCTCTCTTTTGTTCAAACGGGCCAGGTGACCCCGCCCATCCAGGAATGGCGACATCTGCCCGAAACACCCTTGCTGAAGCGGTTAAAGACGGTCTTCCAGTGATGGGGATTTGTCTTGGACATCAGTTGATGGGTCTTGCATCGGGCTTGCAAACTTACAAAATGCGATACGGTCATCGTGGAGCGAACCAACCGGTGGTGGACCTCAAGGAAGGAACTGTAGCCATTACCAGCCAGAATCATGGCTTTGCAGTTGCTCATCCCCAAGACGGTATGCTCGCAGCCCATCCCACAGGGGCTTCGTCCTCGCCTTCACCGAACCAACACGGTGCTGAGGTTGAGGTTCGCTATGTCAATGCTAATGATGGAACCGTAGAAGGGCTTGATGTCATCGGTAAACCATGTTTCACCGTCCAATTCCATCCTGAAGCATGCCCTGGACCACACGACGCGACCCATCTCTTCCTGCGTTTCAGAGCCGTTGTCGACGCTCACCTTGGGGGTGAACAGTGATGCCTCGCCGTGATGATTTGGAGACGATATTAGTCTTGGGTAGCGGACCGATTAAAATCGGCCAAGCTGCCGAGTTTGACTTTTCGGGTTCCCAAGCGGTTCAAGCGCTTAGGGAAGACGGATACCGTGTTATTTTGGTAAATTCCAATCCCGCTACGATTCAAAACGACCCTGAAATGGCCGATGTGGTTTACATTGAACCGCTTCTCCCTGACACGATTGCACGAATTATGGAACTTGAACGACCTTGTGCTCTGCTGGCGGGAATGGGCGGTCAAACAGCCCTCAACATCGCGAGTGAACTGTCCCACAACGGAACCCTTGAACGCCTGAATATCGAACTCATCGGTTCTGATTTGGAAGCCATCGATAAAGCAGAAGACCGGGAATTGTTCAACCAAGTCTGCGAGTCCATTCAACTGCCAATCAGTCAAGCAGTGGCTTGCAATACCATTAATGAAGTCATTGCTGCAGCAGATTTGATCGGAAGTTGGCCCATTTTAGTCCGCCCGGCATTTACCCTAGGAGGTCTTGGTGGAGGCACTGCACGAGACTTGGGCGAGTTGGTAGAAATCTCACAACTCGGATTGAGGAATTCACGCATTTCTCAGGTTCTCATCGAAGAATCAATTTTGGGATGGCAGGAACTTGAATACGAAGTTATGCGAGATGAAGCAGACAATGCAACCATTGTTTGCACCATGGAAAACATTGACCCAATGGGCGTGCATACCGGGGAGTCAACCGTCGTGGCTCCGCTGCAATCCTTCAGCGATGCTGACCATCAACGTTTGCGAAACCAAGCGTTGGCCTTGATTCGGGCCTTGAACATTAAAGGAGGGTGTAACGTTCAATTCGCCTTCAATCAATTTACTGGAGAAATCCGAGTCATTGAAGTCAACCCTCGCGTTTCACGTTCCTCGGCATTGGCCTCAAAAGCCACTGGATATCCAATTGCTCGAATGGCGGCCAAGATCGCTGTAGGATACACTTTGGATGAACTTCCAAATCCGATTACAGGTGACGGCACCACCGCGGCCTTTGAACCGACATTGGATTATTGTGTTGTGAAAATCCCAAGGTGGCCCTTTGACAAATTCAGAACCGCAGACCGTACGCTCGGTACCTCCATGAAATCAACTGGTGAAGTCATGGCCATCGGTCGGAACTTCGAAGAGGCTTTCCTCAAGGCTTGGGCTTCCCTTGAACAAGGATGTGCGCATCCCCGTCCGCTAACAAGAGCAGACGAATCCGAAGGGGAAGGAATGTCAGAGCGTGCCCATGAAGCCCTCCCTGATAGCACCCTTGTGGATTGGTGCAAAATTGCAACGGACCGGCGAATGGGTGCTGTTATTGAAGCGCTTCGTAGAGGGTGGGGCGTTGAACGCGTTCACGAGATTACACGCATCACACGTTGGTTCCTTTACGGGTTTGAGCGATTGGCTCAGATGGAAGCCGAGATTACCGCCCGGGGCGTATCTCCAACCGAATTGACAGAGAAGGAACTGCGTCGCTGGAAGAGCCACGGATTCAGTGATGCCCACATTGCAGATGCTCTTGCAGGATTCCCCGCTGAAGGACTGAAGTCGCTGGCATCAGGTCAAGGCGAGCGTGCAGTAATGCAACGTCGGCATGAACTGAGCCTTCACCCAATTTACCGTATGGTGGATTCGTGCGCTGCCGAATTTGCTGCGAAAACGCCGTACTATTATTCCACTTACGAGCCGTTTGGCTCCCCTGGGATCGACCTCTTGCCGAATCTAGAAGAACGAACAAAAGACCGATTGGTGACCATCGGAAGCGGTCCAATTCGCATTGGACAAGGCATCGAATTTGACTACGGGTGTGTCCACGCCGTAAAGGCTATCCGTGAAGCAGGTAAAGATGCCATCATCATCAACAACAATCCCGAAACGGTTTCTACTGACTTTGATACCTCCGACCGACTTTATTTTGACCCGTTGACCTTGGAATATGTGAGTGAAATCCTTCTGCGTGAACGAGCCCACGGTATTCTTCTTCAGTTTGGTGGGCAGACTGCCATCAATCTCGCTTTGCCGTTGGAGCAACGTTTGCCCGACCTCCGCCTCAAGGGGCTGGACCTCCGAATCATGGGAACTTCTTGTGACGCTATTGACGAAGCAAGCGACCGAGAACGTTTCGAAGCATTTGCTTCACGTAGCGGCCTAAAAATGCCTCGCGGGGCAACGGGAACATCGGCTGATGATCTACGGGCGGCGGTTAAAGAAATCGGGTATCCCGTCTTGATTCGCCCCTCCTATGTTCTCGGAGGGCGCGGTATGGAGATTTTATCCAACCAACAGCAATTGGACGGATACCTCAGGGACGCATACCTTGCTCCTGACAAGCCACTGCTTGTTGATGAATACTTAGGTCACGCCACTGAATTGGATGTTGACGCAGCAGCAGATGGTGAGGAGGTTTTGGTTGGAGCCATTATGGAGCATTTGGAGGAGGCCGGTATCCATTCGGGCGACTCGACCTGCTTTATTCCGACTCAAAACATCTCAGATGACATGCTCAAGCGAGTCGCTGAACAAACTAAGATCATCGGTTTGGGCTTGAACATCAAGGGCTGCTTTAACATTCAATTTGCAATTCAAGGAGATGACCTCTATGTTTTGGAAGTCAATCCACGGTCATCACGAACGGTTCCATTTGTTGCAAAATCGTCCGGTTTACCTCTTGCCCGTATCGCAGCACGCGTCACCATTGGACAACCGCTTTCGTCCCAAACCATCCCTCGCAGAACAACGGGTCAAGTTTGTGTAAAAGCACCGGTGTTCCCGTTCATCAAGCTTCGTGGATTGGACCCTGCGCCAGGGCCAGAGATGAAATCCACCGGAGAAGTCTACGGTTCGGATGAGCGTGCTGATTTGGCTTACCTCAAAGCGCGTTTAGCCACCGAAATTCCAGTCGCAACATCAGGAGGTGCGTACCTCACCGTTCGAGACGAAGACAAAGAGAGCCTTGTTCCGGTTGCTCGTGAGTTGGTGGATTTAGGGTTCACATTGTATGCTACAGGGGGTACTTCTGACGCCCTGCGCCGCCACGACATCCCTGTCGCAACAGTCTATAGAATCGCAGAAGGAAAGCACCCTGATGCCCTTGATTTGATGCGTCAAGGCAAAGTTTCCTTTATTGTTAACGTCCCTACCATCTCAGGGGGGGCAGTTCGTGATGGCAACATGATGCGCCGTCTTGCGGTCGAATTGAACATCCCGTTTGTGACGACCATGCGAGGAGCAACAATGGAGGCTGCTGCTATGCGGGCTCGAATTGAAGAAACGTTAGAACCAAGAAAACTCACCGTCCATTATTGACTGGTCAAAAGCACTGCTTTATCACCCCAAAAGAGTC
>DAVD01000002.1:19728-24099 GCA_002505405.1 Candidatus Poseidonia alphae | reverse complement strand
TGCAACGCATTGAATTCCTTTTCTCTGCTTTGGAGTTCGGTTTCATCCATTTCAATCTCGGACTGAATTTGCTGACTGACTGCATCACGCATCTTTTCTTCAGCCATTTCCTTGAAGGAGTCCATCTTCTCTGAGAGTCCCTTCAAGCGGTCACGGATTTCAGCACGCTTCAAGCCAAGTTGGCCTTCAATTTCAGCACGAATTTGAGATTCACGCTTACGGACATCGATGAGAGCCTTGTTTCGCATGATTTCTTCACGCTTGTCAAGTTGGCGCTCAAGTTGAGTTGCAACTTCTTCTTCCTTGCGGGTCTTGAAGTCACGAAGGCGCTCTTCCATTTCAACTTCCAACTCAAGGGTGGTTTCTTCCTTGAGAAGGTCCAAGTCGGTCTCGTGAGTGAGGCGCTCGTTGCGCAGTTGTGCATCCACCTCAGACATGATCGCCTTCCTGGCCGCTGCTTCTCTGGATTGATATTCGAGATCAAGACGCTCTGTCCAATCGTTCTTATTGGCTCCATATTGGGCCTCCAGTTGGTCTCTGAGTTCTGCTTCCCGTTCGTATCGGTACCTTGAGAGGCGGTTTTGAATCTCGGCTTCTCGGGCATTGCGATAGGTTTGGAATTCATGCTCCATGCGGTGTTCGAGTTCCGCTTCGATCTCATCTTGTAGGGAACGAGATATGTCATCCACTGCTTTGCTGAAGGTCAAGTCATACTTGGCCTTAAGTCGGGATTTTCGCTCTGCGAGTTTCGCCGATTGTTGTCCGTCAAGCTCCTTTTCAATTTCAACACGTAGATCGCCCCTGCGCTTTGCAATGGCCAGTTCTACGTCTTCACGCATGCGCTCTTCAAGATTGTCGGTTTCCTTGCGAAGTTGATGCTCAATGTCCGATTGAAGCTGTTGAGCGATGTCTTCCTCAAGTCGCAAACTGCGTCGTTCAAATTCAACCTTTAAACGAGCTTCACGTTGCTTCAGCCGTTGACGAAGTTGTTGTTCGAGTCGTGTTCGAATACCTCGGCGTAATTGATCTTCACGTTCAGAAAGAAGAGCCGCATGTCCTTCTTCTAGACGGGAAATCTCTCGCTCTTCCATTTCAACGAAACGCTCTTCCATCTCTTGTGTTAGCGTTGCTTCGATATCGCGGAGACGGTGTTGTAGTTCTTGGTTGTATTCAAGAGAAAGGCGTTCTTTTTGAATTGAAAGCCTGCGTTCGTGTTCTTCATGAAGTTGAGTTTCAATCGTTGACTTGATCTCATGCTTCCTTTCTTCGAGGAGTTTGTCCTGTTCAACTTCATGTTGATCCCTCAGAGAACCTACCTGTCGGTGGAGGCGGAGGTCCAATTCCTGACGCATTCTGGATTCTTCTTGGGCCAATGCATCTCGTTCCAGTTGCTCAAGTTCCATTTCCATGTTGCTCCGCAACTCTTGTTCAAGGGCATCGAGGGTCATTTCATGTTGAGTTGCAAGGTCTTTGCTCACCGCCTCTTGCATGGCGTTGACTCGCTCTGTAATCGCTTGTTGACGAAGACGACGTTCTCGGCGCAAATCAGCCCGCAGTCGCTCTTCTTGTCGGAACCGAGCCTGGGTCCCCAACGCCTCGTCAAGGCTTGAAGTTGAACTTGATGTGAATTGGGAACGAAGCGAAGCAAGCGTGACGCGTTCCGTGTTCTCTCGACGCATCTGCGCAGCCTTCACGGCCTCGTTGTCGTGGCTTTCGCTCACTGTCATTGGAATCCCATCCACTTCTTCATGGACTTCTCTTCATAGATAAGGAGCGCGACGGAACCGGTGCATGAAGGAGCCCTTTCAACACCTAATTTTACCGCGCCGAACCTCAAATCAGAAGCGGACGGTGAATTCTGTGTCGCATGCTGGGCACTCTATCTCTCGCTGACCGGGTCGGCGCTTCATACGAAGCTGGCGATTGCATCCGGGGCAGGAGATCTCGACTCTTGGCGTCTGCTCTGCAAGCGTGAAGTATGTATCACACATGCCGCACTTCAATTCTGCGGGTCGTGAATCAACGCCTGCTACGAGGACTTTGGAACATTCTGGACAACTGACTTTTTCTTCCATCCATTTGCGGCGTGTGACAGGGTGCTCAATACGGACTTTAGCATCACAAAGGGTACAACTGATTTCTCCCAGTTTCATCGGGAGCATTCCGTCGCATTTGGGACATGAAAGCGGAGGAGGCGAAACTTTGGATTCAATTACGTGCTCGTCGGACATGTAAACACCTTGATGGTCAGCGTTTCTTGGAATACAATACCAAGCGTTCTGGGATGAAATTCCAAGGGATGTCCATTGTCAAACCGAATTCATCGGAGAGGCGAGCAATCAATTGTTTTGCACTCACTTGGTCTCGTGAACCTTCGAGGTCAAGGACGATGACTTCCCTTCCTTCTTCATCGATGGCCAGCGATGCCATGGTGGCAACGGGTGATGCAGCGATTGGTGCCGCAGGAGCCGGTGTTGGAGTTGGCGCAGTTCCTTCTGTGATGTTGAGCAATTCAGGAAGGTCGACTCGTTGGTGGATTCGCCACCATCGGGCCCTTCCTTGGTCACGATGATTCTCCACCAATTCAAGAGAGGCCAATTTCTTCAGATGGTGATAGAGGTTGTAACGGTCAACACCAACCGCCTTTTGCAATTGGACGGTACTGCGTTCTTCCGCAGAGGCCAACTCAATGTAGACCGCCCTGCGTGTAGGGTGGGCTAGAGCAGTCGTAATTGGGTCCCCTCGTACTCGTCCCATCGTCCCACCTAATGTGCAGATTGGCTCTTAGGGTTTGAAGATGTCGCGTCGGTCAAACCGAAGGGACGTCGGATTTGGGGCTCAAATACCGTTGCTTGAAGCAAGAAAAGGCTTCCTTTGTATCGTCAATCATCGTGCGGAGCGTCTCCTTGAGAAGAACCAATGCTTCTCCGTTTTGGGCAAGCCGAGCCCCATTGAGGATGACGAGGATGACTGAGGCTTCGTGGATGAGCACACCAACCCAAAGTTGGTCGTACCATTGTTGTACAACCGCAAAGACCAGCGTCAAGGTGATGGCCACGGAGAAAAAGAGATTCTGCATCAATGTTCTCTGTGCCTTTCGAGCGAGGTCAATCATTTCTGTAAGCATGCTAGGGTCATCTCCTGGAATAAGGATGTCTGCAGCTTCAAGGTTCACGGATTCCCCAGTCCCTACGGCAACCCCAACATCTGCAACAGCAAGGGCTGCTGCATCATTGAATCCATCTCCGACCATCATCGTCACGTTCGACTTCGAACGATTACGAACCCACTTAACCTTCTCTTCCGGGCTGAGACCACCGTGGGCAGCAGATTCTGGAAGACCGACTGAACGAGCAAACTGGGATACGGCCTCTTGGTGGTCGCCGGACAAAATTTCCACACGAATGTTCCGACTGTTCAACGACGCAATGAGCCGATCCGAACCATGCCGAGTATCATCATGAACGAATGTCGCAAGAGCGATGGCGACACCGTCTTTGGCGAGGAGGCTCGCCCCATGGCCTTCGGATTGTGCTGCTTTGAAGGCTGCAGCCAGGGAGGCCTCGACCTCAATCCCCATGTTCTTTGCCTTATCGGGCCGGATGAACGCAACCTTTGCCCCGTTGTGCACGCCTTCAACGCCCGCATCAATATCGTTTAATTGGCTGAGACTTGCTGCCTTAGCACCTTCTGCTTCGCAGTGGGCCACAATAGCAAGAGCATACGGGTGAGACGAGCGAGCTTCAAGGCCCATCATCAACTGCAATGCTGAGTTCTTGCGGCGGTTTTTCCCCATGACAATGGAGCCAATGGTTGGGCGGCCTGAGGTGAGGGTTCCGGTTTTATCCAACAGAACTGAATTCACTCGAGCCATTCGTTCAAGTGCATCTCCACCCCGAACGATAACACCCTTGTGTGCTGCGCTTGATAGTGCCGCTGCATGAGGCACTGGAGTAGCAAGAAGAAGGGCGCAAGGACATGAAACAACCCAAAGCAAGAGGATGATTTTCCAATCATCTGGATAGATGAAATACCATACGGCAAAGGCTCCGAACAAGACGAAGGGAACCCATATCGCAGTGAATTTTTCAATCCCGCTCTGCAAACGCGGAGGTGCTTCACGGAAGGAGTGGACTGCATCAATCAAACCAGAGAGTCGGGTTTCAGTCCCTACTGCGATGACTTCGCAAACAACGGGCCCGCGAGCCAATACCAGACCTGCTTCAATTTCGTCGCCTACGGTCACATCAACTGGAACGGATTCACCCGTAAGTGGGGCCTTGTCCAAAGCGCCTTTTCCTTCAATGATTCGACCGTCAGCAGGAATTAATTCCCCGCTTCGAATCTCGATTCTATCGCCTGGGTGGACCA
>DAVD01000002.1:12565-19694 GCA_002505405.1 Candidatus Poseidonia alphae | reverse complement strand
AGCGATAATCCTTGATTCGCCATCGGTAGGGAGAAGGCTGTGGAGGGGGTAATGGCTGCTGGGTCAATACACACCTTGTCTGAGGTTAGTTTACGAGCCGTGCGAGGCAGTCGGTCTAAACCGCCTTGCATCGCCTCTCGGGCCTTCAGTAAGGCATCTCCTTCGAGATGTGCGGTAAATGCAACAAGGATGGCAACGATCAGAGCCTCTTCCCACATGCCGAGAATGCCTGCTCCAATGACGGCTAAACTCGTGAGGACTTGGAAGCCCATTTGACGATTTTTCAGCGAGGCGAGGGCTTCTTTGAACATTTGAAGGCCGCCCACAAAGACTCCAGGAAGTGCAATGGCGCCCACAATGAAGTGATTCAGCCCCATAAATTCAGCCAAAATCACCAAAAAAAGAACGGGGAGAGCAATACCTCCTCCAATCAGCCTCCACTGGTCTGGACGGAGGCGGTTTGAACGGGCAGCAGCAAAACGCGGCTCAATCCCTGTGACGTGATTGAGCGCGCGGTCTCTGGCCTCGACCAGTTCTTTTGATGCATTGGCAACAAGTTGGATTAAAATTCGGTCGTCGTCACTTACTTCCACATCAAGAACGCCCGGTTGTTGTCTGAAGAGGCGCACCAATTTTTGCACTGGAACAGCGTTTCGATGAGCGACAGATTTTCCGCGGACGCCAACCAACTCATGATGCTCAACATCTGGCGCGTGGCCGAGTGAGCGCAGTACTGAGGAGACATCGGCAAGAGGGCCGTGCTCCAACTGAACATCAAAGCGAACCTCTCCGGAGGTCGCAGATACATGCGGCGAACTTACTTGTTTCATGTGCGAGAGTGCGCCCATAGCTTTTGAGGCACAATCTGGGCAATCCATTCCAAGCAGTGGCCAACCGACAGAGAAACTTCCTGAAAGGCTCTCAACGATGGTTGAATCAACGATTTCAGCCATTAAGAAGGGTTCGTCTTGTTCAACTTTCACGGGTTTCGCCCCTTCTTTTTTTGAAGGGATAACGGCATTCGAAACTGGTTCATCATCCTCGAGGGACATGAAGACTTCATCTTTGGGTTCTCCCGCCATAAAAAATACCAACCGCTTTGCATTCATCAATGCTCCCATTGACCCCAACCAAACCATCCATTTTAGGGCGAATCTTCTTTCCACTGGATTCCTTCGCCTCATTCATGCAATGGTTACCCGACGGCTGGTACCCCCGTGTTGTGGCTGTTGATATCGACGGTACGCTTACCGATGAAAACAAACAATTGTCAACGGTTGCAATCAATGCTTTGCGTCGATTGGAAGAGAACGGAATCCCTGTTGTCTTGTCGACAGGAAATGTTCGTCCTGTCGCATACGGCCTCTGGAGGTTTTTAGGACTCAGTGGACCGATTTGTTGTGAAAACGGTGGAGTGATTTGGCATTCCAAATGGGATGAGCCATCGGTTCGTGCATCGGGTGAAGAAGCTCATGATGCAGCACTATGGTTGGCAACGCAGATTGACGGCCTCGACCCAGAAGGCATCGAATCAAACAAATGGAGGGAAAGTGAATGGTGTCTTTTCCCCTACGAAAACCTCGAGAAGATCGAGATGGCGATTCAGAACAGTGAATGGTCTCATCTATCGGTCGTTCGCACTGGATTCGCAATCCATCTGATGGATCCGGTGGTGAGCAAAGGCCAAGGCTTGGATGAAATGTGCCGGAAGGTCAATTGGGACAAGGAACAGATGCTGTGTGTTGGCGATGCTCCCAACGACCTCTCAATGTTTGAATTCTGTCATTGGTCGGTAGCAGTCGGGGGAGCTTTTGACGTTGTCAAGGACGCTGCCGATGTGATTTCACCCCTCCTTCATGGCGAGACCTTCGGACCGCTTGTCGATGCCATCATTGAAGCGAAAATCGCATTGAGTTGATGTCATGGACAACCGTGAAATGCTGGGGATTGACCTCGGTGGAAGCGGATTTCGAGTGGGTATTTTTGATTCAGTAAGCGGGATGAGCATCGGAGATTTCATTCAGATGAACCATGGTGACTCTCGCCATCCCGATGCCGTCATCCCCGCCATATGCTCAGTGCTGGATACCTTGCAGTGGAACGGACCGATCGGTCTTGGTTTTCCCGGTGTTGTCGAAGGTCGCGACCTCCTCAGCGCCCCAAATATTGGTAGAGAATGGCTTGATGCAGCGGTTGTCCAAACCCTTGAGCAATGTTGTGGCGGTCCGGTTACACTCGTTAATGACGCCGATGCTGTCGCCATAGCAGAAGTTCAATTCGGAGCAGGTCACGGCGAGAACGGCACATTGCTCACCTTGACCATAGGCACGGGTTTGGGAACGACGGTTCATGAAAATGGGACACTCATCCCGAATCTAGAGTATGGATTGAGCCCTCATCCGACTCGGGAAGGTACGCTGGAAGACCATGTTTCAGGGCGTGCAAGAAGGGTCTTTGACCTCACGTTAATTGAGTGGGCTGAACGGTTTCAAGAGGTGCTCGACCACTTGTGCGAACAACTGACACCAAACCGTATCGTTCTTTACGGTGGAATTATGGAGCATTGGGATGAATTAAAGTCCCTCATCAGGGCACCTTGTCTTCTTCAACCTGCAATTCACACCGATACCGCTGGAGCCTTAGGGGCTGCATTTTGTTCAACGGAATCTTCAGAACCCTGAGCTTTCTTTGGTTAACTCAGAAAGGGTGAATGAAGTAACCATCTGCATGGCTTGACCGTATTTCATACTACCAACATATTCTTTGGTTTTTCCGTGCGTGATGACCCTTAACCGGAATTTACACTTTTTCTTCGTCCTCCGCTTGCGGTGGTGTTTGTAGAAATGGACCCCAATCTTGTAGGTGCCAAGCGGTGCAATATCTTTCCATACCACATTTTCAACCGGTGTGTTTGAAACCGGGCGGACGTTCATGTCAACGTCGAGTATGCCCTCACAATCACTGATTTTGTTGTTGAAATAGATTCGTTCTCCAGAGGGAGTAAACACGTGAAGGTCAAGGTCATTGTAATCGTCCCAAGCAAGTGAAATCTGAACCACACCGGATTCGCCACCTTCCCGTTCAAGGCGTTCATCGATGTCAACCTCGTGTTCTTCATGGTCTTCAACTGCTACAATACCGCTCCCAATGTGCTCTTCTGAGACCAAAGCAGCATGTTCTACAAGAGGAGAGGCATGCGCCTGAATCCACTCGTTTCGTTGTTCGATTTCATTGACGCGTCCCTGCTCCTCGTCTGCATCAGGGGCCGGCTCGGGAACATCCGGTTGAATCAAACCAAGCTCCATGTGATTTTGATCTCGTTGGTTATCGCGAACCCTCCAGGAATCTTGTTCGTGCAGAGGCATCTGCGCAATTTGAGGCAGGTTAACCACCAAACGCATGCCTCCACCTGTGACATTGCGAAGGCGGGTTGAAGTGCTGTACTTTTCAACCAGGGCCATGGCTCGGAGCCGCTCATTTCGTCGTTTCCAAGCGCGAAAGCCATAGAGCATTCCACCAGAGCCGAGAACGATTCCAGTCCCTATTGTGATTGGTTCAACCATTGATTGAACACACTCCTACTCCTATATGGGAGATGCGGTGGGATACTCACGCTAAAAATTCAGCATTAAGAGCATCCAAAGATGCTTGAGAGGGCCGCAGGGATTCGTCTGGAACGTCCAACAGCGGCATGTCCACCAATCCTAAGTCTTCAGCGAGCGATGGTTTGCTTGCATCGAAGTAGAGAAGGCCAGTAACGTGCTTAGCGTTGACTTCAGCATCATGGAGGGCGGTGAGGGCAGCCATTGGACTTGACGGGTCATGCTGTTCGGATATGGTCTCAAGTCGAATGGTGGACCCATCATGCAGTGTAATATCACGGAAGTGACCTTCTGGGACATCTACCTCTTCAACGGGGTTGAAGTGAGGAATGTAATCGGCCATGTGCAAGGTGATTTCGTTTTCTTTGACGTAACCGTATGAACGCATGGATTCGTCGTTGTTGTTGAAGGTCACGCAAGGTGAAATGACGTCGATAAGAGCGAAGCCTTTGTGGGACATTGCGGCTTTAATCAGAGACCCGAGTTGCTTCTTAGAACCCGAAAACGAACGTGCTACAAAGGTGCATCCCAAATTGATGGCGAGAGCGCACAGATCAATCGGTTGGGTTTCGTTCACCGTTCCTTTCTTCTTTTTGGAACCGACATCTGCGGTTGCAGAATACTGACCCTTGGTCAGTCCGTAAACACCGTTGTTCTCGACGATGTAGACCATGTCCATGTTCCGGCGAATGGCGTGAATCAGTTGACCAATACCAATGGACGCTGAATCCCCGTCTCCCGAAACACCGAGGTAAAGGAGATCCTTGTTGATAGCGTATGCTCCAGTTGTCACGGAGGGCATTCGTCCGTGGACGGTGTTGAACCCGTGCGACTGTCCAAGATAGTATGCTGGTGTTTTGGATGAGCAGCCGATACCTGACATCTTAGCGATGCGATGAGGCTGAATCCCATTTTCCCACGCTGCGGTGATGATGACGCTTGAAATTTGGTCGTGGCCACAACCAGGGCACAGCGAAGATGGTCCGCCGGTGTAACTGTCTTTTGGCTCATTAAGAACGTTCAATTTGACCGCTCGTGCTGGTTTGTCGCTCATTGTGAAACCTCCTTGAGTTTCTCTTGGATGAGTTCCGCGTAGATTCTGGCTCTTGGTGGCATTCCGTCGCTGTAGGCAACCGAATGAACCTTCGTGACCAAATCGTTAGGGAGCTCTCGGCGAAGAATACCGTAGAGTTGACCGTCTCGGTTGATTTCCAAAACAATAACGGTCTCATGTCGGCTAATAAAGTTCTCAACTTCGGAGTGAAGCGGAAGGGCTCTGATACGGCATTGGCTGACCTTCATTCCGGTCTGTTCAAGGATGTCGTCAATTTCTTGGATGGAGTTTTCCATGCTCCCAAGGAATACGATACCCACTTCGCATTCTTCTTCTTCACGCAACAGTGGAGCGGGTAATTCGTCACGGGCGCTTTCGATTTTCATTTTGAGGCGAGCCATGAGATTGAAATAATCTTCTGGCTTTTCGGAATATACGCCCATGGGATTGTGTCCGGTTCCTCGATAGAGAATCGGTGCCATCCCTGAGCCAGGTAAAGTTCGGTAAGGAATACCGTCTCCATCAACATCGAGGTATCGCCCAAAGGTTTCAAAGGATTCGAAGGCCTCTCGCTCACGTACAACTTTGCCTCGGTCCATTGGGATATCTGGGTAGGTGAATCCTTCGCATGCCCAACGGTTCATCCCAAGGTCAAGGTCGCTCATACCAAAGACCGGGGTCTGGAATCGCTCCGAGTAATCGAATGCACGCCAGCCGTACTCAAAGCACTCCTCAACCGTTCCAGGGATGAGGACAATGTGTTGTGTGTCTCCGTGGCTTCCTTCGTAAAGCATAGCAATGTCGGATTGTTGAGTGCGGGTAGGCAGTCCCGTTGACGGGCCAACACGAGTAACATCCCAGAAGACAGATGGAACTTCAGCAAAGTAAGCCAATCCAATGAATTCCTGCATGAGCGAAATACCTGGACCTGATGTGGCAGTCATTCCTCGTCCGCCGGCCCAGCCAGCGCCAAGAACCATACCGGCTGCGGCGAGTTCATCTTCTGCTTGAATGACTGCACAGGTTGCTTCGCCTTCGTCGTTCGAACGAAGACGTGGGATGTAAGCAATGATGCTTTCAGCCATAGAAGATGATGGTGTGATCGGATACCAGGCAAGGAGTTGGACTCCTCCGTAATGGGCCCCAAGAGCTGCTGCTTCGTTTCCTTCAATGAAAAATTGAGGGCGGTCAACTTCGCGGGATTCAGTGGTGTAAGGGTCGGTCTTGGTGAGGTTCTCTTTGCAGTAATCCCGTCCAAGGCCCAGCGCTGTAATGTTGAGTTCAATGGCACTTTCTTTCCCTTTAAATTGGCGTGCGACTGCGGATTCCAAACAGGTTTGGTCAATGCCCAAAAGTTCGGCCAAAACACCGACATAGATGATGTTGGTTACGAGCTTTGCAATCTTTGGATTGATCTTTCGCGCCAGTGAACTCATCGGTACGGGATACGAAATAATGTCTTCCCGCTCCACGGTTTTCTTTTTGGTATCGCTGTTCCAAATGATAACGGTTCCAGGTTCGGCTGATGCAAGGTCTTCATCCCAAGTTGCGGGATTGACGAGAATTTGGATGTGGGTGCGGTCACCAGGTGCTTGATACCCCAAGTCCGATAATCGGACAATGTACCAGGTCGGAAGACCCGAGATGTTTGATGGAAACAGATTTTTTCCGCTCACTGGGACCCCCATGTCGAAGAGGGACTGGAGTAAAATGAGGTTCGCAGACTGGGAACCTGTCCCGTTTGCTGTGGCGATGTTGATGGTGAAATCGTTGATGATTTTGTCCATGGTTGTTCTTCCCCTGTGAGGTATGGAGTCGGAGACCCGTCCCTCTTGGTTGCTCCGGGCTGTCACGCACTCTTTCAACATGTTGCCTTCTCATTCCGCTAAATCCAATATTGGGGCATGAACATTTACTCCTTGAGGGTGATGCTCAAAACAGGAAGGCCCTTCGCAGGAGCCATGGCGGACGAAGCACTAACGACTGCATGGCAGAAAGCCGAGAAAGCAATTCTAAAGGGAAAAGGAGAGGCTGCGCTCAAGATTCTAAGGGAATTGGACGCCGATGGTAACGAACCTACCACCCTTCGTCTCGCCGGCCATGCCACCTGGTTAAACGCCAAAGCACGCAACAGCCGCTCCGAATACCGTAAGGCCGCCACACTGTTGCGGGAGGCAGTAAAAAAAGCACCACGCGACAAAAAAGCAGACAGCACCTACAACGATTTACTCAATGAGATGCAAGAGAAGGGATTTCGTGAGACAACCATCCCCCGTCTCCTCAACGACGGTACGCCGACTCCGGCGGGCATTGCAGCGATTTTCATTGCCGGGTTGTTGCTTCTAGCGGGCATTAACGTCGCCTCCAGCACATCCCAAGAAGGCCTACCAACTGAAGCCACGCTCTCGTTCACATGGACCAACAACGACGGCAGTGCGGGAAGTGGAGATGTGGTGGTTGAACTCTTCGCTGC
>DAVD01000002.1:0-12523 GCA_002505405.1 Candidatus Poseidonia alphae | reverse complement strand
GTCATCTTCCATCGCGTCATAAAGGATTTCATGATGCAAGGTGGAGACTTTACCAACGGCGATGGGACCGGCGGCCATGCCGGTAAATTCTTTGGATATTGCAACGGGCAAGAATCAAACTCCGCAGGTGACTGCGATAAGAACTCATACACGATTGAAGATGAGGCAGATAACGGGCGAGTTCACAACCCGTACCACCTTTCAATGGCGAAGACATCTGCTCCCCACACCGGTGGCTCACAATTCTTCATCGTCGACCCCGATGCTGTATCTCCGGACGGAACCCCAGGGACACCTCATCTTGATGGCGTACACACCGTCTTTGGACAAGTAACCGATGGCTTTGAGCACATCGATGCCATGTCAAGTATCTGCGATGCTCCTACTGCCTGCCAAAACGACAAACCAAACAACGACATCACCTTGGTCACCGTTGAAGTCGCTGGCGAGTACTCCCCCTGGTACAAATTCTGGTGAAATCGCGCTCTTCCCGGAAAGGGGCGGCAGATGATGCGAGGGATTTCTTCATAGACGCGTGCGTTTTGGAAGGAATCATGGCCACTTTGGACCCCTTCAACGCTCGACGCCCTCTTGAAGTAGGCGGAGAATATTTTGCTCTGGACGCCCTTGACGCTAACGGCCTACCCACCAAGCATCTCCCCTATTCCATTCGCATCCTCCTCGAGGGAGCGCTTCGCGCCCACGATGGGTTTCTGATCACCGAGGATGATGTCCGCTCGATTGCATCATGGTCGCCCAACGGAGAGCGCAAGGAAATTCCTTTTCGCCCTTCACGAGTGATTCTCCAAGATTTCACCGGCGTGCCTGCTGTTGTTGACCTCGCTGCACTTCGTGACGCCATGGTAGAGATGGGCGGCGACCCCGAAAAGGTCAATCCGCAGGTACCTGTTGACTTGGTCATCGATCACTCGGTTCAGGTCGATGTCTCGGGAGCACATAGCGATGCACTGAGCATGAACCTCGACATCGAATACCACCGAAACATGGAGCGTTATACGTTCCTCAAATGGGGACAACAATCCCTTGCAAATTTCCAAGCTGTACCTCCATCAAGAGGAATCGTTCACCAAGTGAATCTTGAATTCCTTGCGAGCGTTGCTCGTCAAGAAGACGGCGTTTGGCTCGCCGACACTTTGGTTGGAACAGACTCCCACACAACCATGGTCAACGGATTAGGCGTTTTAGGCTGGGGTGTTGGCGGAATTGAAGCAGAAGCCGTGATGCTTGGCCAACCGATATACATGCTTGCACCCGACGTAATTGGTGTCCGCCTTACTGGAAACCTCCAGTCAGGCGTCACTGCAACCGACATGACCCTGCGCATTGTAGAGATGTTGCGTGAACACGGCGTTGTTGGAAAATTCGTAGAATTCTTTGGTCCTGGAATGAAAGCACTCACTCTTGCCGACCGCGCTACCATCGCTAACATGGCTCCAGAGTATGGAGCAACATGTGGATTTTTCCCTGTGGACGAGCGAACACTGGACTACCTCCGCCTCACCGGCAGAGAAGATGACGCCATCGCCGGAGTCGAAGCATACGCTAAGGCACAAGGCATGTGGTACGGCGACCAAGTTGAAGAAAAGTCTTACACCGCTGTGCTGGAACTCAATCTTGATGCAGTCCTGCCTGCACTTGCAGGCCCTAAGCGACCTCAAGACCGCGTGGATCTTCACAGCATGAAGGAGCATTTCATTGAAAGCCTCACCCACGAATTAGGCCACCAAGGTCACGGTTTGGAACACAAAGACTTGTCCAAGAGTTCAATTGTTGAAATGGACGGAAAGCGTTACGATTTGAACCACGGTGATGTCGTCATCGCCGCTATTACGTCGTGCACGAACACATCCAATCCAGGCGTTATGCTCGCAGCTGGACTCCTGGCTCGGAATGCTCGAAGCCGTGGACTTACGGTCAAGCCCTGGGTCAAGACATCTCTTGCACCAGGCAGCCGTGTCGTGACCGAGTACTACGAGGCAACCGGCCTCCAAGAGGACTTGAACGCCATGGGATTCCACGTCGTTGGATACGGCTGCACAACGTGCATCGGAAATTCTGGCCCGCTGCCTGTACCTGTTGAAGCAGCAATCGATGATGCCGACCTCATCGTTGGATCTGTGATTTCGGGAAACCGTAATTTTGAGGGACGTGTTCACGGGAAAGTCAAGGCTTCCTATCTTGCAAGCCCGCCGTTGGTTGTTGCCTACGCCATTGCAGGAACCTTGGAAATCGATTTGGCGACCGAGCCTCTCGGCCATGACAGGGACGGGAAACCCGTCATGCTTCAGGACGTTTGGCCCTCCGATGAAGAACTGGCCAAAGCAATGAGCGTCATCACTCCCGACATGTTCCGGCAACGCTACGCGGACGCCATGAATGAACCTCGTTGGAACAGCATTCCTGCCGCACCAAGTCCTCTCTACCCGTGGGAGGATGCTTCCACCTACATCCGACTGCCCACATTCTTTTCTGGCCTATCAGCCAAGGCTGACCCGATTGAATCGATTAAGGATGCTCGCGTCCTGCTGAAACTTGGAGATTCGATTACGACCGACCACATATCTCCTGCAGGCTCGTTCCCAGAAGACGGCCCTGCTGGAGTTTGGTTGAGTGAACGCAATGTCGCAAAAGGTGACTTCAACTCATTCGGCAGTCGCCGAGGCAACCATGAAATCATGATGCGTGGAACCTTTGCAAACGTTCGGATTCGTAATGAGATGGCCCCTGGGACAGAAGGTGGCTTTGCACTGAACCACGAAAATGGACAAGTTGAATCCGTTTACGATGCAGCGCAAATTGAGGCGCCTAAAATTGTCCTCGCAGGCAGTCAATACGGCACAGGCTCTTCGCGTGACTGGGCTGCAAAAGGCACTTACCTCCTCGGAGTCAAAGCCGTTATTGCGACATCTTTTGAGCGCATCCACCGCTCAAACCTTGTAGGAATGGGAGTGCTACCGCTCACGTTCATGGAAGGAGAAAGCCACGAGACGCTCGGCCTGACTGGTCATGAACACTTTTCCATTGGAGTTACCGATGAAGTGGAACCTCTCCAGATGATGACGGTTGAAGCAACCTCCCCTGAAGGCGAAGTCAATTCCTTCACGGTTCAGGTTCGCCTCGACACACCCGTGGAAGTCGAATACTATCGCAACGGTGGTATCTTGCACACCGTCCTAAGGCAGATGGCTGGAGAAGGCCAATAGAGCCACTATCTTCAAGTCAAAGAAGGACTGAGGTTGAAACAATGAGCAAACTCCGGGGAAACGTTCGCTACCGGTTCCGCTCCGACGACCACGATGTCAATGTCGTGATTGAAGGGGATGTTGACTGGGTGAGTAACCACGTTGACAAACTCGGACTTGCGGGCGTGGGGTGGACCATGCCGATCGGAACTCAAGTTAAGCCCGTTGACCTTTCTAAGGTCAGTAAAGCGAGACAAAAGGCAGGCATGAACATCGAAATGGAGGAGGCTCCTGTCGATGAAAAGCCCGCTGATATGGGGCCTACACCGGACCCTTCACGAATTCCAATTGTTCGTCGCCCGATTGGTGAACTTAACCTTGATGCGAAAATTGCAGAAGTGGGACTTGAGCCACCGGCACAGACCGACACCATTGAACTCATGGAAATACTTGAGGACATGGACCCCCCTCACCCCGTACAAGGAGCCACAAGCGTTGACCCGATGGCCGAAGCATGGCTAAGGGAATTGCTTCAGCTTGTCGTTCGCGAACATGGAAGGACCGCACTCAAGACAGAAGACATTGAAGAAATCGCCAGCAAACGACTCGGAAACCGTGAAGGGACCGCGCTAGAAGTCTGGCTGGAATCCTTGTTTGCTGCCGGAAAACTGGTCAAAATCCACGGTGGAGACGCCATTGGATGGGGCCCCTCTCCGAAGTGGCTGGCCGGTCGGTTTTGAAGTTCGTAACACCACAGTGCTTTTTTGGCCGATTTTTGAACAAAAAGGGCGCCCTGCGCCATGGTTCATTCGGAACCAGATTACAAAGGCATTATATTGAAACAGGGCTTGGGTCGGACAAGTGATGTCTATGCTATCAAAAAATGACCTCTCTAGAGCCCGAGCCCGCAGCCTATTCCTTTCATTGCTAATGATATTGAGTACGACCGCTGCACTCGCAACTACAGCCAGCGCCTCAGTTTCCCGAACCTATACGACCAACCGCGATCCTGTGGATGTCGCCATTGGTGATTTCGATTGTGACGGACACAACGATCTTGCCATTGCAACCGAAGGAACCCACACCTTGAGTATTCTTTGGAACGACGGCAACGGCGACTTTAGCGAGCGCCAAGACGTATGGGTCACCGGCAACCAAAGCCGCAATGCAGAATGGGACTCATTTGCCAATGTAGAACAGGTCGAGGTCGGTGAATTTACCGGAGATAGCGCCCCAGACATTGTCATCTATCAGAAAAACAATCCATTCAAAACCAACGACCAAGGCCAACCTGCGGGGGAACCTGGTAACATCACCATCATCGAAAACGGTGGATGCGGCCAAAAAGACTGGACCGTTGGAGAGCGATTTACTCACTTTTGGGTATGGGATATGACGGTCGGGAATGCTGACCAATCAGGCGGAGACGACATCTACGTCCTGGACATTACCGATGTCACGCCCGGAAACCAACGAGTGGTCACCTACTCTGGACCGATTACCTCAAACTCGCAAGGATTGGTAACCACCCTCGGCACCTCATCCCAGAACACCTACCGGAACATCGAAGTCGGCGATTGGGGTGAAAGCCAAAGCAGTTTCTCCGGATCGTGCACGGACGATGACATCTTCCTCCTCCGAAGCGAAGGACTTGACTACGCATCCGGCACCGTCACAAATCCTGGAAACGACGATAACGTCACCATTATCGAATACGATTGTACTGCTTCTGGTGTAGCCCCGGGCTACCCGATCTCTTACACCTACGGCACCAACCAGGCCAACACCAATATTGTCAACATGCAGACAACCACAACCGATGATTTTGCAATCGCCGATGTTGCTGCAAACGGCTACATTGACACCATCGCAGTCATGGACGGCAACCTCGAGAACGTCTCATACTCTCGAACAACATCACAAGGCACCTTTGGTTCGCCACAAAAGGCATACTTTGGCCCGTACATTTCGTGGTCCATCGCAGTTGATGATCTCAATGGAGACAGCGAGCCGGATTTCGTCAACCCAACCATCGCCTACCAGCTAAACACAACTGACTCCGCTGGCGGAAGTACCTCGAATTTCTTCCTCTCGTTCCCCACAACCGTCCAAGTAACACTTTCTGATGGAAACGGTGGGCACGTTAGCCCACTCTCATACGTTACAGGCCGCCGGCCATCATCGGTTGACATCGGACAATTGTCCGGAGGACCGAACTCAGCTGACGATTTGGTCATTGGTCACACCCAGTACAATTTCGGTGGATGGCGAGACAATTTCGGATGGGAAGGGCAGTATGATACCCTCACCATCGTCGAAATGGACAACAAAGACCTGGCGGTCACCGATTTAGAAATATCACCTGTAGACCGCTTCTTTGGCGTGGTCGGCGAAGGTGCCCGTGACATCAACGTCACCGTCACCAACACCGGAATGGACACCTTGAACGGCCAAAGTGCCGACTTGGAAGTCACGTTGAAGGTCGTTGATGAATTGAACTCTTCGAACGCCACGGTGTATTCCAACGATTGGGACACACCTGAGGTCAAAACAGGATGTGGAGCAGGGTGCAACTGGGCCTTCGAGGAATACGTTGATGGCTTAACGAACTGGCATCTTGAGACCAATCACTCAACAGGAGCGTCCACGGGGAACAACGACCCGAACGTTTCTGCAAACTACCTCAACCCTACCGACTTTATGTGGGCAGGCAACATGAAAACCAACCAATCTGGAGACGCATGGTCTGGATATGGAAGGAACTGGGACGATGCAATGGTCCTCACGGACGTCGACCTCACTGGCGCAGACCGTGCCTTCATGAGCGTTGAATTGTTCCAACATCTTGGACTCGGGGCTCTTGGTAGTGCCGACCAAAACGGTTTCATTGTCGGCGATGTTTGGGACGACCTGGCCATTATTGAAGTGGGCAGTGAAGAAACTGGATGGAGCCTCATCGGATGTCCACAACAAGCAGCACTCCAAGGTGCATGTGCATCTGGAGAGTCCATGTGGGGCGGCTTTGACATGGACCGCATGTACAAACAGAACTTCTGGGGAGCTGATGAAAATCAGATCGTCTACTACGGCCTTTACTCATCAGGAACCTACTACGGGTGGAACAACTTTACCGAAGAAGGATTGGGTTCCTTTGACCTGTCCGATTGGGCCGGTGAAACGGTGGATGTTCGATTCCGCTTCCGAACTGGATTCGAAGGGTCAACTGCTGATGATAACGAAAGCCGTTGGTCTGGACGAGATGGATTCGCTGTTGATAACCTCACCATCTGGAAACAGAACACAGCGTTCCTCCCCAACCCACAGACTCAAACCACCACAATTGGCCCGCTCACCAACCTTGAACCTGGCCAAGAATACACAACTTCAATTCAGGCAAACCTGCTCAACGATACAACCTACAGAATTTCCGCTACAATCTCTAACAATGCGTGGGACGAACAGTCCGTCAATGACGACGCGGTCGGTTATGTTACCCCGTTCAACCTGTATGACCCAGCTGTGGAAGGAATTGAAGGATTCCTTCCCGGAGGCTTGTACGCTGAGGGTATCTTTGACATTGGAGTAACAACGAACAATTGGGGTAACACGCCAGTTGACTTTGATATTGAAGCAACCGTCTACTCCGCAACGCCTTCAGACGTGATCTGTGGTGCGAGCAACGCTGTTTGTGAAGAAGACTTCACCTCTGACAGCGACGGATACCTGCACCAAGAAAACCAAAACCCGAAGGGTGTTATCTACGGCGAAAACTCATGTTCAACCAAGATTTTCAACAGCAATGCCTACTGGTTCGGCCATCCCTGTGATACCTCAACCAACGGTTACGACGACGCATGGGCAAACGAGACCTTGATAATTCCAAACATCGACCTCACCAGCATGTCTGGGGATTTCGTCTCGTTGAATTTCGAATACTATGCTGATACATTCTACACCACCGACCAAAGTGGAAACATTGATCCAAGCGATTACGCATTGATGATGGTGGATTATGAAAAGGCGTCAGCAAGTGGTAGTGGTTCAGAGAACTATTCTGGTCTTGTCTTTGCTCAGTGGAACGACTACAATGAGGATGGGACATGCCAGAATGACGACGATGGAAACGGAATTGTGAATGCAACCGAATCGATTGACTTCACAGAATTGGATTACATCGGTGATGCAGCCAATGAAGAAGGGTCTGGCAATTACAACGTATTCTTCAACTCCGAGGAACTCGTGAAGACAACCAGCATAGATTTGACTCACTTGTACATCCAGAACCGCTCTTCCCCAGATTCAACCCAATGGTTCTCAGAGTGTATTTCCCTACAAGGATCCACCGTAGACATCAACTTTGAATTCCAATCCGATGAGGACGGAAGAAACGGTATTAACGACGGATTTAGAGGCGTTGGTTTCAACAACATCTCGTTGCAGGAATACACCTTCGTTGAAGATGCAACCTACACAACGACCCGAACTGGTGTCGATGCTGAAGACGTGGACACGAGTGTTATTGCATCACACGATTTCGTTTCAGGAGTCTATCGGCTTGATGTCAAGACCATCTTTGACAACGGAACCGTGGGCACCAATTGGTACAACAACAACGAGTTATCCACATCCAACAACATTGAACGTGTTATTTTCAACGTTGAATCGGTAGATATTGGAATCAAACCCCCGAAGAAACTGAAATGTCTAACCCACCAAACGCTCCCATGTGTTCTTCCAATAGATAGCGCCTTGACCCACTCATGGGATCTCGTGGCCGAAAACGGAGTGCTCGCAGGCGAGTATGTGTTCTTCATGGAAGTCGTTGACATGGCTGACGGTACGAGGGCCCATCTGGTTGATTCTGGAGCGCCTGTAAGCCTGCAAAGCCAAGAAAAGGTTGACGTAACATTCACGCCATGGAACGGATGGCTCGACGGACACACGTACAACATCAGTTTCTACGGAGAACTTACCGATGGAACAAAGAAAGGAACTCCACGTTTCTTCGAAGCAACCTTCGCTGAGAACATTGACATCGCTATTCTCTCAGACACCTCAACGGAAACAGGCATCATCAAGCAAGACCTCGCTCTTCTTGGAATGACCTACACTCAATTTGAGATTGGAGACTGGGACAAGTACTTCGATGCCGGATGGTTTACACATTACGATAAAATCATTCTACCAATGCAGGACTTGAATGCTGCAAAAGATACCGATCAAGGTGGAGATGGCTACTATCAATCCCTTGCTGACCCTGTTCAGCGAAAGACGGTACTGACCAACTTCATGTCGGCCGGTGGAACCATTCAGGCCCACCTTGCGCCGCATGGTGAGCAAGTCTATGGTAAGGACTCGACATCCCGACTTCCGTTCAACTTGGACATCAAGGAGAAAACCGATGAAGACAAGCGAATTACCTACGCAAAGATGGACTTAGCAGACCCTTACCATCCAATCATGGATAACGTATTGCCGACTTCGTTCCAAGGTTTCACTGCCCTTGGCGACACTGTCGTTGCAAACGGTGTCATCAGCACGTCCAGCGTGAGCCCCAACGAAGTCCCAACCACTTGTGGCGGAGGTTACATGGAAAACGGCGGAGAATTCCAGCGACTTATTCGCTCGAATGACAACATCCAGGATACTCTACTCGGAGTCTGCAGTTATCAAAGTGGAGGACTTATCGCCACAACCATTGACGTCGCAGGCAACTCAAACCGTGCAAATGACACAACCTTCCCGTTGCTTGGAAACCTCTTGAAGTACCAAGTCACGCCTTATCCATCTGGATTTGATAACGAGGACATCACCATCAACGGAGAGGTCCCTGATAACGACCCAAATACCAACGGTTACAAGGTGCGCTACATGAAGAGCAATGCTACACTCACCTTTGATTTCCTTAGCGACACAGAAGCATCCTTGGACGCAGACTGGGTCATTGACGGACCAAACAACTGGGATGGAACTTCCTTGGCGACTGGAGTCACCGGCCACACCAGTGAACAGATGCCTACAATGACATTCTGTAAGACCGATCTGTCATCCTTAACAGGCTGTGCTCAGGGAGAAGAATGGCACATTACCCTCTACCTTCATGATGATGCAGGACACGCACGTCAGTTGGAAGTCACCGTACAAACCAACGATGCAGAGGCTGATGAATTCATCCCAATAGCAGATGGTGAAGTCGACATTCGGGAAACATATTCTGACCTTATCACCATGGGAGATCCTCAAACCTTCCAGGGTGTGGATTACGATGAATACCGAATCGTCCTCGAAGAGGACAGCGGAGAGTTGGTTGTTCACTTTGATGCAAGCAATTCATCTGACGCCGATGCACTTACTGGAAACGGTATTGAAACCTACCAATGGAAGGTGCTTTACGACGCCAAATACGGTGACGACGACTACCGCTTGCTCGGTGACACTTACACCCAAACTGCTGCAAGCGGCGGTTTGTGGTCCTATAAGTTCCAAAACGTCACTGTTGACGATACAGGTTCGATTGAAAATCAAATCAAGATTGAACTCACTGTTACAGACAGCGCCGGACGTGTTTCAGATGAATACCGCATGTACTTCGTGATTCTTGCTGAAGGCATGGGAGACGAACCTGTGGACTTCACATGGACCCAAGAAACGTTCGACAACAAACAAATCACCGATGATCAAATCACTCTGAGCGGTCAAGTCTTGAGCGGTTCAGAAGATGATGACGTTTACATCGAAGTCGCCTTCAGCAACAGTGATTTCAATCTAGAAGGTCTTGAGAAGTACAACTTGAGCAGTGATGCTCTCGGTGAAGGAAAGCAACTCTGGGACCGAACCAGCAAACTCTCCGACGGAGACAACTGGGAACTCACTCTGAACTTGAAGAGGCTCTATGACAACGAATCATCCCAAGCAGTGACCATTTACCTCCTGGTGTACGAAGGTGACGATGCAGATAACGACGACGACCGTATTTACCGTCAAATTACCATCACCCTCCCGGTCTGCCAAGGCACTCAAATTGACCCTGCTGCTGAAGCAGCTGGTGGGCAGTGGATCATGAACGACAATGACGAATGTGAATGGTCCGGAGATTGGACTTATGACGCAACTACCGGTCTATGGGCTGATGCTACTCCATCCGGCGACGGCACTGAAGGCGACTCGGAAGGACTTGACTCAACAATGTTGATCGCTGCAGTAGGTCTTCTACTGCTCATCATCGTTGGAACCTTAATGTTCATGCGCCGCGGTGGCGAAAAGGAAGACGCATTTGGAGACATGGGCGGCGCCTTTGGTACCGATGCACTCGACCCTACAGAGCAATACGTCCAGCAACTCATCGCTCAGGGCTACCCTGAAGAGACCGCTCGTGCATTTGCCGCTCAGTATGTTGGTGGAGATGCTGCTGGAGCAGCAGCACAACCAGCAGCAGCGCAACCAGCAGCAGCTCAGCCTGCAGCAGCACAACCAGCGGCTGGTGGGTTCGACCAAGCGATTTACGAACAGTACTACCAGCAGTTTGTAGGCCAAGGCTACGATGCCGCAACAGCGGCTGCCTATGCTCAGCAATACGCTGTCCAGTACGCTCAATCACAGCAGTGATGCGCACAAGCCGAAGAGGAAAGGAAGCATCAGCATTGGCTGATCTTCTCTGCAGTGCTACCGGCATGATGGACGTCATCGTTCAGCGTCATTTGAATCCATGAACAACGGTGCTATCGATGCCACACGGGCTCCTGTGATGGTAAAGGTAACCCTGCAGGCGGTTTTAAGGCGAATCTAAACCGTTCAAGACAATAACGACGAATGCATCAGAAAGATTGACAGCCCACTTCTTGCTTGCCGACGGTTGCCGATGAACCTTGCACCGGCAGGGAGACACCTATGGAAGTCATGGACATGTCCTTCGCCAATCAATATCCCGCACCGGTTCGCCTTGCTGAAGATGCCGCTACGATGGACCCCCCTCCATGACCCTCTAAGGAACATGAGTCGCATTGAGCTTGAGCATTGATTCGCTATCGCCGCAACAAAGCGCCTATCTTGACGATGGCACCGCTGGAACGTGATTCACTCTTCTTCGTAAGGCCGCAATCCCTCGTCCTCGTCTTCCTCATCGAGGTCTTCAACGTAAGACAAGTGGGCCTCAAAATCGGGAAGGCGTTGCTTCCAGTTCTTTGGAAGGCCAGAACCTCTATCGATGATTTTTAGCGTGCGTTCCTGCCATGGCCTCGGTTTTCGTTGCATGATGTACATGTAAAGAACGGACGTCCGAATGTCCTCTTGGAGGACGGTATGGCCGGTGGAGGCTTCAAAATTCATAGCCCTAAGCAGGTTGAATGCGGGCCGATTGATCAGTTGGAACCAACGCTTTGCGGTTCGCATGGAAAACAGAACAATGAACAGGATGACCAAAGATGTCAAACAGAATGAGCCCCATCCTTGTCCAGCGAATTGTTGTGAGAAATAAATTACCCCCAATAGAAGTGGTACAGATATCATCAGGAAAATGAAATTCTCCGACATGGGTGGCTTCTTCATTTTTTGTCGAATGGCTTCCCATCCATTGTGGTGCTTCTCATAAGGTCGGAAAATTTCTTTTGAGTCTTGCAGAGCGGCAGCCCGAACGAGATTCAATAGCCCGTTGATTCGAGTGAATTGTGATGTGGGAACATCCATGTTCTCTTCGAGGATGGATTCTAACCTGCGTTGCGCTTCTTCATATTCCCCCATATCGGCAAGAATTGAAGCCATTTCAACAAGCGGTGTGGCCTCATCAGGCGTGAAGTTTCGGCATTTCTGCCACCAATGCAAGGCATCGTGAAGCAAACCAAGGTCGTCCGCCATAAGGCGGCCACCGCGAACCCACATGTCCAACCTTGACGGGTCAATCGCAACGATTTTTTTTACGCCAGCCAATGCTTGGGCAGCATCGAGCATGGTCATTTGTTCTCCACGGGCAGGAACGGTGGCTTCAACATAGATTGACCATGCTTCAGTATGTTCGGGATCAAGGGAAGTGGCCAGTTTAGCCTCTTCTAGGGCCTTCACCCGGTCTCCTTCATCAAGAGCTTCCAGAGCATTGAGATAATGCGTTTCTGCACTCAAGTTGTTAACCTCCAATCAATCGTCGTATCGGTCGGGCTTCCTCGGTTGGAGGTCGTTTGGTCCCCGGTTGTGAGCGTGTCCTGGGCGCTTGCCCTTTGCATGGCGAAAATTTGAGTCGGTGCTCTGTGGACGGCGATTGTTATCACGACGGTACCCGCCGCTGCTGCGTCGGTCTCCACCTCGGTCTCCGCCACCGTATCCACGGCCAC
>DAVD01000039.1 GCA_002505405.1 Candidatus Poseidonia alphae | reverse complement strand
CCGCCACGAGAACTACGAACCGTACCTTGTTCGACCGAAATTGGTCGGGATTGGGCTCGAGATTTGCGTTCCTGGCGAGGGCGATGGCGCAAGGATTCGTTGGATATTCTCTTTCCAGCCGACCCGCGCCGCCCTGAGAAGCAGCACCTGCTTGCTCTAGAAACTGGAGAAGAAATGGAGCACCGTGGGTGGGTTGTTGGCGTCACGCACCTCAAACAACAACCGCGTGACATCGTTCATGACCGCATGCTGGTGGCTGACGTGACGCTCATCACTTCTAAGAGAGAAGCCGGACCGCTGGTTGCCAGAGAATCCCTCCTCTGCGGAACTCCTGTTGTCAGCGTAGATGTTGGAGAAGTCGCCACGTATCTGCCCGAAGCATGGGTGTGTGACGCCACGCCTTCGGCACTTGCTGACGGTATTGAGGCTGCACTTCGTGACGGATGGACAAAGGAAGCGACCGTTAAGGAAACGCTCGCCTTTGCTTCAAACAAAACGGTCATCCAAGCGTGGAACGCATTGCTTTCAACCCTGGTGGAGCGAACATAAACAACGGTAAACCGAAGACCCACCAGTACGTATGGGTCACAAAACCTATGACGGCAAACGTGGTACAAAGGAGCATGAGCAACCAATCGTCGCGGCGCTGAGTGACCTGCTTCATGGACCCGCTCATTGCCCACGAAAACAAGAGAAGGAAGAACGCGGTCATACTGCTTGCAAGAGCAGCGCCGTAAAGGCGTTGAGGCGCACTCGATGGTACGGTAAGAATGAACAATCCTCCTAGAACAACGGCAACCGCCAAGACCAAGACGATGAATTGAGTGAAACGCCAAGGGTTTGGTCCCGCCATCACCGCGGTGTAGGTTGGTGTTGCCATCAATGTCATTGCCCATCCAAACAGGAGCACATAGAACAGGTCTACAGCTGATGCCCCATAAGTGGAATCAAAGTATTCTGATGGGAAAGCGATTGGAGCGAACACGGCTACCAAAAATGCCCCTCCGTAAAGACCGAACGGGAGCAATCCAAACGACATATCAAGCGCTTTTTCCATTTCACGGCGATGCTGAAGTTCATCGTTTCTGGATGCTCCAAGTACGGGAAGTAACGCTGCCCTCATCGCTGCGGGAACAACCAACCCCGCCAGCCAAGCCAACTGCGCAACATGGAAGACCGCAGCGACCTCGCTTCCCTGACTGTATGCGATCATAAACTTCTCAATTCGCACAACATAGGGAAGAACACCGAGGGTGATTGCAAAGGGCAGGGCTGCATACAAGAGCACCTTATTCGACGTCCACGAAGCGTTCAGGCGACTCCAATCCATTGCACCTGTGTTTCTCGGTGCTCTTAGGATGACCAGTACGAGTGCAAGGAGCCACCCGACCACAGCGCCAGCAAGGAAGACCGACGTATAGGCAACGACCGACGTGCTCCCCTGATAGAAGAGGGTCGCGTAACCAAGAGTGGTCACCAAACGCTCTCCAACTTTCGAAGCCGCCTCAAGCCGCGCCTCTCCCAACACCCTCAATCCACTTCTCGGGGCGTAAGAGGCAACGTGGGCCAATGCGATCAGTCCGGCCAGTATCAGCACTGATGGAGGGGGATTGAGCTGAATCCAGTGTTGCGGGTGAACAACCAGAGCGACGACCACAAAAGGGATGCTCATCAGCAATTGCAAACGGTAAATTCTCCAAACTGCTGCTCGAACCAATTCCGGCGCACGGCTACCGTCCCTAGCAAGAAGCGTGGGCAGGCCTAAATCAATGACAAGAAACAGCGATGCAAACAAGTCGATGGCAAGGACCATCCAACCGTAATGCTCAGCAAGCAAAGCGTGAGTGAGAACGATCTGTCCGATGAAAGCAAGAGCGACCGCAACCAGGTCGGCTCCAACAAGCCATCCCGCATCTCGCCCGCTTGATGGACGACGGGGGGGTGATGCAGCGCCCATGTTCGCTGCTGGAGTTCGCCGCTTTCAAGCCCTGCGTACATTTTTGTGAGCGGTTGTCATTCCTCTACCTTCCACTCCCAAATGCTGACTTGTCCTTTTTCTCCCTCTGTCCGGCCCATCTGATGTATAAACGGTGACTTTCGTAGAGCGCGTTGAAGAATGTGGGCACGAATCTGGCGCCCATCCTGATTGAGTGCAGCGATGATTTCAGAGGTTGAGGCTGGTCCATTTCGCCTTAACCAACCAACAATCCAATTTGCCTGTTCGCGGTTGGCATTTCGCTCTTCGCTCCAGCGAGACGGCCGAACCATGGGTGAACCTCACGCCAAGCGCTGATGAATCTTTGTAGAGTACAAGGGTTCGTTAGAACTCAAGCTGTGCGGCCTTCGTCGTACATCTGACGAAGACTTCCGTCCTGAAGCATCTCCATAGCGATGTCTGACCCGCCAATGAGTTCTCCGTTAACGAAGATTTGAGGCATGGTAGGGAAGTCTGACCAAGCACATACCGAAGGTATTGCCGTTGGGTGGCTGAGCACATTGAGCGAAGCGAAATCTTCCCCAAGTTGCTGCAATACTTGTGCGGCACGGTTTGAAAAACCGCATTGTGGCTCATTTGGGTTTCCTTTCATGAACAATACAATTGAATGTTCATCGACGAGTGCTTGCAGTTCTTCAGGTGTCCAGTTCATGTTTCTCAATCCTTGTTCTTTTGGAGGCGTCGTATGTGTACCCCTTGGCCTCCA
Organism: Candidatus Poseidonia alphae; assembly: GCA_002505405.1. Lineage (GTDB taxonomy): Archaea > Thermoplasmatota > Poseidoniia > Poseidoniales > Poseidoniaceae > Poseidonia > Poseidonia alphae. The sequence goes on along the minus strand of DAVD01000039.1, from coordinate 718 downwards.
CCGTGGGGGTCAAACGCTGTATCCCCTGCAGTTTCTGCTTGGGCGGGCGTCATGCACTTGAGGTCAAGTGCGTGAATGGGGTGGGGGATGTGTTCTTTCATGACTGTAAGAACTTGCTTTTGACGTTGAAGGGGGCGCATTCCGTCAAACGAAGGAGAGATAATTCGAACATGAAAGTGGTCACCGGAGCGGTGCAGGTCAATGACTTCAACAACGGCGTCTGGAACTGCTTTGAGCACTTCTGCTTCAATCCATTCCGTCCCGACCATGTCCACGCCTCAACCCCCCGTGGCGTTGCCTCTTCTTTGAATCTGCGCATACGAATTCTTCTGTTTCAACCCGTAAGTTGCCTCTGTTATGAGGTTCCTGTCTCAAAGTGGCCGTCCGACTGCGTAAACTTCCCAACCTTGTGCTCCAACGGCTTCAAGGTCAAGCACGCGCCTTCCATCGTACAAGATTGCAGTGTTCATATTCGAAGCCAAAGCGCTCCAATCAAGTTCAACACACACTTTGTGGGCCGTGACAAGAACAGCGAGATTGAAGCCTTTTGCATCGTTGATATCTCCAATGTACTCGACTGAATCGGGAAGGCTCTCCTCGCTGAGGTGGGGGTCAAACACGCCGACCTGAATGCCTCGGTTTTGAAGTGCTTCAGCCAGCGGCTCAGCAGGCGTTTCACGCGGGTCGCCCACTTCGGCCTTGTACGACCATCCGAGGA